>DASSJM010000027.1:0-9022 GCA_035691205.1 Actinomycetota bacterium
CGAGGTCAGGAACACGGCCTCGTAGGACATGCCCTCCTCCAGGACCTGCGCCGGCGAGGCGAACTGCGGCTTCGGCTTCACCGCGCCCTTGGGCTCGGTGCCGCCGCAGGCGACCTCGGCGGGTCCGGGCTCGGGCTGCACCGTGCCGGTCTGCGCACCCGGCTCGCCGGTCGGGCCGGTGGGACCGGTCTCGCCCGTCTCACCTGTGGCCCCGGTAGCGCCGGTCGCGGCGGGCGGCTCGTCGTCGCCGGCGGTGAACGCCAGGAACACGCCCAGCGAACCGAGCAGCGCGATGATGAGCGCCACGGCGATGATCGTCATCCGGCGCCTGCGCTCGTGCTGCTGTCGCTCGGACAGCCGGCGCTGGTGCTGCTTGGCGAGCTGGCGGTTGCGGGTCTTCTTCTTGGCCACGGCGGCCCAGGTTACCGAACGCCAGGCGGCTCGGGCACACCAGGTCCCGCCAGCATCTCGAGGACCAGGCCGTCCAGGATGTCCGTCTCGGATACCAGCGCCTCGTCGACCCCGAACCGCTCCATCACGATCGCCAGGATGAGCGCGCCCGACGCGATCACGTCCGCCCGGCCGGGGGCCATGACGGGCAGGGCGGCGCGCTCGGCGGTGGTCATGGCCGCCAGGCGCGTGGTCACCGCCTCCACCTCGCTCCTCTCGATCCGCGTCCGATGGATCCGCTCGGGGTCGTAGAAGGGGAGCTCGAGCGCGACGGCCTGCACCGTGGTCGCGGTCCCCGACACGGCAACGAAGGTCGCCGCCTCGGCCGCCGTGATCGCGGCCTCGACCCCATCGAGGATCCGGTGCACCTCGGCGCGCGCGGCCTCGAGCTCGCCGGACGCCGGCGGGTCGTGGCGGATGAAGCGCTCGGTCAGCCGGACGCTGCCCAACTGCGTCGAGAGCGCGACCGTCGGACGCGCGTCGCCCAGGACGAACTCGGTCGAGCCGCCCCCGATGTCGAGCACCAGGTACGGGCCCGGCGCATCCAGGCCGCGCGTCGCGCCGAGGAAGGACAGCTCGGCCTCCGCCTCGCCGCTCAGCACCTCGAGCGCCGAGCCCGTGAGCCCGCGCACGATGCGCTCGAGCTCGGCGCCGTTACCGGCGTCGCGGACGGCGGCCGTCGCTCCGACACGGATCCGGGTCGCGTGCAGGGCTCGCGCACGCCGCGCGAACATCGCGAGGACCGGCACGGTGCGCTCGAGGGCGTCGGGCGAGATCGCGCCGGTCTCGTCCACGCCCTGGCCGAGCCGCGTGATGATCATGTCGCGCGCGAGGTCTGCGAAGCCTCCGCTGCCGTCGGGCTCCGCCACCAGTACCCGCGTCGAGTTGGTGCCCTGATCGATCGCGGCCACGCGATCCGGCCGCTCGGCATGGATCGGCTCCACCTCCCCGGCGACCCACGCCCCGACCTCGTCGTCCCCGCCCGCCAGGTGGTGCGCGTAGTGGGCGTGGAGGCACTTCAACCCGGTGCGGGTCCCGCCGACGCCGCCGTGCGACTCGGCGCCGGGATGGCCGCGCGCGCGCTCGGCCGCGTACGCAACGTGGGCGCGGCGCACGGCCTCGGCGAACGTCGCGTCGGTCTCGAACCGCTCGTTCAGCCTCGAGACCCAGCCCTCCGACTCGAGTCGGGAGACCGCCCGGGCGGCGGCGGGGCACGTCAGCCAGAACAGCGTGGGGAAGGGCGTGCCGTCCGTGTCCACCGGCGCGTTCCGGATCGCGAGCGGATGGCCCCCGGGACAGCGCGCGACCACCGTGAACGGGATCGTCGGCTCGCGCCCGAGCTGCTCGGCCACGAGGGCGCGGTCGCTGCCGCGGAGCTCGCCCATCAGGCGGGCGACGCTACTTGCGCTTGTGCTCGACGGAGCGCTTGAAGTCCACCTGGCGCTCCTCGCTCTGGCGCATGAACTTCTTCAGCCGCGACTCGAAGTCCGGGTCCGCACCGCGTCGTGGGCGGGTGGGCGCGGGGTCCTGGAGGGCCTTGATCGACAGGTCGATCTTGCCGTCCTCCTTGATGGCGATGACCTTCGCCTGGACGACGTCGGCCTCCCGGAGATGCTCGTGGACGTCTTTGACGTAGTTCCGGTCGATCTCCGAGATGTGGACCAGCCCGACCTTCCCACCCTCGAGGGTCAGGAAGGCCCCGTAGGGGGTGATCCGGCTGACCGTCCCATCGATGACCGCGCCGACCTCGAGCTCTGCCAGTGTCCGCCTCCTCGGTTCCGCTCCGGCGCATCGCCGGAGCGGTCAGTGTCCCATCGCCCCGATTCCAGCGTCAAGGCGACCGCTTCGCAGGACGGTTCGCGGGGTGCCGCCCGACCGGTGACGGCGGTCAGCAGGCCTTGCTGGGCGCCTGCCCGGGCGTGACGAAGGCTACCTCGCCGGGCGCGACCATCCCGAGGCACTCCCGAGCCAGGCGCTCGAGCTCGGCGGGGTCGTGCAGGCGCTCGACCTCGGAGCGGAGGTCGGCGTTGCTCTGCTCCAGCTCGGCGGTGCGCCGTTCGAGCTCGGCGATGCGGCCGCGCTGCGCGAGGAACTGGCGCGCGGGCACCACCGCCATCAGCGCGAGGAAGACGACCACCACGACCAGGGCGGCGGCGCGACCCGTGAGTCGTGGCAGGTCGCGCTCGAGGCGGCGCGACGGCTTGGTGGGATCGGATCGTGGACGGTCGACGTCGGTCGTGGCGCTCACGCGCCGGCCCGCCGGATCGCCGTGGCGCCCGCGTACCGGGCCTGCTCGCCGAGCTCCTCCTCGATGCGCAGCAGCCGGTTGTACTTGGCGGTGCGCTCGCCGCGCGTGGGGGCCCCGGTCTTGATCTGCCCGGCGTTGGTCGCGACCGCGAAGTCGGCGATCGTAGTGTCCTCGGTCTCTCCCGAACGGTGACTCACCACCCGTCCGTACCCGCTGCTCGCGGCGAGCTCGATCACGTCGAGCGTCTCGGTCAGCGTGCCGATCTGGTTCACCTTCACCAAGATCGCGGTGGCCGAGCCCTCGCGGATCCCGCGGGCGAGCCGGTCCGGGTTGGTCACGAACAGGTCGTCGCCCACGACCTGGACGCGGTCGCCGAGCTCGGACGTGAGGGCGGACCACCCCTCCCAGTCGTCCTCGGCGAGCGGATCCTCGAGCGAGACGATCGGGAACGCGTCGAGCAGGCCGCGCCAGTAGCCCACCATGTCCTGCGACGAGCGCGCCGAGCCCTCGAGGTGGTACGCGCCCTCGCGGTAGATCTCCGAGCACGCCGGGTCCATCGCCAGCGCGACCTCGTCGCCCGTCTCGAGACCCACCGCAGCGATCGCGCCCACCAGCAGCTCGAGCGCCTCGGCGGCGGTAGAGAGCTCGGGCGCGAACCCGCCCTCGTCGCCGACGCCGGTCGACAGACCCCGCGTCTTCAGCTCGGACCTGAGGGCCTGGTAGACCTCCACGCACCAGCGAACCGCCTCCGAGAACGAGGCCGCCCCCACCGGCGCGAGCATGAACTCCTGGAGCTCGAGCACGTTGTCGGCGTGCGCGCCGCCGTTGATGACGTTCATGAGGGGCACGGGGAGCACGTGGGCGTTGGGACCGCCGAGCGCCCGGTACAGGGGCAGGCCGAGCGAGTCCGCCGCCGCGTGCGCCGCGGCGAGCGACACGCCGAGGATCGCGTTGGCGCCGAGGTTCGAGCGGTCCGCGGTGCCGTCGAGCTCGAGCAGCAGGCGGTCCACCTCGCGCTGGTCCAACGCGTCGGTCCCTGCGAGCGCCGGCGCGATCACGTCGTTGACGTTGGAGACCGCCTGCAGGACGCCCTTGCCGCCGAACCGCTTCGGGTCGCCGTCGCGCAGCTCGAGCGCCTCGTGCTCGCCGGTCGAGGCACCGGATGGGACCGCGGCACGCCCGAAGGCGCCGTCGGCGAGCAGCACGTCGACCTCGACGGTCGGGTTCCCCCGCGAGTCCAAGATCTCGCGCGCGGCAAGGGCTTCGATGACGGGCATGCGCTCGGATGCTACCTCCGTCGGGGGGACGAACCCTTCATCCCGGCGGGATACGGGTCTACCCTGGCCTCGTGACCGAACCCTCGCGCGAGCCCGAGCGCTGCTGCTTCGACGACTGGGCCGGCTACTCGTACGAGCGGGCGCGCAAGAGGGGTGCGGCGGCTCGGGTCACGGCGGGCCTCCTGGAGGCCCTCGGCCAAGCCGGGCTGGAGGGCCGGAGCGTCCTGGACGTCGGCTGCGGCGTCGGCGACCTGGCGACGGAGACGATCCGGCTCGGCGCCGAGTGGGCGACCGGGCTGGACGTGTCGAGCGAGAACATCGCGCTTGCCCGGCGCCTGGCGGCGGAGCGAGGCGTCGCCGACCGGACCCGCTTCGAGGTGGGAAACGGGGTCATCGCCGACCTCCCCGCGGCCGACGTCGTGGTGCTGAACCGCGTCGTCTGCTGCTACCCCGACGCCGACGGGCTGGTCGACCGGTCGCTCGCCGCGACCGGATCGGTCTACGCGCTGACGGCGCCGGTCTCCAGCGGCCCCGTCGGGGTGCTGAACCGAGTGCAGACCGCCGTCTGGAACGTGGTCTACGCGATCCGCAAGCGCCGATACGGAGGCTTCCGCACGTTCGTCCACGATATGGCCCGGCTCGACGAGCGGATCCGCGCGGCGGGCTTCCGGCCCGTGCGGCGGGAGCGCCGGCGCCTCGTCTGGGACCTGGCCGTCTACGCGCGCTGAGCGGGCGGCTGCTTCAGGAACGACAGCGATCGGTCCACCTCGTCGAAGCCGAGCTTCGCGTACAGCTGCTTGGGCCAGTCCTCGTCGTCCGCATACAGGTGGACGAGGTCCGCGCCCGCCTCGCGCGCGGCGAGGACCGCGGCCAACACGACCGCGCGAGCGAGCCCGAGCCCCCGTTGCGCGCGCAGGGTGAACACGTCCTCGACCTGCGCCGTGGGCCCGATCAGGTAGAGCTCGCACGCGGCCACGACCTCGCCGTCGAGCATCGCTCCGAAGAAGCGGGTGTCCACGCGCTCGGCGATGACGCCGTGGAAGTCGGCGAGCATCTCGGCGTCCGCCGCGTACGCGCCGTCCTCCATCTCCCGATTGGCGGTCGCGTAGAAGCGCTTGGCCGTCGCGAGGTCGATCTCCTCCGCGCGAGCGTCGGTCCACCGATCGGGCTCGCGCGTGTGGACCATCGTCACATCGCGATCGGTCTCGTACCCGAGCGCCTCGAACCCCGCCGTGAGCCGACGCCCCCGCTCGAGCTCGGCGACGTACAGCTGGCGGTGTGCCAGACCCGCGCGACCGAGCACGTCGTCGGCGTCGTCGGCGAGCTCCTCGGCGCCGACGCCGTCCAAGTCGCTCTCGAGCCAGACGAAGTTGCTGTCCCATCGCCGGGGGAAGCCTTCGTGGAAGAAGGCCGTGCCGAAGCGGCAGGGCTCGGTCCGCGTGGACAGGCGCTCGGTCATCTCGCGGTCGAACCGGGCGATCCGGTCGCGCGGTTCGCTCACGGACGGGCCTCGCGGAACAGCGCGCGGACCTCGGCCTCGGACATCGCCTCCACGTCAAGGCCGCGCTCGGCGGCGAGCTCGCTGAAGCGCTCGTAGCGCGCGGCGAACCCGCGGATCGTGCGTCGGAGCGCGCTCTCCGCGTCCACGCCGAGGGTCCGCGCCACCGCGACGGTCGCGAACAGCACGTCGCCGACCTCCTCCTCGGCGTTGTTCGCGTCGGCGTGGGCCTCGAGCTCGCCGACCTCCTCGCGCAGGGCCTCGAGCGCCGAGGCCGTCGAGCGCCACTCGAACCCCCAGCCGGCGGCCCGGCGCTGCACCTTGGCGGCGCGCGCGAGCGCGGGCAGGGTCTCGGGGATGTCGTCCTCGAGCGGCTCCCGGGCGCCCTTCTCCGCGGCCTTGATCCGCTCCCAGTTCACGAGGACCTCGTCGGCGCCGGAGACCTCGACCTCCCCGAACACGTGCGGGTGCCGCCGGATCAGCTTCTCCACGATCCCGCGCGCGACGTCGTCCACGTCCCACGCGCCTTCGTCGGCCGCCATCTGCGCGTGGAAGACGACCTGCAGCAGGACGTCGCCGAGCTCCTCGCGCAGGCGATCGCGGTCGTCCGCATCGATCGCGTCGAGCACCTCGTGGGTCTCCTCGAGGAGGTGGCGCGCGAGGCTCGCGTGGTCTTGCTCGCGGTCCCACGGGCACCCGCCCGGGCCGCGGAGCCGCGCCATCACCCGCACGAGGTCCAGCAGTCGCTCGCCGAGCTCGGAGGACGGGACCGGTCCCTCGGGGACGTGCGAGAGGAGGTCGTCGTCGCGGGCGGTCACGGACCCGTGGTCACGGGCGCCGTCTCGCCCGCGGGCTCGTCGGCGGTGCTGCGGATCGGGACGACCTCGAGGGAATCCATGTCGTAGCGCCCGAACCGAGGGTTGACGTCGATCGCGGCCGCCTGCACCTGCTCGCGGAACCAGGCGTCGAAGATCGGGGTCGACTGCTCGGCCTGGAGCTGGTCGCGCACGTCCTCGAACGGCGCGACGTCACGGCGCACCAGGTAGATCACGTGCCAGCCGAACTCGCTCTGGACCGGCGCCGAGATCTGACCGGCCTCGAGCGCGAGTGCAGCGTCCACGAACTCGGGGATGAACTGGGACCGGAACTCCGACTCGGAGAACGCGCCCAGGTTGCCGCCGTTGGCACCCGAGCCGGTGTCGATCGACTCGCGCTCCGCGACCTTCGCGAAGGTCTCCGGGGTCACCTCGGCCGCGATCCGCTCGGCCTCGGCCTGGTCGGCCACGAGGATGTGCGAGGCCTCGACGGTGGTGAACGTGCCGAGCTGCTCCTCGTACGCCGTTCGGAGCTGGTCCTCGTCCACCCGATCGGCGACCACATCGTCCACCACCAGGTTGAACAGGAGCAGGCGCCGTGCCAGGGCCTCGAGGTGCGCCCGGGTCAGGCCGGCTTCCTTCAGCCTCGCATCGAGCTCCTCCGGCCCGCCGAGGTTCTGCTCGACCTGGGCGATCGCATCGTCGATCGCGGCCTGCTCGACGGCGAGATCGTGCTCGGCCGCGTACGCCTTCATGACCTCCTCGCGGATGTCGTTGGACAGCGCGAGCCGGTTGCAGGCCGCCTCCTGCGTCTCCCCTTCGGCCGGCGTGCCGCACGGGGCGTCGGACAGGCCGATCAGGAACGTGTACAGGTCGGCGTCGCGGGCGAGTTGTGAGACGGAGATCGTGGCGTCGCCCACGGTCGCCGCGGTCGAGCTCGCGCCGCTCGAGGTGCACGCCGCGAGGCCGAGGACGGCCACCACGGCGAGCGCGAGCGTGCGCGAACGACGGAGGAGGGACGGGATCACGGCCGCATCCTAACAACCGGTCCCGCCGTTCCCCCCGCGACCAGCGAGAGCGCACCCTCGACCCAGGCGGGGAGCTCGGCGCCCGCCACGCGTCCCGGGTCCAGGTTCAGCGTCGAGGTGGTCCGGTGATAGGCCGCGCCCGGTACCGTCGTGGCGAGCTCGAGCTCGGCCGCCTCGGACAGCACCAGCGGCCTGACCCGGACCTGCTGGCGGTACGTCGAGACCTCCTCGATCTCGAGCGCGCACGCGAGGATCCGGAGCGAGGCGACCGCGAAGAGGGTCTGGACCTCCTCGGGGAGCTGCCCGTAGCGGTCGATCGCCTCGGCGCGGACGCGCTCGAGCAGCTCGTGGTCCCCGGCGGAGCCGATCCGCCGGTACAGGTCCAGGCGAAGCGCCTCCTGCTCGAGCCATCCCGGCGGGACGAACGCCTTCACGGGCAGGTCGATCCGGATCTCCTTCTCCTCGGCGAGTGGCTCGCCCTTCAGCTCGGCGACCGACTCCTGCAGCAGCCGCGCGTACGTGTCGAAGCCGACCGCCGCGATGTGCCCGTGCTGCTCGGCGCCGAGGACGTTGCCGGCACCTCGGATCTCCAGATCCCGCAACGCGATCTGGAACCCGCTGCCGAGCGCCTGGTGCCGCGCGATCGTCGTCAGCCGCTCGTGCGCCTCCTCGGTGAGCTCACGCTGCGGCGGGAAGAAGAAGTACGCGAACGCGCGCTCGTGGCTCCGACCCACGCGCCCCCGCAGCTGGTACATCTGCGACAGGCCGAGCAGGTTGGCCGAGTCGACGACGAGCGTGTTGGCGTTGGGCACGTCCAGGCCCGACTCGATGATGACCGTGCAGACCAGCACGTCGGCGTCGCGATCCCAGAACCGCATCATCTGGCGCTCGAGCACGTCCTCGTCCATCTGGCCGTGCGCGATCACGATCCGGGCGTCGGGAAGACGCTCCCGCAGCCACGCGGCCTGCCGGTCGATCGTGGCCACGCGGTTGTGGACCCAGAACGCCTGCCCTTCGCGCAGGAGCTCACGCCGCACGGCGCCGAGCGCGAGCCCCTCGTCGTACTGCCCCACGTAGGTGAGCACCGGCTGACGATCCTCGGGCGGGGTGTCGACGGTGGACATGTCGCGGATCCCGGTGAGCGCCATCTCCAGCGTTCGCGGGATCGGCGTCGCCGACATCGTCAGCACGTCCACGTGTGCCCGCATCTTCTTGAGCTTCTCCTTGTGTCCCACGCCGAACCGCTGCTCCTCGTCCACCACGATCAGGCCGAGGTCCTTGAACCCGATGTCGCGCGAGAGCAGCCGGTGCGTGCCGATCACGATGTCCACGGCGCCGCGGCGGAGGTCCTCGACGATGCGGTCCTGCTCCGCCTTCGCGACGAAGCGCGACAGCATCGCGACCTTCACCGGGAACGGCGCGTACCGCTCGGAGAACGTGATGAAGTGCTGCTCGGCCAGCAGCGTCGTCGGCACGAGCACCGCGACCTGCTTGCCCTCCATCACGGCCTTGAACGCGGCGCGCACGGCGATCTCGGTCTTGCCGAACCCGACGTCGCCGCAGATCAGCCGGTCCATCGGCTTGGGGCGAAGGAGGTCCGACTTCACCTCCTCGATCGCGGTGAGCTGGTCGCCGGTCTCCTCGTGCGGGAACGCGTCCTCGAGCTCCATCTGCCAGGGGGTGTCCGGCCCGTACGGCGGGCGCTC
>DASSJM010000028.1:0-65739 GCA_035691205.1 Actinomycetota bacterium
GTGGCCAGGGCCGGGGCGAGCTTCCACGCGCACATCAGCAGCGGGAAGTTCCACGGCGTGATCTGCGCCGCCACGCCGAGCGGGCGAGGGACCCGACCCGGGAACGCGTACTCGAGCTTGTCGGCCCAGCCCGCGTAGTAGAAGAAGTGCGCCGCGGCGAGCGGCACGTCGACGTCGCGCGACTCCTTGATCGGCTTCCCGTTGTTGAGGGACTCGAGGACCGCGAACTCGCGGGAGCGCTCTTGCAGCGCGCGGGCGATCCGGTACAGGTACTTGGCGCGTTCCTTGCCGGGGAGGTCGCGCCAGCGCTCCTCCCACGCCTCGCGAGCGGTGCGCGCGGCGAGGTCGACGTCCTCCTCGTTCGCCTCGCCCACCTCCGCGAGCGGTTCCTCGGTGGCGGGATCGATCGTCTGGAAGTAGTTGCCGGACTTCGGCTCGACGAAGCGGCCGTTCACGAACAGCCCGTACCGATCGGGGAGCTTGACGATGTCGCGCGCCTCGGGCGCGGTGGCGTACTCCCACACGCGCTGCTGCTCCAGCGCCGACGTCGCCTTCGTCTCGATCTCCGCCACGTGATCCTCAGTCGATCGTGAAGTAGTCCGGGCCCTGGTACCGGCCGGTCCGCTCCTTGTTGATCTGCATCAGGACGTCGTTCAGGAGCGACGACGCACCGATCCGGAACAGCTCCGGCCGCATCCACTCGGGCCCCAGCGTCTCGTAGACGAGCACGAGGAACTGGATCGCCTGCTTCGACGCTCGGATACCGCCGGCCACCTTCACGCCGACGCGGTGTCCGGTCTCGCGGAAGAAGTCGCGCGCCGCCTCCATCATGCAGAGCGCGATCGGGAGCGTGGCGCTCACGCCGATCTTGCCGGTCGAGGTCTTGATGAAGTCGGCGCCGGCCGCCATCGCCAGCACGGACGCCTGGCGGATCCGGTCGTAGGAGCCGAGCTCCCCCGCCTCCAGGATCACCTTCAGGTGCGCCTCGCCCGCCGCGTCCCGCGCGGCCGCGAGCTCCTCGAAGCACGCCGCGTAGCGTCCGCCGAGGAACAGCGAGCGGTTCAGCACGATGTCGACCTCGTGGGCGCCCTGATCGACGACGTCTCGGATCTCCGCCAGGCGCGCCCCCAGCGGCCCGAGGCCCGCGGGGAACGAACCGGCGACCGAGGCGACCTTCACCGACGACCCCTTCAGCTCGCCGAGCGCCGTCGCCACCAGCTGCGGATACACGCAGACCGCCGCCACGGACGGGATCGTCGCGTCGATCGGGTCGGGCCGGACCGCCTTCGCGCACATCGAGACGACCCGGCCCATCGTGTCGACGCCCTCCAGGGTCGTGAGGTCCATCGAGCGGATCGCCAGATCGAGCGCCCAGAGCTTGGACTCGCGCTTGATCGATCGTTTGCCCAGGGACGCGGCGCGCTCCTCGAGGCCCACGGCGTCCACGGCCGGCACCCGCGCCACGAGGCGCGGGGCGTCCTTCGGCGTGTAGAGCGCCAGCTCGGGACGCGAGCGCTCGATCTCGGCTGCCTGGGACATGGGACCGTCATGGTACGGCGCGGGCCGTTCCCCGGCGAATCCCCGCCGCGGCGGCGCTCCGCCGGTATCCTTCGGCGGTCCAACCACGAGGGGGAAGGCATGCGCAGGTCGGTAGTCGTTCTGGTCGCAGTGTTCGCGCTCGGGCTCGCGGGGTGCTCGTCGGATGACAGCGGCGGCGAGACGGGCGCCGCGACCGGGTCGACGACGGGGGCCACGGGGGGCGACTGCGTCGACCTCACGGGCGAGGGCGCCGTGTTCACGATCACGATCGCCGACTTCGCGTTCGTGCCGGATTGCTTCACGGCGAGCGCCGCCCAGGGCATCTCGGTGGTCAACGAGGACTCCGCGGATCACACCTTCACGATGGCGGGCACCCAGATCGACGTGACGATCCCCGCCGGGGAGACGTTCAACGGCGAGCCGATCACCGGCGTCGTCGAGCCCGGAACCTACGACCTGATGTGCACGATCCACCCGGCGATGACGGGTGAGGTCACGGTGGTCGCGTAGCCGCCGCGATCAGTAGCCGAGGCGCTGGAGCGCCTTCGGGTCGCGCTGCCACTCCTTGAGCACCTTCACGCGCAGGTCCAGGAAGACCTTGCCGCCGAGGACGAGCTCCATCTCCTGGCGCGCGCGGGAGCCGATCGTCTTCAGGGTCTCGCCGCCCTTGCCGATCACGATGCCCTTCTGCGAGTCGCGCTCGACGATCAGGGAGGCGTGGACCCTGGTCAGGCCCTCTTGGACCTCGAGCTCGTCGACCACGACGGCGATCGAGTGCGGCACCTCCTGACGGGTGACGGCGAGCGCCTTCTCGCGGACGATCTCGGCCAGACGCACCTCGAGCGGCTGATCGGTGATCTCGTCCGCCGGGTAGTAGGCCGGCCCCTCGGGGAGCCGCGCGACGATGAGGTCGAGGAGCAGGCCGACGCCGCGGCCGGTCGCGGCCGAGACCGGGACGACCTCGTCCCAGGTGCCGAGGTCGGCGGCGGCCTGGAGCTGCGGGACCTCCTCCCGGTTGCGGACCCGATCCAGCTTGTTCACCGCGCACAGGCGGGAGCCGCCGAAGGGCCCCACCTGCCGCTCGTACACGAACGCGTCGCCGCGGCCGACGCCCGCATCGGCGTCCACCACCTGCACGACGACGTCGACGCCCTGGGTGGCCTCGCCGACGAGCTCGTTCAGCCGCGATCCCAGGAGCGTCCGCGGCTTGTGGAAGCCCGGGGTGTCCGTGAACACGACCTGGTGATCTTGCGCCGAGAGCACCGCCCGGATGTCGCGCCGCGTCGTCTGTGGCTTGTCCGAGACGATCGCGACCTTCCGACCCACGAGCGCGTTCACGAGCGTGGACTTGCCGACGTTGGGCCGCCCGACGACGGCCACGAACCCGCTGCGGAAGGTCAACGCTCGTCGAGGTCCCGCGGCCCGAACGCGTGCGGCAGGATCGCCGAGAGCACCCATTCGGCCCGGCGGCCGCCGGCGCCCTGGCACACCACGAGCATCTGCGGCCCGAACTCGTTCAGCACCTGCCGGCACCCGCCGCAGGGAGGCGTGGGGTCGTCGTTGTCCGCGACGACCGCCACCGCCTGGATCTGACGATGACCGGCGAGCACCGCGGCCGCGACCGCGTTCCGCTCGGCGCAGACCGAGAGCGGGTACGACGCGTTCTCGATGTTGGCACCCCGGTAGACCTTCCCGCCCGCCAGCAGCGCGGCTCCCACGCGGAACCTGCTGTACGGCGCGTAGGCGCGGCGCCGCATCCGGTCCGCGGCGGCGACCAGGTCGTCGATCACGTCCGAGGGCGGCTTCGTCACTCGGCGCTCACCTCCAGGGTCTCGGCCTCGTCCTCGTCCTCGTCCTCGCGGGTGATGAGGATCTTCACGATCCGCCGGCCGTTGACCCGCTCGGCCGTGAAGCGCAGGTTCTGGAAGCGGACCTCCTCCCCCTCGTCCGGGATCGAGCCCATCAGCCCCAGCATCAGCCCGCCGACCGTATCCCACTCCTCGTCGGGCAGCTCCGTGTCCAAGATCTCGTTCACCTCGTCGATCGCGAGCTTGCCGTCCACGCGGTACACGCCCTCGGCGACCTGCTCGAGCTCGGGCTCCTCCACGTCGTACTCGTCGGTGATCTCGCCGACCAGCTCCTCGAGCAGGTCCTCGAGGGTGATGAGCCCGGACACGCTGCCGTACTCGTCAGTGACCAAGGCGATGTGGAACTTGTCCTTCTGCATCTCGCGCAGCAGGTCCGCCACCTTCTTGGACTCGGGCACGAAGTGCGGCTCGCGTGCGATGTCCGTGAGCGGCATGTCGTGCTTGCCCTGGTGCAGCGCCTTCAGCACGTCCTTCGCGTACACGACCCCCACCACGTCGTCGAGATCGTCCGTGTACACGGGGATCCTCGAGTAGCCGTGCTCGAGCACCGCCGCCTGCACGTCGCGGAGCGTCTTGTCCGATTCGATCGCCTGGACGTCGGGCCGCGGGACCATGACCTCGCGCACGATCGTGTCCCCGAACTCGAAGATCGAGTGGATCAGCTCCTTCTCCTCGCGCTCGATCGAGCCCTCCTCGTGGCCGACCTCGACCATGGAGCGCAGGTCCGCCTCGGACACGAACGGCCCCTGCTTCAGCCCCTTGCCCGGCAGGAGCCAGTTCGCCAGGCCGATCAGGGCCGCGGTCGGCGCGGCCAGCAGGCGCCCGAGGAACCACACCAGGGGGGCCACCATCAGCGCGGCCCGATCCGAGTGCAGGACGCCGAACGTCTTGCTCATCGCCTCGACGATCACGAAGTACGCCAGGGTGAACCCCACCGAGACGAGCGTGACCCCCAGGCTCCCGTACGCGCGCTCGGCCAAGATCGCGACCAGGATCGCCGAGCCGTTCTGGCAGAGCATCACGGTCAGGTAGATCGCGTTCAGGAACCGCGGCGGGTCGGCCTCGATCCGTTCGAGCTTGACCGCGTTGCGCCGCTTCTCCTCCACGAGGGCGAGGGCGCGCACCCGCGTCATCCTCGTGAGCGAGGCCTCGGCGACCGCGAGGATCGAACCTAGGATGACGAGGAACACGACGAGCGCCCAGAGCCAGATCACGGGATCCGCACCCCCGCGTAGCGCTCCTGCCTCGCCCACATCCGGGCTCGCGCCTCCTCCTCCAGGTGGTCGTGGCCGAGCAGGTGCAGGATGCCGTGGACGACCAGCAGCCGCAGCTCGGCGGCCGGGTCCTCCGGGGCGTCGCGCGCGGCCACGGAGGGCGCGATCACGACGTCGCCCAGCAGGCGCACGCCGCCCTCGTCCCGGTCGTCCTCGTCGAGCGGGAACGAGAGCACGTCGGTGGGACCCGGCTCCCCCATGTAGCGCTCGTGCAGGTCGGCCATCTCGTCCTCGGTCACGAGCGACAGGGAGAGCTCGGCGTCGCCCACGCCCTCCCCGACCATGGTCTCGCGGGCGACGGCGACGAGCGCCCCGAGGTCGACCGGTCGGTCCTGGCGATCGTCGACGAGGATCCGCGGGGTATGGTCGCCGTCAGCCATCGGCGCGCTCCCGCTGCTCGCCGAACATGCGGTACGCCTCCACGATGTCCTGCACGATCTTGTGGCGAACGACGTCCCGGGCGCCGAGCTGCACGAACTCGATCCCGTCGATGTCCTTGAGGATGTCCTGAACGATCACCAGGCCCGAGCGCTGTCCGCTCGGCAGGTCGATCTGCGTGACGTCACCGTTGACCACGGCCTTGGAGCCGAACCCCAGCCGCGTGAGGAACATCTTCATCTGCTCCGGGGTCGTGTTCTGCGCCTCGTCCAGGATGATGAACGAGTCGTTCAGCGTGCGCCCCCGCATGTACGCGAGCGGCGCGACCTCGACGGTCCCACGCTCCATCAAGCGTGGAAGCGCGTCGGCGCCCATCATCTCGAACAGGGCGTCGTACAGCGGCTTCATGTACGGGTCGATCTTCTCGTACAGCGTGCCGGGCAGGAACCCGAGACGCTCGCCGGCCTCGATCGCCGGCCGCGTCAGGATCAGGCGCGAGATCTGCTTCTCCTGCAGCGCGCGGACCGCGGTCGCGACCGCGAGATACGTCTTGCCCGTCCCGGCCGGGCCGACCGCGAACGTCACCGTCCCGCTGCGGATCGCATCGACGTAGCGCTTCTGCCCGAGGGTCTTGGGGGCGATCTTCCGACCCCGGCCCGTGAGGAACACGTCGCCCAGCACCTGGGTCGGCGTCGCCTCCTCGCCCTGGATGAGCTCGATCGAGCGGCCGACCGTCGACGTGTTCAGCTCGTGCCCGCGTTCGAGCAGGGCGATCAGCTCCTCGAACAGCAGGCCGACCCGCTCCGCGTCGTGGTCGGGTCCGACGATCGTGATCTCGTTGCCGCGGACGACGATGTCCGAGTCGAAGGCCGCCTCGACGAGCTTGAGCAACTCGTCGCGCTGGCCCAGGAGGGCGACCATGCTCTGGTCGCCTGGCACGAGGATCTTCACCTGCGTGGGGGCTCTCGCCAAGCGATGTCTCAGGGGTGGTGCCCCGGTCCTCCTGTTGGTGAAGGGGTCGTCGTCCGACGACCCCGAACGATGCGTATCCTACCGCGGCGTGGGTGGGGGTTCCGCAACCCCGCATCCCCGCCCCCCGGCCGGGTCACGTCGCGGCTCACCCAGGGGGCCAGCTCATCCGACGGCCGCCGAGCAGGTGGAAGTGCAGGTGGTAGACGCTCTGGCCGGCGTCGTGGCCCACGTTGGCGACCAGGCGCCAGCCGCTCCGATCGATGCCCTCCGCCTTGGCCAGGTGCGCCGCGGCCTGGAACAGGTCGGCGAGCGTGGCGCCGTGCCGATCCTCCAGGTCCCGCACGTCGCTCAGGTGCTCCTTCGGGATGAGCTGGACGTGGGTGGGGGCCTGCGGGTCGATGTCGCGGAACGCGAGGATCGTGTCGGTGGAGTGCAGGATCTGGGCGGGCTCCTCGTGAGCGACGATCCTGCAGAACACGCAGCTCGAGCTCACCGCGCCCGCCCGGGATGGCGGAGGGTCCCTCGTGCGGCCGCCTTCTTGCCGGCCGGCTCGTCGCGGAGGCGTGCGACCTCCTCGAGCAGCCTGCGCTCCTCCTTCGAGAGATCGCGCGGCGTGATCACCTGCACCGTGAGGAACAGGTCGCCGCGTCCGCGCCGCCCGAGGTTGGGAACACCCTTGCCCTTCAGCCTGAGCGTCGCCCCGGACTGCGTCCCCGGCTCGAGCGCGACCGTCTCGGTCCCGTCGAGGACCTCCACCTCGACCTCGGCGCCGAGCGCGGCCTGGACCATCGGCACCTCCAGCACCGCGAACACGTCCTGGCCGTGCCGCTCGAACACCTCATCGGGCTCGACCCGCACCGACAGGTACAGGTCCCCGGGCGACCCCCCGGCGCGACCCGCGTGCCCGCCACCCCCGACCCGAAGCTCCATCGCGTCGCTCACGCCCGCCGGGACATCCACGGGCACGACCGAGCTGGTGGCGACCCGGCCCCGACCCTCGCAGCGCTCGCACGGCGTGACGATCTCCTCCCCCGTCCCCTCGCACGCGGAGCACGGATGGGCCGTCATCACGGTGCCGAACACGCTCCGTCGCACGTCCTGCACCTGACCCGAGCCGCTGCAGGTCCGGCACCGCGACGGCTCGGTGCCGGGTTCGGCGCCGCTGCCGCCGCACCGGTCACAGGTCTGCATCCGCCCGACCTCGACCTCACGGTGCGCCCCGAACGCCGCCTCGCGGAACGAGAGCGAGACCTCCGCGAACAGATCCTCGCCGTGCATCGTCCGCGTCCGACGCCCGCCCCGACGGCGGCCGAACGTGCCCGTCCCGAAGAACGCCTCGAACAGGTCGCCGATGTCGGTGAACGGGAACTCCATCGCGCCGCCGTGGCCGTAGGCGTCGTAGCGGGCGCGCTTGTCGGGGTCCGAGAGGATCTCGTAGGCGCCCGCGACCTCTTTGAACCGCTCCTCGGCAGCGGGGTCGGCATTCACGTCCGGGTGATGCTCGCGCGCCAGGCGCCGGTACGCCTTCTTGATCTCCTCGGCAGAGGCGCCCCGGTCGACGCCGAGGATGTCGTACAGATCACGCACGGCGGCCACGGGTCACTCCTCCAGCTCCGTCGCGATCTCCGACAGGCGCCGCGCGACGGCGCGCACCGAGGCCATGACCGAGACGTAGTCCATCGCGGTCGGACCCACGACGCCCACCGTTCCGAGCGCCGCCCCGCCCGCGCGGAACGGCGCCGAGACGATCGAGGCCTCCCAGTCGCCGGTCTGCGGGTGCTCGGCGCCGATCGTGACGCTCACGCCCTCCGTGGTGACGTCGCGCAGGAGCTCGAGCATCTCGGACTCGTGCTCGAGGGCCTCGAACAGCCGGCGGACCGTCTCGCGGCGCCAGTGCGCGGCCTCGTCCGCGAGGTTCGCGACGCCGCCGATCAGGACGTGGTGGGTGCCGACGCCCGTCTGCAGGTCGGCGAAGACGTCCGCGGCCGCGATGAGCAGCTCGCGCTCGGTCCCCTGCGTCTCGGCCGCCGCCTTGAGCGCCGCCGCCCGCGCCTCGGCCACGGGTCGGCCGCGGAAGCGATCCGCGAGACGGCGTTCCAGGCTCGCGAGCGCCGGCCCGTCCAGGTCCGGGGGTCGGTCCACCATGGTCTTGTCGACCCGGCCGCGCTGGCCGACCACCAGGAACATCAGGGCGTGGCCGACCTCGATCAGCTCGGTCCGGAGGATCGCCTCGTCCGAGCCGGTCGGCGGGACCGCCAGGCCCGCGTACTGCGTGACCCGGGACAGGAGCTGCGTCGTGCCCTTGAGGACCTCCTCGAGGTCCAGCATCGTCTCGGCGAAGAACCCGGCGATCGCGCGACGCTGCGCCTCGCGCATGCGGCCGCCGGGCGGGAGGCTGTCCACGTACTTGCGGTAGCCGGTGTCGGTCGGGATCCGGCCGGCCGACGTGTGCGGGTGGCTGAGGTAGCCGAGCTCCTCGAGCGCCGACATCTCGTTGCGGATCGTCGCGCTCGACACGCCGAGCCCGGCGCGCTCGGCGATCGTCTCGCTTCCGACGGGCTCGCCGGTGCGCACGTACTCCTCGACCACGGCCTGCAGGACCGAGACCTTCCGGGCTCCGAGCTCGGGTTCCACCATCGCGGTTGGCAGTCTACTTCCGAGAGTGCCAGCGTCCGCTCAGCCGGCGAGCGCGAGGACGAGCTCGTTCAACAGGAGCATGCCGCGCTCGGTGGGGACGAGCGCGCCGTCGTCCTCGCGTAGGAGGCCCGACTCGAGGAATGGCTCGGCGCGGCCATCCTGCACCCACGAGGTGGGCACGCCCTCCAGGATCCGCAGGCGGAGGAAGACCTCCTCGAGGTGAGCCTCCGCGTGCTCCAGGCGCTCCTCGCCGCCGAGCGGGAGCGTGCCGCCCTCCACGAGCGTCAGGTACTCCTGCGGCGGGCGGACGTTCCACCAGCGCCGATCGCCTCGTTGGGCGTGGGCCCCGGCGCCCAGGCCGAGGTACGGGCGACGCTCCCAGTAGCCCAGGTTGTGCACGCACTCGTACCCGGGCTTCGCCCAATTCGAGACCTCGTAGTGAGCGTATCCCGCCTCCGCGAGCACGGAGCATGCGAGCTCGAACATGTCGGCCTGGCGGTCGGGGTCCGGCGCGGGCGACTCCCCACGCGCGACCTTGCGCCCCAGTGGCGTCGAGGGCTCGATCGTGAGCGCGTACGCGCTGACGTGCTCGGGGCCGAGGTCGATGGTCTCCCGCAGCGTCGCCTCCCACGAGACGACCGTCTCGCCCTCGGCGCCGTAGATCAGGTCCAGGTTCACGTTCGCGTAGCCGGCGGCGCGAGCCTCGCGCATGGCGCGACGGACCGACGAGGGATCGTGCACGCGCTCGAGCGCGGCGAGCACGGCCGGGTCGAACGACTGTGCGCCCATCGACAGCCGGGCGTACCCGGCCCCGAGGAGGCCCTCGAGCTTGGCGCGATCGATCGTGTCCGGGTTCGCCTCGATCGTGACCTCGGCGTCCGGCGCCACATCGAACAGACCGCGCAGGTGCGCGAGGAGCGCCTTCAGGTCCGCCACGTCGAGCGTGGTCGGCGTGCCGCCGCCGAGGAACACGCTGACGACCTCCTCCGCCCCCCACGCCGGCGCTGCAAGCTCCGCCTCGCGCAGCAGCGCCGCGACGTACCGACCCTTCAGCCCGTCGAGCCCCGCGTACGCGTTGAAGTCGCAGTAGCCGCAGCGCGTGAGGCAGAAGGGCACGTGGATGTAGATGCCCGCGCTCACTTCCTCTCACCCGCCTTCTGGTCCACGCGCAGCGCCGCGATGAACGCCTCCTGTGGGACGTCGACGCGACCCACGCGCCGCATGCGCGCCTTGCCCTTCTTCTGCTGCTCTAGGAGCTTGCGCTTGCGGGTGATGTCGCCGCCGTAGCACTTGGCGAGCACGTCCTTGCGCTTAGCCTTCACGGTCTCGCGCGCGACGATCCGCGAGCCGATCGAGGCCTGGATCGCCACGTCGAAGAGCTGGCGCGGGATCAGCTCGCGCAGGCGCTCGACCATCTGGCGCCCGTAGACCGGGGCCTTCTCTCGGTGCTGAACGCTGCTGAACGCATCGACCGGCTCCCCGTGCAAGAGCACGTCGACGCGCACCAGCTCGCTCGGCTCGTACCCGGTCGGCTCGTAGTCAAGGGAGGCGTACCCGCGCGTGCGCGACTTCAGCTGGTCGAAGAAGTCGAAGATGATCTCGGCGAGCGGGAGGTGGTAGTGGACCTCGGCCCGCTGGGGCGAGAGGTACTTCATGTCGATCAGCTCGCCGCGGCGCGACTGGCAGAGCTCGAAGATCGGACCGAGGTACTCGGTCGGCGTGATGATCGTCGCGAGCACCGTCGGTTCCTCGACGTGATCGTACGTGCCCGGCAGGGGCATCTCGCTCGGGTTGTGCACCACCAGGGTCTCCTCGCCGCGGATCACGTGGAACTCGACGTTCGGCGCGGTCGAGATGAGCTCCAGTCCGTACTCGCGCTCCAGGCGTTCGCGCACGATGTCCATGTGCAGCAGCCCCAGGAACCCGCACCGGAACCCGAACCCGAGCGCCTGCGAGGTCTCCGGCTCGAACGCGAGCGCGGCGTCGTTCAGCTTCAGCCGGTCGAGCGCGTCGCGGAGCTCCGAGTAGTCGCCGCCCTCGGCGGGGAACAGGCCGCTCCAGACCATCGGCAGGGGTTCGCGGTAGCCGGGGAGCGGCTCGGACGCGCGGCGCTTGCCCGAGATCGTGATCGTGTCGCCGACCTTGACCTGGTGCACGTCCTTCAGCCCCGTCACCAGGTACCCCACCTCGCCGGCCTCCAGGCGAGCGACCGGCGTGGCCTCGGGAGCGAACACGCCCGGCTCCTCGGTCTCCGAGTCCAGCCCGGTCGCCATGAAGTGGGCCTTCGTCCGCGCGTGGAGCTCTCCGTCGACGACCCGCACGTACGCGACGACGCCGCGGTACGGGTCGAAGCTCGAGTCGAAGATCAGGGCGCGGAGCGCGGCCTCGCGCTGGCCGGCGGGCGGCGGCACGCGACGGATCACCTCCCGCAGCAGGTCGGTGACGCCCTCGCCGGTCTTGCCCGAGACCGCGAACACCTCGGAGGGGTCACATCCCACGAGCTCGGCGAGCTCCCGGCCGACCTCGCCGGGATCGGCCGACGGCAGGTCGATCTTGTTCAGGACCGGCACGATCTGCAGGCCCGCGTCGCGGGCGAGGTGGTAGTTCGCGAGGGTCTGGGCCTCGATCCCCTGAGCCGCGTCGACCAGGAGCACGGCCCCCTCGCACGCCGCGAGCGAACGCGAGACCTCGTAGGTGAAGTCCACGTGCCCAGGAGTGTCGATCAGGTTCAGCTCGAACCCCTCGTACGCCAGACGCACCGCCTGGGCCTTGATCGTGATGCCACGCTCGCGCTCGAGGTCCATCTTGTCGAGGTACTGCTCGCGCATGTCGCGGTCGGCGACGGCGTGCGTGAGCTCGAGCAGGCGGTCGGCCAGGGTGGACTTCCCATGGTCGATGTGCGCGATGATGCAGAAGTTCCGGATGCGGGTGGGATCGGTCACGGCCCGCCTATCGTACGGGGCCGGCGAGGCGCCACGACCCTCCGGACCTGCAGGTTCGCGCTGGTACACTGCCCGGCCGATGGCCAACATCAAGTCTCAGATCAAGCGGAACCGTCAGAACGAGAAGCGCCACCAGCGCAACAAGGCGGTGCGGACCTCGCTCAAGACGGCGACGAAGAAGGTCCACGTGGCCGTCGCCGAGGGCGACGCCGACGCCGCCACCACACGCGCCCGCGAGGCGGCTCGGGCCTACGACAAGGCCGCGAGCGGGGGGGTCGTCCACAAGCGCACGGCGGCCCGTCACAAGTCCCGCATGGCCAAGGCCGCCAACCGCGCGGCCGCAGCCACGCCCGCCGAGTAGCCCCTCAGACGCGCGCCGGCTCCCCGGCGATCGCCGAGACCACCAGCGGTAGCACCACGTCGTCGGTCGCGCCCGACTTCAGCGCTCGATCGGCCCAGGTCACCCGCTCGTGCAGCGCCAGGAGCTCCTCCATCGAGAACCGGCGCGCCTGCTCCCGGTACCGTCGGGCCTGCCAGTCGAACCGCAGGCCGGCGCGCTGGGCGAGCTCGGCGGGCGGGAGGCGCTCCGGCAGCGCCTTCACACGGAGCAGGTCCCGCAGGCGAGAGGTGATGCCGCCCAGGATCATCAGCCCCGACTCGCGGTCCCCGAGCAGTGTCCCGAGCGAGCGCATGGCCGCGGGGAGGTCGCGAGCGAAGGCCTTGTCGCACAGGTCCCACACGTGCTGCTCGCCGAGGCCCCGGAACTGGCCGGCGACGATCCCCGCGTCGACGCGCAGGCCGGGGTAGGCGGCCGCCAGCTGGTCCAGGGACTGCTCGAGGACGCCCGGCTCCGGGCCCAGCGTCGCGACGAGCGCCGCCGCCCCCTCGGGCGACAGGTTCAGCTCCTTGGCCCGCGCCCGCTGCAGCAGCCATCCCGGCACGTCCTTGCGCTGGAGCTTGACCTGGGTGATCTTCCCCACCGCCTCGACGAGCTTCACGAGTGCGGCCGGCGCCTTGGCACGCTCCCCCACCGTCGCCAGCAAGATCAGCGGTGCGTCGGGGTCGGGCGCCTGCAGGTACTGCCTCAGCTCGAACAACGCCTCGTCCGGTAGGGATCGTGCGTCTGAGACCAGGAGGGCTCGACGCTCGCCGAACAGCGACGGGGTCGCCAGGTCGGAGGTCTCGCCCCCACGCCACGCCGTCGCGTCGACCTCCTGGGGCTGGAGATCGCCGAGGATCTGGAACGCCGCCTCCCGAAGGAGGAACGCATCCTCGCCCCACAGCAGGTGGACGGGGGCCTCGGGCGCCTTCGGGGGGCTCACGTCGCGGATGCTACGACAGGCCTCCCCCCTTCGAACGTGACCGTCACGTCGCCGGCCAGATCGGTGCGGACGATCCGCGCCCCGGTCGCGCGGAGCCAGGCGAGGGCCTCCGGCGTGGGGTGGCCGTAGGGGTTGGGCTGCCCGGTGCTCACGACGGCGACCGCCGGGTCCACGGCCTCGAAGAACTCGGGGATCGAGGTGGCCCCGCCGTGGTGCGGGACCTTCAGGACATCGGCCGCGAGCGGCGCGCCGTCCAGCACGAGCGCTTCCTGCGCGGGGATCTCGGCATCGCCCGTCAGCAGCACCGTATCCGAACCGACGCTCGCGAGCAGCACGAGGGAGTCGTTGTTGGTGTCCGAGTCGGTCCCGGTCCAGCACGAGGACGGCGCGAGGATCTCGAGCCGGACGTCGCCCACCCGGAGCACCTCGCCCGCCCTCGGCGTCCGGATCGGGACGCGCTCGGCCCGCGCCGCCGCCAGCAGCTCGTCACGGCCGGGGGACGCTTCGCGGCACCCTGGCTCGAGCAGCGACCCCACGGGCATCCGCGCGAGGACCGCGGGGAGGCCGGCGATGTGGTCGGCATGCGGGTGCGTCGCCACCATGAGGTCGAGGCGGCGGACGCCCAGCGACACGAGCTCGGTCGCGACGATCGCCGGATCGGGCCCGCCGTCCACCAGGATCGCGGCCCCGCCCGGCGAGGTCAGCAGCGCCGCGTCGCCCTGGCCCACGTCGATGAACCGGATCGTGAGCGCCGCCGGCGGACCCGCCTCGGTGGCGTTGGTCCAGACCAGGATCGGCAGCAGCGCCAGTCCGGCCGCGATCGCCGCCCGCGGCGTGCGACGTCCCGAGCGGAGCCACCACGCCAGCCCGACCGTCCCCACGATCCCGAGCACGAGCGTGAGCGCCCCGCCACCGGTGATCCACGGCACCGGGGCACGCGCCAGCCGATCGGCCACGGCCTCCAGGTAGCGCATCGGGACGAGCGCGAGACCGGCCAGTGCACGCCCGAGCGGCTCGGCGAGCAATCCCGCGCCGGCCGCGAGCAGCCCGAGCAGCATCGCCGGCGCCACGACCGGGAACGCGAGGATGTTGGCGAGGATCGTCGAGAGCGGCACCTCGTGGAACCAGAACAGGAGCACCGGAGTGACCCCGACCTGCGCGGCCAGCGTGGCGCCCGCCGCCATCGCCAACGGTCGCGGGAGCAGGCGCAGGCGCTCGGCGATCGGCGTGGCGAGCGCCACCATCCCGGCGGTCGCGGCGACCGAGAGCTGGAACCCGACCGACCACACGAGCGTCGGGTCCAGGCCCACCAGGGCGACGACCGCGCCCGCGAGCACCGACCCCGAGCTCCGCGGCCGACCCAGCAGGCCGCCGAGCAGCGCGAGACCCGCCATCACGCCGGCGCGGAGCACCGAGGGCTCGGCGCCGGTCAGCACCACGAAGAACGCGACGGTACCCAGGCCGAGCGCGAACCTCGGCCACCTCGACAGACGGAGCGCCGCACCCAGCGCGAGGATCGGCATCAGGACCATCGCGACGTTGCCGCCCGAGACCACGAGCAGGTGCGAGAGGCCGCTCGCACGGAAATCGCGCTCGACGACGGGATCGAGCCTCGAGTCGTCGCCGAGGGCGAGGCCCAGCAGGAGCCCCTCCTCACGCGGCGGGAACGAGGCGACGATCGAGCGGCCCAGAAGCGAGCGGAAGGACTGCGCCCAGCGCACAGGCGCGAAGGCGGCCGGTCCGACGCGCTCGGCGCTCGAGACGTCGAGCTCGGCCGCGATCCCCCGGCGGAGCAGGAACCCGGCGAACCCCGCCTCGTCGGGAACGTTCAGCGTTCCGTGGACGCGGAGCCGATCCCCGCGAACCGCCCGTGGCGGATCGCCCCTGCCGGCGAGCCAGACGGTCTCGCGGATCGTCGCGGCCCCCCCGCCCCAGCTGACCGAGCGAACGTCGAGGATCGCCGACCAGCGGTCGGCCTCCCGCCGCGGGTCGATCCGCAGCGACCCCTCGGCGGTCACCGCCGCGGGCGCGAGCCGAGCGAGGAGCGCGTCGCGGACGCGATGCTCGTGGGCGCTTCCCCAACCGACGGCGAGCAGGAACGCGGCTGCGAGCGCGAGCGCCCCCGACGCGAGGCCGTGCGAGGGCGACGAGATGGCCGGGGGGGACACGCTGTCGAGGACGTCTGCCGGGCCGCGGTCGACGAGCCCCGCCCGGAGCAACGGTCCCGTTTCCCGGGCCGGGCGCGGCGCGACGGTCACGGCCACCCCCAGCGCGACGACACCGGGCAGGAACCACCACCACGCGGGCTCGGCGCCCGCCAGCGCGGGGCGCGCCAGCAACCCCCCGCAGACCACGGCGGCGAGCGCGGGAAGGATCCACCCGCTCACACGGTGACGAGCTCCCGGATCGACTCCAGGATCGAATCGCCGATGCCGCTCACGTCGAGCAGCTGCTCCACGGACGTGAAGGGCCCGTTGGCGGTCCGGTGGTCGACGATCCGCTGGGCGATCACCTCGCCGACGCCCGGGAGCGTCTCGAGCTCGGCGGCGCTCGCCGTGTTGACGTTCACGAGCGCGCCCGCCGTCCCGGGGACCGTGCCGCCCGGGACGGGCTGCGCGAGCGGGTCCCCTTCGCGGGGCACGAGGATCTGCGTCCCGTCGGAGAGCGGCGCGGCGAGGTTCAGCGCCTCCAGGAGCGCGCCCGGACGCGCGCCCCCGGCGGCCTCGATCGCGTCGATCACTCGAGCGCCGTCCGCGAACTCGTACACGCCGGGGTCGCGGACCCATCCCGCCACGTCCACCAGGACGATCGCCTCGGGACCGGGCGACGCGCCGAGGCCGGTCAGACCGGCGGGGGCGGTGGCGCCAGTGGGCGCCTCCGCCGCGACCTGGACCGGCCGTGGCAACGAGCGCACGTACCAGAGACCCGCGCCGCCGAGCGTGACCGCGAGCACCGCCACGAGGCCCACGAGCTCGGCGCGTGAGAGCGCCGACAGACGTTCGCGGATCGACTCCCCGGGCATGCGCCTCCTCGAGCGAGCGGGGAGTCGGACGGTCGGTCGGGCGAAGGCTAGCGCTGCGGGGCGGCCGCCGCTGTGACCTGGCTCACATCTCGGATCGGCGGGAGGCCTTCGAGCGCGGGTCGGGGGGCGTCCGGCGCTGCCGCCTGGATCAGCCCCGGCAACCGTCGGGGGAGCGAGAGCGTGAACCTCGCGCCTCCCTCGGGGGCGTCGTCGACGGTGAGCTCGCCCCCGTGCGCCTGCGCCAGGCCGCGCGCGATGTACAGGCCGAGCCCGGCACCGGGCTTGCCCGACCCGTCGACGCGGCGGAAGCGCTCGAAGATCGCATCCCGGTCGGCGGGGGGAACGCCCCGACCCGAGTCCCGGACGGCGAATCGGACGAAGCCGTCGTCCCGTGAGACCGAGACCACGATCGGGGTGCCGGCCGGCGAGTACTTCGCGGCATTGTCGAGCAGGTTCGTGAGGATCCGGATCACGGCGTCCACGTCGCAGGCGACCGGCCGGTCCGCGCTCGCCAGTTCGAGGCGAACCCGGCCCGCGGTCTCCGACGCCCGGGCGGCCTCCGCGACGAGGTCCCTTCCCTCCACGGGCTCCAGCGACAGGACCACGGCGCCGTCGCCGAGCCGCGAGATCGTCAGCAGGTCCTCGACCAGCCGTGCCAGCCGCCGAGCCTGTGCCGACGCACCATCGATGAGCTCGTCACGCACGGCGGGCTCCAGGTCGACGTGGGTCCGCAGCGTCGAGAGCACGCCGATGATCGCGGACAACGGGGAGCGGAACTCGTGGGCGGCCACGGCAACGAACTCCGAGCGCTCGAGATCCGCCTCTCGGAGCCGGGCGGCCGCCGCCCGCTCCCTCCCGAGGTCACCCGCCGCGGACTCGGCGAGTCGCTCGAGCGACTCACGCTGCCGGCGGTCCACGGCCCGCTGGTGCGCCAGCATCCCGACCGCGAACCCCGTGACGATCAGCAGGGCCGGGCGGTAGACGAGATCGAAGGGCTGGACGTCCGCGGTCAGCACCAGGGTGACGGTGTGCAGCACCGCGACGCCGGCGGCGACGGCCAACGTCTCGAGCAGGCCGAAGCGGAGCGCCACCGAGAGCACCACGATCAGGTACAGCGTCCAGAACGGGCTCTCCCCTCCCCCCGTCGCCTCGACCCACAGGGTGACGAGCCCGACGTCGATCAGGAGGCTCGCGACGCGCACGCGTGTGGATACGTGCGCGTGGCTCACGGACATGACCATGCACACCGCCGCGTACAGGCCCGAGAGCGCCAGGATCGCGACCGCGGGCGTCCCGGGCGAGTTCCAAGAGCCGACCCCGGACAGGTACACGGCGCCGACGACGGCCAGCACCGCCGCGCGGATCAGGGCGATCGACCGTTCGGTGCGCAGCCCAGATCCTCCCGGTCTCCCCCCGCGGGGCGCATGGACCGGGAGGGACCTGCTCGCGATCACACCCACGTCACCTCCTTCGAAGCAGCAGGCCACCGGCCTCGCCCGGGCCCAACCTACGTATCGAACGCCCGGCGCATCCGACTTGAGGCGGTCCCGCCCCCCGAACGACCTAGGCCGGAAGAGGCCGGAACCGGGCTTGGAAGAACCGCAGGTACGTTGGCTCGAGCACCATCTCGAGGCCCCGAGTCCCCTCCCGCCGCGCGTACACATCGATGACGGAGCGGGCGACCGCGGAGAGGTGCCTCGAGGTGTACACACGACGAGGGATCGTGATGCGGACGAGCTCGAGGGCCGGGTGCCGATGCTGTCCGGTCTCGGGGTCGCGGCCAGCGGACACGATCCCTCGTTCCATCGTCCTCGTGCCCGAGTCGAGGTAGATCTCGCCGGCCAGCCGCTGCGCCGGGAACTCCTCCTGCGGGATCTGCGGATAGAAGCGCCTCGCGTCCAGGAACACGGCATGCCCGCCGATCGGCTCGACGGCCGGTACGCCCGCCGCGAGGATCTGCTCGCCGAGCTCGCGGACCTGCAGGATCCGCGCGCGGATGTGGTGCTCGTCGACGGATTCCTCGATCCCGACGGCGATCGCCTCGAGGTCACGGCCGGCGAGCCCGCCGTACGTGTGGAGCCCCTCGTACACCACGCACAGGTTCCGGGCCTGCGCGGCGAGCTCGGGGTCCCGGAGCCCGATCCAGCCGCCGATGTTGACGAGCGAGTCCTTCTTCGCCGACATCGTGCAGGCGTCGGTGAGGTCGCACATCTCGCGGAGGATCTCGGCGACACTCCGGTCCGCGTACCCGGGTTCCCGCTCCTTCACGAACCACGCGTTCTCGACGGCGCGCGTGGCGTCGAAGATGACCAGGATCCCGTGCGCGTCGGCGACCTCCCGCACGGCCCGGAGGTTGGCGATCGAGATCGGCTGCCCGCCCGCCATGTTCACCGTCCCCGCGATCGAGAGGTACGGCACGCGCTCGGCGGCCTCGATCACCTTCTCGAGCTTCTCGACGTTCACGTCGCCCTTGAACGGGTACCGAGACTGCGGATCGTGCGCCTCGTCGACGATCACGTCGACGAACTCGCCTCCCGCCAGCTCCTGATGCAGGCGCGTGGTCGTGAAGTACATGTTGCCGGGGACCTGATCGCCCGGACGGATCAGCATCTCCGAGACGATGTGCTCGGCGCCGCGTCCCTGGTGGGTGGGGATCACGTGCTCGTAGCCGTAGACGCGGCGGACGGTCTCCTCGAGCCGGTAGAAGTTGCGGCTGCCCGCGTATGCCTCGTCGCCCAACATGATCGCGGCCCACTGGCGGTCGCTCATCGCGTTGGTCCCCGAGTCGGTCAGCAGGTCGATGGTCACCTGATCCGAACGCAGCAGGAACGTGTTCCAGCCGGCCTCCTCCAGAGCAGCGAGGCGGTCTGCGTGCGTGGTGATCGGGATGGGCTCGACGGCCTTGATCTTGTAGGGCTCGAACCAGTCGTCCATGCCGCTCCTCCTCGCGCGACCCGCCGCAAGCGTGGGCCGGGAGGCGGTGCGGCACGGGAGTCGAACGACCCGCGACGGCGAGGCCGGACGACCGGGCGACAGGGTTCCCGCGCCGGGCCGGGCTCAGCGGGAGGTGACGACGTTGACCAGACGCGGCGCCCGAACGACGACCTGGGCGATCTGGCGCCCGTCGATCGCGCGGACGGCCTTCTCCGAGGCCAGCGCGAGCTCGCGACACGCCTGGTCCGAGGCGTCGGCGTCCACCTCGACCCGATCGCGGACCTTGCCGTCGACCTGCACCACCATCGTGACCCGCTCCTCGCGAGCGAGGACCTCGTCGAAGGCCGGCCAAGCCGACACGTGCACGCTCTCCGCGTTGCCGAGCACCTCCCGCCACAGCTCCTCGGCAGCGAACGGCGCGAGCGGCGCGAGCATCAGCGCCACGGCCGAGGCCGCCTCCCGGGCGCCCGCGCCGGCGTCCAGCGCCGCGCGCATCCCGTTCGTCAGGATCTGGAGCTTGCTGATCGCCGTGTTGAACCGGAACCGCTCCATGTCGTCCGTGACGCCCTTGATCGTCCGATGCGTGAGCCGTCGTAGGTCGTCCGGATCGGCCGCATCGCGCTCGGCGGCCTCCCCCACCGCCGTGAAGACCCGGCCGAGCCAGCTCGTCACGCCGGGCCGCTTGTCCGGGTCGCCGGCGATCAACTTCCAGTCGATGTCGTCCTCGAACGGACCGGCGAACAGCATCATCAGACGCATCGTGTCGGCACCCCAGCGCTCGACCAGCGGCATCGGCTCGACGATGTTGCCCTTGCTCTTGCTCATCGAGGCCCCGCCGTAGATGACCTGGCCTTGATTCATCAGGCGAGGGAAGGGCTCGGTGAAGGAGACGAGCCCCATGTCGTAGAGCACCTTCGTGAAGAAGCGCGAGTACAGCAGGTGCAGGATCGCGTGCTCGACGCCGCCCGTGTACTGCGAGACGGGCATCCACCGCGCGACGTCCTCGGGGTCGAACGCGCGCTCCTCGTCGCCCGGGGAGCAGTAGCGGAAGTAGTACCAGGAGGAGTCCACGAACGTGTCCATCGTGTCGGTGTCCCGGATCGCCGCTTGGCCGCACGTGGGACACGTCGTGTGCTTCCAGGAGGGATGGCGCGCGAGCGGCGACTCGCCGCCGGGCGTGAAGTCGACGTCGTCGGGCAGCACCACCGGGAGCTGGTCCTCGGGGACCGCGACCTCGCCGTGCTCGGGACAATGCACGATCGGGATCGGGGCCCCCCAGTACCGCTGACGGCTGATCAGCCAGTCACGCAGGCGATAGGTCACGCTCGCCCGGCCGCGCCCCTCTTCCTGGAGCCACGCGGCGACCTTCGCGATGCTCTCCGGGGAGCGCTCCCCGTCGAACGGCCCCGAGTCCACCATCACGCCCTCGTGGTCCCAGGCCTCCGTCAGCTCCTCCCCCGAGCGCTCCTGCCCCTCCGGGGTGATCACGACCCGGACCGGGAGGCCGTGCTGGCGCGCGAAGTCCAGGTCGCGCTGATCGTGGGCGGGCACGGCCATGATGGCGCCGGTCCCGTACTCCATCAGGACGTAGGGCGCCACGTAGCAGGGGATCGTCTCGCCGTTCACCGGGTTCACCGCATGCACGTCGAGCGCGACCCCTTCCTTCGTGTCCGCCTCCTCACGAGCCGTGAGCGGCGTGGCACGCACCCGTTCGAGGAGGGGCTGCACCCGGTCCCAGCTGCCGCCGGCCTCGGCCAGCCGTCGCACGAGCGGGTGCTCGACCGCGAAGACGAAGAACGTGACGCCCCACAGCGTGTCCGGGCGGGTCGTGAAGATCTCGACCTCGTCGCCGGTCTCCTCGATCGTGAAGCGAACCGTGGCGCCCTCGGACCGACCGATCCAGTTCCTCTGCATCGTGATCACGCGGTCGGGGTAGTCGACGAGCTCGTCCATGTCGTCCAGGAGCCGCTGCGCGTAGTCGGTGATCTTGAAGAACCACTGCGTGAGGTCGCGACGTTCCACGACGGTACCGCACCGCTCGCACGCGCCCGCGATCACCTGTTCGTTGGCCAGCACCGTGGCGTCGTTCGGGCACCAGTTCACCGGCGAGTTCTTCCGGTACGCGAGGCCCCGCTCGAACAGCTTCAGGAACAACCACTGGGTCCAGCGGTAGTACTCCGGGTCGCACGTGTGCAGGCGCCGGCTCCAGTCGAAGGACATCCCCATCCGACGGAACGAGCGCGCCTGCTGCTCGATGTTGTCGTAGGTCCAGGCCTTGGGGTGGAGCCCCCGCCGGATCGCCGCGTTCTCGGCCGGCAGGCCGAAGGCGTCCCACCCGATCGGATGCAGCACGTTGTGTCCGCGCATCGCGGCGAACCGGGCGACGGTGTCCCCGCCGCTGAACGCCTCCGCGTGACCCATGTGCAGGTCGCCCGAGGGGTAGGAGAACATGTCGAGCGCGTAGAAGCGCGGCCGCGGGTCGCCGGGATCCTCCGAGGCCCGGTACAGCCCCTCGGCCTCCCAGCGCTCGACCCACTTCGGCTCGATCGTCGACGCGTCGTATCGGAGCATGGCTCGGGAATGGTAGCGAACGCTCCTCCGCCCTCCGGGACGTCGACCGAACCCGGACGCCTCGCCCGGAGGCCCCGTAGGCTGTCGCGATGGCCGAGACCCGAGGGGCGCCGGGGCGGGCCCGGATCCTCTCGACATCACACGGAGCCAACCGGCTCGCCTTCACGCCCGCCGACTGGGTCCGGTTCCTGTCGGTCGCGCTGATCTGGGGCTCGTCGTTCCTCCTGATCGCCGAGTCGCTCGAGGCGTTCGAGCCCGGCCTGGTCACCTGGGCCCGGGTCAGCTTGGGCGCCGCCGTGCTGTGGCTGTTCCCCGGCGCTCGAGCGCGGATCGCTCGCGAGGACATGCCCAGGGTGATCGCGGTCTCCGTGCTGTGGGTCGCGATCCCGTTCACGCTGTTCCCGCTGGCCCAGCAGCACGTCTCCTCCGCGGTGGCCGGGATGTTGAACGGCGGCGTCCCCCTGGTCGCGGCGACGATCGGCGCCGTGATGCTCCGGACGCTCCCCGGGCGGGCGCAGCTCGTCGGCCTGGCGCTGGGGTTCGCCGGGATCGTGCTGATCGCGCTCCCCGAGTTCGGGCAGGACACGAGCGGCGCGCTCGGGGTCGCGATGATCTTCGTGGCCGTCCTGTGCTACGGGCTGTCCCTCGTCATCGCTACCCCGGCCCACCAGCGGTACGGCGCGCTCCCCGTGACGGCGCGGATGCTGGGGATCGCCGCCGTGCTGACGGCGCCGTTCGGGATCGCGTCGATCCCCGGATCCTCGTTCTCCTGGTCGGCCTTCGCCGCGAGTGCGGTCCTCGGCATGCTTGGGACCGGCCTCGCCTTCGTGATCATGGGGAGCCTCGCCGCGAGCGTGGGATCGATGCGCGCGTCGTTCGTCACGTACCTGATCCCGGTGGTGGCGACGTTCCTCGGGATCGTCGTTCGGCACGAGGACGTGGCGGCGGCCGCGATCGCGGGTGTCGCGCTCGTGATCGCCGGGGCCGTGCTCGCGTCAAGGAGGGAGCGCATGGCGGACGGGGCCAGGGCCGGACCATCGACCTGAGGTTCGGCGGGACCCTACTCCCCGTCCTCCGCCTCGAGCATCTGGCGGGCCTTCGCGTGGTCCGCCCGGTCCTCGTCCGAGACCTCCGGCCACCGCAGTCCCAGGGAACCGATCGTGTCGACCAGGATCCTCGCGACCATCGCCTGCATGACCGGCTTGTGATCGGCCGGGATCACGTACCAGGGCGCCCACGCCGTCGAGGTCGCCGTGATCGCGTCCTCGTAGGCCCGCATGTACTCGTCCCAGTGAGCCCGTTCGGCGACGTCGGCCGCGCTGAACTTCCAGTTCTTGTCCGGCTCGTCGAGGCGGGCGATGAAGCGTCGCTCCTGCTCCGCCTTCGACACGTGGAGGAAGAACTTCACGATCTTCGTGCCGCTGCGGTCGAGGTGGCGCTCGAAGGCGTTGATGTCCTCGAAGCGCCCCCTCCAGAACCGCTTCCCACGCGGTCCGGGTGGGAGTCGCTGCTTCTGGAGCCATTCCGGATGGACCCGCACCACGACGACCTCCTCGTAATGCGAGCGGTTGAAGATCCCGATCCGCCCTCGCTCCGGGAGCGCCTTGCCGATGCGCCAGACGAAGTCGTGATCGAGCTCTTCGCTCGAGGGCTGCTTGAACGAGACGACCTGGACGCCCTGCGGGTTCACGCCCGACATCACGTGCTCGATCGTCGAGTCCTTGCCGGCTGCATCCATCGCCTGGAACACGACGAGCAGCGCGTACGTGTCGCTCGCCCACAGGAGCTCCTGCGCCTCCGAGAGCTCCTTCACGCCCTGCTTCAGGATGTCCTTCGCCGCGGCCTTCAGCTCCTCCGCCGAGAGCTGCGCGAACTCCTTCCCGCCTCGCCACGCGGTGTCGCGCTCGGCGAGCCCGGCCCGCTTGCCCGGCTCGACGAGCAGCCGCGTGCGCATGCGTTCCCGTCGATCCATCGCCCTCACCATCCTCGTCGTGCGCGATCCGTCGGCCTGGTCAGTCGTTGACCGCGGGGCCGGCATCCTCAGCCGACAGGTCGTGGATCTCTTGTTCGGACCTCGACTCGGCTCCGCGGATGTCATCGCGAGCCTCGGGCTCGACCCGGACGATCTCGTCGAGCTTGAGGTGAAGGGCCGCCGAGTCGCGGTTCTGCGTGTTCTGTAGCACGAACACCATGAGGAGCGTCACGATGGAGATCGCGATGTTGGTCGCCTCCAGCCCCGCGAAGACGAGGCTGAGCGTGACCAGCACGGCGACGATCGTGAACGTCCAATGGCTGCCGGTCCACTTGGCGACCAGATTGGAGAACTGCGCGAAGAAGCGGTCGAGCGTGCCTTCGCTGCGTCCCTCGGAGCTGGTCATCCGCTACCCCTCTCCACGTCTCCGCGGAAGCCTATCCCGGCCGCCGATGCCCCCGAACCTCCGTCAGCGCCGCCACCCTCGGCGTCGGCCCTCGGCGGCCAGCTCGGGCCGGTAGGTCGGCACACCCGGTCGCGCCTCGTCCCAGAACAGGTTGGTGACGGACGTCAGCATCCTTGCCTGGACGGCCTCGAACGCGTGCTTGGCGAGATCCTCCGCCGACAGGCCCGCGATCCCCTGCGACGCCCAGGCGTCGACGATCCGCAGGAAGCGACCCGGATCCCGCTCACTCACGCGGATGAGCGATGCGATGAGGTCGGCCTCGTGTTCCGCGGAGGGCGGCGGGAACCGCGCCTCGGCGGCCTCCTCTCCCTCCTCGACCGCGACGCGGGCGCGCTCGAGCTCCTCGGCCTCGAGGGCGTTGAGGCGGACGAAGACGGCCTCCTCTGCCTTCCGCCGACGCTCCAGCCATCGGTCGCGCCAGCCGGTGATCCGAGACACCTTCGCCCACCACCCCATCCGCGAACGGCAGCCGGGCCAGCCTAGAGCGGTCGCAGCGCGCCTGCCCGGTTCGTCCGGACACCGTGGATCCGAACCGCGCCACGACGCCCGATCTCGGAACAACCCGCCGTCCTCGCGGAAGGTCCCGGCGGTGGGCGCCGGCCCTCCCAGGGAAGATCGTATGTCGAGGAGCGGTGAGACCGTGCTATAAGGGTGCGGTCAACTTCGGGAGCGACCGCCGGAGGGAGCGCCGTGCGGAGACCCAGCTCGGTTGGGTTGGTGACCATGGTTGTGGTCGCGCTGCTCACCACTACCCCCGCCAGCGCCCAGAGCGCAGCGAAGTGCTTCGGGATGCCCGCGACGATCGCGGGATCGGGCGCGATAACCGGGACAGCCGGGGACGATGTCATCATCGGCTCGGATGGCCCCGACGTCATCGACGGGCTTGCGGGGAACGACCGGCTATGCGCCCTCGACGGGATCGACCTCGTGATCGGCGGTCTCGGGAACGACTTCATCGACGGAGGCCCAGGCGGTGATCCGGCAGGGGGTCCCGGCAATGAACGGTTGATCGGCGACGTGCGGTCCGCCGGAGACGTGACGAGCGCCGGCGGACAGGATGTGATCGTCGGCGGGGACGGCGGCGATCTCTTCGTCGGCGATAACCAGAGCGTGGGCGGCACGGCCGGAGGGAAGGGCGGTAACGACATCATCTTCACCGGTGATGGGAACGACTTCGTGATGGGCGATCACCGCTCGACCGGCGAAGGCTCCGTGACGGGACGCGGCGGCAACGACTTCATCGATCTGGGCGACGGGGACGACCTGGTTTCCGGCGACCACCTCGGAGCGAACGGCGCCCCCGACCGAGGCGGCAACGATCACGTTCTCGGTGGGCCGGGGGACGACTTCATCGTCGGCGACCATGGCATCTTCGATCTCGGCACGATCAGCGGTGACGGCGGCAACGACGTGCTCATCGCGGGTACCGGGAACGACACGGTGCTCGGTGACCATTCGCCGGTCGAGGGCGATCCATCCGGGGAGTCCGGGAACGACGAGCTCCTGGGCGATGACGGCGACGACGACCTCGTCGGCGACAGCCGTTCCGACGCCGGGGAAACGAGCGGGGACGGCAACGACAGTTGCGGGGGCGGAGGGGGAACCGATTCGGCAACCCTCTGCGAGATCGTCGCCGGCGTGCCGTAGCTGGCGCGAATGTCCCTGAGGACAGGCGGGCGATTCGCCGATCAAAGACTCCGAACAGGCCGATGACCTACGGTTCCGGGAGTGGACCCAAGGGGACTCGAACCCCTGACCTTCTGGCTGCCAGCCAGACGCTCTACCAGCTGAGCTATGGGCCCGCGGTCGGTCAGTCTAGCGAAGCGGCCGCGGCGCGCCCCGAGGCGTTCCAGGCGAGACGCGGGGCGTCGCTCCAGAGGCGCTCGAGGTCGTAGTACTCGCGCTCCTCCTGCGCGAACACGTGGACGACGACGTCGACGTAGTCCAGGAGCACCCACCGGGCGTCGCCCTCGCCCTCGCGCCGGACCGGGCGCTCGCCGAGGGCTCGGACCGCCTTCTCGACTTCCTCGACCAGCGTCTTGACCTGCCGATCGCTGGTCCCGGAGCAGATCACGAAGTAGTCGGTGATCACGATCAGGCCCGAGACGTCCAGGATCGTGACGTCGACGGCCTGCTTGTCCGCCGCGGCGCGCGCCGCGACGAGGGCGATCTCGCGGCTCCCGGCCCGCTGCCCGCTAGCCGGCACGCCGCCCCTGGTCCGTCTTCAACCGATGAAGTCCTTCCCGACCACGATCGTCACGGGAGCGATCCCCGAGCCTACCGACACGGACACGCTCCCTATCCCCAACAAGTCTCGCACACGTTCGGCGAGGTCGACGTCGTTGGAGGAACCCACGACCACCAACGTCTCCGCGTGGTCGAACGTCGAGGCGTTGTCCGAGACCACGATGCGGAAGCCACCGGGCAGGATCTTCTCGGCGACCATCTCCCCGACCCCCGGCGCCCCGTTCCCGTTCAGGACGATGACCGGCACCGCCTCCTCGACCGGCCCGCCGAACGCCTGCACCAGCCCGGCGGTCACGGTCTCGGGCGCGCTCTGGAACAGGCCCGTCGCGACCTCCTCGGCGGGCAGGACGGTCACGCGCGCGCCCGCCGCCGAGTTCAGCGTCCGGAGCACGACGCGGCGCTCGTCGGCCTGCGACAGATCCTCCCCCGTCCAGGTCGCGCCGGAGCCCGCGATGGCCTCGAGCGCCACCGCCAGCGCCCGGGCGCCCCCGGCGCCGGGCTCGCCGAACGACGCGATCGCATCCTGGCCGCTCACCGTCTCGCCGCCGATCTGGACACCACCCACCCGGTCGACGAGCGCCGCGAGCCGCGCCGCGTCGGTCGTCGCCGCGTGATCGATCCAGACCCCCAGAAGGTTGGAGACGGCCGTCGCCGCCTGCTCCGGCGGCAGCTCGAGCGCCTCCGCCACGGTCGACTCTCCCTGGCCGGGGATCGTGACCGTCGCCTGCTGCGGCAGGACGAGCACGCCCGTCCCGCCGAACCCGGTGGTGCCGACCACCGCGCCGAGCGGAGCGGTCTCACCCTCGACCACCAGCAGGGTGAGCCCGGAGACGGCCGGCGCTGCTGGCCGCACGGACGCGGACGGCCGATCGCGCATGGCGACGAGGACGGAGGTGGCCACGAGGGCGAGCACGCCGACGAGCGCGAATACCCACGGGCGCCGCGTCACCGGTACAGCCTCGCCTTCTCCACGTAGCTCTTCACGCCCTCCGGTACGAGGTAGCGGATCGGGCGTCCGTCGCGGATCCGTTCGCGTACGTCCGTCGAACTGATCGCGAGCGCCGGGATGCTCATCATGCTGACGTTGGCGTGGCCGGCGGTGGCGGTCGCGTCGAAGCGGGCGAGGTCGTACCCGGGCCGGCTCGCCGCGATGAAGTGAGCGAGTCGCAGCGCCTCCTCCGGGTCCTTCCACTCCAAGATCTCGAGCATCGCGTCGGCGCCGGTGATGAAGTACAGCTCGGCGTCCGGATGCTCCGCCGCCAGGCCGCGCAGGGTGTCCACCGTGTACGTGGGCCCGTCGCGGTCGATGTCGATCCTGGAGACCTGGAACCGCGGGTTGCTCGCGGTCGCGATCACGGTCATCAGGTAGCGGTCCTCGGCCGGCGAGACCTCGCGCTCGTGCTTCATCCACGGCTGCCCGGTGGGCACGAAGACGACGGCATCCAGGGCGAACTGGACGAGGGCCTCCTCGGCGGTCACGAGGTGGCCGTAGTGGATGGGGTCGAACGTGCCGCCCATGACGCCCAGGCGCCGTCCCATGCGGGCCATCCTACGGCCGAGGCATCGGCGGGCCGTGGATTTCCGAGCGGACGCTCAGGCGCCGGCGAGCCACGCGCGGAGCGCGGGCAGGTGCTCGGCGTAGTGGAGCGGCCCGCTCTCCTCGAGCCACTCGTCGGCCTCGGCGCTGAGCTCGGGAAGCTCGCCGACGCGCTCGAGCATCCCGGCCCGGGCGCGATGCAGCCGGGCACGGGCCTCCTCGAACGCCATCGCCTGCGACCGTCGGAGCTGCGCCGCATTGATCGCGTCGACCCGGTCCGATCCCTCCGGCTCCGCCGAGGCGTCGAAGACCCCATCGCGCATCTGGCCGAGGGCCCGATCCGCGTCCGCGCACCAGTAGGCGAGGTGCCACAGGACGTCCGTGACCGACCATCCCTCGGCGTCCAGGCCTGGTTGCCGCAGCCGCTCCCGCGTGGCCCCGGCCAGCAACGCCGTCAAATCGTCCCAGCCCTCGGCCTCGGCGCGGAGCAGCTCGTCACGCCGGTCCACCGGTCTCCTCCGGGATGAACTCGAAGGCCACGTCGCCGATCACGACCTCGTCGCCGCGCCTGGCGCCGGCGAGCGCGAGCTGGCGCTCCACGCCCTCGCGGACCAGGCGCTTCTGCAGGAGCTCGAGCTTCCGCGGATCCTCCAGGTCGGTCTCGGAGACCCAGCGCTCGACCCCACGGCCTACCACCCGGAAGCGCTCACCCTCGCGTCGGATCACGAACCGCGGTCGGGCCGGGCGCAGCACGACGAGCGAAGGCTCCTCGGGGACGGCCGCGGCCTCGCCCGCGAGGCGCTCGAGCCGCTCGCGCAGGGCCTGCACGCCCTCGCCGCTCACGGCCGACACCGCGATCGCGCCGGGTGCGAGGAGCGCCTGCGGATCCGCACCGGGCGCGAGGTCGATCTTGGTGCCGACCACCACCGACGGACGCGCGGCGAGCGCTGAGTCGTAGGCGGCGAGCTCCGCGCGCAGGACCGCGAGGTCCGCGGCCGGATCCACCGAGGAGAGGTCCACGACCAGCACGAGGGCGCGACACCGGCTCACGTGCCGCAGGAAACGGTCGCCCAGCCCTCGGCCCTCATGCGCCCCCTCGATCAGCCCGGGGATGTCGGCCACGATGAACCGGTTCTGCCCGACGTCGGCCACGCCGAGGTTGGGCGTGAGCGTCGTGAAGGGATAGTCGGCGATCTTCGGCCTGGCGGCCGTGAGCGCGGCGAGGAGGGTCGACTTGCCGGCGTTCGGCAGCCCGACGAGGCCGATGTCCGCCACCGTACGAAGCTCCACGCGGAAGCGCTTCTCCTCGCCGGGCTCGCCCGCCTCGGCGACCTGGGGCACCCGGTCGCGGGGCGAGGCGAGCGCCGAGCTTCCCCGGCCGCCGCGACCGCCGCGAGCCACCACCGCACGAGCCCCGTCGCCCACGAGGTCGGCGACGAGCCCCTCCTCGTCCTCGACCCGGGTGCCGTCGGGTACGGCGACCACGAGGTCCTCGCCCTGCGCGCCCGTCCGGTTCCGCTTGCCGCCGGGCCGCCCGTTCGCGGCCCGCGGGTGGGGATGGTCCGCGAGCTCGGACAGGTCGCGGATGCCCTTCGAGACCTCGAACACGACGTCGCCGCCCCGTCCCCCGTCGCCTCCGTCCGGCCCGCCGCGAGGCGTGTACGGCTCGCGCAGGACCGACGCCGATCCGTCGCCGCCACGCCCGGCCCGGGCGAACACCGTCACCTCGTCGACGAAGCCCACGGTCCAGATGCTCGCAGAAGCGGGCTCGGCGGGCGGGCCGGACCGAGCGACCAACGCGGCCGCGAGCGATGGCCTCCGGGGAAGGGCATCATGGAGGCGTGCCGAAACCCGTGACCGTGTGGGCCGTCGAGCTCGGGCCGGATCTCCCACCGGACGAGATCAAGGGCACCCTCGCGCTGGAGGGCGAGACCCTGTCGTTCACGCCGGAGCGCGAGGTGGATCCGCCGCTCTCCATCCCGGTCGGATCCATCGCGAAGGTCCGCCGACTGCGGGGCTCGCCCGTGCTCATGGCGGTCCACGGGCGAGGCGTCACGCGCCGAACGGCCTTCTACTTCGCGCAGCCGCCGCCGCTGGGGGTGCTGACCGGCCAGGTGACCGAGCGGCCACCGGGCGGGCTCGCCGCCTTCCGCAACCCGAGGCGCAGGGCTCGGCGCGACAACCTCGGGTACCTGGGCGCGGTCAACCGCGAGAAGAAATCACAGATCTCCGAGTGGGTCCGGGCCATCCGAGCGGCCGCGGCGGCCTCCCGGCAGCCCTAGACGGGCTCGATCGAGGCGAACCGGCGGCCGCGAGACTCGTGGTAGCTCACGACACCGGCGCGGGTGGCGAACAAAGTGTCGTCGCCGCCCTTGCCGACGCCACGACCGGGATGGATCCTGGTCCCGCGCTGGCGCACGATGATCGAGCCGGCGGTCACCTGCTGACCGCCGAACGCCTTGACGCCGAGCCGCTTGGACTCGGAGTCGCGCCCGTTGCGTGAGGAGCCGCCGCCCTTCTTGTGTGCCATCGCGCGTTCGAGGCTACCAGACGCCTCCGGCCGATCGACTACTCCTTCGAAGGCTCGGCGGCCTCCGCCTCTGCGGCCTCGCTCGCCTCCGGCTCCGGGCCCTCCGGGGCCTTGGCCGCCTTGGCGGCGGGCTTCTTGGCGGCGGGCTTCTTGGCGACCGCGCCCAGGCTCACCTCGGAGATCTCGAGCATCGTGAGCAACTGGCGGTGCCCAGCCCGGCGCGCATAGCCGGACTTGTTCTTGTACTTGAAGATGGAGACCTTGTCGTCCTTGTGCTCGCCGAGCAGCTTGGCCGTCACCACGGCCGCCTCGGCATCCTTCCCGTAGTGCGTGTTGCCCTCGTCGTCCACCACGAGCACCGGGTGGAACGTGACGGTCTCACCCTCGGCCTGGATGTGCTCGACCTCGATGATGTCTCCGGGCTTGACCTTCTGCTGCTTGCCGCCCGTCTTGATGACCGCGTACATGGTTCCTCCCTTCGGGCAGCGGACGCCTACCGGCGACGCGCCTCAGTTCACATCGTAGGTGAGGAGCAGCCCGCGACCCTCGCAGTTGGGGCAGGCCTCCGAGAACGACTCCAGCAGTCCACCAGACACCCGCTTCCGCGTCACCTCGAGCAGGCCGAGCGGGCTGATGTCGAACACCTGGCTCCGGGACTTGTCCTGGGCCAGCGCCTCCTTCACCGCCTCGATGACGTTCTTCTTGTTCTGCTCGAGCAGCATGTCGATGAAGTCGATGACGATCATCCCGCCGATGTCGCGGAGGCGGAGCTGGCGGGCGACCTCACGGGCGGCCTCGAGGTTGGTGTTCACGACGGTCTCCTCGAGGTTCGTCTTGCCGACGGCCTTCCCGGTGTTCACGTCGATGACGGTGAGCGCCTCGGTGCGGTCGATCACGAGGTATCCGCCCGATGGCAGCCACACCTTGCGATCCAGCCCCTTGTGGATCTGCTCGACGACGTGGAACTCCTCGAACGCCGGCAACGGCCCCTCGTGGAGCCGCACCTTCGCGAGCAGGTCCGGTGCGACCCCCTTCAGGTAGTCGGTCACGAGGCCGTAGACGCGCGGCGAGTCCGTGACGAGCTCGCGGTACTCCTCGTCCGTGAACAGGTCGCGCACGACACGGACCGTGAGCTCGGGCTCCTCGTAGATGACGGCGGGCGCCTTCGAGCGCTTGGAGCGCTTCTCGATCCCCTCCCACTCGCCGAGCAGTCGCTGCAGGTCGGCCGTGAGGGCCTCCTCGCTGGCGCCCTCCGCGGCGGTCCGCACGATCAGGCCGTGTCGATCCGGCTTCACGTTCTTGAAGATCGCCTTCAGGCGGCGCCGTTCGGCGTCGGGCAGGCGGCGGCTGATCCCGGAGACGTTCGAGTCGGGTGCCAGCACGAGGTAGCGACCGGGCAGCGAGATCTGCGCGGTCAACCGCGCCCCCTTGCCGCCGATCGGATCCTTGGTCACCTGCACCAGCACCGACTGGCCGCTCTTCAGCACGTGCTCGATCCGGGGAGGCGCGCCCTCGAGGTCCTCGGGCGACCAGTTCACCTCGCCCGCGTACAGCACCGCGTTGCGACCGCGACCCACGTCCACGAACGCGGCCTCCATCCCGGGCAGCACGTTCTGCACGCGGCCGACGTAGACGTTCCCGACCATGGAGGTCGCCCCCACCCGGGTGACGTAGTGCTGCACCAGGTCGCGCCCCTCCAGGACGGCGATCTGATCCCGCTCGCCGTGCTCGGTGATGACCATGAGCTTGTCCGTGACGCGCGGGACGACCGGCATCTCCTCACGGCGACGCCGGACGGTCGAGCGACCCTGGCGCTGGCGGCGGAGGCGGGTCGAGACCGGAGCCTCGCCCTCCTCCTTCGTCTCCGCTTTCTCGGCCTTGGCCTTCTCGGGCTTCTCGGCCTTGGGCTTCCTGGCCCGCGACGGCTTCTCGGAGGGTTTCTCGGAGGGTTTCTTCGCCGGCGCCCGGGTACCGCGCTTGGCGCTCGGCTTCCCCGCGGGCTTCGCGGCCTCATCGTCCTCCGGAGCCTCCGCGGCGGTCTTCTTCTTGCCGCGCCCACGACCCCCTCGGCGGCGGCGGCGGCGGGCCGCGGACGACGGCGCCTCCGCTCCGGCTTCCTCCTCCGCCGTGACGGGCGCTTCGTTCGCGCCCTCGGCGCCCTGCTCCGCAGGCTCATCGTCCCCGGCCTCGGCCTCCACGGCCGACCCGGGGGTCTCGGCGGCGGCGGACCCTGATCGGCCGCGCCCGCGCCCTCGCCCTCCCCGCCGGCGACGACGCGACCGGGTCGCCGGGGCGGGCTCTCTGGACTCAGCGACCTGGGTGGGGCTCGGGACACGTTCCACCTCGCCCGGCTGGGCGTCCAGGTCGACCTCGGGCTCCTCGTCGGACCGGTCACCGCCGGCGCCGGCAGCGATCGCGCGGCTGGAACCGCCGCCTCGTCCGCGGCCGCCCCGTCGGCGGCGGGGGCGTGAGCCGCTCCGGGTCGCGGCGTTCTCGCTCCCCGGATCCGACCCATCCGGCCCCGACCCGGCCTCGAGCGGCTCGGGCGAGCGTTCGGACGGTTCGGGCGCAGCGCCCACAGCGCCCTCGGCCTTCGTGGGCCGTTCGGTCATCGTCGCTCCCTTCGTGCGTACGCGAGGGGCGGCGGCGTCCTCCGAGGCGGTCGTGCGTGGGATGCGCGTGCGAGGCACGGGAGCCGGCGCGTCGGATGTCGCGTCCGGCTCGGTCCCGTCCTGTGTGCGCACGGGCTCGGGGATCTGGTCCCCGGGCCCCTGCGGCGCTTCGTCGCGCACGCGGAAGTCCCTGTCCTCGGCGGGCGCCTCGGCCGCGGCCTCTCCGGGATCGGCCCGGGGGCCGGCTGGGCCGGCGCCTCGCCCTCGTTCCTCGCCGGCGTTCTCGCGGCCCCGTGGCCGCGCGCAGGCGGGCAAGCTTGCGTTCAGGGTAGCAGCAGCGGCCGGCGGAGCACGGAGGCGGTCTCGCCTGCGGGTTGACTAGTCCGTTCCGGCCACGCCCGCTGTAGGTTCATGGCGGGCGTGAAACGGGGCGCCCGCCGGATGGTGCCGCACCGGCCCCTGCCCGAGACTCCATCGTGATGGAGCAGGCCCTCCTTCCCCGGCCCCTCGATCCGGCACGCCCGGTCCGCGTGCTGGTCGTCGACGACAACGCGGGGTTCCGCGAGTCCCTGCTCTCGCTGCTGTTCGCCGGGAACCTCGACGTCGTGGGCCAGGCTGGTTCCGGGGCCGAGGCCCTCGAACTCGTCGAATCGCTCGGGCCCGATGTCGTCCTGATGGACGTCCGGATGCCGACGATGGACGGGATCGAGACCACCCGGCGCCTGAAGGGACGCTTCCCGCGCGTGGGCGTGGTGGCGCTCTCCAGCCACGAGGACCAGGAGATCGTTCGCGGGATGCTGGTGGCCGGCGCCTCCGGGTACGTGCTCAAGGACTCGGACGGGGACGAGATCCTGACCGCCGTCAACCGAGCGGCCAAGGGCGGCGCCATGCTCTCGCCCGAGGTCACGCCCCGGGTGATCGAGGAGCTCACCGAGGCGCTCGAGCGGGAGCGCCGCCGGGCCCGGGAGCTGGAGGCGGCGCAGGATGCCCTGCTGGAGCGATCGGTGCAGCGGCACGAGCTCGTCTCGCGCCTGTCACACGAGCTCCGCACACCGATCACCGTGATCCTCGGCGTCGCTCAGACGCTCCATCAGGTCGACGCCCCTCCCGAGCAGGAGGCCGAGCTGCTGTCCCGCCTCGTGAGTCGCGCACAGGACCTCGCGCGCTTGGTCGAGCGGTTCGAGCTCGCGATCGACGCGGGACTCACCGAACGGGTGGACGTCGCCGACGTGGCTCGCGAGGTCGCCGCGACCGATCCACGCGTGCACGTTCGAGATCCGGATCTGCTTCCGTCCGTCCACATGAACCGTGGCGTGGCACGGCGCGTCCTCGAGGAGCTCGTCGACAACGCCCTGCGCTTCTCGTCCGAGGACTCGCCGGTCGACGTGACGGTCAGCCACGCCCCGGCGGGGATCGAGGTCCGCGTGACCGACCACGGTCCGGGCATCGACGAGCACGATCACGAGCGGATCTTCGGCCCGCTCGAACAGCTCGAGGAGCTGAACGTCCGCCTGCACCAGGGGGCGGGCATGGGGCTCACCCTGGCTCGGACCGCCGCTCGGGCGATCGGCGGCGACGTGACCGTCGAGAGCTCGGGGCCCGCGGGCTCGACCTTCCTGTGGACGATCGCCGTGAAGGCCTGAAGGCCCTCGTCACGCGAACCGGCGCATGTGGACGCTCTCGAGCACCCCGATGGCGGCCGCGTTCAGGAGCAGGGAGCTCCCCCCGTAGGAAACGAGGGGTAACGGGATGCCAGTGATCGGCATGATCCCGATGTTCATCCCCACGTTCACGAAGATCTGAAGGGCGAACATCGACGCGATCCCCGCCGCGAGGTAGGACCCGAAGGCGTCCTTCGACAAGATCGCGATCCGGAACGCTCGCCACAGGACCAGGCCGTACAGCGCGAGCAGGGTCGACGCCCCGACGAACCCGAACTCCTCCCCCACGACCGTGAAGATGAAGTCGGTGTGCTGCTCGGGCACGAAGTCGAGGTTCGTCTGGCTCCCCTGCAGGTACCCGAGGCCCACGAGTCCCCCCGACCCGATCGCGATCTCGGCCTGCTCGCGGTTGTACCGGGCCGCGTCGTCGACGTTCTCCGAGTCCAGGAACGCCCGCAGCCGCTGGAGCTGATACTCCTTGACCAGGCCCATCTGGAACCCCGCGAAGATCAGCGTGATGGCCGTCAACGCCAGCACCGCCAGGTACCGGCCCCGCGCTCCCGCGACGACGAGGATCCCGAACAAGATCGCGACGAACACGATCGACGTGCCCAGGTCGGGCTGGAGGAACACCAGGACCGCGGGCAGCGCCGCGAGCCCGCTCGCCCGGAACACGTCGCGGAGCGTGAGCTCGCCGCGGATCTCCGACAAGAAGGCCGCCAGCATCCCGATCACCGCGAGCTTGGCGATCTCGGAGGGTGCGAGCTGGAACCCGAAGAGCTCGAACCATCGCTGCGATCCCTTGACGCTGGTGCCGAGCGGGGTCCGCACGAGCACGAGCAGGACCAGCGATGAGACGTACACGATCCCCGCGTAGACCTTGAAGAGGCGGTAGTCGACGCTGGCGACCAGGAGCAGGACGATCGCCGCGACCGCGAGGAACGTCAACTGCCGCTTCACGAACCGCCCCGGATCAAGGCCCACCGCGGACAGCGACTGGTGGGTCGCCGAGTAGATCGCGAACAGCCCGATGAGCGCGAGCAGGATCGCGGCGACGAGCAGCGCCGGATCCACGTGGCGGATCACGCGCCGCTCGCCCACTCCGAGCCGTCCTGCGGTGACTTCCATCAGTCCGTCCCCTCGACCTCGGTGTACTGGGTGAACTCGATCCCGTACATCCCCTCGATGATGTGCCGGGCGATCGGCGCCGCCGTCGTCGAGCCGTGCCCACCCTGCTCCACGAGCACGACGACGACGTGCTGCTCGCCGAAGGCCTCGGTCATCCCGGCGAACCACGAGTAGTCCTGCTTGGGATCGACCTCCGCCGTCCCGGTCTTGCCCGCCACCCACACCTGCTCGAACGGGAAGCCCGCGAACGCCCCGGCGGCCGTCCCGCTGCCTCGGACGGTCTGGGTGAGCGCGTCGCGAACGTACCGGAGGTCCCTCGGGTCGAAGGGCAGGGTCGCGTCGCACCGGGGCCGGTAGCGACGCACCTGCACGTCATCGACGCCGACGACGCGGTCCAGCACGTGCGGGACACACATCTTGCCGTCGGCGAGCAGCGCGCCGTAGGCGCTCGCCATCTGGAGCGGCGTCACCAACGTGTCGCCCTGTCCGATCGTCATGAGGACGAAGTCGCCGGGGAACCAGTCGCCGTCAGGGAAGTCGTCCGGGTAGTTCTCGTGGATCGTTCGCTTCCACTCCGCGTCGGGCACGCGGCCCACGAGCTCGAACGGCAGGTCCACGTTGGTGGGCTGCCCGAACCCGGTCGCACGGAGGTCCTTCTGCAACAGCTCCAGCGCGGCCTCGTCGTCGTTGCCTTCGACGCCGTCCGCCCAGGGCGGCGGGTAGAAGTCTCGCCAGTACTCGTAGCCCATCGGGTAGAAGACCGTGTCGCACGAGCGCGCGAGCGCGGTGGCCAGGTTCATGTACCCAAGGTTGGCCGTGGTCCAGTTGTTGAACACGTACTGGATCGCCTCGGGATTGCTCTCGTCGAACGGCGCCGTCCACGAAGGCGGACAGCCGTACGAGCGGCCGGTGGTCACGATGTCCCGGCGGAGGGCCGAGAGCGCGACCCAGGGCTTGTACGTGGAGCCGGGCGGGTACTGGCCTGCGAGCGCCCGGTTGAGCAGGGGCAGCCCGCGCGCCTGCCCGAACCGTCGGGCGAACTCGTTGTTCGAGATGCTCCGGGTGAAGGCGGCGGGGTCGAACCACGGGTAGGAGGCCATCGCCTCGATCGCGCCGGTCTGCGGGTCCAGCACGATCGCGGCCCCGCCGTTGGCTGCGAAGTTGCGACCGGTGTTCGAGTCGTACACGCTGCGGGCGTACCGGATACCGCTGGCGAGCGCGTCCTCCGTGTACCGCTGGATGTCGGCGTCGATCGTGAGCCACACGTCGTTGCCCGGCACCGGATCCTGCTGCCCGATCTCGCCCAGGTTCTGGCCCAGCGAGTTCACGCGGTACTTCACGAGTCCCTGGGTGCCCGCCAGATCGGGCTCGTACACGGCCTCGACCCCGGAGACCCCGACGAGATCCCCCGGCTCGTAGTCGGCGAAGGCGGGATCCTCCAGCTTCTCGGGCGAGATCTGCCCCAGGTACCCGATCACGTGCGAGGCGAGCGAGCCGAGCGGGTAATGGCGCACCGGTGCGCTCTGGACGTCGACGCCGGGGAACCGGCGCGCGTGCTCCTTGACGTAGAAGGCGACGCGCTTGGGCACGTCGACCGCGACGGGGATGGGCGAGTAGACGTAGTAGCGGTCGTCGTCCAGTCGGGCCCCGAGCTCCGCGGCGGGGACGTCCAGGAGCTCGGACAGCTCGAACAGGATCCGTTCCTTCTCCTCTCCCGCCTCCTGCCGGTTGATCGTCAGGATGATGCTCGAACGGTTGTCGACCAGGATCTCCGTGCCGGACGAATCCTTGATCACGCCGCGTGCCGCCGGGATCTCGACGATCCGCACGGCGTTGTCGGCGGCGTGCGCCCGGTAGCGCTCGGCGGCCAGGACCTGCAGGAACCACAGCCGCGTCGTGAGCGCCGCGAACATGACGATGACGAGCGCGGCCAGCACCTTGACCCGCATCCCGGTCCGTGGCTCCGTCATCGATTTACCACCGCAGCACCCGTCGCGAGCGCGACCCCTCCGCGGCGCGGCGCAGCACCGGGTAGACGAGGGGGGTGAGGATCGCGTTGTACAGGGCCGACAGGAACGCGATGCGGATCAGGTACAGCCACGACGTGTCGAGCTCGCCCAGCAGGAAGGACACGACCCCGTGGAAGACCACGCCCGCGAACGTCCCACCGGCTACGAGCAGCACCGGGAGCGCCGGCGACGGGCTGACGATGTACTGCCTCGCCATGCCCATCGCGTAGCCGAGCAGGGTGAGCGTGAGCGCGGTGATCCCCTTGGGGGCATCGAGGAGGAAGTCCTGCGCCATGCCGCCCGCGAACCCGGCGATCGCGCCCGAGGCCGGCCCCTCCAAGATGGCGAACACGATCGTCAGCAGGTACACGAGCTCGGGCTTGGCCCCAAGGAGGTTCAGCTCCGCGAAGATCGTCGTCTGCAGGAGCAGGGCGGTGAGGATGACGCCGGAGAGCAACAGGATCCGTCGCATCGAGACCCCTACTCCCCGCCGTCACTGGACAGCACCACCAGGACGAGGTCCAGCGTGGAGAAGTCCACCGCGGGACGAACGGTCACGAGGTTCTCGAGCGCGGACTCCTGCGGGAGCACCCGCGACACGGTCCCGATCAGGATGTTCGGCGGGTACAGGCTCTGGACGTCACCGGGGATGCGATAGCCGGCCGTCACGACCCGCTCCCCAGGGGCGACCTCGACCGTGGCCTCCACCAGGCTCATCCGGAGATCCGATCCGCCCTCGCCCGACAGCAGGCCCATGCCCCGTGAGACGTCCAGGCGACCGGCGACGAACGAGTCGGGGTCGATGATCAGCTGGACCACGGACGAGCTCGGGCCGACCCGCACGATGTGGCCGACGAGTCCCGCGTTGGCGACGACCGGCATGTCCTCGACGATCCCGTCGCTCGAGCCCTTGTCGATCGTGATCGACCATTCGAAGTTGGACACGCCGTTCGCGATCACCTGGGCGGCCGTGGTCTCGGTCTTGCGCCCCAGGCTCGCCTGAAGTCCGAGGAGGGCCTCCAACGCCGCCAGCCGGTCCAGGTCCGCGCGGGTGGTCGCGACCTCCTGCTCGAGAGCGGCGACCTGATCGCGCAGCTCCTGGTTCTCACGTCTGATCGACGGGAGGCGGAACAGCGTCGAGAAGAAGTTGCCGATCGGGTGGGTGACCTTGGAGACGGCCTCCTGCAGGGGGCTGATCACGGTGAGCGCGGCGCTGCCCATCTCGGCGAGCGGACCCTCCTCGCCCTGTCGGTAGTCCACGGTGATCGTGACGAGCGAGACCGATACGAGGGTCACCACGAGGAGGCGGGTGCTCCGCGCTCGGTTGCGCAGGGCCACCGCGGCCTACCTCCGGGACGGGCTCACCAAGACCCGCTGGAGGATCTCGAACTCCTCGAGGCACTTGCCGGACCCGATCGCCACGGAGGACAGCGGGTTCTCGGCGACGTAGACCGGCATGCCGGTCTCGTGCCTCAGGCGCTTGTCGAGCCCACGCAGCAGTGCGCCGCCGCCAGTGAGGTACATGCCCTTGTGCATGATGTCGCCGGCGAGCTCGGGGGGCGTTCGATCCAAGGTGGCCTTGATCGTGTCGATGATCGCGGAGACGGGTTCCTCGATGGCCGCTCGGATCTCGCCGTCGGTCACCTGGATCGTCTTGGGCAGTCCGCTCACGAGGTCGCGACCCGGGATCTCCGCGATCAGCTCCTCCTGCATCGGATAGACGGATGCGATCGCGAGCTTGATCGCCTCGGCCGTGCGCTCGCCGAGCAGGAGCGAGAACTCCTTCTTGACGTGGCTGATGATCGCCTCGTCGAGCTCGTCGCCGCCGATCCGGAGTGAGTTCGACGTGACGATGCCGCCGAGCGAGATCACGGCGACCTCAGTCGTGCCCCCGCCGATGTCGACGATCATGTTGCCGGCGGGCTCGTGGATCGGGAGACCCGCGCCGATCGCGGCCGCCATGGGCTCCTCGATGATGTAGGCGCGCCGGGCGCCGGCGGCGATCGTGGCCTCTTCGACGGCGCGCTGCTCGACACCCGTGATGCCGCTCGGCACGCAGACGACCACGCGCGGCTTCGCCAGCAGACGGCGCTTGTGCACCCGTTGGATGAAGTAGCGGAGCATCTTCTCGGTGATGTCGAAGTCGGCGATCACGCCGTCCTTCAGCGGGCGAACCGCCTGGATGTGCGAGGGGGTCCGGCCGATCATCCGCTTGGCCTCGTTGCCGACGGCCAGCACCGCGCCGCTGAGCGTGTTGATCGCGACCACGGATGGCTCGTTCAGGACGATCCCGGAGTTCCGAACGTAGACGAGCGTGTTCGCGGTTCCTAGGTCGACTGCCATGTCCTGCCCTAGGAACCCAAAGACCCCTTCACCGCCCGTGCTTCGGCGACCTGGGGAAACGGGAAGTCCGCGACGAACCTTCTCGGCCATAGGTTCCCGCCCTTTCTACAGGAGGGGTGAGAGGCGTGGCAACTCTCGACCGCACGTAGAGGCAACCTGAGGGTTGAGATACCTCCTGACCTGGAGTTTCCCCGCACCTCGAGTGACGGAGTAGGGTGCGTCAACCATCGGTCGAGGGCGGAGGAACATGCGGGCTGCGGTCGTGTTCCCAGGTCAAGGTTCACAGTTCGTCGGCATGGCCGACCCCTGGGTCGGGAATGCGGTCGGCCGCGCCGTCTTGGATGAGGCGTCCGAGGCGATGGGCCGCGACCTCGTCGCGAGCTGCCGGGACGAGGCCGTCCTGGCCACCACAGACTTCGTGCAGCCGGCGGTCCTGGCGTGCGACGTCGCCGCCTTCCGGGTACTCGAGTCCCTGGGGGCGTCGTTCTCGGGCGCGGCCGGCCACTCGCTCGGCGAGTTCGCGGCCCTCGTGGCGGCGGGCGTGCTCACGCTCGCGGACGCCCTGGCGATCGTCCTGGTCCGTGGGCGGGCGATGCAGGAGGCGGGCGAGCGGCAGGCCGGCACGATGACGGCGCTCCTGGGCGTGGGCGCACGGGATGCGACCGACCTCTGCGACGAGGCTCGCGAGGCGGACGTGCTCCTCGTGGCCAACGAGAACTCCCCGCAGCAGGTGGTGATCAGCGGCAGCGTTCCGGCGGTCGAGCGCGCCGAGGCCCTCGCGGCGGGGCGCCGGATCCGCGTCGTGCGCCTGAAGGTCGCGGGGGCGTTCCACTCCCCCCTGATGGAGCCCGCGATCGCGCCCCTGTCGGCGGTCATCGGCGCGACGGAGTTCCACGCACCGCGCTTCCCCATCGCGGCCAACGTGACCGGCGAGCTCGTGGAGGCCGCCGACGAGCTCCGGTCGCTCCTCGAGCGCCACGTGGTCTCGCCGGTTCGATGGGAGCGATGCGCCCGGGCGCTGTCGAGCGCCGGCGCGGACACGTTCGTCGAGGCGGGACCGGGCGACGTGCTGACGAAGCTGGCGAAGCGGGTCGTGCCCGCCGCTCGGGCCGTCGCCGTCGGCTCGCCCCAGGACGCGGCTGAGCTGCTCACCGGAAGCTGAGCCCGGTCGGCCGAGGGGTCGCCCCCGACGGCAGCGCACGTCTCCGGACGATATCCTCGACCCTCATGGTCCGGGAGGGTGAGGAGAGCTCGTGAACGGCGAACGTCACGCGGCCATCGCGGGCCTCGGCTCGGTCCTGCCCGATCGCGTCATCCCCAATGCGTGGTTCGAGTCGTTCATCGACACGAGCGATGAGTGGATCCGCGAGCGCACCGGGATCAGGGAGCGCCACTTCGCCCTCGACGGCCAGGCGACGTCGGATCTCGCCGTCGAGGCGACGCGACTCGCGCTCGACGCGGCGAGCGTGGCCCCCGAGCACGTCGACCTGCTCGTGTGCGCGACCTGCACGCCGGACACGCCGATCCCATCGGCGGCGGTGTGGGTGCAGCGCAAGCTCGGCATCGCGGCGCCGGCCTTCGACGTGAACGCCGCGTGCGCGGGGTTCTCGTACGGCCTGTCCACCGGCACCGCCTTCATCGAATCGGGTCAGGCCGAGACCGTCGTGGTGATCGGCGCCGAGGTCCTTTCCCGCGTCATGGATCTCACGGACCGGACCACCTGCATCCTGTTCGGCGACGGAGCGGGGGCCGCGGTGCTCCGCCGCACCGACGAGCCCGGCGTCCTGGGCTCGGTGCTCGGCGCGGACGGGAGGGCGGCGGAGATCCTGTACATCCCCGCGGGGGGCTCGAGCCTGCCCGCGACGCACGAGACGGTCGAGGCGCGCGATCACGCGATCCGGATGCCGAACGGGCGCGAGGTGTTCAAGCGCGCCGTGGTCGAGATGGCGAACGCATGTCGGCAACTGCTCGAGAAGTCAGGCCACACGGCGGACGACGTCGACGTGCTGATCCCCCATCAGGCGAACGCCCGGATCATGGTCGCGGTGGCCGAGCGCCTGGGGATCGGCCCCGAGCGCTCCGTCGTCGACGTCGAGACGGTCGGCAACACCTCGGCCGCGTCGATCCCGATCGCCCTGGATCGCGCGTGGCGCGCGGGGAGGATCCGCCGGGGGGACCTGGTGCTGCTGACCTCCTTCGGCGCCGGGCTGTCGTGGGGCGCCAACCTGATGCGCTGGATCGGTCCTGACGCACCATGAGCGATGTGCGGAAGGTCGCGGTCGTCACCGGCGGCTCCCGCGGGATCGGGCGGGCGTGCGCGGAGGCGCTCGCGGCCGGCGGATGGAGCGTCGCGATCGGCTACCGGACGAGCGAGGCCGACGCCAAGGAAACCCTGGAGGCGCTCGAGGCGGCGGGGACGCCCGGGTTGGCGATCGCCCTGGACGTGACGGACGAGGCGTCGGTGGCCGAGGGCTTCCGCCGCGTGACCGAGGAGCTGGGCGCCGTGACCGGGCTGGTGAACAACGCGGGGCTCTCGCGCGACGGCCTGCTGCTCAAGTACCCGATGGACGTGTACGAGCAGACCATGGCCACCAACCTGCGCGGCGCCTTCCTGTGCAGCCGCGGCGCGCTCCGAGGGATGCTCCGGGCCAAGTGGGGGCGGATCGTGAACATGTCGTCGGCGGTCGCCCTCCACGGCAACGCCGGGCAGACGGTCTACGCGGCCACGAAGGCCGGTCTCGTCGGCCTCACGAGGTCACTCGCCCGGGAGGTGGGGGCCAAGGGGATCACGGTGAACGCCCTGTGCCCCGGCCTGCTGGACACGGAGATGACCTCGCATCTGAACGAGGAGGCCCGCGCCTACTACCTGGACCAGACCCCGCTCGGGCGCGCGGCCTCGCTCGCCGAGGTCGCGTCGGTGGCGCGCTTCCTGATGTCGGATGAGGCGTCGTACGTGAACGGCGCGGTGATCGCGGTCGACGGGGGGCTCACCGCCTAGTCGCAGGGGCAGCGCAGCCCCTAGCATGGGCCGTCGCACCGGAGGGACGACGACAGGAGGAACGATGGACAAGGCAGAGATCGAGACCAGGGTTCGCAAGGTCCTGGCCGAGCAGCTCGCGGTGGACGAGGCGCAGGTCGTCCCGGACGCCCGCTTCGCCGAGGACCTGAACGCGGACTCGCTCGACCTCGTCGAGGCCGTGCTCGCCCTCGAGGAGGAGTGGAACATCGAGATCCCCGAGGAGGAGATGGAGGGCGTGAAGACGGTCGGGCAGGCCGTCGCCCTCGTGAACTCCAAGCTCGGGTTGACCTAGGCGCGATGCCCGAGCGCGTCGTCGTCACCGGCATCGGGCCCGTCACGCCGGTCGGAACCGGCGTCGACGAGTTCTGGGCGGGGCTAACGTCGGGACGCAACGGGATCGGCCCCATCGAGCGCTTCGACACCTCGGACCTGCCGGTCAAGCTCTGCGGCGATGTCCGTGACTTCGACCCGTCGCTCTGGATGGACGCCAAGGAGATCCGCCGCACCGACCGCTTCGTCCACTATGCGATGGCCGCGGCCAGCCTCGCCCGAGAGGACGCCGGCAACCCGGAGGTTCCCGCCGAGCGCGGTGGCATCGTCTTCGGGACCGGGATCGGCGGCATCGAGTCCCTCCTCACGCAGTCCGCAGTGATGCACGAGAAGGGACCGGGGCGGGTGTCGCCGTTCATGGTCCCCGCGCTCATGGCCAACGCCGCGGCCGGGCACATCGCGATGCGCTTCGGGATGACCGGCCCCAACTTCTGCACGGTCTCCGCCTGCGCGTCGGGCGCGCACGCGGTCGGCGAGGGGTACCGCCTGGTACGCGACGGGTACGTCGACCTCGCGCTCGTCGGCGGCTCGGAGGCGGCGACCCTGCCGCTCACCGTCGCCGCGTTCGCCCAGATGACCGCGCTCACCAAGAACCCCGACCCGGAGACCGCGTCGCGGCCGTTCGACGCCGGACGCGACGGGTTCGTCCTGGCCGAGGGCGCGTGCGCCCTGATCCTCGAGACCGAGACCCGGGCGATCGCCCGCGGGGCACGGATCTACGCCGAGGTCGTCGGGTACGGCGCCTCGGACGACGCCTTCCACATCACGGCGCCCGACCCGAAGGGGACGGGCGCTGCGATCGCCATCCGCCGGGCCCTGGAGGACGCGGGCCTCGAGCCCGAGGCGGTCGACTACGTGAACGCCCACGGGACCTCGACGCCGCTCAACGACGCGGGGGAGACGGCTGCGATCAAGGCCGGTCTGGGCGACGACGTGGCCCGCCGCGTGGCGATCTCGTCCACCAAGTCGATGACCGGCCACATGCTTGGCGCCGCCGGCGCGGTCGAGGCGGCCGCCTCGGTCCTCGCGATCCACACCAACACGATCCCGCCCACGATCCACTACGAGACGCCGGACCCCGACTGCGACCTGGACTACGTCCCCAACGTGAAGCGCGAGGCCGAGGTGAACGTCGCGATCAGCGATTCCTTCGGCTTCGGCGGCCAGAACGCGGTCGTGGCGTTCCGCAGGGCGTCCTGAGATCCGCCGCTAGACCACTGCCCGGGTGAACGGCGCGCCGTCGAGCCACAGCCGGATGGCCCTTCCCTCGACGAAGGTGTCGAACGCCAGGCGATCGGGTGACCGATCCCCTCCGACCCGATAGCGCCCGTCCTCCATCGGCACCAGCTCGCGTTCCTCGCCCCAGTCGAGCATGTCGTTCGGCATCGACAGCCAGAGCCGATCCTGCCTGCCGCTCACGTCCAGGATCGGGCACCAGGGACTCCACGAGCGGTACCGACCGACGACGGCTTCCCAGCCCTGCGGCCCCGTCCCGTCGGGCGGGGCGGCCACGAGGGGCGGCTCCCGCTCGGGGGGGTCGGGGATCTCGGGAAGGGGCTCGGAGGCAGCCTCGGCGGACAGGCACGCGAGCGCGAACCGAGCGAGATCCAGCCGGTCCCCGAACGCGGAGTTCATCAGCACGCAGACCCCGGATCCGGCCGCGACGTCGACGAGGAGATAGGTAGAGAACCCGAGCATCCCGCCCGAGTGACCGAGCAGGCGGTCGCCGTCGACCCACTTCACGCCGTAGCCGAAGACGTGCCCCGGCATCTCGGGATCCTCGACGGCGCGCGCGGTCATCCGCGCGAAGCCCCCCTCCGAGATCACCCCGCCCCCACGCGCCAGCAGCAACCGGGCGAACGCCGTGAGCTCCTCGGCGCTCGCGCAGATCGCGCCGTCAGCCGTCGCGCTCTCGAACCACGCCGAGGGCGCCCATCCGTGCTCGGGCACCCAGGAACGGTCGTCGAAGGGCGTCGTGTACCCGACCGCCAGCCGCGGGCGGATGTCGTTCGTGATGATGACATCGGCCTCGCCCATCCCGATCGGCGCCATGACACGCTCGTGGACGAGCTCCCACCACGGGCGACCCGAGACCGACTCCAGCACGAGGCCGAGGGCCTTGTAGCCGGCGTTCGAGTAGCCGAACCAGGTCCCCGGCTCCCAACCGATCTCGGTCTCCCGCAGCATGAGCAGCTCCATCACGGCGTCTCCCGCCGCCTCCATCCCGACGGCGAGCCCACCCGTGTGCGTGAGCAGGTGGTGGATCGTCACGGGGACGTCGAAGCGGGAGGGCACCTCGAGCCACGGGAGGTAGGTCCCGACGGGTGCATCCAGATCGATCCTGCCCGCCTCGACCTCCTGCAGGATCGCGATCGCCGTGAAGCCCTTGCTGATCGAGCCGATCTGGAACCGACTCCCGGGTTCGACGGGGACCTCGGCGTCCACGTTCGCCCACCCGCGAACGATCGTCTCGAGCGGTCCGCCCCGATCGGTCAGGCCGATGGCGAGACCCGGTGTGTCGAACCACGACCATCGGCGGTCGACGTAGGCCTCGATCCGCTCGAGCGCGGAGCCCACCGCTATCCGAAGAAGAGCTTCAGCTCGCGCTCGGCCGACTCCGCCGAGTCGCTGCCGTGCACGAGGTTGTCGGGCATGCTCAGGGCGAGGTCGCCGCGGATGGTACCCGGCAGGGCGGTCGCCGGGTTGGTGGCGCCCATCATCGTCCGCACCACTTCGATCGCGCCCTCGCCCTCGAGGCGAGCCACGACGACCGGGCCCGAGGTGATGAACGCGACCAGCTCCTCGAAGAACGGTTTGTCCCGATGTTCCGCGTAGTGCTCCTCGGCGAGCGCGCGGTCGATCGTCATCATCCGCATCTCGGCGATCGCGAGGCCCTTGGCCTCGATCCGTCGAAGCATCTCGCCGACCAGCCGTCGGCGAACGCCGTCCGGCTTCACGATGAGCAGCGTCGATGCCACGGCCACGATCGGGGTCCTCCTTCGTCGGCGGGCGATCGCGTCGGCGGTTCAGTCCCGCACGCCGAGCGCCCGGCGGGCGTCCGCGACAGTGTACAGAGACCCGGTCACCAGGATGAGGTCGTCGGGACCCGCGGCGGACCGGGCGGCCGCGATCGCGTCGGCGACCGTCGGGAAGACGTCCGCGGCCAGCCCCTCGGCCACCATGGAGGCGGCGACCTCCTCGGCCGGGCGTGCCCGGACGCTCGTCGTGGTCGCCGCGTAGCCGACCCTCGCGAGCGGCGCGAGGCGCTCCACGATCCCGCCGAGGTCCTTGTTTGAGAAGACCGCCATCACCAGGTGCAGCCGGTCCCAGACGAACGCCTCGGACAGGGCTTCCGCCAGCGCGTCGGCGGCGGCGGGGTTGTGCGCACCGTCGAGCACGATCAGCGGGTGACGCCCCACGATCTCGAGCCGGCCGGGCGACGTGGCGGAGCCGAGGGCGAGTCGAACCGTCTCCTCGTCCAGGCCGCGCTCCAGCAGCGCCTCGAGCGCGACGACCGCCGCGGCGGCGCTGTGGGCCGCGTGGGCGCCGTACAGAGGGATCGACAGCTCCTCGTACTCGGCGTGCAGGCCCCGGATCGACAGCGCCTGGCCTCCGATGCCGGGCGCGCGCGAGGCGAGCGCCCAGTCCCTGTGCTCGAGCAGCATCGTCGCGATCTGCTCGTCGCAGCGCCGCTCGATGACGTCGAGGACCTCGGGCTCCTGCTCGCGCACCACGGCGACCTTGCCCTGCTTCACGATCCCCGCCTTCTCCTCCGCCACCTCGGCGAGGGTCGACCCGAGCTCGGGGTGGTCGAGCCCGACGGGGCAGATGACCGCCACGTCGCCCTCGACGAGGTTCGTCGCGTCCCACGTACCCCCCATCCCCACCTCGATCACCGCGAGCTGCACGGGCTTGTCCGCGAACCACAGCTCGGCGAGCGCGGTCAGCGTCTCGAAGTAGGTCACGGGGCCGGTGGACCCGTCCACGGCCGACAGGAACGCCCGCAGGTGCTCGTACTCCTCGCCGAACTCGACCTCCCCGATCGGCTCGCCGCAGATCGACAGCCGCTCGGTGACCGACCGGAGGTGCGGCGAGGTGAACAGCCCCGTCGTGAGCCCATGCCCGCACGCGAGGGCCGATGCCAGGCGCGCCGTCGTCGTCTTGCCGTTGGTCCCGGTGATGTGGATCGTCGGGTAGGTGCGCTGCGGGTCGTCGAGCAGCGCCGAGAGCGCGCGGATGCGCTCGAGGTCGGGCTTGGGCTGGTGCTCGGGCTGGCGAGCCTCCAGCTCGTCGACGGCGTCGTCGAACCGCACCGGCCTCAGGCCTGCGGGAGGAGGACCTCGACCGAGGGCTCAGCGCCCTCGGAGGTGACGAGTTCTCGGACGTTGCCGGCCTCGCGCAGGTCGCGCTCGGAGCCGGCCAGGACCGTGAGCCGCTCCCGGGTGTCGGCCACGATCACGCGCTCCACCTCGGCCTTGAGGGAGACCTTCGCGAGCGCCTTCGTCCGCCGGACCTCGCCGAGCACCCAGGCCGCCACCTCGTACGTGAGAGGATCCGCGCCGCCGGCGGCGGTCTCCAGCCCGTCGATCGCCGGCCACGCGGCGCGATGGATCGATCCCCGCCGCCACCACGACCAGACCTCCTCCGTGACGTACGGGAGGAACGGCGCGAACAGGCGGAGCACGACGTCCAGCGCGACGCGGAGCGCGGCGATCGCCGACCCCGCGGCCTGCTCGCCGTTGGAGCCGTAAGCGCGGCCCTTCACGAGCTCGAGGTAGTCGTCGGTGAAACCCCAGAAGAACCGTTCGGCGACGTCGAGGGCCTTCGCGTGGTCGTAGTCCTCGAACGCCGCCGTCGCCTCCCGCACGACCTCGGCGAGCCGCGCGAGCATCGATCGGTCGAGCGGATCGGTGACGTCGCCCTCGAGCGCCTCGAACGACAGCGCGAACCTCGATGCGTTCAGGATCTTGATCGCGAGCCTGCGGCCCACGCGCATCTGCTGCTCGTCGAAGATCGTGTCGATCCCCAGACGCGAGCTCGCCGCCCAGTAGCGGACGGCGTCCGGGCTGTGCCGCTCGAACATCTCCGTCGGCGTGACGACGTTGCCCTTGGACTTCGACATCTTCTTCCGCTCGGGATCCATCACGAAGCCGCTGATCGCCGCGTGGGCCCATGGCAGCGTCCCGTGCTCGAGGAACGACTTCAGCACCGTGTAGAAGAGCCAGGTGCGGATGATCTCGTGGGCCTGCGGACGCAGGTCCATCGGGAACACGCGGTCGAACAGGCCGTCGTCCTCCTCCCAGTGACCGGCGATGTGCGGTGAGAGCGACGACGTCGCCCACGTGTCCATCACATCCGGGTCGCCGACGAACCCACCCGGCTTGCCCCGCTGCCCCTCCGTGAAGCCGTCCGGAACATCGGCGGACGGGTCGACCGGGAGCCGGTCCTCCCCCGGCAGGAGCGGATGCTCATGGTCGGGCACGCCGTCCCCGTCGAGCGCGTACCAGACCGGGAACGCGACCCCGAAGAACCGCTGGCGGCTGACGCACCAGTCGCCGTTCAGGCCCTCGACCCAGCTCGTGTACCTGGCGCCCATGTGCGGCGGGTGCCAGTGGAGACTCCGGCCGAGCTCGAGCAGTCGCTCGCGGAACTCGATCGTCTTGACGAACCACTGCCGGCTGGAGACGACCTCGAGCGGCCGCTCCCCCCGCTCGTAGAACTTCACGGCGTGCCGGACGGCCTGCGGCTCGCCGAGCAGCTGCCCGGCCTCCGCCAGGAGCTCCGCCACGCGCTTGCGGGCTCGTTTCGTCGGCAACCCCGCGAGCTGATCCTGGGCGCGACGAGCCGCCTCGGCGTCGCGGCTCTCCCATCCGGGCTCTCCCCAGCGGGGCGGGGCGATCGTCCCGTCGCGCTGGACCACCACGCGGGTGGGGAGCCGCAGCTCGCGCCACCAGGTCACGTCGGTCAGGTCGCCGAACGTGCAGATCATCGCGGCGCCCGTGCCCTTCCCGGGGTCGGCGAGCTCGTGGGCGACGACGGGCACCTCGGCGCCGAACAGCGGCGTGAGGACCGAACGACCCACGAGCGCGGTGAACCGCTCGTCCGCCGGGTTCACGACCAGCGCGACGCACGCGGGGATCAGCTCGGGGCGCGAGGTCTCGATCTCGACCGATCCGTCACCCTCGGCGAGGTCGAACCGGACGCGGTGGTACAGCCCGTCGATCTCGCGGTCCTCGATCTCCGCCTGGGCGACGGCCGTCTGGTAGTCGACGTCCCACATCGTCGGCGCCTCGACACCGTAGGCGAGGCCTCGATCCAGCAGCCGTAGGAACCCCCGCTGCGAGGCCCGGCGCGAGCGCTCGTCGATCGTCGTGTAGGTCTGCGTCCAGTCGACCGACAGTCCAAGCAGACGGAACAGCGCCTCGAACGCCTTCTCGTCCTCCGCCGTCAGGCGCTCGCAGAGCTCGATGAAGTTCGGGCGGCTGATCGCGACGGCCTGCTCGTCCGGGCGGTCGAGCGCGTCCACGTCGAAGTGCGGGTCGTGCGGGAGCGACGGGTCGCACCGCACCCCGAAGTAGTTCTGGACGCGCCGCTCCGTCGGCAGACCGTTGTCGTCCCAGCCCATGGGGTAGAAGACGGTCTTGCCGCGCATCCGCTGGAACCGCGCGATCAGGTCCGTGTGCGTGTACGAGCACACGTGGCCCACGTGCAAGCTCCCGCTCGCGGTCGGCGGCGGCGTGTCGATCGCGTAGATCTCCTCGCGCGTCCTCGTCGCGTCGAAGCGGTAGGTGCCGGCGGCCTCCCACCACTCGTCCCACTTGGCCTCGAGGCCATCGAGGCTCGGCTTCTCGGGCACGCCCATGCGGCGCAGTCTACGGGATGCCCTTGGCCCCCCCGGCGGCCGTACACTCCGCCGGTGAGCGTCTGCTCGAACTGTGGCACCGAGAACCAGGACGAGGCTCGCTTCTGCCTCTCGTGCGGATCGTCGCTCGTCCCGGCCTGCTCCGTCTGCGGCGCGGAGCTGCCGCCAGAGGCCAGGTTCTGCCCCTCGTGTGGTGCACCGGTCGCCGAGGCGGGATCGGCCCCCGTGGGACAGGAGCGTCGGCTCGTCACGATCCTGTTCGCGGACGTCACCGGCTCGACCGGCCTCGGAGAGCGCCTGGACCCGGAGCGGCTGCAGGAGGTCCTCGCTACCTACTTCGGAGCGATGCGCGAGGAGATCGAGGCGGAGGGCGGCACGGTCGAGAAGTTCATCGGCGACGCCGTGATGGCGGCCTTCGGCGTCCCCGTCGCCCACGAGGACGACCCGATCCGAGCCCTCCGAGCGGCGCTGCGGATGCGGCGACGCCTGGTCGAGGTGAACACCGACCTCCGGTCCCGCTTCGGCGTCGAGCTGCAGATCCGGACGGGGATCAACACCGGCGAGGTCCTGGCCGCGACCACGCCGCAGCCCGGTGAGCCGATGGTGACCGGAGACGCGGTCAACGTCGCGGCCCGCCTCGAGCAGCTCGCCGAGCCAGATCAGATCGTGGTCGCGGAGCGCACGGCCAGGGCGGCACGCGGCTTCCATTACCGGGAGCTGGGAGATCAGGACCTCCGTGGCAAGGAGGAGGCGGTGCCGGCGGTCCTGCTGGAGGAGGAGGCGCCCGAGCACTCCCAGCGCGGGGTCCCCGGCCTGCGCGCACCCATGGTCGGGCGCGACCAGGAGCTCACGCTGCTGCGCACGGTCTACGGGCGGACCGTCGCGGAGGGCCGGGCCAACCTCGTCACGATCTACGGCGACCCCGGCGTGGGCAAGAGCCGGCTGACCACGGAGTTCCTGTCGTGGGTGCAGACGCAGGAGCCGCAGCCTCGCGTCCTGCGCGGGCGGTGCCTCCCCTACGGCGACGGCATCACGTATTGGCCACTCGCCGAGATCTTGAAATCGCACTCGGGCGTCTTGGACACGGACGCGTCCGACGAGGTGATGGACAAGCTGCAGTTCTCCTGTGACGCGGTCCTGGAGGCCGACCCGTCGATCGATGCGGTCCGGACCTGTCGCGCGATCGCCTACACCGTCGGCCTGGAGTTCGGTGCCGCATCGATGCGCGACCTCGAACCGCGTCAGGTTCGCGCCGAGATGCATCACGCGTGGCGCTCGTTCTTCTCGGCGCTGGCGCTCGGCGGACCCGTCGTCGCGGTCATCGAGGACATCCACTGGGCCGATCCCGCGCTCCTGGACCTGCTCGAGGAGATGGCCGACAAGGTGCTGGGGCCGGTGCTCTTCGTGTGCCCCGCCCGTCACGAGCTCACGGACAACCGGCCGGGCTGGGGCGGCGGGCGGCGGAACCACTCCGCGATCGCGCTCGAGCCGCTCTCGCCCGAGGAATCCGACCATCTCGTCCGCCTGCTGCTCACGGTGGCCGATCTGCCGGCCTCGGTGCACGACCAGATCCTCGAGCGTGCCGAGGGGAACCCGTTCTTCCTCGAGGAGATCGTTCGCCACCTGATCGACGTCCACGCGATCGTCCGCGAGGGCGACCGCTGGCGCGCGGCCGGGTCGATCGGCGACGTGGATATCCCGGACACCGTGCAGGCGGTGCTCGCGGCCCGGATCGACCTGCTCGCGCCCGAGGAGAAGCGCGCCCTGCAGCGCGCCGCGGTGGTGGGTCGGGTGTTCTGGCCGGGACCCGTGCGGCGTCTGCTGAACGGCGACGGGGATCGGATCGGCCAGACCCTGGACCGGCTCGAAGAGCGAGAGCTCGTCCTGTCCCGGCTCGGGTCCTCGGTGGCCGGGGAGCCGGAGTTCATCTTCAAGCACGTCCTGACCCGTGACGTCGCCTACGAAAGCCTTCCCCGACGCGAGCGTGGACCCGCGCACGAGGAGGTGGCCCGCTGGATCGAGGAGACCGCCGGCACCCGCGGCCGCGAGTTCGGCGAGCTGCTCGCCTACCACTACGTGGAAGCCCTCGCGGCCCGAGAGGACGTCGGCGAGGGACGGGAGGCGCTCCGGCGTCGGGCGTTCACCGCCCTGCTCGAGGTGGCGGGCGAGGCCCGCAGCCGCTTCGCGAACGAGAAGGCCATGAAGACGGCCGAGCGCGCCGGCGAGCTGGCGGAGGGTCCCATCGAGCGCATCGCGGTGCTCGAGGAGATCGGGCTGATCGCGCTGAACGACTACCAGGGAGACCTATCCTGGCAATCGCTCCGGGAGGCGGTGGACCTCCGTTTGACGCACGCTCCGGAGGATCGGCGAGCGATCGCCTGGGCCTGCGCGCGAGCGGTCGAGAACCCACTCCGCTGGCCCGGATCGATGAAGGACCAACCCGGCATCGCCGAGGTGGAGGGCTACCTCCAGGTCGGCTTCGAGCACCTGGGGGCCGAGGGCTCGGAGGAGGAGGAGATCCGGCTCCTGACCGCCCGCGCCTTCGAGCCGTTCGGTTACGGGTGGCGCGTCCGGATCGACGACGCGAAGCGCGAGTCGGCGCTTCAGGCGGGCATCCGAGCCGCCGAGCTGGCACGCGCGATGGGCCGACCAGAGCTCGAGTCCGCGGCGCTGGATGGGGCGAGCTCGGCGGTGCTCAACGTCGGGCTGTACGGCGACATCCGCGAGCTGATGGCACGGCGACTGGAACTCGCGAAGGTGATCGAGGACCCGTGGGAGCTCGGCGACCTCTACGGGATGGGCGCGTGGGAGCACACGATGGTCGGCGAGTACGCCGAGGCCGTTCGGCTCGGCCTCATCGGGGTCGAGGTGGCCGAGGGGGCCGAGGGTCTCAACAACCACTGCCTCAACTGGGCTGGGGCCAGCCAGTTCCAGCTGGGCGAATGGGACCAGGCCCTGGGAGCGTTCGACCGGGCCGTGGCACTGCTCGGTGCCAGGGCCGAGGATCCCCCCTACTTCATGATGAACGTGTATGGCGCCGCGGCGTTCGTCCTGGAGGCCCGGGGGTTCGAGGAGGCCGAGGATCGGCTCGCCGTGCTGGAACGCTCGCGCGGCTCGATCCACGGGGGCTCGGTGATGGCGAGCTACTGGCTCGCCTGGGCGATCTCCCGGCGTGGCGAGCACGCGCGCGCGTGGGAACTCGTCGAAGAGGCGACGGTCGAGGGGATGGTGATGCGACCGTTCCAGGACCAGGTCGCCGCCGAGCTCCTGGCCGTGACCGCCCGATGGGAGGAGGTGCCCACCTTCCTCGAGCAGAGCCGCGCGTACGCCCAGGCCGCGAAGCTGAAGGCGCTGCCGGCGCACCTCGACCGGTTGGAGGGCCGGAGCGCCGTCGCCGTCGGTGAGCCCGAACGAGGGCTCCAGCTCCTCGAGCAGGCGCACGGGGAGCTCTCCGACCTGGGCGCGGCGTGGGAGCGGGCGCGGACCGAGCTCGACATCGCGGAGGTCCTCGCGGCAACCGACCGGGCCGAGGAGGCGCGAGCCACGCTCGCGTCTGCCAAGCCCGACCTCGAACGCGCGGGCGCGTTGATCGAGCTCGAGCGCTTCCGCGATCTCGCTGCGCGCCTTGGCGACTAGCCCTGACTGAACTGCAGGACCGGGGTGCCCTCGGCGTCGTTCATCGACATCGAGCGGCCCTCCACGCGATAGCTGGCAACGCCGCCGAGAAGCTCCAGGTACCGGGCCTCGATCGCCATGACATCGGGCTCGCATGCCATCTGCGTGCCGCCGATCGGCCCGAAGGAGATCTGGTCGCCCGTGGCCTCGTACGACCCGTTGTACCGGTTGCATCCGGACACGCCGCTGATCGACGAGCCGTCGAACTCAGCGTTCACGCCGATGTCCACGATCTGCGTGTCGCCCTGAGCGTCGAGCATCTGGGTCAGCACCCAGGACTTGCCCTCGAGGTTCGCAGGATCCTGCTCGTCCGAGCCGCCGTCGTCGTCGCCTCCGCACGCAACGAGCAGGATCGCGAGCATCGCGACGAGCCCAACCACGGCTCGGCGCGGCCTCACGCGGAGCGTTCCTGGCGCTCGCGCTTCTTCGACTCCTTGAGCGGCACGAGCGTGGGGTTCACCTTGGTGCGCACGACATCCTCGTCGATCACGCACTTCGTGACGTCGCTGCGCGAGGGGAGCTCGTACATCGTGTTGAGCAGGACCTCCTCCATGATCGCGCGGAGGCCGCGCGCGCCCGTCGCGCGCAGGATCGCCTGGTCGGCGATGGCGTCCAGCGAGCCCTCGGCGAACTCGAGCTCGACGCCGTCGAACTCGAAGAACTTGCGGTACTGCTTCACGAGCGCGTTCTTGGGCTGGGTCAGGATGTCGACCAGGGCCTGCTTGTCCAGGTTGTGCACGTTGGTGATGACCGGCAACCGGCCGACGAACTCGGGGATCAGCCCGTACTTCAGCAGGTCCTCGGGCAGCACCTGGCCCAAGATCGCGCCGATGTCCTTGTCCTGCACCCGGCGCACGTCCGCCCCGAAGCCGATCCCGCGCGACCCGATCCGGGACTCGACGATCTTCTCCAGTCCGGCGAAGGCGCCGCCGCAGATGAACAGGATGTTCGTGGTGTCGATCTGGATGAACTCCTGGTGGGGATGCTTGCGGCCCCCTTGGGGCGGGACCGATGCCGTGGTGCCCTCCAGGATCTTGAGCAGCGCCTGCTGCACGCCCTCGCCCGAGACGTCGCGCGTGATCGAGGGGTTCTCGGACTTGCGCGCGATCTTGTCGACCTCGTCGATGTAGATGATGCCGGTCTCGGCGCGCTTGACGTCGTAGTCGGCGGCCTGGATCAGCTTGAGCAGGATGTTCTCGACGTCCTCGCCCACGTAGCCGGCCTCCGTGAGCGCCGTGGCATCGGCGATCGCGAACGGGACGTTCAGCATCTTGGCCAGGGTCTGCGCGAGCAGCGTCTTGCCGCACCCGGTCGGCCCCAGGATCATGATGTTGGACTTCTGGAGCTCGACCTCCGCGTCCTTGGCGCCGACCTGGATCCGCTTGTAGTGGTTGTACACGGCGACCGAGAGGACCTTCTTGGCCGGCTCTTGGCCGATCACGTACTCGTCGAGGAACGCGTAGATCTCGGCCGGCTTGGGAAGCTCCTCGAGCTTGAGCTCGGACGTCTCCGAGAGCTCTTCCTCGATGATCTCGTTGCAGAGGTCGATGCACTCGTCGCAGATGTACACGCCGGGGCCCGCGATGAGCTTCTTCACCTGCTTCTGCGACTTGCCGCAGAAAGAGCACTTCAACAGGTCGGAGTCGCCGATCCTCGCCATGCCCCCCTGGCTCCTGTTCGAACGTCCGGGCCGAACCCGGACGCCAATCCTACGACGCGGCCGCGGCCGCCGCTGCGAGTTCGGGTGTCAACTTCCGGCTGGTGATGACCTCGTCCACGACCCCATACTCCACCGCCTCCTCGGCGGTCAGGATGTAGTCGCGGTCGGTGTCTTTGGCGACCTTCTCCAGCGGCTGGCCCGTGTGCTCTGCGATCAGCTCCTCGAGCAGCTTGCGATAGCGGGTGATCTCCTTGGCCTGGATCTCGATGTCGACGGCCTGACCCTGCGCGCCACCGTGCGGCTGATGCAGCAGCACGCGCGAGTGCGGCAGCGCGTACCGCTTGCCCTTCGTCCCCGCCAGCAGCAGCACCGCGGCGGCCGAGGCGGCCTGGCCCATCACGATCGTGGAGACGTCTGGCTTGATGTACTCCATCGTGTCGTAGATCGCGAACAGCGAGGTGATGTCTCCGCCCGGCGAGTTGATGTACAGGTTGATGTCCTTGTCGGGTTCCTCGGACTCGAGGTGCAGCAGCTGCGCCATGATCAGGTTGCCGACGGCGTCGTCGATCGGCGTGCCGAGGAACACGATGCGCTCCTTCAGCAGGCGCGAGTAGATGTCGAACGAGCGCTCGCCGCGGCTGGTCTGCTCGACGACGACGGGGACGAGGTAGTCCTTCATGGCGTCTCCTCTGTGGTCTCCTCGACGGCCCCTACGAGCTCGTCGGTGGGCTCCTCGGGAAGCTCCTGACGGTCCGTCTGGCCGGCGTCCGAGTGGATGTCTGCGTGCTCGACGAGGAGGTCGAGCGCCTTGGAGCGGATGATATCACCGGCCAGTGCTACGACCTGACCGGAACGGTCCAGGCTCTTCGCGAGCTCCTTGGGGTCGCGCCCCATCGCCTGTGCGAGCCCGGCGATCTCTCGGCCGAGCTCCTCGGGCGTCACCTGGAGATCTTCCTGCCGGGCGACGGCCTCCAGGACCAGGTCGGCCTTGATCGCGCGGATCGCGTGGTCCCGCGCGTCGGCGCGGAACCGGAGCTCGTCGAACCCCTGCGTCTCGAGGAGCTGCGGCAGCGTCATGCCGGCCTGCTCGGCGCGTTCCTGCGCGTGGCGGACCCGATGCTGGACCTCCTCGTCGATCAACGTCTCCGGCAGGTCCACCTCCACCGTGTCGATCATCGCCTGCAGCACGCGGTCGCGGACCTCCGCGTCCACGCCGCGCTCCCGGTTGCGCTGCAGTTGCTCGCGAAGGCCCTCCTTCAGCTCGGCCAGCGTGTCGAACTCGGAGGCGATCTTGGCGAACTCGTCGTCGGCCGGCGGCAGCTTCTTCCCCTTGACCTCCTTGACGAGGACCTGGAACGCGACCTCCTGCCCGGCCCGCTCCCCCGCGCCCGGCCCCAGAGTGTCGTTGAGCTTCAAGATCTCGCCGGCGCGCTTGCCCTCCAGCTCCGCGTCGACCGCGTCGCCGAACTCACCCGTGCCCACCCCGTACAAGTAGTCCTGGCGCGTCCCCTCGGCGATCTCCTCGTCGTGGACCGTCGCGCGGATGTCCATGACCACGAAATCGCCCTTGCGAGCCGGGTGGTTCGCCGTCTCGAGCTCCGCGAACCGCTCGCGCAGGGAATCGAGGAAGGCATCGACCTCCTCGTCGGGCACCTTAGCGTCCGGGCGCTCGACGTGGATCCCCTCGTACTGGGATGGCTCGAGCTTCAGACGCGGCCTGACCTCGACCACCGCCGTGAACACGAGCGGCTTGCCCTCCTCCACCTCGCCGAGGTCGATGTCGGGATCGGTGATGGGCGCGAGGTCGTGCTCGCGAAGCGCCTCGCGGTAGTACTCGGGCACGGAGTCCTCGAGGAACTCGCCGAGCACGGCATCGCGCCCGAACTGTGCGTCGATCACCTGCCGGGGCACCTTCCCCTTGCGGAAACCCGGGATCTTGACCTGCTGGGCGACCTTGCGGTACGCGCGGTCCAGGTCCTTGCCGAGCTGCTCGGGGGGGATCTCGACGGTGAGCTTGACCGTGTGCTTGTCGGTGGATTCCAGCGTCGTCTGCATCGGGCATCGAATCTAGCAGGAGGGACGGAAGCGACCGCGACCGCCGGCGGGTAAGGTCCGGAACGTGTTCGACGAGGAGCTGGCGTTCGCGAACGAGCTCGCCGATCACGCCGGACGGATCGGGCTCGGCTACTTCGGCGGGTCGTTCGAGGTCCGCCTGAAGCCGGACCGGAGCCCGGTCACCGAGGCGGACCTCGCGATCGAGAAGGCGATCCGAGAGGCGATCAGGTCGACGTATCCGGACGACGGGGTCCTCGGCGAGGAGGGCGGGTCAGAGGAGCGAGGCCGCCGCCGCTGGATCGTGGACCCGATCGACGGGACCAAGAACTTCGCCGACGGCGTGCAGGTCTGGTCCAACCTCATCGCCCTCGCGGTCGACGACGAGCCGGTCGTCGGCGTCGTCAACTTCCCCGCCCTGGACGAGCGGTACGAGGCGGCAGTGGGAGGTGGCGCCCGACTGAACGGCGAGCCGATCCACGTGTCACGGACGGACCGAGTCTCGCGCTCGTTCTTCGTGTTCGCGGGCATGGAGGACTGGCTGGACGGCCCGTACGCGCCGGGGGTCCAGGCGCTCGTCAGCGAGGCGAGGCGCAACCGGGGGTTCGGGGACGCGTGGGGACACTGCCTGGTCGCCCGAGGCTCGGCCGACGTGATGGTCGAGCTCGAGCTCGCGACGTGGGACTGGGCCGCCCTCCAGGTCCTGGTGACGGAGGCCGGAGGCCGGATGTCGACGTTCGACGGGTCGCCGCTCGTGCACGGCGGCACCATCCTGTCCACCAACGGCATCCTGCACGACGAGATCGTCGCGCGGCTCACCCCCGCCTGACGCGCCCCGCAGGACGCCCCGGCTCAGGCTGCGAGACGCCCGTCCCGGATCTCGACGGTCCGGTCCGCTACGTGGGTCATCCGTGTGTCGTGGGTCACCACGATCGCGGCCGTTCCGCGCCCCTTCACCTCGCGGCGGATCAGCTCCATCACCTGCTCGCCGAGCGCGGAGTCCAGGGCGGAGGTCGGCTCGTCGAACAGCACGAGCTCCGGCTCGTTCATGAGCGCGCGGCCGATCGCGACACGCTGCTTCTCGCCTCCGGAGAGCTTGCCCGGGACGTTGCCCGCCCGGTGCGCGAGCCCGAGCTCTTCCAGGAGCTGGTCCGCACGCCGGGCTGCGTGCTTGCGACTCCCGCCGGCGATCTCACTCGCGATCAGCATGTTCTCGCGCGCCGTGAGGAAGGGCACGAGGTTCGCTCCCTGGAACACGAAGCCCACGAACTCTCGACGGAACCGCGTCAGCTCGCGGCGGTCGTAATCGTGCACGGCGTGCGGCCCGACGAGCACGGTGCCCTCGGTGGGACCGAGCAGGCCCCCCGCGATCGAGAGCAGCGTCGTCTTGCCCGACCCGGATGGTCCGACGAGCGCGACGAGCTCGTCGTCGCCGACGGTGAGCGATGCGTGGTCGAGGGCGACCACCGCCTGCTCCCCGCTCCCGTACACCTTGCGGACGTCGTTCATCTGTAGGGCCGGCATGTGCGGGTCAGCTCCCTCCTACCGCGGATGCGGGATCGATTCGGATGATCTTGCGGAACGAGATCGCGCTCCCGAGGAGCGCCGTGGCGACCAACCCCACGGCCGTCACGACCGCGCGCCTGACCTGCAGGTCCACGGGGACCTCCTCGGGGATCACGAAGGACAGGCCCACGGCGACCGCTCCCCCGACGACGAAGGCCCCCAGCGCGACCAGGACCGCCTGCGTCACGAGCCCGGCGGCCACCTGTCGGGACGAGGCTCCGACCGCCTTGAGGACCCCGTACAGCCCCAGGCGCTCGAGCACCAGCAGCGCGAAGAACAACGCCACCACCAACCCGGCGACGACGAAGGTCACGGTGATGATCTGCACGAAGGTCTCCTGCTGGGCCGCGACGCCCGGCAGGGTCGCGATCGCCTCGGCGATCGTGAGCGCGCTCGTCCCGGGCACCTCGCGCTCGATGGCCGCGGCGACGGAGGCGGGATCGGCGTCCGTGCCCACCAGCGCCGCCTGGAAGGTTCCCTCGGGCAAGGCGGCGTCGGGTCGCGACGTCTCCAGGATCCGATGCCAGGTTCCCGGCTCGACCCAGAGCCCGGCCTGGAAGAGGAGGCGGGTGTCCTCGACCCATCCGACGATCTCGACGGGAACCCGGGCTGGTCCGACCACGATGGTGTCGCCGACCTCGACCCCGTCCGTCTCGAGGGTCCGGTCCGCGTAGCCGAGGCCTGGAGCCGGTGGCGCGGGGACGCGGAGGTTGGGGCTCTCGTAGCCGAACACCGCGAGGTCCACCGACCGCGCGCCGTCCTGTGGCAGGCCGCCGATCAGCACGACGCCGAGCCCGGAGACCTCGTCGACCCCCTCCACCTCGCCGATCCGCTCGAGGGTCCCTGGTTCAACCCTCGAACGAACAAGCGAGTTGCGACTCTCCTCCGCGTACACGATCACGTCCGCCGACTGCGACCGAAAGGCGCCGGTCGACCCCTTGTACAGGCCGTCCAGCAGACCCCCGAGGAGGAGGAGCAGGACGACGATCAGCGTCAGCGCGCCGCCGGCGACCACGAACCTCCCCGGACGGCGGACCAGCTCACGCCACCCGAGCCTCACGCCAGACCCCCGCCCGCCGGCCGGGTCGTCGCTGACGCTGGATCGATCCGCGAGACCCTTCGGATCGCGCCGATCGAGGCCGCCAGGGCGAGCACGAGCACCGCCAGGCCTGTCGTGACGATCAGCCGCGGTTCGGCCTCGATCGGGAAGTCGCGGCTCGAGGCCGCCGCGGCGATCGCGAGCAGGACGGCCGCCAGCCCCACCCCTCCGATCGTCACCAGGGTCACCTGGATCGCCAGGTTCCGGACCAGGTACCCGCCGCTCGCCCCGATCGCGCGCAACAGGGTGAGCGCCTGCGCCTTCTGCACCGTGAGGATCAGGAAGAAGAACCCGGTCACCAGGACCACCGTCACGAAGGCGAGGAGGAGGACGACGCCGAAGGACGAGTTGACAGCGGCCACGCCCGGCAGGCTCTGGACGGCCGTCGCCCGGTCCAGGGCCTCCACCCCTTCGACGGATGCGGTGATGTCGGCCGCGAGCCCCACGGCATCCACGCCAGGCTCTGCGTCCACGGCGATCAGTGACGGGAGCACGGCCTCGGCGTCGGGATTGGCGGTGAGGCTCGCCGCCTCGAACGTGGGGTAGGACACGAACAGCGTCGGCAGGACACTGAACCGCGACCCCTCGGCAAGACCGACCACGCGAAGGCGGTACCGACCCGGGACGACCTCCACGACGTCGCCGATCCCGAACCCGTCGTCCGCATCGACGGAGCTCGCCACCGCCTCGCCGTCGGCCGCGGGCAGCCGGCCCTCGGAGACGGCCGTGGGCGCTCCCGGCCCGCCGAGGGAGTACCCAAAGAGGACGGCGTCTCGCAGCTCGCCGCCCGCATCGACCGTGAACGTCCCTTCCCCAAGCGGCGCGGCACGTCGCACGCCTTCGACCCCCGCGACGGCCTCCATCTCGCCCGGCGAAATCACGCTTCCCTCGACGTTGCGGCGAGCGTCCTCGTCGAAGACCAACACCTCGGCGGACTGGTTCTCGATCGCACCGGTGAAGAACCCGAGGAGCGTCGACGCGAGGGTCTGCTGGAACAGGATCAGGAAGACGAGCAGGGCCACGGCGCCAGTCAGCAAGCCGAAGCGAAGCTTCGCGCGTCGAATCTCTGCCAGTGCCAGCCGCATGACGGATCCCGTTCCTCGTCGCCTCGAACAGTGTCCAGGACCACGTCCGTCTCGCCCCGCTCGAACCCATGCAGGACGCCTCGCGTTCATGCATCGCTTGTGCCGGACCCGCTCCGGCGATCCTTGGGAGACCGAGGCCTGACCCGCGGTCAGACGCCGCCCCCGCGCCGTCCTACCGTTGAGGGGCGGGAAGGAGGCGTTGAGAAGGATGTCCCCTGACCTGAGGTCACACCCCGGCCCGAGGTCCGCGGCCAAGCGCGAGCGCATCGTCGAGGCCGCGATGCGCGCCTTCGCCGAGCGCGGGTATCAGGGGGCGCGGGTGGAGGACATCGCCTCGGAGCTCGGCATCGCGAAGGGGTCGATCTTCCAGCACTTCGGGAGCAAGGCCGGGCTGTTCTTCGCCGCTTACCAGCGTGCGGTGCAGGCGCTCCCGTCCTGGCTCGACGCGCCGGCGGAGATCGTGGACCAGGGCTTCTGGGCGGTCCTCGTGTACTGGCTGGAGCGGACCGAGCACCTGATCCGGGACGACTGGATCCCCTACCGGGTCGCGCTGGTCGGGAACTACGGCACCGACCTGGAGCTCCGGCACGAGATCAACCGCTACCTGGTGAGCGAGGACCCCTACGGCACGCTCGAGTTCATCGAGCTTGGTGTGCGGCGAGGCGACCTCCGTGCCGACCTGGACGTCGAGATGGCCGCGTCGATGCTCGACTGGCTCGCGAGCGGGTTCCAGGACGCCCTGGTCACTAAGGAGCTCGACCCGGGGCTGTTCCACCGGCATCCGGACCCCGATCGACGTCGCGCGATGCGGATCGAGCAGTTCGTCGAACTGCTCCGCCGCGCGATCGGCGCGGAGGGACCCGACGGCTGACGGTCCCCTACGCCCGGGGCCGTTCGTGCATGTCCAGCCCGTGCCGCGGGCGGTTGGATGGAAGCGAGGAGGTGGCGCCATGGCGACCTCGCTGCGACACGCACCGGTCGTCGAACCCTCGACCGACTTCCCGACCCTCGACCTGGTGCGACCGCTCCCGGAGCCGGCGCGACCCGGGGGGACGATGACCCTCGTGCTCCTCGTGTCCGGCGCGCTGCTCGTCGGCTCGATGGGCTTCGCGCTGGGACGAGCGACGGCGCCGATCCCGGCCGAGTGTCAGACGGCGGTCGCGCTCGCCGAGCGGGCCTCGACGCTCGCGGTGCAGGACCTCACCGCGGTTCGCGAGGGGATGCTGGTCTTCCTCGACGGTGAGCTGCCCGAGTCCTCCGCGATCCTGCGCGACACGACCGCGGGGATCGACGAGCTCCAGGCGCTGCAGACCGAGCTCGCCGCCGCGGCCGACGCCTGCATCGACGCCTAGCCGCTCGCCCGGCGCATCGCGCTCCGGGCGTCCTCGAGGGTGACCTCTCGCCGGCGGTAGTTGGCGAGGGCGAAGCGATCGCAGGTGGTCTCGGCCGATCCACCTCGACCGTGATGGTGATGTAGGTACCAGTGCATCCACTCGTGCAGGTACAGGAACCGGAGCACCTCGCGCGGCTTGCGGAAGGTCACCCCCTCCGTCAACCAGATGAACCGCATCGAACCTCCCGGGCGGCGCTTCGCCCCGTAGGCCACGACCTCGCCGAAGGGCAGGAACGGCTCCGGGAGCTGGAGGGTGATCGTTCGCTCGTCGAAGTCCGTGTGGGCCGCGAGGTGCGGCTTCTCCCGGTACCGCAGCGGCTTGATCAGGACCTCGTACCCCTCGGCCTCCGGCAGGCCGGCCAGCATGCGACGGCCGGCCGGACCCGGCACCTCCGGGGTCGTGGAACGGATCAGCACCCGAGGAGCGTATCGGCCGCCGGCACGCGCACCCTCAGTTCGCCGCGCTCCACGTGCCGTTCACGTGCCCGGCGCATCCCGAGAGGATGTTCGACGTCGACTTGTAGGTCCCCTTGGCCTCGTCGCCTCGGAAGAAGCGGCCCACGAACGTCGCCGCCCCGTCGAGGTCGTCCAGGTGAACGCGGAACCGGTCGTTCTTGATCGGTCGCGACCCGGTCCACACCGCCGTGGTGTGCAGCACGCAGTTGTCTCCGTGGATGTCGAACTTGATGCGGAACCTCGTGAGCTCCCCGTCGTCGTTGACCCGGAAGCCCACGATCTTGTCCTGGTTGGTGTCCCCCGCCCAGACGCCCGTGTAGGTCGTCGCCGGCCGCGCCCAGGCGAGTCCCCCGAGCGAGGCGACGAGCGCCCCCACGACCAGCGATGCCACCACTCGTCTCACGTTCTCCACCTCCTGGCCTTTCGATCGGTCGGGCACCCGGACCCCGGATCCACCGGCCATGGCCAGCATGCGGCCGGAGGTCCACCCGACGCACGGACGACCGGCCCTTGGCGACCGGGTCGAGCGAGCCGGAACGTGGTGGTTGAGCAAGTTTCCCGTGAGACCGGAGGCATCATGACCACGCCACGATTCGTCCGAGACTTCCCGGCACCACCCGATCCGTGGTCGATCGTGGATCGATGGGCGTCGAGTCAGGGGTACGTTCCGATCGCCGCGGGTGACGAGACCCGGACGTACCGCAAGGGTGCCGGCTTCTGGGTCGGTTCGCGGATCCTGCTGGTGAGCGTCGGCGCCGGCGTGGTCCACCTGGAGGCATGGGTGGCCGCGAACGGGCTGGCGCGCCTGTTCAGCCTGTACATCCTCCCCCGCGAGATCACGATCGAGCCCGGCGGCATGAAGGCGGTCCTGCCTCGCAAGATGGGACAGCGTGAGGTCGACGGCCTCCTGCTCGCCATGGCTCAAGCCCCCGTCGCCGGCGGCCCCGCCGGGGTCGCCGGTTGGACCGCCCAGCCGGTGGCGACCAAGCCGCTGGTGACGTCGCTCGTGTCCGCGCCCTCTCCGAGCGCATCGGGACCCACGCTCCCGGCGGCCCCTCCGCCGCCGCCCGGCCCGCCGATGGTCATGTATCCGGCGGCGACGGGATCGGCGGCCGTCGTACGCCCCTGGCACCAGCGGTGGCCGGTTCGCGTGGCCGCGGTCCTGATCTTGCTCGGCGCGATCGCCGTCCTCGCTTCTCGGGCGCTCTCGAGCCCGAGCATCGACGAGCGGAACGCTGCGGCGGCCCGGGGACGGGCGTACGAGACGCCCAGGGCGCTCTCGGCGGCGCTCGGCGACGCCGGCGTCCCCTGCGGCGCGTTCACGAAGGGCGAGGACGCGCTTGGCCCCGTCGGGAACATCATGTGGCGCAGCGGCAACTGCGTGATCGACGGGCAGGGCGTGACGATGACCGTCTACACGCGCGGGCCGCTGATGAAGGACACGATGGACGTAGGGATCTCGACGTGGCTCGAGGCGATGCGCGACTTCGACTCGTCCCTCCTGCTCCTCGTCGGGCTCAACTGGACGGTGAGCGCCGACGACGACGAGGTCCTGTTCGACGTCCAGGACGCGATCGGAGGAACGCTCCGCGAGTAGACGATCCTCATGGTCGGGGCGGGCGGATTCGAACCGCCGGCCTCCTGCTCCCAAAGCAGGTGCGCTAACCAGGCTGCGCTACGCCCCGTGGACCCAATTGTAGGTCCGCGCGGCTCGAGGCCGATCAGGCGTCCGCGAGGTCCTCGACGAGCAGCTCGTCGAACGACACCGCGTAGCCGGCAGGATCCGCATCGGTCGGACCGGCCGCCGCCAGGCCGACGCCGCCGGCCGGCAGCGGGTCGGGGTCTTCGGTCGAGGCGACCGTCTCGCCGTTCACCGTGAGCGCGAGCACGGCCGGCTCGCCCCGCGCCCCGCTGCAGTCCGCACGGATCGTGTTCGTGGCCAGGCCCTGGGCGATCGCAGGGTCGGGCACGTCCGGATCCGAGACCGCGAGCGCCACCGCGTTCACCCGGCCCTCCCGCAGCTTCTGGATCGACCAGCCGCCGCCGCTGCTGACGATGAAGTAGTACGCCCCGCGATCGCTGACACGACAGCTCACGCCGGCGCCGTCGCGGACGCCTCCCCCCTGGCCGAGGACCGTCGCCCGAACGGTCACGCGGACATCGCGCGCATCCACCGAGGTCCCGCCCTCGGTGGCCAGCGCGAACGCACCCGGCGGCGCCGGCGGTTCGAAGCGAACCTCGTACGCGCCGTCGACGTAGCCCTGCGTGACCCCCCCGACCGAGCGGCTCTCCCATCCCGAGCCCTCGTCCCCGAAGCCATCGGCGAAGAGCACCGGCAGGCCGCTTCCGGTCACTCCCGCCTCCCTCCCGCCGTCGTCGCTCTGTCCCAGCCGGCTCACCACGAGGAGCCCGACGAGCAGCGCGAGGACGACCACCACGGCGACGATCACGGTCCGGCGGTTCGGGCTCGTCGCCGGCCGCTCGGGTGCGCGTTCCGGTGATGGCGGCGTGGGAGCCGCGGGCGGTGGCGGGGGCGGTTGCGAAGGAGCGCGTTCCGGCGCGACCGGCGCCGAAGCGA
>DASSJM010000029.1:0-2243 GCA_035691205.1 Actinomycetota bacterium
CGGCCGTGCAGGTGGAGATGTCGAACGGCACGATCGGCCGAGCCGGGATCGCGCTCACGGGCGTGGGGACGAAGAACATCCACGCCGTCGACGCCGAGGCCTCGCTCGCCGGCGCCGAGCCGAACGAGGCTGCGTTCGCCGAGGCCGGACGGCTGGCCGCCGCCGCGGCGAACCCGGTCGCCGACGTCCGCGGTTCGATCGAGTACAAGCGCCACATGGTCGAGGTCTTCGTGCGCAGGGGGCTCGCGACGGCCGCCGCCGCGGCCACCGCCTGAGGAGGAGGAACGATGCAGATCACCGTCACCGTCAACGGCGTCGAGCAGACCGTCGACGTCGAGCCGCGCCTGCTCCTCGTCCACCTGGTCCGAGAGACCCTGGGGCTCACCGGCACCCATATCGGGTGCGACACCACCAGCTGCGGCGCCTGCACCGTCCTGCTCGATGGCGTCCCCGTGAAGTCGTGCACGGTCTTCGGCGTCCAGGCCGACGGCCGAGAGGTCACGACCGTCGAGGGTCTGATGAGCAACGGACAGCTCCACCCGATCCAGGCGGCGTTCAAGGAGGAGCACGGGCTCCAGTGCGGGTTCTGCACGCCGGGGATGATGCTCGTCGGCAAGACGCTGCTCGAGAAGAACCCGGCGCCGAGCGACAGCGATGTCCGTTGGGCGATCTCGGGCAACATCTGCCGCTGCACCGGCTACATGAACATCGTGAAGGCGATCCAGACGGCGGGCCGCGCGATGACGGAGGCGCCGGCCTCGGTCGAGGGCTGAGCTCAGACACCGAACGGGTCAACACGAGGAGGAGGAACGCATGGCGACCGAGGCTGAGGAGATCCGGGGCATCGGGCACAGCGTCAAGCGCAAGGAGGACGACCGCCTGATCCGCGGCCGGGGCAACTTCATCGACGACGTGAAGCTCCCGGGCATGCTGCACATGGCGATCCTCCGCAGCCCCTTCGCGCACGCCACGATCAAGGGCATCGACACCTCCAGGGCGAGCGCGCTGCCCGGTGTGATCGCCGTGGTGACCGGCGAGCTGATGGCCCAGCACAACCTCGCGTGGATGCCCACGCTCTCCTACGACACGCAGGCGGTGCTGGCCACGGACAAGGTTCGGTTCCAGGGACAGGAGGTCGCGGCGGTGGTCGCGACCGATCAGTACATCGCCAAGGACGCGCTCGAGCTGATCGACGTCGACTACGAGCCGCTCGATCCGGTCGTCACGCCCCAGCGGGCGGCGCAGGACGATGCGCCCGTCATCCGCACCGACAAGGAGGACCAGAAGGACAACCACATCTACCACTGGGAGTCGGGCGACGCGGATGCGACGAAGGAAGCGTTCGATGCCGCCGACGTGGTGGTCGCACTCGACACCTTCTATCCGCGCTCACACCCCGCCCCGGTGGAGACGTGTGGGTGCGTCGCCGACATCGACCCCGCGACGGGCCAGGCGACGATCTACATGACCACGCAGGCGCCGCACCTGATCCGCACGGTGTTCGCGCTCGTGGCCGGCCTGCCCGAGGAGAACATCCGGATCATCTCCCCCGACCTCGGCGGCGGTTTCGGGAACAAGGTGCCGGTCTACCCGGGGTACGTGGTGGCGACCGCCGCCTCGCTCCTGCTCGGCAAGCCGGTGAAGTGGATCGAGGACCGGACCGAGAACCTGATCTCCACCGGTTTCGCCCGGGACTTCCACATGCACGGCGAGATGGCCCTGTCGAAGGACGGGCAGATGAAGGGGCTCCGTGTGTCGCTGCTCGCCGACGAGGGCGCGTTCCACGCCGATGCGCAGCCGTCCAAGTTCAAGGTCGGGCTGTTCCACATCGTGACGGGTTCCTACGACCTGCCCGCGGCGCACGTCTCCGCGGACGGCTACTACACGAACAAGGCGCCCGGTGGCGTCGCCTACCGCTGCTCGTTCCGCGTGACCGAGGCCTCGTACATGATCGAACGGCTCGTGCAGAACGCTGCCTACGAGCTCGGCATGGACCCGGCGGAGCTGCGGAGGAAGAACTTCATCCCGAAAGAGGCGTTCCCCTACAAGTCCGTCACCGGGTTCGAGTACGACTCGGGCGATTACCACGCGGCGATGGACCTCGCGCTGGAGAAGGTCGGCTACGACCAGCTCCGCAAGGAACAGGCCGAGGCCCGTGCGCAGGGACGGCTCCTGGGGATCGGGCTCGCGAGCTTCACCGAGATCGTCGGTGCCGGCCCGCACAAGGACTACGACATCCTCGG
>DASSJM010000030.1:0-18874 GCA_035691205.1 Actinomycetota bacterium
CCGATCGGGAGCACGCGGCCCTGCAGCGTGACCTCGCCGGTCATGCCGACGGTGCTCCGAACGGGCACGTCGGACAGGAGCGAGGCGAACGCCGTCACCATCGTGACGCCGGCACTTGGCCCGTCCTTCGGGACCGCGCCGGCCGGCACGTGCAGGTGGAACCGGCCGCCGAGCGTCGAAGGGTCGATCCCGAGCGCCCCCGCGTGCGAGCGCACGTAGCTGAGCGCGATCTGGCCCGACTCCTTCATCACGTCGCCGAGCTGCCCGGTCAGGACGAGCCCGTCGCCGTCGGAGCCTTCCAAGTGCGTCGCCTCGATGAACAGGACGTCCCCGCCCGTGCCGGTCACCGCGAGCCCGGTCGCGACCCCGGGAACGCTCGTGCGCTCGGCCGCCTCGAAGAAGAACCTCGGCCGCCCCAGGAGGTCGCGGACGTCGCCGGCATCGATCGTGACGGGCGCGGTGGCCTCGCCCCCCGCGAGCCGCGTCGCCACCTTCCGCAGCGCCTTGCCGAGCTCGCGCTCGAGGTTGCGGACCCCCGCCTCGCGCGTGTAGTCGCCGACGACCTGCCGCAACGCGTCGTCGGTCACGGTGACCTCGCCCTCGTGGAGGCCGTTGCGCTCCTCCTGCCGACGGAGCAGGTGGTCACGGGCGATCGCGACCTTCTCCTCCTCCGTGTAGCCGTCCAGCCGGATGACCTCCATCCGGTCGAGCAGCGGGCCGGGGATCGTCTCCGACACGTTGGCGGTGGAGATGAACAGCACCTCGGACAGGTCGAGGTCGACCTCCAGGTAGTGGTCGCGGAACGTGTGGTTCTGCGCGGGGTCGAGCACCTCGAGCAGCGCGCTCGAGGGATCGCCGCGCCAGTCGGCCCCGACCTTGTCCACCTCGTCGAGCATCATCACCGGGTTCTTCGTGCCGGCCTCCTTCAGGGCGCGCACGATGCGCCCGGGGAGCGCGCCGACGTACGTGCGCCGGTGCCCGCGGATCTCGGCCTCGTCGTGGATCCCGCCGAGCGAGATCCGCACGAACCTCCGCCCGAGCGCCCGAGCCACCGACTCCCCGAGCGAGGTCTTGCCGACGCCCGGCGGCCCCACCAACGTGAGGATGGCGCCCGAGCCGCGACCGATCGCCGGACCCATCTCCCGCTCCTCGCGCAGCTTGCGCACGGCGAGGTACTCGACGATGCGATCCTTCACGTCCTCGAGCCCGGTGTGATCCTCATCCAGGATCCGACGCGCGTCGGCGATGTCGAGGTTGTCCTCGGTGCGCACGTCCCACGGGATCTCGGTCATCCAGTCGAGGTACGTGCGGATCCAGCCGTACTCGGGCGACTGCTCCGACATGCGCTCTAGACGACCGAGCTCACGCTCGGCCTCCTTCCGCGGGCCCTCGGGCATGCGGGCATCCTCGATCTTGCGGCGGTACTCGCCGACGACGTCGTCCTCGCCGCCATCGCCGAGCTCCTTGCGGATCGCGTCCATCTGCTGACGGAGCAGGAACTCGCGCTGGGTCTTCTCCATGCCCTCCCGCACATCGCTGCGGATCTTGTCCTTCAGCTCCAGCTCGGCGAGGATCTCCTTCGCCCACCCCAGCACCTTCTCGAGACGCCGCTCGACGTCGAGCGTCTCGAGCGCCTCCACCTTCTGCTCGAACGACAGGTCGGGCGAGTAGCCGGCGGTGTCGGCGACCTGGCCGGGGTCGGCGATCCCGCGGAGGAACTCGGCGACCTGTGGGACGCCGCGGGCCTCCACGATGCTCTCGATCGTCACGCGGTACTCGCGCGCGAGCCGCCGTGCCCGCTCGGTCGCCTCCTCCGGGTCGGGTCGGGCATCCGCCTCGACCCAGATCGCGTCGCCGGTTCCGGGCACGCCGCGGCTCACGACCGCGCGGTGAAGCCCCCGGATCACGAGGGCCTCGAGGCCGCTACGGAGCTTCCCGACGTCCTCGACCTTGGCCACGGTGCCCACCTGAGCGAACCGCTGCCCGATCCGCGGCACCAGCAGGAGCTCGCCCCGCGTGCCCTCGGCGGCGGCGACGGCGCGGCGGGCGTCGTCGGACTCGATCGTGAGCGTGACCACCATCCCCGGAAGGACGACGCCGGTCGTCAGCGGGAGCAGCGGGAGAGCGTGCGTGTCGATCTGTGCCATGGCGCGTTCGTCTCCTCGAAGAGGGCTTCAGACCGCATAACGCCTACCCGCAGGCACGGTATTCCGAGGTTGTAATCAGGATTACCCGCGTACCCGACCCATGTGGCCCGCCGCGCCGGCCTCCGAGCCCCGGCGGGTCACTCGACGATCGTCGCCGGAGGCTGCACGCGAAGGACGACGCCGTCGTCCAGGATCGGCAACCACAGCGACCCGCCCTCGGACGCCATCACCTGGTTCGCGTTGATCAGCCCCTGGTCCGCCACGGTCCCGGTCGCGAGGATCTCGTCAGTGGCGGTGTCGATGCCCACGAGCTCGGGCCCGATCTCGGTGGCGACCCAGACGACGAACGCGTCGGCATCCGTCGCGAGACCGTCGGGCGCGACCGGCGTGGCGACCTCGGCGACGATCTGGTTCGTGGTCGGGTCGATCCGCTGGACCACGTCGGTGTCCGTGCACGAGACCCACAGGCTCCCCGCGGCCTCGAGCATGACCTGCGGCCCCTGGGCCGTCACGATCTCGGCGAGGACCTCCCCGGTCCCCGGATCCAGGCGCATCACGCCGCCGTCGAGGTAGTTGGAGACCCACACGCTGTCGAACGCGTAGGTCACGAACCGCGGCTGCAGGCCGACCTCGTACACGTCGCTCGTCGTGTCCTTCGCCGGGTCGATCCGGCCGACGGCGCCCTCGTCCTCGCAGGCGACCCAGACGGAGCCGTCGCCGATCGCGAGGCCCTCCGGCGCTCTGCAGGTGTCGATCGTTGCGAGGACCTCGTCCGTCGTTGGGTCGATCCGCGACACGGTGTCGTCGTCGGCGTTGGAGACCCACACCGAGCCCTCGCCGACCGCCACCTCGAGCGGAACGGCTCCCACCTCGATCGTGGCGACGACCTCGTTCGTGGCGGGATCGATCCGCGACACCGAGCCGGGTCCGCCGCCCGCGAACTCCGAGTTCACGACCCAGACCGAGCCCTCGCCGACGGCGATCCCGATCGGCTCGCCGCCGACCGCGATCTCGGCCTGCACGAGGTTGACGGGACTCGACGGGGAGGCGGGCGCGGGCTCCGGTGGGCCGCCGGTGTCGCTCGGCTCGGGCTCCGCGCCCGAGCACGCGCCCAGCGCGAACACGCCCGCGATCGCAAGCGCGGCGAACGAGCGGGACCCTCTCCTCATCGCCATGCGATACGTCTGCCGACGCGCGGCAGGACGGACCCGTTCCTCGAAGGGCAGCATCCCGCAACCCCAGGGGGTGCCCTCCGGGCCTATCCTTGCGTGATGGCCGAGGCCGAACGGGCTCGCGGACTCTACAAGGAGCTGGCCGACCGGGTCGACGAGCGACTGTTCGGCGTGCGCGAGGCGCTGCGCCTCGTGATGGTGGGCATCCTCACCGGCAACCACGTCCTGATCGACGACGTCCCGGGGGTCGGCAAGACCACCCTGGTCCGGATGCTCGCCACGCTGCTGGGCCTGCGGTTCCACCGCGTGCAGTTCACGCCGGACCTCATGCCGACCGACATCACGGGCACCTCCGTACTCAACCTGAAGACGAACGAGTTCGAGTTCCGGGCAGGCCCGATCTTCACGCAGGTGCTCCTGGCCGACGAGATCAACCGCGCGACGCCCAAGACCCAGGCCGCTCTCCTGGAGGCGATGCAGGAGCGGCAGGTCACCGTGGACGGGATCACGCACCCGTTGCCCGACCCCTTCTTCGTCCTCGCCACCCAGAACCCCATCGAGCTCGAAGGCACGTTCCCCCTGCCCGAGGCGCAGCTGGACCGGTTCCTGCTCCGCGTTCGCATCGGCTACCCGGACGAGCGAGAGGAGCAGCGGATCCTGACCTCGACGCCGGACGAGCGCACGCTTCCCGACCGGCCACTCCCCGACCTGCCACCGCTCATCGAGCTCCGCGACGCGATCGCGGCGATCGGGCTCGAACATCCCGTGCGCTCTTACATCGTGTCGCTCGCTCGCGCGACGCGTGACCACCCAGAGCTCGCGGTCGGCGCGAGCCCGCGGGCGGTCGAGCAGATGGGCGACGCGGCGCGCGCCTTCGCGATGCTCGACGGGCGCGACTACGTGCTTCCCGATGACGTCAAGGCCCTCGCCGAACCCGTCTTCGGCCATCGCCTCGTCGTGACGACCGACGCGCGGATCCGCGACCGGCACGCGGACGAGGTCCTGCGCGAGGTGCTCCGCTCGGTGCCCGTCCCGACCGAGCTCGACGGCTGAGGTCCCTCCACGGATACCCCCGAACGGCGGCAGATCGCCCTGTACGTCGCCGGCGTGGTCGGGCTGTTCGCGATCGCCTGGGGTGAGGCGGTGGTGCTGCTGTGGGCGGCGGCGATCGGCGGCCTCGCCATCGCCGCGACGCTGTGGGCGCGTTCGGCCCTCGGCGGGATCGAGGTGGAGGCGGCGTTCGAGCCGCCCCGAGCGTTCGTCGGCGAGGACGTCGTCCTCCGGGTCCGGATCGCCAACACGAAGCGGACGCCGTTGCCGATCGTCCGGCTCCTCGTGCGCTACCCGCCGGACCTGCTCCCCGAGAGCGATGGCGACCCGACCGCCCTCCGCGGCCACCGGCGCCGCCTGTCGCTCGCTGGGCGGAGCGAGGTGGAGCTCCGGCTCTCGGTTGTGGCCCCGACCCGCGGTGAGTTCTGGCTCGAGGGCCTCGACGTCACCGTCTCCGATCCGTTCGACCTCGCGCCGGTCCGGTTGGAGGCCGTGCCCGAGCGCCCGCTGCTCGTCATGCCGCAACCGCGGACCGGCCTGCCGCTCCAGATCGCACGGCGCCTTCCCTTCGGCGCGCCCGCGCCGGCGGTCCGCCTGTTCGAGGACCGTGAGCACTTCGCGGGCGTTCGGGACTACGAGCCGGGCGATCCCATGCACCATGTTCACTGGCGAGCGTCGGCGCACGTCGGGCGCCTGCAGACCAAACGCTTCGAGCCCACCCGTTCGGCCGAGGTGCTGTTCGCCGTCGACGTCTCGCACGGCGAGCCCTTCTGGCATGCGGTCGACCCCGAGACGGCCGAGGAGACGATCGCCTGGGCCTCGTACCTCGCCCGGCAGGCGATCCACGCGGGATGGCGGACCGGGCTGGTCGCCAACACGCACCTGCGCCGAGGTCGTGGACCGCTCCGCGTGCCGGCCTCGATCACGGCGGGCAACGAGTCGATCCTGTTCGCGGCGCTCGCGCGGATGCCGAGCCAGCCGACCAGCGATCTGGGGCCGGTCCTGCGCGAGGTCGGACGCCGGCTCGTCCGCCGTACCACCGTGATCGTGATCTCCCCCCGGCCCGGCCCGGCGCTGCTCCACGAGATGGAGGTGCTGCGCTTCCGCGGATGCGACGTGGTCCACCTGTCCCCGCTCCGGCCGCTGACGGAGGTAGCGTCGTGACCCTCGTCGGACCCGAGGCGCTGCGGTGATCGCGTCGCGCGACGTGCCGGCACCCGACGCGCGCGAGCTCCGGGCGTGCGGGCTCGCCGCCCTGGCCGAGTCGGGCGTCGTGTTCCTCCCCGTCTATCTGGTCCTGACCGAGTCGCGGGGGCTCGACCTGTCCATCGGCCTGACGATCATGCCGTTCGTGACGGCGTACGTCGGGGGCGCGCTCCTCGCCTGCCGGTTCCGCGGTTCCCGGAACCTCGCGACCGGCGCCGCCGTGCTGGCGGTGCTCGCCGCCGTGTGGCTGGGACGGGGCGACCTCAACCGGTCGGTCTTCGCCTTGGTCGTCGCGCTCCTGGTCGGCCTGAGGGTCGTGACGCTCGCCCTGCGCGACTGGCGCCATCCGATCCACGCGGAGTTCGGATGGCTCGCGGCCGCGCTCGGACTGGAAACGATGATCGCGGCCGGCGCCGAACCCGAGTGGCGCGGTGCGCTCGCCGTGATCGTGCCGGTGTTCTTCGTCGGCATGCTGGCCAGCCGCGCGACCACCGTCTGGAGCGCCGGCGGCGCGAGTGAGCTCGAGGGCACCGTCCGCGCGGCGTGGATCCGTCGAGCGGCGCTCGGCTCCGGCGCGCTCGTGATCGCGATGGGCGCCGCCGTGGCGCTCGCGGTGCGCGGAGGGGTGTTCGACCGGATCGGCGCGTGGCTCACCCCCGTCGCGAACGCGTTCGTCTCGCTCCTCGCGTTCGTGTTCGCGCAGGCGGCGCGGCCGATCTTCTGGTTGATCGACCGCCTCGGCATCGATCCGGACCGCGTCCGCGAGTTCTTCGAGCAGCTCCGGCAGGGCGGGCTTGGCGACCTGCCGCAGGACACGGGCGAGGGCGGCGTGGCGTGGCAGCGTGTGATCGGCCTGTTGGTGTTCGTCGGCATCGGCTACGCGATCTTCCGGGCCATCCGGCGGTTCCGCCCGGAGGCCGCGGGCTCAGGACCCGCATACACTCCAGCCGGGACCGTCACCGAGCATCCGCTCCAGGAGGAGGTCCCGCCCCCGGTGCGACCGCGGATGCGTCGCGAGCCTCCCGCCGACCGCGTCCGTCGCTGGTACGCGGAGACGCTCCAGACCCTGGGCTCGCGAGGGCTCGCGAAGGAGCCGTGGCAGACGCCCGCGGAGTTCGAGCCGCAGGTCGCCGGAACGTTCCCGGCCGTGGCGGCGGAGTTCGCCGCGCTCACCCGCGCGTACGAGGACGTCCGCTACGGGAGCCTCCGCGTGGATCCCCCCGGGCTCGAGCGCCTGCAGGACGGGCAGCGGCGCCTGCTGCGCGTGGTCCAGGAGCACTCGTCCCCCGCGGCCGGTACCATGCCACCTTCATGAACGAGCCCGCGATCCAGGTCGAGCAGCTCACGAAGAGCTTCGGCACGGTCGAGGCCCTGCGCGGCGTCGACCTCGAGGTCCAGCCCGGCACGGTCCTCGGCCTCCTCGGCCCCAACGGCGCGGGCAAGACCACCGCGGTGCGGATCTTGACGACCCTGCTGCACCCGGACTCAGGCCGCGCCGTGGTCGCCGGCCACGACGTGGTGCGCGACGCCGAGCGCCTGCGCCAGGTGATCGGCCTCGCCGGCCAGTACGCGGCCGTGGACGAGAACCTCACCGGCCTCGAGAACATCGAGATGGTGGGGCGCCTGTACCACCTGCCCGCCGCCGAGGCGCGAAGCCGTGCCATGGCGCTGCTCGAGCGCTTCTCGCTGAGCGATGCCGCCAGCAGAACGGCGAAGACCTACTCGGGCGGCATGCGTCGGCGGTTGGACCTCGGCGCGAGCCTGGTGGGTCACCCGCAGGTGCTGTTCCTGGACGAGCCCACCACCGGCCTGGACCCACGCAGCCGTCTGGAGATGTGGGACATCATCCGCGAGCTCGTGAAGGACGGAACGACGATCCTGCTCACCACGCAGTACCTGGATGAGGCCGACCGCCTCGCCGACCTGATCGCGGTGATCGACGTCGGCCAGGTGATCGCCGTCGGGACCGCCGACCAGCTGAAGGACCGGGTCGGCGGCGAGGTCCTCACGCTCCGTGTCCAAGATCGCGGGAAGGTGAGCCAGGCGGCGGGCGTGGTCCTCGGCCTCGGGCCGGGGGGCGGGACCGTGGACAACCACACGGGCGAGATCAACGTGCCGGTCGGCGCGGACGGAACGGGCATCCTGACCGAGGCCATCCGCAGGCTGGACGCGGAGCAGATCGCGCTGGCCGACGTCGGCCTGCACCGGCCCACGCTCGACGACGTGTTCCTGTCGCTGACTGGCCACGCGGCCGAGGGCGATCAGCCACAGCCGGAGCAGAAAGGTCGCCGCAAGCGCAGGAAGGAGCCGGCATGAGCGTCACGACCGTTCCCCGGGCGCCGGGAAGGCTCGCCTCGACGGTGTCCGACTGGTACGTGCTGATGAAGCGCAACCTGGTCACGTACCTGCGCAAGCCGGACCTCCTGGTGTTCTCGACGATCCAGCCGGTCATGTTCGTGCTGCTGTTCGTCTACGTGTTCGGCGGCGCGTTCGAGATGCTCCTGCCGCCCACCGTGTCCTACGTCGACTTCCTGATGGCGGGCATCTTCATCCAGACGGCGATCTTCGCGGCCCTGCAAACGGGCGTCGGCCTCGCCGACGACCTGCAGAAGGGGCTCATCGACCGCTTCAAGTCGCTGCCGATGGCGCGCTCGGCGGTCCTTGCGGGCCGGACCGCGGCCGACCTGTTCGTCGTCCTGTTCCAGGCGCTGCTCATGCTGGGCGTGGCCTACCTGGTTGGCTACCGGCTCCACGAGGGCCTGCTGGAGTCGCTGCTCGCGGGCGTGGTCATCGTGGGCGTCGGGTACTCGTTCACCTGGGTCGCCGCGTTCGCGGGACTGTCCCTGAAGACGATCGAGGCCGTTCAGGCGGCGACCTTCACGATCGTCTTCCCCTTCGTCTTCGTGAGCTCGGCGTTCGTCCCGGTCGAGACGTTCCCGAGCTGGCTCCAGGGCTTCGCGGAGGCGAATCCGGTCACGATCTGGGTGGACACGGTCCGCGTGCTCACCCTCGGGGAGCTCTACACGCAGAGCTCGAGCCCCCTGTTCGGAGACGTCCCCTCACTGGGCACGCTGTTGGTGCAATCCGCCGCGTGGATCGTCGGCCTGATGGCCGTGTTCGCCACGCTCGGCGTGCGCGTCTACCGGCGCACCTGATCAGACTCGGATCCCGGCGTAGCGGAACATCCTCGTCGCCGGACGGGTTCTCACACCAGACCGGTACAGTGGTGCGAGCTCGCACCGAAGGGGGACCCCGCTGCTCGGATTCGAAGGCGACAACGCCCGCGAGAAGGTCATCGTCCTGCTCACGATGTGCTTCGCGCTCGCGATGGCGATGCTCGACAACACCGTCGTCAACGTCGCCCTGCCGACGATCAGCCGGGAGCTCGGCACCGGCGTGAGCGGTCTCCAGTGGATCGTCGATGCGTACATCCTGGCCTTCGCGTCGTTCCTGCTGACCGGGGGGATCGCGGGCGACCGGTACGGCCGCAAACGGATGTTCCTCGCCGGCCTCACGATCTTCACGCTCGCATCGGCGCTGTGTGGCTTCTCGGACACCGAGGGCCAGCTGATCGCTGCGCGAGCGCTCCAGGGCGTGGGAGCCGCGCTGCTGATGCCGGGCACGCTGTCGATCATCACCGTGACGTTCCCCGCCCACGAGCGCGCGAAGGCGATCGGGCTGTGGGCGGGCATGTCGGCCTTCGCGCTCGCGCTGGGGCCCACCGTCGGCGGTCTGATGGTGGAGCACCTCGGGTGGCAGTCCGTGTTCTTCCTCAACCTGCCGATCGGCGTCGTCGCCTTCTTCGTCGCCCGGCGCACCGTCCGCGAGTCCACCTCGGAGGTCACCCGCGAGCTCGACATCCCGGGCCTGATCCTCGGGTCCGCCGCGCTGCTCTCGGCGACCTACGGGCTCATCGAGGCCAACCAGAAGGGCTGGACGGACCCGTTGATCGTGGCCTCGTTCGTGGCCGCGGGGGTCCTGCTCGCCGCCTTCCTCATGTACGAGCTGCGGGCCCCCAACGCGATGATGCCGCTCCGCCTGTTCACGATCCCGGCGTTCACGGCGGGGAACACCGTCGCGTTCAGCGTCTCCCTCGGCATGTTCGCGACGTTCTTCTTCATGTCGTTGTACCTGCAGCTGATCCGCGGGTACACGGCGTTCGAGGCCGGGGTGCGGTTCCTGCCGATGACCGTGGTGATCATCATCACGGCGCCGCTCGCGGGGCGCTACGCATCCAGGCACGGTTCGCGGATCCCGATGACGTACGGGCTGATCCTGGCGGGAACCGGGCTGCTGATCCTCTCACGCCTGGACGTCGACACCGCCTACTGGATCCTGCTGCCCGTGTTCATGATGATGGGGCACGGCATGGGCTCGACGATGTCGCCCATGACCGCCGCCGTGATGAACGCCGTCGGCCCGGAGCGCGCCGGACTGGGCTCCGCCACCACGAACACCTCCCGGGAGGTCGGCGGGCTCTTCGGCATCGCGCTGCTCGGGACGGTCCTCACGACCCGCCTGGCCTCCACCTTGGAGCCCGCCCTCGCCCGGATCGGCCTCGCACCGCAACAGCAGGCGGCGATCGAGGCCTCGGCCAGCCACGGGCAGCTGGACCCGGCCGCCCTCTCGGGCCTGTCGCCCGAGCAGCAGGGGGCCGTCGTCCAGGCCTTCCGCGAGTCGTTCATGAGCGGCTTCCGGCTCTCGCTCATGCTGGGAGGGATCGTCCTGCTGATGGCAGCCGTGATCGCCAACCGGTTCATCCCCGGACGGGCCCACGCGCATGAGGTCCGACGATCCGCCCGGAGCGGGGAACCCGCGCCGCTCGAGGTCTAAGCTTGCGGTGATCGATGATGGCTGAGGATCAGGAGCTCATCGACCGGATCGAGGCGCTCGCGCACGAGGAGCACGAGCTCTTCGAGAAGGAATCCCACGGGCAGGCCTCGCGCCGCGAGCGCGAGCGGGTCGCGCAGATCCAGGCCGAGCTCGACTCCGCCTACGACCTGCTCCGCCAACGCCGCGCGCGGCGGGCGGCCGGGCTCGACCCCGCCGTGGAGCCGGTCGTGGACCTGCAGGCCCCCGACGAGCCGACCACCTAGCGTGCCGCACGGGTCGCTGCTGATCGGTCGGGTCGAGGTCGTCTCGCTCTGTGACGGCGTGACCTTCGGCGGCGGCGCGCAGGAGAGCTTCCCCGGGGTCCGGGACGAGATCTGGGCGGAAGCCAGCGGGCGCTACCCGTGGGCGTTCGGCGAGCAGGACCAGTGGCGCCTGCACGTCCACGCGACCCTGCTGCGCTCGGAGGGCCACACGATCCTCGTGGACGCCGGCGTTGGGCCCGAGGCCGCCCCGGCGTACGCCTGGTCGGAGATCCGCGGTGCGCTCCCGGATGAGATCCGGGCCATCGGCGTGGACCTCGACGAGGTCGAGCAGGTCATCATCACGCACGTCCACGACGACCACCTGGGATGGACGACCCGGGAGGGATCGGAGGACCCCCTGTTCCCCAACGCGCGCTACGTCATCCACCGTGCCGACTGGGAGCACATGGCCGCGGCCACCGACGAGGAGGACCGCGAGATCTTCGCCGCGACGATGGCGCCGCTCGAGGCGGCAGGGGTCCTGCAGCTCTCCGAGGGCGACCAGCGGATGACCGGCGAGCTCACGCTCGTCCACGCGCCCGGCCACACGCCCGGCCACCAGGTCGTGACGATCGACTCGGACGGGGCCCGGGGGCTCGTCTCGGCCGACCTCGTGAACAACCCGGCGCAGCTCCTGCAGCCCGGCCTGAACGGCGCCACGGACGGGGACCCCGAGCTCGCGCGTGCGACCCGCGCACGCTGGCTGGAGCAGGTCGAGCGCGAGGACCGCATCGTGATCCCCTCGCACTTCCGCGAAGGGTTCGGGCGCTTCGTCGCCGAGGGCGCCCGCCACGCCTGGGAGCCGCTCGAGGTCTGAGCCGATCGGGCCGGCCGCGCTCGCCTCAGGAGGGCATCGCGCGGTCGTGGAACAGGTGCGTCGCGTGCGAGCCGTCGCAGAACGGCTTGTTGCGCGAGTGGCCGCAACGGCACAGGGCCTGCCGGGCGCGGACCTCGTATGGCGTGCCGTCCTCGGAGACCACAGGGATGCCGCCACGAACCACGATCGACGCGTTGGGCTCGATCCCGACCACCGGTTCGACCTCCGCCTCGACGGTCTCGGGGTCGGGCGGGACCGCGTAGGCGAGGCGCCCCGAGGGACACCGGGAGATCATCGCGTTCGCCTCCTCGCGGATCGCGGGGTCCGGATCCGAGATCATCTCCCAGACCTCCCGCGAGACCGTCTTGCAGAACCCGTGGCGCGAGCAGATAGACAGGTCGTCGTAGAGCACGACGTCCCTGCCCTCGTAGGGGACGCGCCGATCGGCGATCGGCCCGCGGTGGGCGACCTCGGTGCCATCGAACGCCCACGTCTCGTGCGTGCCGTCGCAGTACGGCTTGGTCGAGGACTTGCCGCACCGGCAGAGCCGGGCGGTCTTCTTGCGCTTGAACTCGGGCCCGTCCTCCCAGGCCACCGGCTCGCCCCGCTCGGTCTTCACGACGGCCGTGCGGATGACCCGAACGTTGCCCTCGACCCGGTACGGGCCGTTGGCCTCGACGACGATCCGTGGGGTGGGTTCGTTCTCGGGCTCGCTCATGGGGTTGGAGTCTACGCCCGTCCGGTCAGGAACCACGTGGGGGTCGTGCCCTTGCCCTTGACCTGGGTCCGTCGCGAGCGCCCCCAACGACGCGAGTCGCTCGACGAACCCCGCCCGGCCCCCCACGACCCGATGGTATCGAGCCCCCGCGGTCGGGTGAGAAGATAGCGTCGTGGGCAGGCGGATCCGGCGCGTGGCGCTCGTGTCCTTGATGATCTTGGCGGCCGTGGTCGCGCCGGTCGCCCTACCGATCCGGATCGTCGTGATGCACCTGCGCCGCGACACGGCGAAGACGGAGTTCGTCGTCCGACACATCGCGTCCGGCACCGATCTCCTGCCCGAGACCGTCTGAGCCGCGCTTCAGCGACCCCGCCCCGGCATACTGGGCGCCGATGAACCGGGGCTGGCGGGGGGTGCTGCTCGCGGCGGTCGCGACCGCCGTGGCCGTGGCCTTCGCCGACTCCTCGATCGTCGTCCTCGCGCTGCCCGAGCTCTACTCGACCTTCGACACCACGATCGAGGGCGTCGCGTGGGTGATCACCTCCTACAACCTCGTGCTCGCCATCTGCGCGCTCGCCCTGGTGTTCGTGGTCCATCGCGTACGCGCCCACGTGATCCTGGCGGCCGGTGCCCTCGTGTTCCTCGGGGCGTCGATCGCGTGCGCGGTCGCCGATTCCCTGACCGGGCTGATCGTCGCCCGCTCGGTGCAGGGGCTCGGAGGCGCCCTGCTGCTCGCGGGCTCGCTGCCGGTTCTCGGCGCCCTCGCGGACTCGACGGGCCGAGGGGTGGCCGTCTGGGTGATGGCCGGGACGATCGGCGCCGCCGCCGGACCCGCGCTCGGCGGGGTCCTGACCCAGGCGTTCGACTGGCGCGCGATCTTCATCGCGCAGGCGCCCGTGGCCGGCCTCGCGCTGCTCGCGACGATCGGCTCGCACGTCGCGGCGATCCTGGAGGAGGGGTGGAAACCTCCGCTGCGCGCGACGATGCCCGCGAACGTCGGGCTGGCGCTGGTCTCCGGCGCCCTCGTCGGCGCCCTGTTCCTCGGCGTGTTGCTCGTGATCGACGTGTTCGGGTACTCGCCGATCGAGGGGGCCGCGATCGTGAGCCTGATCCCGGCGGCGGCCCTGCTCGCGCGGCCGCTCGCCGCCCGGCTCCCCGTGGCGGTCGCGGTCGGTTCCGGCGCGGCGCTGCTCGCCGCCGGACTCGTCGGCCTCGCGCTCCTGCCCTCGAGCGCGCTCGGCTACGTGCTCGCCTCGCTCGCGCTCTGCGGGGTCGGGCTGGGGTTGTCGGTGCCCGGGCTCACGCACTCCGTGCTCGGCGGCGAGGGCGGTGCCGGCCGCACGGCGACGCTCACCGTCGGCATGCGACACGCCGGCCTGGTGCTCGCGCTCGCGGTCATCGCGCCGATCCTCACATCGGACCTGTTCGAGGCGGCGGACGTCGCGACGTTGAACGCCACCGCGGTGATCATCGACGGCCAGATCCCGGCCACGACGAAGGTGCCTCTCGCGCTCGACATCCGCGACGCGCTCGAGGCCGCGCCCGAGGGCGAGATCCCGGATCTCACCACCCCGTTCGACGAGCGGGGTGCGAGCACCGACGAGGGCGTGGCGCGCGTGCGGGACGACCTCGTCGCCTCGATCGAGGAGGCCGTGACCCGTGGGTTCCGCCGGGCGTTCGGCTTCTGCGCCTTGCTCTCGGCACTCGCGCTCGTGCCCGTGCTGGTGTTCCGCCGGAGGCTGGAGGCATGAGCCGCCGGACCGCGCTCGTGGTGGTCGTCGCGTTGTTCGTCGGCGCGGGCGTGCTGATCGGGGCCGAGCTGGCGAACGGCGCCGCCGACGCCGGGGCGCTCGCCGTGCAGGACCCGTGCGAGCCGCGGGAGGCGTTCCCCGGGGAGGGCTTCGACGCCACCCTGCAGCGGATCGTGCTCGACGGCCTGGACGGCGCGGCCTGCGAGCTCGGGACGACGCGCGAGGAGCTCGTCCTGTCGCTCGCGCCGAGCTCGGGGGTCCAGATCGAGTGGGACGACGAGACGATCCAGGCGGCCGTGCGTGCCGGGCTTCTGGAGGCGATCTCCGACGCCGAGGATCGCGGGTCCGTGAACGCCCTCGTGGCGGTCGTCCTGCGCGAGGTCGTGGAGCGCGCGCCGGTGCAGTGGCTGATCGACGGCGGCCAGGGTCTCGCCGACCTGTTCGGGTAGGTCGCCTTCGGGTAGGTCGCCGCAGAACTACCCGTCCGCCAGGGTTCGCTCGATCTCGTCGAGGTGCTCCCGGCGGTGATCCCAGCGGTTCGGGTTGACGTTGAAGCCGGCGCGCTCGATCGCGGCCAGGAGGTCGTCCGACACCTGCTCGACCGCGCGGTCCGCCGCCTCCGCGGCATCCATCGCGACCCCGGCCGCGACCCGAGGGGGGATCGCGAGGAAGATCGGCTTGTTCGAGTCGTTGACCCAGTCAACGTCTCCTTCGTCGTACGTCGGCTCCGGGCCGCTGCCGTCGGGGCCCCATCGCTCGAGCCACGAGACGATCCGGTAGTCCCAGAAGGCCGCATGCACCAGAACGGCGGCGATGGTCCACCCGTCGGCCATCGGCCGACGCAGATCCTCGTCGCTCATCCGCTCGAGTAAATCGCGGAGCCGAGCGCGCTCGCGGTCGTTCTCGGCGACGTAGGACCGATCCATCGGCCGAGCATAATCCGCGCCGCGCCCCCGGGTCGCGCCGACACCAGCAGGAACGCGGCCGGCCGAGCGCGGATCGTCCGGTCGGCCCCGTGCCCGGCAGAAGGATCTCCGCCACCCTCCTCAGTCGTCGTCGTGGCCGTTGGCCTCGGCGTGGGGGGGCGGCCCGTGGTCCTCCTCGTCCTTCGAACCGGAGTCCCGCCCTGGGTCCTCGGATGGCTCGAGCACGGGCGCCTCGGCTGGGAACGACTCGACCCTGGCCAGCGCGCCCTCCCGTCGGAGGGCGTCGACAAGCTCGAGCAGTGCCTCGTCGATCGCGATGGAGGCATCGGTGGAGACCTCCCCTCCCTCGAGCCCCCGAGCCAAGGTGGAGCGGAAGGCAGTCAACGCCGACCTCGTCGCGTCGTGGTCTTCTGCCTGGTACCCGTCGAGGATCGCCTCGGCTCGATCACGCAACGTGTCGGCGGTCGCCTCTTCGATCCCCCCATCGAGCACGCCGGCGGCGATCGTGCTCACGAGCGCGTCCCACGCTGCGCGGACCGACGTCGGCGCGGGGGCGGTGGCGTGATCGACGATCGCGGACCGCCGAGCATCGGCCCGTGGGCGGAAGGGCTCGGACCAGAGCGCGATCACGACGGCGACCAGCGCGATCAGCACGAGCGCAACCGCGATCCCCACCCAGCGGGGCCCCCGTCGACCGTGTCCGGCGAGTGGGTCGACCGGCGCCGTGTCCCCGAGCGAGTCGATCGCCGGGAGCGGCATGGTCCTTCCGCCACCCTCGGTGCTCGCGAGCAGCGCTGCCTCGACCTCGGCGGCCGAGCCGTACCGGCCCGACGGTTCCTTCGCGAGACACCGCATCACCACGGCATCCAGCGCCGACCGGGTCCCGGTGAGCGCCGAGGGCGGTCGCGGATCCTCGTTCACGTGCAGGTACAGGATCGCGACCGGGCTGGGCGCCGTGAACGGCGGCCGACCCGTGAGCATCTCGAACAGCACACACCCCAGCGCGTACACGTCCGAGCGCTCGTCGCCCGGAGCGCCGCCGGCCTGCTCGGGCGAGAGGTACGTCGAGCTCCCGAGCACCACCCCGGTCGTCGTGAGCGTGTCCAGGCCGCCGATCCGCGCGATCCCGAGGTCGACGAGCCGGACCCTGCCGTCGTCGCCGAGCATCACGTTGCCGGGCTTCACGTCGCGATGGACCAGGCCGCGTTCGTGCGCGGCCTCGAGCGCCCGGCACACGCCGACGGCCACGCGGATGGCCTCGTCCTCGGGGAGTGCCCCCTCGCGACGGATCCGCTCGGCGAGGGTCTCCCCCTGCACGAGCTCCATCACGATGTAGTGAAGGTCGCCATCCGAACCCGTGTCGAACACCGTGACGAGGTTCGGATGCGCGAGACCCGCCGCCGCCTGCGCCTCGCGTCGGAAGCGCTCGACGAACGCTCGGTCCCGGCCGAGGTTGTCCGCCAGGACCTTGACCGCCACCTCACGCCCGAGCTGGCGGTCGAGCGCTCGGTAGACCGTCGCCATACCGCCAGAGCCGAGGACCAGCCCCAGCTCGTAGCGGCCCGAGAGGATCGTGGGTGCCCGCTGCTGCATCCAGGAGCTCTACCCGTCTGGCCTCGTGCCCAATCGGAGCCCGACGCGCCGGGCGGCGATCCGAGGACGCTACCCCGCTCCGCCGCCCGTTCCCCCGCCCCCCCCGCCGCCGCCGCCGGAGAACCCGCCACCGCTGAAGCCGCTCGACGAGCTCGACGACCCGAAGCCCCCGCTCGTCGAGCCGCTGCTCGGCGTTGCCATCGAGGCCAGCACGATCGAGGGCGCGGCAGCCTGGAAGCTCCGCCACGCGTTGATCCCGGCGAGTCCCGTCGGGCCGCCGGGGATCGGCGAGCGGAGCGTCTCGACGGGCACGATCGCCTTCACCTGGTTCTCGACCTCGTCGGCGACGTCGAGCGCCACCGCCCACGCCAGGTATCGCTCCCAGATCACCACGGCGAGCGCGGGGGCGTTCGGCAGGTCGGAGAAGTCCTTGAGGTACCTCCGGAACGCCTCCAGGCGCTTGATCCGCGTCCGGTCTTCGAGCCCGAGCCGCGCGTGGATCCGGATCAGCGCCACCGTGAGCGAGATCGCCGAGACCGGCACCAACCACCAACCGACCCTGCCCCCGAGACCCCACACCGCCGTCCAGATCCCGTAGACGGCGGCGCCGATGCAGATCGCGGCCGCCGCCACCGACTCGAGCCGCGCGTCGCCCTTCTGGATCCGGCGGATCACGTCGCCGGACTTGCCCCGCACGCCGGTCCACCACTTCGAGTACCTCGCGGCGTTCGAGGCCTCGCGCTTCTTGGGGCGCGAGATCGAGATCTCGTCCTCGGCATCCTCGCCGCGCCCGAACAGCATCCACAGGAAGTCCTGGTCGACCGCGGTCGGCAGCTCGAGCGCGTCGACCTTCCGCACCACGGTGAGGTCCTTCGGGTCGGTCACGCGACCTTCGGCCCGAAGCTCGATCGCCCCGATGTCGGCGAGGTGCAGCAGCTGCGCGCGGTACGCGTTCCGGGGCGACAGGTGGCCCTGCCACGCCGACCACAGCAGCGCGCCCTGGACCGGGTCGGGCTCGGGCGGGTCCTCGAGGATCTCGGGGACGCCGGGCACGCGGTCGCGGAAGCGGGCGAGCGCGATCAGCACCACCATCGCGATCGGGACGCCGACCAGTAGGTAGACCACCCACCGACGCTCGGTCTCGTGGCGGTCACGGATCGCGTTGGCCTGCTCCGCCCAGGCGCTCTCCTCCTCGAGGATCCGGTCGAGGCCGGGCTCGCCGTTCTCCAGGGCAAGCGGCACGGCCGCGCGGGGGAACAGGATCGAGCCCTCCACGTACGACAGCGGGGGGATGTCGCGCGCCTCGTAGCGGATCGTCTGGGGGTCGACGAACGTGATCGCGCCGTTCAGCGGCCCGTGCCCGAACGCGCGTACGTCGCCCGCGGAGAGCGGCTCGGACGGCAGGTCGGCATCGACCTCATCCGGATCGCATCCTGCTCGCGGCCGCGGGTCACCGACGACGTCACCAGGGAGGTGCACGGTCACGACCGCGTGATCGGTCGGCTTGTCCCACCCGGTGCCGATGAACTGCCAGTACAGGTGCGCCGTGTCCGTGTAGACCTCGACGGCGCACGCCACGCGGTACCGGAACACCCACGTCCGCTCCTCGTCGTTCGCCCCGTAGCTCCACTGCGCCGCGAACCCCTCGGGCGCGGTGATCGTGTGGAAGGCGTAGTCGGGCCGGACCGGCACCTCGCGCCCATCGGACAGCCGCTCGTGGATGGTGAAGTCGCGCACGCGGTCATACGCGTCTTCGACGGTGAAGTACGCGTACGTGAACGGACCGTTGCGGAAGTCGAACGTTCGCGCCTCCTCGAGCACGAGGTCGCCGTTCGGAAGGACGGTCGCGTCGATCGTGACCTCGGGGAAGTGGTAGTCCTTCTCGGTCGCCCGGATCAGGACCGGCGGGAGCCACAGGCCGCTCGTCGTGACGGCCAGGAACGCGATCAGGAGGACCCACCCGAGGACCCGCCGAACGCCGCTCCGCCTCGCCATCGGCGCGGAGTCTACGCGGACGACGCCGTCACGCAGCCACGACCGGAGCGGCCTCCCGGGCGCGGGTGTGCTCGTCGGCCAGGGCGGGCGTGACCAGCCCGAGCACGCCCGGGACCGCCATGACCAGCGTCATCACGAGCACCGCCGGGCCGATGGCGCCGCCGCCGGCGACCATCGCCGCGGCGAGCGCCCCGCCGAGGGGCGGCGTCGACTGCATGAGCGTCCGGAGCAGGCCGAACGTCCGTCCGCGGAGCTCGGACGGGATCACGCGCATCCGGATGGTCTGAGCCCAGATCGTCATCGGCGATGCGCACAGCCCGGCGACGACCAGCACGGCCATCGCCGCGGGCAGCGTCCGCGCGCC
>DASSJM010000031.1:0-3558 GCA_035691205.1 Actinomycetota bacterium
GGGCAGGCCGAACAGCGGGAACAGGCGCTCGGTGTCGAGGAAGAAGCTGATCCCGGCGATCGCGCCTCCTGAGAGCTCGAGCACCTGGAGCGACCAGGGCGCGAGGCCGCCGCCCGGATCGGGCTTGTACTGCCCGAACGCCGGCATGCCGTTCGCCGCGGTCGGCAGGAGGCGCGAGCCTCGGCAGCCGATGCCCGGCCCGAGGCACCAGCGGCGGACGTCCTCGTGGGTCTGCAGCCACAGCTCGTACGGCGGCATCGACCACGTGGCGTCCTCGCGGAGCAGCGACGTGAGCGAGTCCATGTCGTAGCGCTCGAACGCGTCGACGTAGCGGGCGAGCAACGCCCGCTGGTCCTCGTCCATCGGGCGATAGTCCTCGGCGGACAGGTCGATCGTCGACAGCGTGGCCCGCGCTCGCTGGAGCGCGCTGTTGACCGACGCGACCGAGGTCTCGAGCAGCTCGGCCACCTCGGCGGCCGACCAGCGCAGCACCTCGCGGAGAAGCAGCACCGCTCGCTGCTTCGGCGGCAGGTGCTGCAGGGCGGCGACGAAGGCCAGGCGGATCGTCTCGCGGGTCTCGGCCACCTCGGCGGGGTCGCCGCTCTCCGGGAGCACACGACCGTCCGGGATCGGCTCGAGCCAGGCGATCTCCGGGAGCGGCTCGCCGAGCGGCGCGGCGGCGGTCCCGGCCGGCCCCAGGTCCATCGGCCGCGCGCGGCGCTCGCTCCCGCTCAGCATGTCCAGGCAGACGTTCGTCACGATCCGGTAGAGCCACGAGCGGAGCGAGGAGCGCCCCTCGAACCGATCGAAGCCGCGCCAGGCCCGCAGCAGGGTCTCCTGAACGGCGTCCTCCGCCTCGAACGCACCGCCCAGCATCCGGTAGGCGTACGCCGTGAGCTCGGCGCGATGATCCTGGAGCTGGCGGTCCAGCCCCTCGGATCCGTGCGTCGTGGTCCCCCGTCCGGCCGCCTCCAGCGTCGCTCCCCCTCGTCGCGCGAACCTCAACCTTACGACGGTCCTCGCGAGCGCAACTCATCGGCTGCGGGCGATGAGTTCCTGGGTCCCCCCTCGTCTCATCAGCGAGCCGGCGGGCCGCGAGTTTCACCCATCGCCCGGACGGGGAGGCTGCTCCCATGAGGGGGGCTGTCGGCGCCGAACGCCGGTCGTAGCGTGGAAGGTCCAGACCCGCGAGGAGGCATCGTGAAGATCGGATCCGAGACCGTCACCGAGCTCCGGTCGGCCGTCCGCGGCCGCGTGATCGCGCCCGAGGACCCCGGCTACGACGAGGCGCGGGCGCTCTTCGCCGGCGGGTTCGACCAGCGACCCGGTGTCATCGTCAGGGTCGCCGACGCGCAGGACGTGGCTCGCGTGGTCACGCTCGCGCGCGAGACCGGGAGCGAGCTCGCGGTTCGCTCCGGCGGCCACAGCGGCGCCGGCCACAGCACGACGGAGGGCGGCATCGTGCTCGATCTCCGCGACCTAAAGGGCCTCGAGGTCGACGTGGGGGGCCGGACGGCGTGGGCCGAGACCGGTCTGACGGCGATCGAGTACACGTCGGCAGCCGCGGCGCACGGCCTCGCGACCGGGTTCGGCGACACCGGCTCGGTCGGGATCGGCGGGATCACGCTGGGCGGCGGTGTCGGGTACCTCGCGCGCAAGCACGGCCTCACGATCGACGACCTGCTCGTCGCGGAGATCGTGACGGCGGACGGGCAGATCCTGCAGGTCGACGCGGAGCACCATCCCGACCTGTTCTGGGCGATCCGCGGTGGCGGTGGGAACTTCGGCGTCGTGACGCGGTTCCACCTCCGGCTGCACGAGCTCGAGCAGGTCGTGGGCGGGATGCTGATCCTGCCGGCGAGCCCGAAGGTCGTCGCGTCGTTCATCGAGCTCGCCGAGGCGGCGCCCGAGGAGCTCGCGACGATCGCCAACGTCATGCCAGCGCCGCCGATGCCGTTCCTGCCCGAGGAGGCGCACGGCACGCTCGTCGTGCTCGCGTTCATGTGCTACGCGGGGGACGCCGAGGCGGGGGAGCGGGCGCTCGCGCCGTTCCGCGCGCTCGCCGAGCCGATCGCCGACATGGTGAAGGCGATGCCGTACCCGGAGATGTACCCGCCGGACGACGAGTCCTACCACCCGACGGCCGTGGCGCGCACGATGTTCGTCGACCGAGTCGACCTCGACGTGGCCCGGACGGTCGTGGAGTGGCTCGAGGCCTCCGACGCGAGCCTGCGCGTGGCACAGCTCCGCGTGCTCGGCGGCGCGATGTCGCGCGTGCCGGTCGACGCCACCGCGTTCGCGCACCGCGCGAGCAAGATCATGGTCAACGTCGCTGCGTTCTACGAGGGACCCGAGGACCGGGTCGTCCGCGACGAGTGGGTCCGGGCGTTCGCGACGGCCCTCCGGCAGGACGACGAGGGCGTGTACGTGAACTTCCTCGGCTATGACGGCGAGGAAGCGGTCCGTCTCGCGTACCCCGGCGCCACGTGGGACCGGCTGCGGGAGATCAAGGCTCGGTACGACCCGACGAACCTGTTCCGTCGCAACCAGAACATCCCCCCGATGGAGCCGTAGCAGATCCTCTCTGCTTGGCGCGGCTCAGCCGCCGGAGGGCAGTGGGCTGCGGGCGACCACGAGGCACAGCGCGGCCAGGATCAACGCGACCGGTCCCCACAGGAAGCGCTCCCACGGGCTGCGTGAGGCGAAGTTCATGAGCGCCCCGACCGGGAGCACCACGACGAGGAGCCAGGTTCCCCAACGGACGAACGCGGACGGGAGACCCACGATCTCGTACCCGGCGCGCTCGAGGACCGTGATGGCCGCGAGCAGCCAGAATGCGACCGCGATCGCGCTCGCGATGCGGAGCCGCGGTGGGAGCCGGCCTTGGTGGGTCCCGCCCCACGCGGCTCGACCGAGGGGAGCGCCCAACGCCAGCGCCGCTTGGAAGACCGCGATCCCCGCGAACCCCACCGCGGCCAGGATCGCTGCCGCATCCGCGCTCACCGGTCACTCTCCTCGAGGTGTGTCGTGCCACCTCGCTCGACGACTACGCGGGACGGTAGCCACTTCGAGAGGAGGCAGCGAGCCGGACGGGCGCGGTTTGACCCCTGAGGTGCACGCGGCTAGCGTCCGCGCGTCGACCGGGCGAGGAAGGGGGCCGCATGCTCCGGGGTTCGCGGATCGTCGCACCGGGGGCGAGCGCCCTCGTGGCGTTCTCGATGCTCGTTCCCGGCGGGGTCGCATCCGGGATGCGTCCGGCCGCGCCGACGCCGTTCGTCACGGACGCGCGATCGTTCCTCGTGCCGCTCGTGGATGGTGTCGTCGTTCAGCCCATCCTCACGACCGGCGACATCGTCGGCGAGGGTGACGTCTCGTATCAGATGTCCGGCGCTCCCGATGGGATCGGCTGGTACGCGTCGGCGGAGGGCCAGATCGAGGTGTTCTTCAACCACGAGCTGCATCCCGTCTGGGATCCCTCGGGCGCGAGGGTCTCGCACCTGACGTTGAACCCTGCCGGCGACGTGATGGCGGCCGAGTATGTCGTCGACGGGACCGAGG
>DASSJM010000032.1:0-80222 GCA_035691205.1 Actinomycetota bacterium
GTGGCCGATGCCCGCGGGGACCACCGGATGGCGATGGCGATCGCGGTCTCGGCCCTCGGGGCCCGCGCGCCCGTGACGATCGAAGGCATCGAGGCGGCCGAGGACACGTACCCGGGGTTCGTGCCGGCGCTCGTGGCCCTCGGGGCCAGGGTGGACGCGTGAACGCCGTCATCGCGATCGACGGTCCCGCCGGCTCGGGGAAGAGCACGCTGGCGCGGCGCCTCGCCCTGGAACTCGGCCTGCCGTACGTGAACACCGGGCTCATGTACCGGGCGCTCGCCCTTCGCGCGGCACGGGAGGGGGTCGACCCCGCCGACGCGCCGGCGCTCGCGGCGCTCGCCCGCGCGATCGGGTTCGACCTCGACCTGACGGTTCGGCCGGCCGCGCTCACGATCGACGGGAGGGCGCCGGAGGACGCCCTCACCTCCCCCGAGGTCGAGTCGACGGTCTCTCGCGTGTCACGTCACCCCGAGGTTCGGGCCGTCCTGCGCGACGAGCAGCGCAGGCTGGGAGCCGCCGGGGCGGTGATGGAGGGCCGGGATATCGGGACCGTGGTCGCTCCGGACGCGCCGCTGAAGCTCTTCCTGGAGGCGCACCCCACGGAGCGGGTCGAGCGTCGGGCGCAGGAGCGCGAGTCCCACGTCCGTGACGTGGCCGAGGCGCTGCGCCGCCGAGACGCGCTCGACGCGCGGACGAACCCGCTCGAGCCGGCCGACGACGCGATCGTGATCGACACCACCGACCTCGGGCCCGAAGAGACCTTCGGGCGTGCGATGGCGCTCGTCCGGGAGCGAGGGCTCCGGCCGTGAGCATGCCCGCCGTCGCGGTGATCGGCCGGCAGAACGTCGGCAAGTCCACCCTGGTGAACCGGCTGTTCGGGCGGCGGGAGGCGATCGCCCACGAGATGCCGGGCGTGACGCGCGACCGGGTGGAGCTCGAGGCCACCTGGCGCGGGCGGACGTTCCGGCTCGTGGACACGGGTGGGTACCAGCACGGCGCGAAGGGGATCGAGGCGCTCGTCTCCCGCCAGGCCGAGCGCGCCGCCGAGGCCGCTGACGTCGTCCTGCTCGTCGTGGACGTCCAGACCGGCCCGGTCGAGGAGGACGCGCTGCTCGCCCGCAAGCTCCGGCGGGCGACGGTCCCGGTGCTGCTGGTCGCGAACAAGGTCGATTCCGAGCGGGAGGAGGCCGAGGCCCTCGCCTTCCACGCCCTCGGGCTGGGTGATCCCGTCCCCGTGTCGGCGCTGCATGGCCGGGGATCGGGCGACCTGCTCGATCGCGTGGTCGCGTTGCTGCCGGAGGACACGGGGGCGCCGGAGGTCGAGGAGGAGCCGGCCTTCGCGCTGGTCGGGCGCCCGAACGTGGGCAAGTCGAGCCTGTTCAATCGGCTGGTGGGAGAGGAGCGCTCGGTCGTGTTCGAGGAGGCCGGGACCACGCGGGACGCGGTCGACGCGCTCGTCGAGTGGCCGCAGGGGCCGGTGCGGTTCGTGGACACGGCCGGGTTCCGCCGACTGGGCAAGATCCAGGGCGTCGACTACTACAGCTTCCTCCGCGCCGAGCGCGCGATCGAGCGCGCGCACGTGGCGGTGCTGATCCTGGATGCGGTCGACGGACTCACCGGCGAGGACAAGCGCATCGCCGCCCGCGTGATGGAGGTCGGTCGCGGCCTCGTGGTCGTCGCCAACAAGTGGGACCTGATCGAGGAACGCGATCGCGCCTTCAAGGAGCTGTCCCAGCTGCTCGTCCCGTTCGCCCGCGCCCCCGTGCTCCGCACCAGCGCCCTGACCGGCACCGGGGTGCAGCGTCTGGCGCCCACGCTGCTCGAGGTGCACGACCGTTGGACACGCAGGGCGCCGACGGCCCCGATCAACGAGGTCGTGCAGGCGGCCCAGGCCGAGCGGCCGGGGCCCGCCCGCTACAAGTACGCCACGCAGGTCGCGGGTGGCCCCCCGACCTTCGTGCTGTTCGGCGCGCTCCCGCCCGAGGCGTCGTACCAACGCTTCCTCGAGGGCCGCCTGCGGCGCGCGCTGGACCTGGACGGCGTGCCGCTGCGGCTGCGGTTCCGCAAGGGCCGGCGCTCCCGAGCCCGGTAGACTGCGTGCCACGGGCCGTGGCGCAGCTTGGTTAGCGCGTCTGACTGGGGGTCAGAAGGTCGCCGGTTCAAATCCGGCCGGCCCGACGAGATCACGAGATGCCCAGCACCGCCTTGGTCACTCGAACGGCTGAGCTGGCGTCGGGGGCGAACCCGTCGGCACCGACGTGCTCGACCAATGCTTGATCGACCGGTGCGCCGCCGATCAGGATCTTCACGCGGTCCCGGAGCCCGGCTCGCTCGATCGCCTCGATGTTCCGCTCGAACTCGAGCGCGGTGGTGGTCAGGAACGCGCTCATGCCCACGGCATCGGGCTCGAGCTCGCGGATCGCCTCGATGAACCGCTCCGCCGGGACGTTGATCCCGAGGTCGATCACCTCGAACCCGGCGCCCTCCAGCATCACGTCGACCAGGTTCTTGCCCACGTCGTGGATGTCGCCGGCGACCGTGCCCATCACGAACCGGCCGATCGTCTCGACCCCGGCGGCCACCAGGAGCGGCCGCAGGACCTTGACGACCTCCTGCATCGCGTTGGCGGCGATCAGCATCTCGGGCAGGAACACCTCGCCGGTCTCGAAGCGGCGACCCACCTCCTCGAGCGCCGGGATCATGGCGTCGAACAGCAGCGTGGTCGGCTCCAGCCCGATGCCGAGGCCCTCGTTCGCCACCTCGACGGCCCGGTCCGCCTGCCCGGAGAGCACGCAGCCGTACAGCTCGTCGAGCAGCTCCTCGCCTCGCTTCACGACGCGCCCCGAGCGGCGGGGGAGGCCCCCAGCTCCTGGACGGCATCGACCATCGCGAGGATGTTCTGGGCGGGAACGTCGTCCATCACCGTGTGGACGGAGCTGACCATGTAGCCCCCACGGGGCGCGAGGATCCCGATCACACGGCGGACCTCCGCTCGCACCTCCTCGGGCGTCCCCGCCGGCAGGATCCGATGCGTATCGATGCCGCCGCAGAACGTGAGGCGGTCGCCCCACCTGGCCTTCAGCTCCTCGAGGTTGGCCATCTTGCCCGCCGAGGTCTGGATCGGGTTCAGGATGTCGACGCCGATCTCGAGCAGGTCGTCGATGAGCGGGAACACGTCCCCGTCCGTGTGGAAGAAGACCTTCGCGTCCGTGCGCTGATGCATGAATGCGATGTAGTCGGCGTGGATCGGCTTCAGGATGCGGCGGTACATGTCCGGCGACATCAACAGGCTCTCTTGGGTCCCGAGGTCGTCGCCGATCTTGATGATGTCGACGTTGGGCCCGAGCGCCTCGAGGAAGTGACCCATCAGGGTCTTGCAGAGCTCCTCGAGCTTCCACAGGAGCGCCTCGGCGAAATCCGGGTGGAGCGCGAGGTTCATCAGGAACCGGTCCATCCCCTGCATCGCGAAGGCTCGCTCGAGCGGGAACAGGAGCCAGGGCGTGGCCATGATCGCGAAGCGGCCGTCCGCGGCGAGCCGGGCGGCCTCTGCGGCGACGTGGGCGACCCGGGTCGGGTCGTCCATGTCCGGCCACGGGTAGTCCTCGAGCTCCTGGAGCGTGGTCGCGTCCGCCATGGGGCAGACCATCGGGAACCACTCGCCCGGCCGGATCTCGCGGGCACCCGAGCCCCACGAGTTGATGTAGTCGGCGTGCGGAGGTCGCGACGCGTTACGCTCCAGCACCGAGGCCGGCTCGACGTCCCAGACGCCCCGGACGTCGGTTCCCAGGCGGACGAGGGTCTCCTCGTCGACCTCCGCGGTCCCGAGCTCGGGCCACCCGTACAGGTACCGGTTCGGGGCGTCGATGCCGAGGAGGCGCTTGAGCTCGCGGTACGGCTTCATCTTGATGCCGGTGGCGTTGCTCACCCCGAGCACGATCGGGACGCGGTCGGGCTCCTCGTGGCGCAGGGCCGCAAGCACGCGTTCGCGCGGTGTCATGGCCATATGGGCCTCATCGGGATGAAGCCTAGAGCGGATCGGGTCCGTCCGGTCGGGGGCAGGGTGGTAGGTTCGCGCCGCGATGGACGATCCCGCCGGGAGCGCGACCGACCGTGTCCTGACGATCCCGAACGCCATCTCGTTCGCCCGCATCGCGCTGATCCCGGTGTTCTTCACGATGATCGTCGACGAGGACACCACCAAGGCCGGGTTGATCCTGTTCGGGGTGGTCGCCGCCACGGACTGGGTGGATGGGGTCGTCGCCCGCGCGACGGGGCAGGTCTCCGAGGTGGGCAAGGTCCTCGATCCGGTTGCGGACCGACTCGCGATCGCCGCCGGGCTGATCGCGCTCGTGATCCGAGGCGCGTTCCCGCTGTGGGCGGCGCTGCTGGTCCTCGTGCGCGATGTGGCGATCCTGGTCGCGGGTCTGGTCCTGCTCTGGAGGAGGCGAGCCCGGATCGAGGTCCGGTACCTCGGCAAGGTGGCGACGTTCGGGCTCATGACGGCCATCGGCTTCATCTCGTGGGGCTCCCTCGGGTACGCGTTCGCACCGGCGGCGCTCGCGTGCGGCTGGACCATCTACGCGGTGGCGATCGTGGAGTCGTACGTGGCCGCGGCCCTGTACGTCGGCGACCTTCGGACCGCGTGGGCGGCGTCGACGCCCCGTTCGAGCTAGGGCTGGCCCCGGGCGGACGTGCTACGGTCCGGCCCGGTACGTCCGGAAGGAGCGATTCCGATGGAGTTCCCCGAAGACCTCCGCTACACGACGGAGCACGAGTGGGTCCGGGAGGAGGGGCCGGGGCGCGTGCGGGTCGGCATCACCGACTACGCGCAGGACGCGCTGGGCGACATCGTTTACGTGGACGTCCCCGAGGTCGGGGCGGCGGTGACCGCCGGCCAGCCGCTCGGCGAGGTCGAGTCGACCAAGTCGGTGTCGGACGTGTACGCGCCGGTCAGCGGCACCGTGATCGAGCGCAATCCGCTCATCGAGGACCGGCCCGAGCTCGTCAACGAGCAGCCCTACGGCGATGGATGGCTGGTCGTGCTCGAGGTCGCCGAGGCGGGCGAAGGGCTCCTGGACGCTGCCGGCTACCGGGCCCTCGTCGACGAAAGCTCGACCTAGACCCAACCCGCCACCCACGCCTGACCCTCGACTGCACCTCAGCCTGCTTGCGGTCCCTGGTTGACCCCTGGCCTTGGCAGGGGGTACCTTCGAGCACGGTCGAGGTCGAGGTTGAGGGTTCGAGCAAGAGTCTCAACGCGAGGGACCGGGATCGGAGACGTCGAGCGTGTACTGCACCAACTGTGGACATCCCAACAAGGACGAGGCGCACTTCTGTGCCAACTGTGGGGCTGCCCTGCAGGAAGAGACGACCCTCGGGATCACTCCGATCGAGGTGGAAGCTGAGGGTCATGAGGAGTTCCCCTTCCCCGAAGACGAGCTTCAGCCGGGTCAGGCGCTCCTTCTGGTCAAGACCGGCCCGAACGCCGGGTCGACCTTCATGCTCGAGTCCGACTCCACGATCGTGGGGCGAAGCACCCAGAGCGACGTGTTCCTGGACGACGTCAGCGTCAGCCGCAAGCATGCGGAGATCCGACGGACCGCCGACGGCTTCTCGATCCACGACCTCGGAAGCATGAACGGCACCTACGTCAACCGCGAGCGGGTCGAGATGACCAAGCTGGCGCAGCAGGACGAGGTGCAGATCGGGCGGTTCCGACTCGTCTTCTTCGTAGGGGAGTGAGCAGATGGCGACGCGCAACTACCAGTCGATCGGCGAGGTCCTGGTGGCGGTCAAGGCCGAGTTCCCGGACATCACGATCAGCAAGATCCGCTTCCTGGAGTCGGAGGGGCTGATCGACCCCGAGCGGACGCCCTCCGGGTACCGCAAGTTCTACGAGAAGGACCTGGAGCGACTGAGGTCGATCCTGCGGATGCAGCGGGACGAGTACCTCCCGCTCAAGGTGATCAAGGAGCGGTTGCTGCAGCATGAGGAGGCCAACGGCCACGAGCCCGTCTCGATGGTCGAGGTCGCGGGTGTCGAGCCGCAGGACGAGCTGGCCGAGCCACCCACGGGACTGCAGATGTCCATCGAGGAGATGAGCGCGGCCACCGGCGTGGAGCGGGAGCAGATCCGAGAGCTCGAGTCGTACGGACTCGTGTGCTCGCACGGGCCCGAGGGCGCCCGCTACTACGACGGCGACGACTACGTCGTGCTGTCCATCGTGAAGGACTTCTTCCGGTTCGGTGTCGAGGCGCGTCACCTCACCATGTACAAGCACTTCGAGGAGCGCGAGTCGTCGTTCTTCGAGACGATCGTCATGCCGCAGCTCCGCCAGCGCAATCCCGACGCTCGACGCCAGGCGACCGCCTCGCTCACCGAGCTGGCGAGGGCCTCGCGCAAGCTGAAGCAGGCGCTCCTCCGCGCCAACCTGCGCCAGCATCTCTCGTGAGCCCGCTTTCCCGTGCCCGCATCAGGGCGGCGGCGCTCGGCGCGTCGGCGCTCCTGCTCATCGCGCTCCTTCCGGTCTCCGGGGTCGCGCAGTCGCCCTTGCCGCCCCCTCCGACGCCGGTCGTCGTTCCCGGTGGCGGCACCTCGCCGTCGCCGTTCGTCTCCGAGCTGCGCACACCGGCCCCGTCGACGCTGCTGCCCGAGCTCAGGGCCCAGGCAGCCGTCCTCGCCGACCTGGACACGGGCCAGGTCTTGTTCAACCTGGAGGGGAACGAGCGGCGACCGATCGCGAGCCTCACCAAGGTCATGACCGCGCTCCTCGTGCTGGAGGAGACCTCGCCCGCCGAGGTGGTCACCGTGAGCGAGGAGGCGGCCGCGCCCCGTGTCGCCGGGATCTCCGGACTCGGCCTCGTCCCGGGCGAGCGCATCCTGGTGGAGGAGCTGCTGTACGCGCTCCTGCTCCAGTCCGCGAACGACGCGGCGGACGCCCTCGCCGAACACGTGGACGGCGAGGTCCCGGCGTTCGTCGAGCGGATGAACGCGCGCGCCGCGGAGCTGGAGATGTCTCGGTCGCGCTTCGCCTCGCCGAACGGGCTCGACGAGATCGGCTCCTCGACGGCCCGCGACCTCGTGCGTCTCACCCGCGCCGCGTTCGACCTGCCCGGGTTCGCGGACATCACGGCAACCCGGACACACGTCGTCGAATCCCTCGACGCCGAGCCGAGGACCGTGCAGAACCGCAACGTGCTCCTGTGGCTGTACCCGGGTGCGATCGGTGTGAAGACGGGGTTCACCAGCGCGGCCGGCTTCTGCGTGATCGCGGCCGCCGAGCGCGATGGCGTGCGGCTGGTGGCCGTCGTGCTGGGGGAGCCCGGCGAGCCCTTCTCGGATGCGGCGGAGTTGCTGAACTACGGGTTCGAGGCGTTCGATCGACGGGTCCTGGTGGAGGCGGGCGAGGGGCTCGGGACCGTCACCGTCGGCGGCCGACCGATCCCGGTTGCCGCCGGCGCCGCCCTCGAGGGGCTCGTGGCGGTCGAGGTCGAGATCGAACGCACGCTGCTTCTGCAGGATCGGGTCGCGTTCCCTCCCGACCGCGGGGAGGCGATCGGCCTGGTCCGGGTCACGGCGGGGGAGCGTCTGGTCGGCGAGGTCCCGATGCTGGTCACGGGCCTCCCGCCGCCGCCTGAGCCCGTCGAGGGGGGGCCCTGGTGGTCCCGGGCGTTCGGGTCGGTGGTCCGGGCGGGCGGGGCGGTCCTGCAGGCGCTGCTGGGCTGAGGCCGCCTCCCGGCTCCCCGCGTTCGGCAGCACCCCTGCTAGCATCGCCGCGGTGTCGGACAACGCCCGCGTCGTGGTGGGGCGCGAGGACATCCGCCGACGGATCGAGGAGCTCGGCCGCACCATCACCGGGGACTACGAGGGGCGCGCGCCCGTCCTGATCTCGGTCCTCAAGGGCGGCTCGATGTTCCTCGCGGACCTGATCCGAGAGATCGCGCTCCCGGTCGCGATCGACTACATGTCCATCTCCCGGTACGGGAGCGCGCCGGAGTCGATGGGACGCGTGAGGATCGTCAAGGACCTCGATCAGGACGTCGGGGGCCGCGACGTGATCGTCGTCGAGGACATCGTCGACACGGGCCTCACGCTCTCGTACCTGATCTCGGTGCTCGAGTCCCGGGGACCCGCGTCGGTGGCCGTCTGCACGCTCCTCGACAAGAGCGTCCGCCGGATCGCCCCGCTCGAGATCCGGTACGTGGGGTTCGACTGCCCCGACGTGTTCGTCGTGGGCTACGGGCTCGACTTCCAGGAACGCTACCGGAACCTCCCGGACATCCTGGCGGTCGAGGATCTTCGCGCCCTCGAGGCCGACCCGGACCTGCTTCTGCCGTTCCTCCCGGGCGCCCGCTCGGTGCCCGACGACGAGGAGGCCGCGGCGGCATCGCCGTAGGTTGCCGGACCCTGAGGGCCGGGTGTACGGTCGAACGCGGGCATGATCGAGATGACCGTCGCCGGCGTCCGGATCGAGTTCCCGTCGAACTCGCCCATCGTCCTGTTGCAGGAGTCCGGGGGAGAGCGTTATCTCCCGATCTGGATCGGCCAGTCCGAGGCCCAGGCCATCGCGATCGGCCAGCAAGGGCTCGCGACGCCGAGACCGATGACCCACGACCTGCTGAGGAACATCCTCGAGGAGATGTCGGTGCAGGTCACGGCGATCACGATCACCGAGCTCCGTGATGGCGTCTTCTACGCGGTGATCGCGTTGCAGCGCAACGGTTCCTCGTACGAGATCTCCTCACGCCCCTCGGACGCGATCGCGCTGGCCGTCCGCCTGGGATGCAAGATCTTCGCCAACGAGGACGTGATGGCGGAGGCCTCGATCGTGATCCCGGCGGACGACGAGGGCGAGGACGCGGAGCGTCAGCTCCAGCAGTTCCGCGAGTTCCTGGAGAGCGTCACGCCGGAGGACTTCGAGTAGCGGCGCCGAGTCACCGCTGACGGGTCGATCAGCCGTAGTAGATGCCGGTGGCCCACACGGCGCCCTCGCCACACGGGTTGGTGTCGTGTGCCGGCCAGATGACCCCGAACCCGACCTTCTCCAGCTCGGGATGCAGCAGGATCTCTCGATGCTCATCGGAGCGCATCCAGGCCCGGCGGAGCGCGTTCAGCGACGGGGCGCAGCCTACCGTGGCCGCCCCGACGTGGAAGCGGCGGCCGCGCAGGATGTGGAGGATGTCGTCCGGGTCGTAGATCCGTTCATGACGGATCATCTCGCGCGTGTGTGCCTTGGCGTCCCCCGACAGGTCGCGGTCGAGCGCCAGGGGATCGAGGTCGTGGTGCTCGCGAGCCGCGTTCACCAGCCGCAGAAGCGCCGTGCGGTCCCGGTCGCCGGCGGTCGCGGAGGGGGCGAGCAGGGCGCCCACGGCGAGGAGGAGGACCGTTGCCCCGGCGAGGACGGATGCGTGGCGTGTCGCTCTCAGCGGTCCGCGCCCGTCTGGTCGGGGGTCACGGCGGCGTACGGTACCGGGCGGACGCTCGTCCGTCATGTCCGCAGGTGAGGGCACCGGGGGAGCCTACCCCGGCCGATCGGCCGATCCTGGGAGGTCCGGCGGATGATTGACACGGCCCGGGGTGGGCCCTAGGCTGCCGACGCCCGCGTAATTACGGAGTTGTGATGACTGAGCAGGGATATCGCGTCCCCGAGGTCACCAAGATCGTCGGGATCAGCTACCGACAGCTCGATTACTGGGCCCGCACGGGCTTGGTCAGACCCTCGGTGCAGGACGCCCAGGGCTCGGGCTCGCAGCGCCTGTACTCGTTCCAGGACCTGGCGACCCTCAAGCTCATCAAGCGCATGCTCGACAGCGGGGTGAGCCTGCAGCGGATCCGTGAAGCCATGGGGACACTGAAGGCGCTCAAGGAACCACCGCTCGGCACGACCCTGGTCTCGGACGGCTCACGTATCTACGCGGTGGAGTCCCCCGAGGCCGTCGTGGACCTCGTCAAGGGGGGACAGGCGGTCTTCGCGATCGCCGTCGACCGGCTATGGACGGACCTGCAGGGCACCATCGCCAAGACCGCCCGCAAGGGTCGCGCCGCCTCCGCCGGAGGCGCGTGAGCGAGGCCGCGTCCGTCGCCACGCCGGACCTCAAGAGCGACAGCGTCTCCTTCGCGCATGCGAGCGAACGGCAGTTCGCTCGGCTCCTGGACTTCTATCAGATCGACTGGGAGTACGAGCCCACGTCCTTCGACCTCGAGCGGGACCACGAGGGAAACGTGATCCAGCGGTTCACGCCGGACTTCTACCTTCCGCAGTACGACCTGTACATCGAGATCACCACGCTCAACCAGAAGCTCGTGACGAAGAAGAACCGCAAGGTCAGACGTCTCCGTGAGCTGTATCCGGGCGTGAACTGCAAGATCTTCTACCAGCGCGACTACCTCTCACTCGTGTCGAAGTACGGGCTCGAGGACGTATCCGGGTGAGCTCGGGGCCCCGTCGGGCGAGAGGCAGGGTCCACTCCGGGACCCGCTAGACTCTGCGCCCTGCATGAGGTTCGCGCCGCACACCGAGGACGACGTGGCCCGGATGCTCGAGGCCATCGGCCGCTCGAGCATCGACCAGCTGTTCGAGCAGATCCCCGAACCCGTTCGCCTGGACCGGCCGCTCGAGCTCCCCGAGGGCGTATCCGAGATGGAGATCGTTGCGGATCTCGCCGCGCTCGCCGCCCGCAACCGCAGCGCGGACGACCTCGTGTGCTTCGCGGGTGGCGGCGCCTACGACCACTACGTCCCCGCGGTGGTGTGGGCGCTCGCGGGGCGGTCCGAGTTCTACACCTCGTATACGCCCTACCAGCCCGAGCTCTCGCAGGGGGTGCTCCAGGCCTTGTTCGAGTACCAGTCGATGATCTGCGACCTCACAGGTCTGGAGGTCAGCAACGCGTCGCTCTACGACGGAGCGACCGCCCTCGCCGAGGCCGTCAACCTCGCGCGCACGACCGAGGGGCGGGACCGGGTGCTGGTCTCGGCGGGGGTGGACCGGCGGTACGTGGAGACGCTGCGGACCTACGGCCGGGGGGCCGGATACGAGCCGGAGGTCTTCGACGTCGTGGATGGCCGCGGTGGGGAGCCGCAGGTCGGAGACGACGTCGCCTGCGTCATCGTCCAGCACCCCAACGCCTACGGGTTGCTCGAGCCGGCGCGCGATCTGTTCGGCCTCGCGCACGCGGGAGGGGCGCGCGCGATCCAGGTCTTCGACCCGCTGTCGCTGGGCGTGCTCGCGCCCCCGGGTGACCTGCGGGCGGACATCGCGGTCGCCGAGGGTCAGGTCCTCGGGAACCACCTCAACCACGGTGGCCCCTACCTCGGCGTGATCGCGACCAGGCTCGACGACGTCCGCCGGCTGCCCGGGCGGATCGTGGGGGAGACCGTCGACGTGGACGGACGCACGGGCTACGTCCTCACCTTGCAGGCCCGCGAGCAGCACATCCGCCGCGAGAAGGCCACGAGCAACATCTGCACGAACCAGACCCTGATGGCCGTCGCGGCCACCGTGTACCTGGGGTGGCTCGGACCGCAGGGGCTCGAAGAGCTCGGGCGGCGATGCGCCTCGAAGGCCGTCTATGCGGCGGGTCGCCTCGCGGAGATCCCCGGCGTGGAGCCGCTGTTCGGCGACGCTCCCTTCTTCAAGGAGTTCCCCCTGCGCCTTCCGCGCCCGGCCGCCGAGGTTCGCGACGCGCTCGTGGAGCGCGGATACCTCGCGGGCGTGCCGTTGCCCGACGCCGACGGGCACGCGCTGCTCGTGGCGGTGACCGAGCGCCGCACGCGCGAGGAGATCGACGGCCTCGCGATGGCGATGAAGGAGGTGCTCGCGTGAGCGGGACCGGCGCGCCCGTCCGCACCCAGGGCCCTCCGGATCGTCAGGGCACCCTCAAATCCCTCTCGCGGCCCGGTCGTGGCGGATGGAGCCTGCCCGCGCTCGACGTCCCCGAGGCGCCTGTGCCCCCCGGATACGCCCGCGGAGCGCCTGCGGCCCTGCCCGAGGTGGCCGAGCGGGATCTCGTCGCCCACTACACCCGGCTCTCTCAGTTGAACTACGGGGTGGACACCGGCGTGTACCCGCTGGGGTCCTGCTCGATGAAGTACAACCCCAAGGTCTCCGAATCGGTGGCCGCGCTGCCGGGCTTCCAGCGTGTTCATCCCCATCAGCCCGACCACACCGTCCAGGGCTCGCTGGAGCTGATGTGGCGGCTCGAGCGAGCCCTCTGTGAGATCACCGGGATGGCTCGGGCGACGCTCCAGCCGCCAGCAGGGGCGTGCGGAGAGCTCACCGGGCTGCTGATCATGCGAGCGCACCACACCAGGGCCGGCGACCCCCGGAAGCGGGTCGTGATCCCGGACTCGGCGCACGGGACCAATCCGGCGAGCGTCCGGCTCGCCGGCTACCAGGCGCTACCGGTCCCCAGCGATGCTCGGGGGCTGGTGGACGTCTCGGCGCTCGAGAAGCTCGTGGACGAGGACGTGGCCGGGTTGATGCTCACCAACCCGAACACGCTCGGGCTCTTCGAGGAGGAGATCCAGCGGGTGACCGAGGTGATCCACGGCGTCGGCGGGCTCGTGTACTACGACGGCGCCAACCTGAACGCGATCCTCGGCCGTTGCCGGCCCGGCGACATGGGGTTCGACATCGTCCACATCAACACGCACAAGACCTTCGCCACGCCGCACGGTGGGGGAGGGCCGGGGGCGGGCCCGGTCGGGGTCACGGAGGCCCTCGTACCGTTCCTGCCCGTTCCCCGCGTCGAGCGGGCGGATGACGGCTCGTTCCGGCTGGAGTCGGCGTTCCCGGACACGATCGGACGGATGCACGGGTTCCTCGGCAACTTCGCGATCTTGGTGCGTGCCTACGCCTACGTGTTCCTGCACGGGCGAGACGGGCTCAAGGAGGTCGCCGAGCGCTCGGTGCTCAACGCCAACTACCTCGCGCAACTGGTCAAAGGCGCCTTCCCCCTCGCGGTCCCCGACATGCCGCCGATGCACGAGTTCGTCGCGAGCGCGCGTGAGCTGAAGGAGCAGACGGGGATCCGGGCGATGGACGTGGCCAAGCGCGTGATCGACCTCGGCTATCACCCCTCGACGGTCTACTTCCCGCTCGTGGTGGAGGAGGCCATGATGGTCGAGCCCACCGAGACGGAGACGCAGGAGACCCTCGATGCCTTCGCGGATGCCCTGCTCCGGGCACACCGTGAGGCGCACGAGGACCCCGACCTGCTCCACCAGGCCCCGCTGACGACCCCGGTCCGGCGCCTCGACGAGGCCAGGGCCGCCCGGCACCTCGCGCTCCGCTGGTGAGGCTCGGCACCCCCAGCGTTCTCATCACGCTCGCGACAGGTGGGGGGAGGCGTTGGGACATCCTGATCCTCGGGCTACTTGTCATAACGGACGTTCTGGGCGTTACCTGGGAGGATCACCCTTCCACGGTTCGTCCGGGCGGAAGGCCCCTCTCGACCCTCAGGTCCCGGGTCGCGGCCTGAAGCGGGCGCGAAGTCCCCACAGGGTGATGAGCCACAGGGCCTCGACGACGATGCGCCGGCTGATCTTGGAGTGGCCGTGCTCGCGCTCCCGGAACGTGATGGGCACCTCGGCGATCGCAAGGCCGAGGTTCCAGGCTCGGTAGGCCAGCTCCACCTGGAAGCCGTACCCGTCCGAGGAGATCGGCGTCGCGGTCACCCGCTCGAGGCCGGGTCGTCGGTAGGCGCGGAAGCCGCTCGTAGCATCGTGCATGGTGAAGCCCAGGCAGAAGCGCGCGTAGCGGTTCCCCGCCCTCGACAGGGCGACCCGTGCGGCGCTCCAGTTGGTGACCGACCCCCCCGGGATGTACCGGCTGCCGATCACGAGGTCGTGGTCTCGGGTCGCGTCGAGGAGGTTCGGCAGTTCCTCGGGCAGGTGCGAGAGGTCCGAGTCCATCTCCACGACGAGGTCGTAGCCCTCGGCGATGGCCCGTTGGAAGCCGAGGGCATAGGCGCCGGCGAGCCCGGCCTTGCGTGGGCGTTCGAGCAGGTGGACGCGGGGATCCGCCTGCGAACGGGCTCGCACCACGTCGGCCGTCCCGTCCGGCGAGGAGTCGTCCACGACCAGGACGTCCAGGTCCCGCCCCAACGCCGCCAGGCCGTCCAGGACGGTCTCGATCGTGGCCCGCTCGTTGAAGGTGGGCAGGATCACGAGCGTCCGGGAGCCTCCGAGGGGCTCCGGGGTCCGCTCGGCCCGCCGCCGTCCCCGCGGCAGGGCCACCAGGCCGATGACGAGGACGATCGACCCCCACGGGACCCAGTCGCCGAAGCGCACGTAGAGCGTGGTGCGGTCCGAGGTGACCGCCACGCCGCGCATCGTCGCCGGCTCGAACAGGCCGCGCGAGTCGACGACCCGGCCCCGGTCGTCGATCAGGGCGCTGATCCCGGACACGGCGGCGTGGACGACCCACCGACCGTTCTCGACCGCGCGCATGCGGCTCATCAACAGGTGCTGCTCGGAGGCGGCCGTCCGTTCGTAGGAGGCGTTGTTGATCGTCACCACGAGCAAGCCCGCGCCCTGGCCGACCATCGCCCGTTCGATCGACGGGAAGGAGTTCTCGTAGCAGATCGGCGCTCCGAGTGGCGGGAGGCCGGGGATGAGGAGGTTGGAGACCTCCTCCCCCGGCGTTCGGTCGATCGGAACCTGGTCGATCGCGTCGATGAAGGAGAGCCGGTCCCGCCAGGGGACGTACTCGCCGAAGGGGACGAGCCTGACCTTGTCGTAGCGGTCCACGATCGCACCGGTGCCGTCGAAGGCGAGCGCGGAGGTGTGCTGACTCCCGTCCGGGTCGTCGATGACGGCCCCGCTCACGGTGGGCGCGCCGACCGCCGCGATCGCGGCCGAGACCTCGGCGCGGATCGCCGGATCGCCGCTGGCTCCCGGGTCGAGCGAGCCCTCTCCCCAGACCACCAGGTCCGGCGGGTCGTCCGCGAGCTCGAGATGGCGCTCGATGTTCAGCCGCGCCACGGCGACGTCTTCCGCGTCGCCGACCAGGTGCTCGACCGAGGAGACGTCCACCTGGATCGCCGCCACGTCGATCGTGTCGCCGTCGGCCGCCGGCAGCGGGATCAGCGCCGGTAGCAGGGCGACGCCGATCGCGACGGCCAGGGGAGCCATGGCCCTCCGCCACGCTCCCCTCCCCCACCGCTCGACCGCGAGCAACAGGAGGCCCGCGACCAGGAGCACGACGAAGGACAGGCCCCAGACGCCGGCCACCGACGCGAGCGGCAGCGCGGGTGCGTCGAGCTGGGTGGTGCCGAGCTGGCCCCAACCGAACCCGCCGAGGGGATACGCACCGCGGATCCATTCGATCACGGTCCAGAGTGCGGCCAGTCCGAACGTCGCCAGGACCGGCCGGTCGTCCCGCCACACCGCCGGGGCGAGCGCGCCGAACACCGCCGTGGAGGCCGCCGAGAGCAGGACGAGGGAGGCCCAGGCCATCTCACCGAACAGGGCGATCCAGTACAGGAGGGCGCCGAAGTACACCCAGCCGAACACGAACCCGACCAGCGCCGCCCGTCTGGGCCGTGAGCCGCGCACCAGCCACAGGAGGGGGATCGGCGCCACGTAGGCGACCGGCCACAGGCCGGCCGGCGGGAGCGCCAGGAACTGAAGGCCTCCGGAGACCGCGGCGAGCAGGAGCGCGAGTGGGAGCCGGAGCCGGTTCGGGCTCAGGCGCAGTCCCGGCAGAGCACCTTCGCCTTGTCCTTCAGCTGGCTGCGATGCTTCACCAGGAAGCAGTTCGAACATATGAACTCGGTCGGCTGGGGGGGGACGACCTTGACCGCCAACGGCTCGAGGCGTTCCTCGCGGCTGAGGTTGAGGAGGGACTCGTCCTCCTCCTCCCCCGCTTCGGCCTGGCCCTCCTGCTTGACCAGGATGTCCTGGATCGACTCGACGGGCTCCTCGGCGGCGGCGGGGGTCGCGGCCGGGGCGGGCGCGTCGCCGTCGAGCGCCTCGGGCTCCTCGCCCTCCTCGTCCAGCTCCTCGTCCTCGAGCGTCTCGTCGACGTCTTCCACGGTCGTTCCTCCCGTTAGCCGGGGGATTGTACTGCCGGGCATCCCCATGACAAGCGTTCCGGGCGATGAACGTGAGAGGGCCGCCGTTCATTCCCGGCGGCAGGAGGAAAGACGAGGACCCAAGAGACCTTTGGGGCCGCGGCGCCGGGGCGCCGCGTTCTCTACTCAGCCTCTTGGGTCCTCCGTGCGCCTTCCGCCGAAGCGGCCGACGCACGGCGAAGCTACACCCGGCTCAGAAGCCCTGTCAAACCTGCTGTTCTCAGGCCGCGAAGACATCACGCCCGAGGCTGACCGTCAGGATCGGGGCCAATCCCACCACGGATTCGACGTCGACCGGATCGACGTCGTAGGCGACCAGGTCCGCGTGCTTCCCCGGCTCCAGGCTTCCCTTCTTGTCCTCCTGGTGGGCCAGCCGCGCGCTCCCCGTCGTGTACACGCGGATCGCCTCGATGCGTGAGAGCCGCTGCCGAGGATCGTGGTGGGACTCGAACGCGGCGATGCCCACCATGGGGTCGATGGACGTGATCGGCGAGTCGGAGCCGGCACCCACCTCGAGCCCGCGCATCACCAGGTCCCGGAACGGGTTCATCCGGGCTGCCCGCTCGGGGCCGAGCCCCTGCTCGTACAGCCCTTCGGCCATCCCCCACTCGGCGTCGAAGGCTGGTTGCACGCTGATCGCCAGCCCGAGCATGGCCGCCCGCTCCACGATGTCCCGGTCCGCCATCTCGAAATGCTCCACCCGGTGTCGGCGCGCCCGGAAGTGCCGACGCTGGCGCGAATCGAGTGACTGGTAGACGCGCTCCCAGGTGCCGATCACCTGCGCGATCGCCGCGTCGCCGATCGCGTGGACCCCGACCTGCAGCCCGGCCAGGTGGCCGTCGTGGAAGAACTCAGCCAGCTCGTCGTCCTCGTAGTAACCCTCGGGGGCCTGAACGCCGCCGAGGTACCCCCCGGCGACCCAGGCCGTCCGCGCCCCGATGGACCCATCGACGGGCAGGTCTCCGCCGATCCTCGGCAGGCCGAGGTCCATCGCCTGCGAGACATCGGTGGTGGCCACGTACACGACCACGTCCACCGGCAGCCGGCGGCGGTGCGCGAGCAGGATCTCCACGTCCCGCCTCCCGCGCTCGGCGGGCATCGACATCTCATGGATCGTGGTGACCCCGTGGGCCACCGCGAGGCCGGCCGCCTGGAGCTGCAGCTCCTCGACCTCGTGCTCGGAGAGGTTCAGCGCGAACCAGCGCTTGGCCACCTCCGCCGCGCGACGGGTCACGCGACCCGTGGACCGGCCGTCGGCGTCGAGCTCGACCCCCGGCTCCGACGCGGCCTCGGTCGCGTCGAGCCCGGCCGAATTCATCAGCAGGACGTGCCCGTCGACCCTCGCCAGCGCGAGCGGGCGGGCGCAGGCGACGTCGAGCTCGTCGAGCGAGGGGATCCGCCGATCGTTCCAGTGGGACTCGTCCCAGCCGTGCAGGTACACGGGACCCTCGCCGTCGGCGGCGATCCGCACGACCGCGGCTAGCAGATCGCCCGCGGACCGCGCGGCCGACAGCTCCGGAGCTCGGTGGTGCACACCGGTGCCCGTGAGGTGGACGTGCGTGTCGGTGAAGCCCGGGAGGATCGTTGCGCCCGGCAGCTCGACGACGCGTTCGGCGTCCGGCGGGTCGCCGACCCCGACCCGCTCGACGTGACGGCCGTCCACAAGCACCCACTCCCCCATCGCCGGGTAGGACAGCGTGTGCACACGCGAGGCTCGGTACAGGGTTCGCATCGAGCGCCGAGCTTAGCCCACCCGCCGAGCGGACCCCCGCAGGCTGGATGGCATCGCCCGGGCCAGCGCCGAGGGGTCCTCGACGATCCGGGTCTTGCCCTCGTTGGCGCAGAGACCGATGTCCGCGAGGGCGTCGCGGAGCACGTCCAGGCCGTGCGCCACCGACGCAGGGCCCTCGCCTCCGATCACGAAGTCGTCGACCCATCGCAGGTGCGCGACCCCTTCGGCCTCGAGCGCCCGGTCCGCATGCGCCAGCACGGCGTTCGCGAAGACGGCCGAGGGGTCGGGTCCGACCGGCAACCCCCGGACCCCCTCCCGAGCCACGGAGGCGAGGAACCTCTCGACGGCCGGTCCCTGCGGCGCCTCGATCCGCTCGAGGGCGGCGCGGGCGAGGTGCGGTCCGATCGACGCGTAACAGGTCGCCACGTCGGCGATCGCCACGGCGTCGTGCGCGGACGCGAACGCGTCGAGCGCGCGGGCGAACAGCCGCCGCTCCAGCCGCCACGGGCGGAGCGTGAGCGCCGGCGGCTCCGGGCATGAGCGCCAGACCCTGTTCGCCATGACGCGGCCGCTCAGGGCCTCCTCGACCGCTGGGGCCGCGACCGCCGCGAGCCGAACGTACTCGAGCCGGACCGCCGGCGAGAGGACGGTGAGGGTGCGTCGCACCCCATGGCGGCGAACGGAGACCAGGCGGACCGATGCGGACGCCGACGTCCCTACCGCGCACCTCCTCCGGCCGGGCCCGGAGGAGGGTGAGCCGAGGCGTCCTTTGTACTCGAGCGGTGGCGAACGCGGAATCGGCCGTCAGGGTGGTTCGGACGCTCGGCCGGTCGGGCCGCCGTACGATACGCGGGTGGTGGACCAGCGCGATCTGGAGATCATCGCCGCCCTCCAGGAGGACGCCCGAGCGACCTATGCGGACATCGGCCGACGGGTCGGCCTCGCGGCGTCCTCGGTCCACGACCGGGTCCGAAAGCTCGAGCGCGCCGGGGTGATCCTCGGGTACCGGGCGATCGTCGACTCCGACGCCCTCGGGCTGCTCGTGACGGCGCTGGTCGCCGTGAGCCCGTTCGACCCCACCCAGCCCGACGACCTGCCGGAACGGATCGTGGACCTCCCCGAGGTCGTGGACTGTCTGTCGGTGGCTGGGGAAGCCAACTACATCCTCAAGGTGAAGACCCGCACGACGGGCGACCTCGAATCCCTGATCCAGCGTCTGCGCGAGAAGGCGCAGGTCCATACACGCACGACGGTGGTGCTGTCGATCCCGTTCGAGGACCGCCCGCTCACCCCCTGACGCGCGCGAGCGCCTCGTACCGCTCGTACGCCGCCCGGTAGCGCTTCCACCGTCGCTGCAGCGCGCCGCTCGGGTCCAGGCGGGGAAGGGTGCGTGGCGCGACGCCGAACCGCCCCCCGCCGATCCGGTGCCGTTGCGGTGCGAAGCCGAACTCGTGGAGGACGGCGTCGAGCGGTCCGGCGGCGGAGGCGATCGCCACCCAGATGCGGTTGCCGGGGTCATCGAGGGCCCCGAGCCCCGCGGGCCGTCGCTCGCCCCGCCCCAGCAGCCGGGCGAGCCACGCGGGGGTGCTCAGCGACCATCCGGGCTCGGTCGGAGCGAGGAGGTCGGGTGCCGTCCGGGGCGAGAGCCACAGCTCCGGGTCACGCAGGCGGGCCGACACCGACCCGACCGAGGAGGCGATGGCTCGCTCGCACGTCTCGCGCAGGGCCCGCCTGGACGTCCCGTCCAGCGAGGCCAGGTGGGCCGCATGGGTCGAGGTCAGTCGCTCCATCCCCGCACGCAGGCTGGCGGCCAAGATCGGTTCGAGCTCGAGCCGGAAGGACTCGGCCTCGGCGAGCACCTCGTCCCGGGCCCGTTCCAGGTGGGCGAAGCGGTCGGTCACGAGCCGAACACTAGCCTGCCGGACCGCCTCACCTTGCCCGCCGACGGGCGTACACTCGTGCGAACCGGAAGCGTCACCCGAGCCTGCAACGGGGGTCGACCATGGATCAATACCGCCGCTACGGCCGCTGGCTGAAGCGCGTCGCCTGGATCCTCGCGATCTACGTCTTCGCCGCCTGGCTGTTCATGGGCCTGTCGCCGTCGCAGTCTCTATCGGATCCCGAGCTCGTGATGAGCCAGCTGCGGCCGTTCATGTTGCAGGCGATGATCCTGGTCTTCTTCATCATCCTCCAGTTCGGCGCGATGTTCTGGTTCCTCTCGCGCGGCAACGACTACGTGATCTACCCCAACGAGTACGACACCTCCTTCGACGACGTCCGCGGCCAGCCCGCCGCGGTCGAGGCGACGAAGGAGGTCCTGCGCGTGTTCGAGGGGTTCAAGGACTTCAAGCAGATGGGCGGCTACCCACCGCACGGGATCTTGTTCGAAGGCCCACCCGGGACCGGCAAGACCCTGATGGCCAAGGCGATCGCGGGCGCCTCCGGCGTGCCGTTCCTGTTCGCCACCGGCTCGGGGTTCGCGAACATGTTCATCGGTATCGGCAACCTGAAGGTCCGGCGTCTGTTCAAGAAGGCCCGCGTGATGTCGGACAAGTACGGCGGCGCGGTGATCTTCATCGACGAGATCGACGCCGTCGGCTCGCGAGGCGCCGTGGCGGACCGCTCCGTGCCGGTCGAGCGGGCGACGGACAAGCTGATCATGGGCGCCGGGATGGGCGGCGGCGCGGGCATGGGTGTGATCAACGAGCTCCTCGTCCAGATGGACGGCTTCACGGTCCCGCGCGGCCTGTGGCGGCATGTACGGCGGCTCGCGTTCCGGGCCAAGCCGAGGGTGCCCTTCTATAACATCCTGGTGATCGGCGCGACGAACCGCGCCTCGACGCTGGATCCGGCGCTGCTGCGTCCGGGTCGGTTCGACCGGAAGATCCACGTAGGCCTGCCCGACGCCGAGGGCCGCGAGGACATCCTGCGCTATTACCTGGCCAAGGTTCGCCACGAGCCGATCGACTACGCGAAGCTCTCGCGGATGACGGTGGGCTACTCCCCCGCCGCGCTCAAGAACATCGTGAACGAGGCGTTGCTGTTCGCGCTGCAGGACGGGCGCGACGCGCTGCGGTGGGACGACCTGTGGTCCGCGAAACTCACCGAGGAGATCGGCCTCAAGCAGCCCGTCAAGTACTCGCAACGCGAGAAGGAGATGGTCGCGGTCCACGAGGCCGCCCACGCCGTCACCTCGTACAACCTCGAGCGAGGCGAGCTGCAGATCCAGGTCATCACGATCCAGAAGCGCGAGTCGGCGCTCGGCCTCGTGTCGACCCAGGAGATCGAGGAGATGTTCCTGCGTACGCAGAAGCAGCTCCTCGCCAGGATCCAGGTCTCGCTCGCAGGTCTGGTGGCCGAGGAGATCTGGTACGGCCAGACGACCTCCGGGCCCTCCTCGGACCTGGTCAATGCGACGCGCAACGCCGCCGCGTACGTCGGCGTCTACGGGATGGGCCGGAGCCTGATCTCCGCAGCCGCCTCCGGCGCGAACGCGTTCGGCGACGCCGACCCCATCGCGCGGGTGCTGTCCGACGGTTCCCGCCGCGACGAGGTGGACGCGATCTTGAACGACTGTCGCGTTCGCGTTCGTGCGCTGCTCATGTCGAAGCGCCACGTGGTCGAGGGGGTTCGCGACGCGCTGCTCGAACGCGAGGAGCTCGTCGGCGACGAGATCGAGGTCCTCATGGCCGAGCTCGGCGAGCGTGAGCCGATCGAGCTGCCCACCGGCGCGGTCGGCAACGGCCAGGGCGCGTTCGGACCGGACGGCAACGGCCACGGGAGTGGCTCGGGCGCCGGCCCCCCGATCCCGCCCGCGCCGAGCGTCGAGACCGACCCGTCGGACGACCCGCCCGCCCGGTAAGGGCGGAGGGCCACCGGACCGCGGGTATCCTTAGCGACCGTGCGCCTGTTCGACTCCCTCTCGCGTGAGGTCCACGAGGTCGTGCCCATCGACGGGCAGACCGTGAAGATCTACTCGTGCGGGCCGACCGTCTATCGGTACATCCACATCGGGAACATGCGCTCGTTCATGCTCGGGGACCTGATCCGGCGCGCCCTGCGTTTCGAGGGTCAAGACGTCCTCTGGATCATGAACATCACCGACGTCGGTCACATGACCGACGACGTCTCGGACACCGGCCGCGACAAGATGGAGCTCGCCGAGGCCGATGAAGGGCTCTCGGCTGCGGAGATCGCGCGCAAGTACACGGACGCGTTCCTGCAGGACGCGGACCTGGTGGGCATCGAACGAGCGGACCTGTACCCGCTCGCCACCGAGCACATCTCGGAGATGATCGCGATCGTCCGGGCGTTGCTGGAGAAGGGCCACGCCTACGAGGTGAACGGCACCGTCTACTACGACGTCACCACCTTCCCCGACTACGGCAAGCTGTCGGGCAACACGCTCGACCAACTCCGGGCCGGCCATCGGCAGGAGGTAGCGGTCGACCCCGACAAGCGGCACGCGGAGGATTTCGCCCTGTGGAAGAAGGCGGGATCCAACCGGGCCCTGAAGTGGCCGAGCCCGTGGGGCGACGGGTTCCCCGGCTGGCACATCGAGTGTTCGGCGATGTCCATGAAGCACCTCGGCGACCGCTTCGACGTCCATACGGGGGGCAACGACAACAAGTTCCCGCATCACGAGGACGAGATCGCCCAGTCGGAGGCCGCCGTCGGGCACCCGGTCGTCACAACGTGGGTCCACGGGGGGTTCCTGCAGATGGGCGGACAGAAGATGGCGAAGTCGGCCAAGAACATCAAGCGCGTGACGGACCTCGCGGACCAGGGCATCGACCCGCTCGCGTACCGGCTGCTCTGCTTCGGGACCCGCTACCGGAGCGAGATGGACTTCAGCTGGGACGCCCTCGAGGGACAGAACCGGCGCCTCGCGGATCTCCGCAGGAGGATGGGCGAGTGGGGACCTGCCGCCGAGGTCCTGTCGGCCGCCGCTGAGGACGCCGACCGTCGGTTCCGCGAGGCCGTGGCCGATGACCTCGATCTCCCTCGGGCCCTCGTCGTCCTGAACGAGGTCGTCGCGGGCGACCTTCCGTCCGGCGAGCGGTACGCGCTCCTCGCCTCTTGGGACCAGGTCCTCGCCCTCGACCTCGAGCGTGCCGCCCGCGAGGCGTGGGAGCCGTCCGAGAAGATGCTGGCCCTGGTCGGCGAGCGGGACGCGGCGCGAGCGGCCCGGGACTACGCGAGGAGCGACGAGCTGCGGGAGCGCCTGCAGGCGATGGGTCTCGAGGTGATGGACACGCCCGAGGGGACGAAGATCAGGCCACGATGACCGGCTCGCGGGTGGCCTCGTTCAGCCGCTCGGCCCCCTCGGCCGTCACGGCGACCTGGTCCTCGATCCGGACCCCGAACCGACCCGGCAGGTAGATCCCCGGCTCGTCCGAGAAGGTCATGCCCGCGCGCAGGACGGTCTCGTCGCCCTCCACGATGTACGGCGGCTCGTGAACCTCCAGGCCGATGCCGTGCCCCGTCCGGTGGACGAAGCGCTCGCCGAACCCCGCCTCGACGATCACGGCTCGTGCCGCCCGGTCGACGTCCTGTGCCATCACGCCCGGGCGGATCGCCTCGAACGCGGCCTGCTGCGCCGCCCGCACCACGTCGTAGACGCGGCGCTGCTCCTCGTCGGGCTCGCCCACGAAGACGGTCCGGGTGATGTCGGAGCAGTAGCCCTCGCGGACACCGCCGAAGTCCATGACGACGGCGTCCCCGGTCTCGATCGTTCGGTCGCCCGCCTCATGGTGCGGGGAGGCGCCGTTGGGTCCGGAGCCCACGATCGCGAAGTCCACGCGTTCGTGCCCGTGCTCGAGCAGGAGACGATGCAGGTCGGCCGCGACGTCGACCTCGCGACGTCCCGCGAACGGGAGCATCACCACGTCGGCGTATGCTGCGTCGGCCGCCCCGCCCGCGGCCCGGAGCAGCTCGAGCTCCTCCGCATCCTTGACCGCCCGCAGGAGCGGCAGGGCGCGCCCGGCGGCGACGAACAGGCAGTCGGCGGTCGCGTGTTCCAGCGCGAGCAGATGGGAGGACCAGGTCCGATCGGTGATCGCGAACCTGCCCGACCGGAGGATCCGTGCCACGGCCTCGTAGGGATCCTCCCCGTCGCGCCAGTCCACCACCTCGACGGCGTCCATGCCGCTGGCGGACTCGGCCGCGGGGCGCTCGAGCGTCGGGACGACCAGGATCGGATCTTGGCCGGCGGCGAGGATCAGCACCGTCAGGCGCTCCAGCCCTCCCCCCGGAGGCGCGTGGCCCGTGAGGTAGACGAGGTCCGCACCCGGCGTGACGAGCAGGCCCGCCAACCCCGCTTCCTCGGCGGACGCGAGCGCTCGGCGTCTGCGCTCCGCATACCGGGCCTGGCTCATAGCTTCATCCTGATCGGCTGGGCGAGGACCTCGAAGGTCGCCGGCGTGTGGCCGAGGATCTCGCCGTCCGCCTCTAGCGGGAGCGGCCGGTCGGACTCGATGACGAGCTCGCGCTTCACCCGGAACTCCTCGACGTGGTCGTGCGGTAGGTGCTCTCCACGGTAGATCTTCGGGAGCATCGTGAAGGAGTCGGACTTGGGGCCCTTGAAGACCAGGACGTCCAGGACCGCGTCTCCCGGGTAGGAGCGGGGAGAGATCTTCATCCCTCCCCCGTAGTACTGGGCGTTGCCGACCACCACGAGGTACGCGGGGCCCTCGTACGTCTTGCGGTCCGCCTGCACCCGCACGGTCGCGAGCTTGAAGCGCGGCATCTCCAACCAGAACCCGAAGAAGTACTTCGACTGGCCGAGGCGGGGCGACATCCGTTGCGCCCGCGCGGCCACCGCCGCCCCGAGCCCGGCCTCGGCGACGTTCACGAAGTACCGGGAGTCGCGGCCACCTCCGACCGTCGTATACGTGATGCGACCCACGTCGAGCGGGTACGTGTTGTCGCCGGTCAGGTGCAGGCAGGCCCGGCTGGCGTCGCCCGGCAGGCCGAAGGTCCGTATGAAGTCGCATCCGCTCCCGGCCGCGACCACGCCCAGCACCGCCTCGGGGGCAAGCGGAGACCCCTGGCCGTCGAACATGCCGTTCACGACCTCGTGGACCGTCCCGTCTCCCCCCACCGCGACGAGGAAGCGCCCACCGGCATCGAGGGCCTCTCGGGCGAACCGCGTCGCGTCGCCCCTGCCCTGCGTCCGCAGCAGCCGATACGGCAGCCCACGCGCGCGAAGGGTGCGCTCCAGCTCGGGGATCTCCTCGCCGACGTGCCGTTTGCCCGCGTGGGGGTTCACGATGACGGTCAGGTCGCCGAAGGGCGTCGACATGGGGCGGATACTACCCTCGACGCCGGACGCGACTTCCTTCAAACGCCGGTGTAGGCGACGATCCCCCGGTTCACGGCCTCGCCCGCCCGACGGACGGCGTCCACCGTGTCCTCGGGCGCCACCTCCTGGATCTGACGGAGCAGGTCGAGGAGCTGCTTGCAGTTGCGGACGAAGTCCCCTGGGGACATCCCCATCTCCCGCAGGACGTCGTCCAAGGCGTCGCCGCTCGCCCAGCGATGGATCGCCGAGGCGAACCCGTCCTCGAGCTCCCGACACAGCTCGACGTGATGGCGGTCCTCCGCGGCCCGCACCCGCCGCCACGTGGCCTGGAGCCGGCGATACCGCTCCACCGTCGCCTGCGTGGGCATCTCGCCGGGCCGAGGGACCCGTTCGCGCGACTCGTAGACGACCGTGGAGACCAGCGCCGCCACCTCCGCCGGCTCGAGCCCCGTCAGTAGTCCCTCGGCAAGAGCCTCGGCGACCAGGACGTCTCCCTCGCCGTAGATGCGGGCGAGACGCCGCCCCTTGGGCAGGATGTGGAAGCCCTCGACGTACCCCAGCTCCACCAGCACCGACAGCACGCGCTCGAACTGGCGGGCGAGGGTCTCGGTCCGGGTGCGGATCCGCCGCTCGATCCCGCGGACCTGCTGCTCGAGCTGCGAGGCCCGGGCCGCCCACCGCTCGTGGTCTTTGCGGTCGGGGCATGCGTGGCACGGATGGGTCTCGGCCTTGCGCTCGAGGCGCCCCGCCTCCCGCTCGGCCTCGGCGTCCGCCTCGCGCCGGGGTCGCCGGGGTGGTCGGACGTCCAGGGCCACCAGCTTGGCGGCGAGGTCACGACGGTACCGGGCGCTCCGCACGCTGCCGGAGCGCGGCAGAGGGATCTTCGTGAGGGCCGTCGGCCGCTCGTCGAAGTCGCGGGCGGACAGCCGGAAGAACTTCCGGTCCTGGGCAAGCACGCTCGGCCGACCCTCGCGGTTGGACAGCACGACCGCGAGACCCCTGCGCTTGGCGCGCGGGACGAAGATCACGTCACCGGGCCGGAGCGACGCGAGGCCCTCCCGGACCGCGTCCGAGCGGGCGCGCTCGCGACCCTTGTGAGCATCCTCGCGGACCCGGTCGGCTCGCTCTCGAAGCGCCCAGTAGTCGGCGAAGTCCCCGAGGTCGCAGCGCATCTGCTCGTGGTATCCGGCGAGGTAGGCCTTGTCGCGTTCGAGCTGCCGCTCGAGGGTGACGACGCCCCGGTCCGCGAGGAACTGCGCGAACGACGAGTTCAGGAGGTGATGGGCCTCCTCGCGCGAGTAGTTGCGGACGAGGTTGACCGCCATGTTGTACGAGGGACGGAAGGAGGAGACGAGCTCGTAGGTCCGCGTGGACGCGAGCGAGGCCACCCGCTCGAACGCGACCTGTCGCTGGTACACGACGACGGCGTGACCGAGCTCGTCGATCCCACGGCGACCCGCTCGACCCGTGAGCTGCGTGTACTCGCCGGGGGTCAGGAGCTCGTGACGCTCGCCCTGGAACTTCCACAGGTCCTCGATCACGACCGATCGGGCAGGCATGTTGATCCCGAGCGAGAGGGTCTCGGTCGCGAACACCACCTTCACGAGCCCCGCCTCGAAGAGCTCCTCGACCGTCTCCTTGAACACCGGGAGCATCCCGGCGTGGTGCGCCGCGATCCCGGCGGCGAGCGCGTCCTCGAAGTCGTAGAACCCGAGGGTCTTCAGGTCCTCGTCGGCGAGCCACGCGGCTCGCATCTCGGCGAACTCGCGGATCCGTCCGGCCTCCTCGGCCGTCGTCAGGCGGATCCCGGACCCCATCAGCCACTCCACGCTGCGGTCGCAGCCGGCCCGGCTGAAGACGAAGTAGATCGCCGGCAGCAGCCCCTGGTCGGCGAGCACCTCGACCACGTCCTCGCGTCGCGGCACGTAGACGCGCCGGTGTCCCTCCCGCGGCCTGGGGATCCGTTGGTGCTGCACGGCTCCCGAGCCCCGCCGGTAGTAGGTCTTGTACCGCACCTCCTCCCGGTCGAGCGACACGATGTACGGATTGGGCACCAGCGCCCCGTCCTGCTCGACGTGCATCGGGTGCAGGTCGCGGCCGACGAGGTAGTGGTGCTCCAGGGGGACCGGCCGCTTCTCCTCGATCACCACGCGGGTCGGGCCCCGCAACGTCCCGATCCACTCGCCGAACTCCTCGGCGTTCGAGATGGTGGCCGATAGGCAGACCACGGACACGGACAGGGGCAGGTGGATCAGGATCTCCTCCCATACCGCCCCGCGGTACGGGTCCTGGAGGTAATGGACCTCGTCGAGCACGACCGTGACGAGGCCGTCGAGGGTCTGGCTGCGCTCGTAGAGCATGTTCCGCAGCACCTCGGTGGTCATCACGACCACCGGAGCCTCGCCGTTGATGGTGTTGTCACCCGTGAGCAGCCCGACCCTCGCCGCGCCCAGGCGCGCCACGAAGTCGCCGAACTTCTGGTTCGACAGGGCCTTGAGCGGGGTGGTGTAGAAGCACTTGCCCCCGAGGTCGAGCGCGCGCTCGACGGCGAACTCCGCCACGACCGTCTTGCCCGATCCCGTCGGCGCCGCGACCAGCACGGACTCCCCTGCGGCCAGCGCCTCGTTCGCCCGCGTCTGGAACGGATCCAGGGCGAAGGGGTAGCGTCCGGCGAACCGCGCGGGGTCGGTCACGGTTCGAGTCTACGGGCGGGTCCGGCGGGGGCCGGGACCCTCAGGCGATGCCGCAGGCGGGCAGGTGCTCCTCGAGGAGGGCGGTGAAGGCCTCCGGCGCTTCGAGGTTGCTCAGGTGGCCGACCGCCTCCAGCATCTCCAGCCGGGCCTCGGGGATCTGGCCCGCCATCTCGGCAGAGACCTCGGGCGCGATCAGGCGATCGCCGGTGGACGTGACGACGAGGGTCGGGACGTCGATCGTCGTGAGGTCCGGGGTTGAGTCGGGTCGCTCGGCCATCCCGAGGGCGGCCGCAGCGATCGCGTCCGCGGGCTGGTCGGCGATCAGGGCCCGCACGCGGTCCTGGAGCTCGACGGGGGCGTCGGCCGCGAGCAGCGGTGGCGGCTCGCCTGCGAGCACGTTCCCCTCCGAACGGAGACGGGCGGCCAGCGCCCGTCGCCCCGCGGCGGCCTCGTCGGTATCGGCCACGGCGCGTGTGTTCGCGAGGATCAGGCCGGCGATCCGATGGCGGGCCCGGCGCCAGAGCTCGAAGGCGACGTAGCCACCGATCGACAGGCCGCAGACGAGGGCCCGGTCGATGCCCGCGGCGTCCATCGCGGCCAGGGCCCGTTCGGCCGCCGACCCCATCGTCATGACCTCGCCCGCGGCCTCGGACCCTCCGAAACCCGGATGGTGGGGAGCGACCACGGCGAGGCCGACGGGGAGCGCGTCCAGCTGCGGCTGCCACATCCGCGCGTCGAGCGGCCAGGCATGGAGCAGGAGAAGGCCGTCGGTCATGAGCCGGTGGGTCCGGTCGGCAGCGGCAGGGTCTGGAGGTTGCCTGTGGAGGCGAGGTCGAAGAGGCCGGCGAGGGTGCTGGCCTCGACGTAGTCGGCGAACCCGCTGTCGAACGCGGACCGTGCGACCTCCAGCACGCCTCGGGCCCGCTCGACGAGCAGGTCTCGCTCCTGCCCTTCGGGGGCGTCGGCGGCCATCGCCAGGAGCTCGGCGGCCTGCTCGTACCCCTTCAGCGATCCCACGAGCTTCTCGTGGGACCCGAGCACGTAGACGACGAACAGCTGGTCGAGGCCGCGTCCCCGTACCTCCGCGAGCGCGTCGACCTGATCCAGGGCCTCCCAGGCCGTCCTCGCGTCGGAGGCGGCGGAGGTCGCCGTGGCCGCGACCTCGCCGGGCTGTCCCTCACCCGCCTCGAGCGTGTCCAGGGCATCCGAGAGCTCCGTGAACGAGCTCCAGGAGGCCGGCGGGACGGGCTCCCCGACCGTTCCGATGATCGGCTCCACCTGACGCCCGTAGGCCTCGAACGCAGCCGCCCGCGCCTCCTCGAGGGCCTGCTCGCGGTTCTGGCTCCGTTCCCGGGCGAACCCGTACCAGAGCCCGGCGATCACCAGGACGGCCAGGACGACCGCCACCCCGATCCAGAAGCCGCGGCGGGCAAGGAGCGGCTGTTTGACGGGCACGTAGGCAGGCTTGGGCCCGCGGGTCACCGCCTTGGCGGTCCTGCTCTTGCTCTTCCCCTTGATCGCCATCGGCTCCCTACTTCTTCATGGCACGGCCAACGATGATAGCGCCCTCGTAGAACACCACCATGGGGATCGTCATGGCGAGCATCGTGTAGGGATCCGAGCTCGGGGTGACGACCGCCGCGAAGACCGCGATGGACAGGATCGCCCCTCGCCGCCAGTCCCGCAGCTGCCGGGACGACACGACGCCAGCGAGCTGAAGGAAGACGAGGGCGATCGGGAACTCGAAGGCGAGCCCGAAGGACAGCGCCACGAGCATCACGAACGAGAGGTAGCGATCCGCGGTCAGCAGCGGGGCGAACTGGTCGCCCGCGAAGCCCAGGAGGAAGGTGAGGGCCCGAGGCAGCGTCCAGTAGGCGAACGCGGCACCCAGGACGAACAGGAACACGGAGGTCACGACGAAGGGGATCGCCATCCGCCGCTCGCGATCGCTCAGGCCAGGGACGACGAAACGCCAGAGCTGGTACAGGACCACCGGGAGCGCGAGGAAGAGCCCGAGGAAGCCGACGACCTTCAGCTTCGCGATGACCGACTCGAGCACCCCGAAGAAGAAGAGGTTGCAGTCCTGGGTCGGGCGACTCGTGGCGGGGACGGTCTCCCAGTAGTCGCAGTAGGGGTCCTGCAGCAGTTCCAGCACCGGGTCGAACAGGAACCACCCGACGACCGCACCGCACGCGATCGCGACGACCGACACGATCAGCCGGTAGCGGAGCTCGGAGAGGTGCTCCACGAGGGTCATCGATCCGTCGGGGGCGCGTCGCGTTCGACGCAGTCGGTCGGGGATGAGCTTCATACGCGTCCTCGCTCAGCCGGTCGGTGCCTCGTCGGCCGGCGGTGGCGAGCCTGGCTTCCCTGCGGCCGGTGGCGCCTTCGGGCCGCCGGGCCGTGGCGTGGGTTCGCCTAGGTCCACGCGGAAGCTCTTGCGGATCTCCTCGCGCGCCCGCCGAAGCTCGTGCAGGCTCCTTCCGAGGGCGCGGGAGACCTCGGTCACCTCGCTCGGCGGCGGCGGCTCCGAGGCGAGCGGGACGGGGTCGGGCCCGGTCGGCACGGGCACGTCCCCGGCATCGACCGTGGCGTCGCCCGGATCGGTCGATGCGGGTTGGGTCGACGAGCGCTCCCGCGCGACCGTCGCGCCCCGCTGGGGGTCGCTCGCTGGCTCCTCGTCCAGGTTCACCTGGATCGTCCGCTTGACCTCGTCCTGCGCCTTGCGGATCTCGCGCAGACCCCGGCCGATCGAGCGGCCGAGCGTGGGCAGCCGATGAGGACCCACGACGATCAGAGCGATCACGAGGATGAGGAGCAGTTCCTGGGGACCGATGTTGAGCATCCGCCGCCTCCGCCGGAGGCCTATCCTATCGCCGGCCTCAGGACCGCCGACGCCCGCCGGGGATGCGCTGAGTCCGCGAGGACGCGCGGTCGGCCTGCTCCGTGATCTCGCGCGCGAGGGGGCTCACCTCGTCGCCGTATCGCCGCACCGCGCGGCCGAGCACCAGCAGGTGCCGGATGAGCGCGATCAGCATGGCGATCGTCACCGCGAGGGTGAGGAGACCGATGACGAGCCAGACGATGGCCGGCGGGGACATGCCTGGATGCTAACGGACGGGGACGGGACAGGACGCCCGTCTCGGTGCGTCACTGCGCGGCGAGGAAGTCCCTGATGTACCGGTCGTCTTCCAGACGGAAATGGAAGTCGATCACGTCGTCGATCGTGAAGTTCGGCCCGCGGGGAAGGGCCCCACGTGGGTCGTCGAGACCGGTGTCGGGCGGGAGGTCCTCCAGGAGCTCGGCCGTAGGAGGGATGCCGCGCCCGGCGACGTCCACGCCCGCGGAGACCAGCAGGGCCACGATCTTGCGGTCGGCACGCTTCTGGACCGGCTCCATGCACGTGGGGCACTCGAATCGGTAGGTGCCCTCCCGGCCCCCACGAACGACCTCGAGCAGGATCGACTCGGGTCCCATGTCGACCTCCCCGCAGCGCGGGCACGTGGTCCTGATCGTTGTCATGACATCGCCTGTATCGGAACCCTCACCGGACCGCTTGAGCCTCGGGCGGCGGTGTCACCACTCTACCCGTACCGCTCGCGGGTCCGCGCGGCCAAGCCCTGCACCCGATCCCGCAATCCCTCGGGAGCGACCACCTCGGCGTCCGTGCCCAGCCGAAGGAGCAGGCGTTCCACCCACTCGAGCCGCCCGGCTGGGAGCTCGACCTCGAGCCGCTCGTCGGCGAGCTCGGCCTCGCGCACGGTCTCGTAGTACTCCCCTACCCATCGCGCCCCGGGGGAAAGGCGGAGGATCACCGACACGTCGGCCTCACCCGGCGAGTACAGCCGCCGGCCGGCCCCCTCCAGTCCCTTGGGCTCGAAGCGTACGCCGGTGGCGGCCACCCACCGGATCCGGTCGGCGCGGAAGAGCCGTTCGGCCTCCGAGCGATGGTCCCACGCGGCCACGTACCAGTTCCCGATCGCGGAGAAGACCTCTTCGGGGTCGATCTCCCGGTCCGTCGTCTCCGCGGACGAGGCGGAGTAGTACTCGATCCGCAGGCGCTCGTGCCGATGCGCCGCAGCGCGGAGTTGGTCGAGCGTTCCCACCGTCCGCTCCCCGCCGACCGCCTCCACCCGCCGAGGAAGCTCGCCGAGCGCGTCCGGGCCGAGCCCCTCGGCGAGCTTCTCCAGGGCGGAGGCGAGCGCGGGTGCCTCGGCGAGGCCCGGGACCCCCGCGAGCGCGGTCCCGCGCACGTACAGGGACAGCGCCTCGCTCCGCGTCAGTCGCAGCGGTCGGGCGAAGTAGTCGGCCATCGAGATCCAGATCCTCCCGTCTTGGATGTCGACGTCGATGAGATCGCCCGGTCCGTAGGGTGGCAGACCCGACACGAAGAGCAGGTCCAGGTCCTCGACCAGCTCCTGCTCCGACAGGTCGAACGCGCGTGCCGCCTCCTCGACGGCCGTACCGGGATGCTGCACGAGGTACGGGACGACGGCCAGCAGGCGCCGGAGCCGCTGGGAGGCCTTCGCCGGGGCGCGGCGGCCCTCAGGAGGCACCGAGCGCCTCCAGGCGGGCGACGACCTCCGCACGGAGGTCGGGCGGAGCCACCGCCTCGGCATCCGGTCCGAACGACAGGACCCATGCGGCCAGGCTCTCGCCCGGCTGCCAGGGGACGTGGATCTCCACCCATCCGTCGGGGCGGGTGCGTGCGACGTCGGCGCCGACGACCCCGTTCGCCGCCCACCAGGCGACGTCCGGCGCGAACGCCACGGTCGCCGTCGTGCGAGCCTCGCCCGGGCCCCAGGGTCCCGCTTGGACGTGGTCCGCGGCCCGGAAGCCCGGGGGCGGGGGGCTGCCCTCTCCCTCGACCTCGAGCTCGCCGACGATCCTGGACAGGCGGAAGGAGCGGATCTCGCCGCGGCCGTGATCGTGCCCCACCAGGTACCAGTGCCCGCCTCGGATCGCGAGCCCGAACGCGTCGACGGTCCGATCGGAGCTCTCGCCGCGCGAGGTCCGATAGCGGAACCGCACGCGGCGTTGTCCCGCGACCGCCTCGGCCGCCGGCGGGAGGCTCGCCTCCGTCTCTCCTCCCAGACCCGAGCCCCCGAGCCCAGCCAGGATCCCCCCCTCCGCACCGGAGAGCAGCTTGCGCACCGCATCCTCCGCGGAGACATCGCCCCCCGAGCGGGCGGCCACGAGGAGCGCGGAGATCTCCTCGGGGGTGAACGCGATCTCGGGGAGGTAGTAGCGCTCCTTGTCGATCGTGTAGCCCTGCTCGACCTCCCAGGCGTCGGTCGCGACGACCTCGATCGGGACGCCGACGTCGCGCAGGACGTCCTTGTCCCGCTCGAACATCCGCTTGGCCGACGCCTGGTCGCGATGCTCGTAGCCTTCGGCCAGCTTCTCGCGGATCTGCTCGAAGGTCAGGGGCGTCTTGGACTCGAGCAGCAGGGCGACGAGGTTCACCAGACGCTCGAGCGGGTGCATGCGCGCGGCATCATACTTCCGGCATGTCGACGGACCGAGCAGGCGTTCGGCTGCGCCGCGGGCGCGTGCGCAGGGTGCTCGGAGAGCGTCCCGGCGTGCTCGAGCTCGAGGTCGACGTGGAGGGGGGCCGAGCATCCGCGCTCGCGTACACGGACCTGGTCGGCCCGGTCGTCGAGGGCGACGGGGTCCTGCTGAACACCACCGCGGTCTCGCTCGGCCTCGGCACGGGGGGGATCCACTTCGTCGTGGCGGTCGAGGGGGCGGCCGAGCGGGATGCCCCGCCCGGCGCGAGGACGATGAAGGCCCGATACACGCCGCTGCAGGTCGCCGTCGCCTCGGTGGAGGAGACCCACCGAGACGCGATCGAGGGCTCACCGGGCCTCCGCGGCACGCCCGTGGTCTGCGCGCCGCTCCATTCGATGATCGCTCCCATCGCGGCGGGTGCCCGCGCGGCCGGGGCGAGACGGATCGTCTACGTGATGACCGACGGCGCCGCCTTGCCCGGGCCGCTCTCGCGACTGGTTCCGGTCCTGCGCGAGGCGTCGCTCTTGGACGGATGGGTCACCAGCGGCCAGGCGTTCGGAGGCGAGCTCGAGGCCGTCACGGTGTGGACCGGGCTCCTCGCGGCGATCGAGGTCCTGGCGGCCGACGTCGTGGTGGTATCGGACGGCCCCGGCAACCTCGGGTCCGAGACGACCTGGGGCGTGAGCGCCCTCGGCAGCGGGCACGCGCTCGACGCCGCCGAGGCGCTCGGAGGCCGGCCGGTGGCCGCGCTGCGGATCTCCTTCGCCGACCCCCGCCCGCGCCACCGGGGCGTGTCGCACCACTCGCTCACGATCTTGGAGCGGGTCGCCACGTGCCGGGCGAACGTGGTGGTGCCGGTGCTCGAGGGGGTCGAGCGCGAGACGGTGTGGGACGCCCTCCGCGCGCGCAAGATCGAGGAGCGGCACCAGCTCGTCGAGGGCGATGGCCGTCCGGGCCTCGATGAGCTCGTACGGTCGGGCGTGCGGGCCGAGTCGATGGGTCGGACCCCCGCGGACGATCCGGCCTTCTTCCTCGCGGCGGGCGCGGCAGGCGTCGTTGCGGGAAGGATGGCCGCGGGCTCGCGGGCCTGGAGGCGTGAGCGGGCCTGAGGTCGTCCGTCACATGTGGGCGATCAGCTGCTCCACACGTTCGTCGACGCTCCGGAAGGGATCCTTGCACAGGACCGTCCGCTGGGCCTGGTCGTTGAGCTTCAGGTGGACCCAGTCCACGGTGTAGTCGCGCCGCTTCTGCTTCGCCATCCGGATGAAGTCGCCGCGCAGCTTGGCGCGCGTGGTCTGTGGGGGCTCGCGCATCGCGACCTGGATCTCGCGCTCCGTCACGGCGCGCTCCATCATCCCGGCACGCTCGAGCACGTGGTACAGACCGCGGGTCCGGTTGACGTCGTGGTACGCGAGGTCGAGGAGCGCGACGCGCGGATGCGACAGCGGAAGCTGATGCTTCGCACGATACCGCTCGATCAGCGCCTGCTTGGCGACCCAGTCCACCTTCCGGACGAGCCGCTCGGGCTCCTGCAGGATGAGCGCATCGAGCGCGTCGCGCCACTCCTCGAGCAGCTCCTTGCTCTGCGGGTCCGCCCCGCGGCGCTCGAGGAACCGCTCGGTGCGCTCGTAGTACTCCTCCTGGATCTCGATCGCGGACAGCTCCCGACCGTTGGCGAGCCGGACCTTCTTGCGGCACGTGACGTCGTGGCTGATCTCGCGGATCGCGCGGATCGGGTTCTCGAGAGAGAGGTCCCGCATCACGGTGTTGGCCTCCACCATGCGCAGGACCAGATCGGTCACCCCGACCTTCAGCCAGGTGGTGAACTCCGACATGTTCGAGTCGCCGACGATCACGTGCAGTCGCCGGAACCGCTCGGCGTCGGCGTGCGGCTCGTCGCGGGTGTTGATGATGGGGCGCGAGCGGGTCGTCGCGCTCGAGACGCCCTCCCAGATGTGCTCCGCTCGCTGGGCGATGCAGAAGACGGCTCCCCGCGGGCCGTGCAGGACCTTCCCGGCCCCGCACCAGATCTGGCGCGTCACGAAGAAGGGGATCAACAGGTCCGCCATGCGGGCGAACTCGCCCTGCCGGGCGACCAGGTAGTTCTCGTGGCATCCGTAGGAGTTCCCCGCGGAGTCCGTGTTGTTCTTGAAGAGGTAGACCTGTCCGCTGATGCCCTCCTCGTGCAACCGGACCTCGGCCGCGGCGAGCAGCGCCTCCAGGATCCGCTCCCCCGCCTTGTCGTGTGCCACCAGGTCCGCGATCGCATCGCACTCGGGTGTGGCGTACTCGGGATGCGAGCCCACGTCGAGGTACAGGCGGGCCCCGTTCTCGAGGAAGACGTTCGAGGAACGGCCCCAGTGGACGACGCGGCGGAACAGGTAGCGGGCGACCTCATCCGGCGACAGACGGCGCTGCCCCCGGAACGTGCACGTCACCCCGTACTCGTTCTCCAGGCCGAAGATGCGTCGATCCACGCATCGAGTGTATGCGTGCGTGGTGCTGAGGGGGGGAGGCGGGTCGGCGGTCAGCCGGTCAGCCGGTCAGCATCCCGGCGACCTCGTCCTCGGGCAGTCGCCGGAACTTGCGCCGGGCGGTCCGGGTCCGGTCGAGCACACCCGCCTCCAGAGCCTCCGCATCGATCTCGCGACCCTCCGCGGTCGACAGGGCCTTGGCGGCCTCGCGGACGGCCGTCGACAGGTCCCAGCCCGGCCGATAGGCGGCCTTCACGGCCTCGGTGAGCTCCTCCGCGTGGCCGCCGATCGCGACGTGGTCGTGCTCGTCGGTCACCGTGCCGTCGAAGAGCACGTGGTAGATCTCGTCGCGGCCGCCGTCCTCGGCGACCTCGGCGACCAGGACCTCCACCTCGTAGGGCTTCATCTGCTGCGTGAAGATGGTCGAGAGGGCCTGCGAGTACGCGTTGGCCAGGTCGCGGGCCCGGACGTCTTCCCGTCCGTACGAGTACCCCCGGAGGTCGGCCAGGCGGACGCCGCTGATGCGCAGGTCCTCGAACTCGCTGTACTTGCCGACGCCGGCGAACACGATCCGGTCGTAGATCTCGCTGATCTTGTGCAGGGTGGCGCTGGGGTTCTCCGCGATGAACAAGATGCCGTCCGCGTACTCCAGTCCGATCACGGACTTGCCGCGAGCGATGCCCTTGTGGGCGAACTCCGAGCGGTCCTTCATCAGCTGCTCGGGCGGCACGTAGGGCATGAAGCTCATGCGGACCGCTCCTGCAGCACGGCCTCGACGGCCGCGGCGACGTCGGCCTCGGGCACCTCCTCGGCACCCTCCGCGGAGACGACGACGATGGTGGGGAAGATCTTTCGGATCGCGTCCGGTCCGCTCGTGGCCGTGTCGTCCTCGGACGCGTCGATGAGTGCCTCCACGGCCACCCGGATCGCCGTGGGACGATCCAACCCCGGCCGCCAGCGCTTCTTGAGCGAGTTCTTCGCCGGGAGCCCGCCCGACCCGGTCGTCTGGTAGTCGTCCTCCTCCCAGCGGCCGCCGGTAGCGTCGTAGTAGAAGATCCGGCCCTCGCCGCGTCGCTCGTCGAACCCGCCGAACAGCGGTACCACCACCAGCCCCTGCATCGCCGCGGGCAGGTTGCCTCGGATCATCTGCGCCAGGCGGTTCGCCTTGCCCTCCAACGAGAGCCGATCACCGGTGATCTTCTCGTAGTGCTCGAGCTCGAGCTGGAACAGCTTGACGATCTCACCGGCCTGGCCGGCCGCGCCCGCGATGGCGATCACGGAGCGGTCGTCGGCCGCGAACACCTTGCGGATCTTGGCATCGGCCACCAGGTTGCCCGACGTCGCGCGCCGGTCCCCGGCCATCACGACGCCCTCGGTGAACTTCAACCCCAGGACGGTCGTTCCGTGCGGCAGGCGCAGCTCGCTCGCCGCGGTGACGAGGTCCGGCAGGGCCTCGGGCCGTGCCTGCCGGACGAGGTCGAAGAAGCTGGGGTTCGCGCCGATCACACCGCCTGGCGGCGAGGGCTCGGTCACTCGCCGCCCTTCTGGACGTAGGACTTCACGAACTCCTCGGCGTTCTCCTCGAGCACCGAGTCGATCTCGTCCAGGATGTCGTCCATCTCCTCCTTGAGCTTCTCGCCCTTGGAGGTGGCGGCGACCTGTCCGGCATCCTCGCCGGCGCCTCCGGACCGCTTCTGCGTCTTCTTCCGTTCCTGTTCCTGGGGCACGACGATCGCTCCTTGCAGCCTGGTGGAAGCGATTCTACCCGCCGGTCCTGCTAGGACCGGAGCAGGTCGACGAGCGCCGCCGCGTCCTCGGCTCGGGCCAGGAGGTCCTCCACCTGGGCCCGGGTTCCGCGCAGCGGTTCGCGCATCGGCACCCGCTGGAGCGCCTCCGCCCCGGTGTCGAAGATGATCGAGTCCCACGATGCCGCCGCGATCGCCTCCGGGAAGCGATCGATGCACCGGCCGCGGAAGTAGGCCCGCGTGTCCTCGGGTGGCTCCATCATCGCGCGCTCGATCTCGTCGTCGGTCACGAGCCGTTCCACCTTGCCCGTCGCCGCCAGGCGCTGGTAGAGGCCACGGTCGCGACGGACGTCGTGGTACTGGAGGTCGATCGCACGAAGCTTGTGGTCGGCCCAGTCCAGCCCGTCGCGTTCGCGGTAGGCCTCGAGCAGGCGGTACTTCGCCACCCAGTCCAGCTCACGGTGGAGCTGCATCGGGTCGTCTTCTAGCGCCGTGAGCACGCCCTCCCATCGCTCCAAGACCTCGACGTTGGCTGCGGTCGTCTCCACGGCCTCGACGTACTTCCTGGCGCGCTCCAGGTACTCCCACTGGATCTGGACGGCCGTGAGCTTGCGACCGTCGGCCATCGGGAGCTGCGCCGTGCACGTGAGATCCCGCGAGACCTCGTGCAACGCGGGTACCGGCGACGCCAACGCGAGGTCCGGGACCTCGTCGTCCTCGATCAGCTTGAGCACGAGCGCGGTGGTCCCCAGCTTCAGGAAGGTCGCCATCTCGCAGAGGTTGGCGTCCCCGACGATCACATGGAGCCTGCGGTACCTCTCGGGGTCGGCGTGCGGCTCGTCACGCGTGTTCACGATGGGGCGCTTCAACGTCGTCTCGAGGCCGACCTCCGCCTCGAAGAAGTCGGCCCGCTGGGTGACCTGGTAGCGGTCCCTCGACCGCTCATCCCAGGTTGCCTCGGCACCGAGCTTGCCCGCCCCGGTGAACACCTGGCGGCTCACGAAGAACGGCATGATCCCGGTCACGAGGCTCGCGAAGGGGACCGCGCGGTCGACGAGGTAGTTCTCGTGCGTACCGTACGAGTTGCCCTTGCCGTCGCTGTTGTTCTTGTAGACGGCCAGGCGTTGGCCGCCGGGCATGGAGCGCTCGACCTCCAGGAGGGATCGCTCGAGGATCCGCTCCCCCGCCTTGTCATGGATCACCAACTCGCGGGGGCTGGCGCACTCGGGCGTCGAGTACTCGGGGTGGGCGTGGTCCACGTAGTAGCGGGCGCCGTTGGGCAGGATCACGTTGGCGAGCCCGAGGTCCTCCTCGGAGGGCTCCCGCAGCTGCACGGGCTCGAACCCGCGGGCGTCGCGGAGCGGCGACTCCTGCTCGTAGTCCCAGCGGATCCGGCGGAGGGTCCCCGCGTACGTGCTGATGAGCATCGAGGAGGACAGGACCGGGTTGAACTCGGGTGAGCCGATCGCCGAGATGCCGTACTCGGTCTCGGTACCGATGACCTTGGGGATGGCCATCAGGGCACCCTACAGGTACTGCCCCGCGCTGACCCGCTCGACCTGTCGACCCTCGCCGTCCCCGTCGCCGAGCAGGGTGCGGACGTAGACGATCCGCTCGCCCTTCTTGCCCGAGATGCGCGCCCAGTCGTCGGGGTTGGTGGTGTTGGGCAGGTCCTCGTTCTCCTTGAACTCGTCCTTGATCGCGTGCGCCAGGTCCTCGATCTTGATCCCCTTCTCCCCCGTGGACAGGAAGCGCTTGATCGCCTCCTTCTTCGCGCGACGCACGATGTTCTCGATCATCGCCCCGGAGTTGAAGTCCTTGAAGTAGAGGACCTCCTTGTCGCCGCTGGCGTAGGTCACCTCGAGGAACCGATTCTCGTCGGTCTCCGCGTACATCCGGTCGACCGTCTGCTGGATCATCCGCGTCGTCGTCGCCTTCACGTCACCGCCCGTCCGACCCAGGTCCTCGGGGTGGATCGGGACACGCGCGTTCAGGTACTTGCCCATGATGTCGGCGGCCTGGGCGGCATCGGGACGCTCGATCTTGATCTTCACGTCCAGCCGCCCGGGACGCAGGATCGCGGGGTCGATCAGGTCCTCCCGGTTGGAGGCGCCGATCACGATGACGTTCTTCAGCGTCTCGACGCCGTCGAGCTCGGAGAGCAGCTGCGGGACGATCGTCGACTCCACGTCGCTCGAGATCCCCGTCCCACGCGTGCGGAAGATCGAGTCCATCTCGTCGAAGAAGACGATGACCGGCAGTCCCTCCTCCGAGCGTTCCTTGGCGCGCTGGAAGATCTGCCGGATCTGGCGCTCGGTCTCGCCGACGTACTTGTTCAGGAGCTCGGGGCCCTTGATGTTCAGGAAGTACGAGTGCGCGTCCTGACGCCCGGTCCGCTCCCGGACCTTGTCGGCCAGCGACTTGGCGACGGCCTTGGCGATCAGCGTCTTGCCGCATCCAGGGGGTCCGTACAGGAGGACACCCTTGGGCGCCTCGAGCTGGTGCTCCTGGAACAGCTCCGCATACAGGAACGGGAGCTCGACGGCATCGCGGATCGCCTCGATCTGCCCCTCGAGCCCCCCGATGTCCTCGTACGAGACGTCCGGGATCTCCTCGAGGACGAGCTCCTCGACCTCCTCCTTCGGCAGCTTCTCGAGCGCGATGTTGGACCGCGGGTCGATCATCAGCGGGTCGCCGGCACGGATCTGCTCGGTCAGCAGCCCCGCCGAGAGCGTTGCCACGAGCTCCTCGTCGCCGCGGCCCACGACCACCACGCGATCGTCGCCCAGGCGGTCCTTGACCTTCATGACCTCGCCGGCGCGGTCCGGATCGAGGACCTCGACCACGTTCAGGGCCTCGTTCAAGATCACCTCGACGCCCTTGCGCAGGCGGTCGGGGTCCAGGTCCGGGGAGATGTTCACGCGCATCTTGCGTCCCGCGGTGAACACGTCCGCGGATCCGTCCTCGTTGGTCGCCAGGTAGACGCCGAAGGACGCAGGGGGCTGGCTGAGCTTCTCGACCTCGTCGCGGAGCCCCTCGATCCGCTCCTTCTCGGCCTGAAGCGTGCTCGCGAGCTTCTCGTTCTGGGTGACGGCACGGGCCAGGTCCGATCGCGCCTGAAGCAGCTTCTCCTCGAGGAGCTTCACCTGGCGCGGGGCGTTGGTGAGCCGACGCCGCAGCAGCGAGATCTCGTCCTCGAGGAAGCGCACCTGCGTCGAGAGCTCGTGGAGCTGCTTCTCGTAGCGCTCCTGCTGCTCGCGTGGATCGGGCTCGGGCAACTCCGTCACCTCCCGCGTGGCGGGAATCATACCGCCGGTCCCTCCCCGGTCCGGGAGGGATGGGGAAGTCCGCCGGTCTTATGGATACGGTACTCGGGGGTCCGGACGTTCTAGGTGATGCCCGATCTTCCGTGCAACGGTCAGGAACCCCGTGTGGGCGACCATGCGGTGATCGGGCCGGACGCTTCGGGCGGTCACGTGCCACGAGCGGTGGAGCACCTCGAAGGTCTCGAGGTGGTCGTAGCCCGTCTCCTCGAGCTCGAGGACGAACTGCTGCACCTGAACGGTCGTGGGCAGGTACCCGCAGACGATCCCCCCGTCCACCAGGATCCGGGAGACCGCCGGCAGCGCGGCCCAGGGTTCGGGGAGGTCCAGGATCGTCCGGTCGAAGGTCTCCCCGGTCTCCGCCGCCAGGGAGACGTCGCCCTCACGAAGCTCGAGCCAGTCCGGCAGCTTCCCGAAGAACGCCTCGATGTTGCGGGCGGCCTTCGACTGGAACTCCTGGCGCAGGTCGTAGGAAACGACCCGTCCGCCCGCCCCTGTGGCCCTGCAGAGAGCGAGGGTGAGGGACCCCGATCCGGTCCCTGCCTCCAGGACCCGGGCACCGGGGAAGACGTCCGCCTCCACCAGGATCGCCCCGATGTCCTTGGGGTACACGACCTGGGCGCCCCGGGGCATCTTCAAGATGTAGTCCGCCATCCGCGGGCGGAAGGCGCGGAACGCCATCCCCGTGGCCGAGTGGACCTGCGTCCCCTCGGGCGAGCCGATCACGAGGTCGTGCGGGAGCCCGCCCCCATGCGAGTGCCAGGTCTGCCCGGACTCCAGGGTCACGAAGTACCTGCGGCCGCGCTGATCGACGAGCAGGATCCGCTCCCCCGGCTCGAAGGGTCCGCTCACGACGGGCGCCCCGCCGTGTAGATCTCCGCCGGCAGGACCTCGTCCGAGGTCTCGGTGGCGATCTCACGCTCGTCGATCGCGTCCCGCTCGATCCGCGGTTCCCCGAGGCGCTCGCCAAGGATCTGGGCCTGCGCCCGGCAGAAGGCGCAGAACCGGCCCGTCGTGGGCTGTTCGCACCGCTCGCACGGCACGAGCGTCGCCTCGTCCTGCGAGGCGAACAGCGGTGCCGCCCGATCCAGGTACGAGAGGAAGAACTGGGCCTTGGTCCCGGGCGAGGTCGCCTCGAGCTGGTTCATCGCCTCCTTGTATCGGAGCTGGGTGTTCCCACCGACGAGCGGGCACTCCTCGACCACGTAGTCGATCCCGCGGAGGAACGCGTACGCGGCGGTCTCGAGCTCGGAGAGCCGATACAGCGGCTTCACCTTGCGGGCCAGTCCCTCCTCGGCGGGCAGGACCGGGAACTGTCGTGCGATGTAGTCCGTCTGCCAGCGGAGCGTGTTGCCGAGGAGCGTCGCCGCCTCGTCGTCCAGGTTATGGCCGGTGGCGACGACGTCGTACCCGTGGTCGCGTGCGGCCTTGTTGAAGATGTAGCGCTTGGACAGGCCGCACACGGCGCAGGTCGATCGGGATCCCTTCCGGCCGGCCGTCGGGACGTCGAACCCGTACTCGCGCTCGAGGTCGACCGCGATCAGGCGCGCCCCTCGCTCGCGCGCGAACGTCCGGGCGACCTCGCCGGAGCGGGTCGAGTACTCCCCGATCCCTAGGCCGAGGTACAGACCGTCGGCGCGGTACCCGAGCTCGAGCAGCACGTCCCACAGGGCGAGCGAGTCCTTCCCCCCGGAGACGGCCACGAGGATCCGGTCCTCCGCGCCGAACATGTCGTAGTGCTCGACGGCGCGCTTCACCTGCTCGCGTACGTGATGGACGAAGCAGTCGCGGCAGAAGGCCGCGTTGTGCCGCCGGACCTCGACCACGGCGGCCGCTCCGCACCGGCGGCACTTCATCCGATTGCCGCCGGTGCTCCCACCGCTGATCACGGGCCGGATCTCGATCAGGTCGTCGGCGCCCACACGGTCCTCCCGGGTGAGGAGCTCGCGCTCGCGGATCACGAGGACCGTGTCCGCGTTGATGCCGAGCTCGCGGAGGACGTCGTGCACCTTCCGGCCGCCAGGGACGTCCATCTCGCGATCGGGGTTGCGGAGCCGCACCTTCATGCAGGAGAGGCTACCCCCCGACCGGGCCGCGGGTCAGGTGGTCGCGACCGGGTTCACCCCGAGCTCGACCGTCAGCACCTCCTGTGAGCCGTCGGGGTGCACCAACCCGACCTCGACCCGGTCCCCCGGCTCGTGATCCCGGATCAGCTCGCCGAGCTGCTCCGACCCCGTGACGGGCTCCCCGTCGAACACCACGATGACGTCTCCGACCTGCACGCCCGCCGTCTCCGCGGGGCCGTCGCTCACGAGGCCCACGATGAGCGCCCCCTCGCCCACCGGCGGATCGAACTGGAACTGCACCTGCGGGTCGGAGACATCGCCCGAGCTGATCCCCATGAACGCGACCGGGGCCGAGGGATCCGCAGCGGCGCCGAAGATGATCTCCCGGGCCGAGTCGATCTGGATCGCGAACCCGATGTTCTCGGCGCTCCCGGCGCCCGCGGTGTTGATCCCGACGACCTCACCGGCCAGGTTCACGAGCGGGCCGCCCGAGTTCCCCGGATTGATCGCGGCGTCCGTCTGGATCACCTCCGCGTACACGCGCCGCTGCTGATCGCACTCGAGGCAGTTCTCGTCGGGTACCACGATCCTGCGCGCGAGGGAGGAGACGATGCCGGTCGTGACCGACGGTCCCCCCTCCAGGCCGAGGGCGTACCCGATGGCCACCACCTGCTGCCCGAGCCGCAGGTCCTCCGAGCGCCCGAGCGGAACGGTCGGCAGGTCCGATGCCTCGACGTCGAGCACTGCGAGGTCGGCCTCGATGTCGCCCCCGATCACCCGAGCGTCGTACCGCACCGGCTCCTCGTCGGAGGTGACGACGGTCACCTCACTCGCCCCCTCGACGACGTGGAAGTTCGTCACGATGATGCCGTCCGAGCGAACGATGAAGCCGGTTCCCTCGCCCTCCCCCTGATCGGAGAGGGCGACCACGTTGACCACGGCCGGAAGGACGCTCTCGACCACCTCGACCACCGCGTCGGGACCCGAGGCGAACGCGGCCTCGCTCGAGGGGAACTCCGCCCGGGGCTCGGCCGTATCGGTCTGGGTGGACCCGACCGTGCAGGCCGCGCCCGCGAGGCCGAGCACCACGATCAAGGGGATGAGGGTTCGTCGCATGTCGGTATCTCCAGTCTGTCGGTCCAGCCGCCATTCGACACGGGCAGGTACCACGTTCGGGCCTGGGACTGAGAGTTGACTGAGAGTCTCAGTCGGAGGGCGGTGCGGGCGGGGCAGGGCGGGGCAGGAGGCCGCCCTCCTCCAGGACGGTGGGGATCGCCTCCTCGTTGTTGATCGTCATGAGGTGCACGCCTGCGACCCCGGGGATCTGCCGGACCAGGTCGAGGACCTCCAGCGCGACCTCGATGCCGGCTCGCCGCTGTTCCGGGGCCGATCCGGCCTCCATCCGCTCGAGGAGCGACTCCGGCACGTCGATGCCGGGGACGTGGTCGCGGAGGTACCGCGTGGCGAGGCCGGAGCGGGGGATGAACACGCCCGCGATCACCCACACGTGGTCGAGCAGGCCGAGCTCGCCGCAGCGAGCCATGAACAGACGCATCTTCTCGACGTTGAAGCAGATCTGGGTCTGGACGAACTCCGCCCCGGCCTCGATCTTCTTGCCCAGTCGCATCGGCCGGAACTCCAGCGGAGGCGCGAAGGGATTCTCGACGGCGCCGACGAGGAACGTGGGGGGTCGGGTGAGGGGGCGGCCCGACAGGTAGCAGCCCTCGTCGCGCATGATCCGAGCGATGCGCAGCAGGTGGAGCGAGTCGATGTCGAAGATCGGCTTGGCCTCCGGGTGATCGCCGGCGGTCACGTCGTCGCCGGTCATGCACAGGATGTTGGGGATGCCCAGGGCCCCCGCTCCGAGCAGATCCGCTTGCAAGGCAAGGCGGTTCCGGTCGCGGCAGGTTAGCTGCATCACCGGCTCCACGCCGGCATCGGCAAGGAGGTGCGCGGCGGCGAGGGCCGCGAGGTGTGGATGGGCCGCCGAGTTGTCCGTGCAGTTGACGGCGTCCACGCGTCCTCGCAGGTGCTGCGCCAACTCGGTCACCGAGGCCGGATCGGCCGAGTCGGTCGTCTCGAGCTCCGCGGTCACGACGAACTCGCCGGCGAGCAGGAGCCGGTGGAGCTCGCTTCGCGCCTCGGTCATCCGTGCATCTTCCCCGATGCTGCCCAACCCGAGGGCACGTGCCGGTCGCGACGGGTGAGCAGGTTCTCCCACGAGGACGTCTCCTGCAGGCGCCAGTCCGTCGGGCGCTGGACGTGTCCCATGTGGTCGCGCCAGGCGGGGAGCTTGCGGGATCCTTCCCACGCCTGGACCCACACGCACTTCATCTCCGGCTCGACCTCGCAGCTCCCGTCCTGCAGGACCCCCCCGCACGGGCCGTTGCGCAGGTTCTTTGGGCATCGCATCGGACAGGACAGCCCGGTGGAGTGCAGGATGCACTGACCGCACATCCGGCAGTCCCAGAAAGTCTCCTTCGTGGACCGCTCCACGAGCAGGAGCGCCCTTCGGAACCCTCCCGGGCTCGCGGCGGTGGGTTGGGGTCTGCGGTCGAGTCGGCTTCGCGGCACCGCGATGTCCCCCTAGCCTCCGGCTATCCCGCGCGCAGGTCGGCGGCGGGGATCTCCTTCCGCGGGTCGATGAACGGGATGGCAGCCGTGGCCACCTCGAGAGGTCCGTGCTCGGACTCGACCTGCAGGCGGTTGCCCGGCTCGGCGAGGTCGATCGGCACCCACGCGTAGCCGATGTTCCGTTCGAGCCTGGGCGACCATATGGCGTCGGTCACGCGGCCCACCCGCTGCCCGTCCCGCATCACAGGCCAGAACCAGGACAGCTCCGCCGGCAGCTCGTCGCCCGACCACTCGATGCCGACGAGCTTGCGATCGACGCCACGCTCCTTCAGGGACAGCAGGGCCTTCTTGCCGATGTAGGCTTGCGGCTGGTCCTCGACGAGGTGCTCGAGCCCCATGACGTGCAGCGGGGTGTCCTCCAGGGTCATGTCCGAGCCCCAGTTCATGATGCCCGCCTCGATCCGCCTGGCCTCGACCGGCGCGACGGGGCGGATGCCGAACTCTTCGCCGGCCTCGAAGACCGCGTCCCACAGCTCCGTGCCGCGACCCGGATCCAGGAGGTTGATCTCGAAGCCCTGCACGGCGGTCCAGCCGGTCCGGCTGATGAGCACGGGGATCCCGGCGATCTCGAACCAGTCACACCAGTAGTACTTGAGGTCGAGGATCCCGGGACCGGCCAGCTTCTCCACGGTCTTGGCCGCCTTCGCGCCCTGGATCTGCATCGGGTAGGCGTCGGGGTACGAGATCTCGACGTCCATGTTCGAGGCCGCGGCCACGCCGGTCGCGTACAGGCCCGCATCGGAGTCGGCCAGCTGCATCCACCAGCGGTTCTCGCCGACGTGGAGCAGGACGGGGTCGTTGACGATCCCACCGTCCGGCGCGGTGACGATCATGTACTTGCCCTGCTTCACCTGACACCTCGTGAGGTCGCGGCAGGTGAGCGAGTCGACGAACCGATCCGCGTCGTTCCCGCTGATCTGCACCGTGCGCTCCACGGCCACGTCCCAGACGGTGACGTCGTTCAGAAGCGCCCAGTATTCGGTCACCGGGTCGTCGAAGTAGGACGGCAGGAGCATATGGTTGTACACGTCGTAGGCGGTGCAACCCGCCCGCCGCGACGCCTCGAAGTACGGCGACCGCCGGTACCAGGGGCCGAAGTAGATCGTGGCGCTCTGCTCGAGCATCCCCGGGCGCTCGTTCACCATGGTCGTCGCTCCTTCCGGGTCGCCTGTCGGGCGTTGGGCTGAATCATCGTTCAGTCAAGACCCTGAGCGCAACCGCCATCCGCCGCGACCGTCCCTGGCTCACCTTGAACCGTCGGACAGGAAGCACCCCGGCCCCACGTGGACCTACGAGACGGGGATCTGCTTCCCCGGGTCCACGAAGGGCATCTCGACCACCGTGCCGCCCCGCGTGCCCCACTCGCTCTCGATCGTCACGCGCGTGCCGAGGGTGGACCGCTCCGCCGGGAGCCACGCGAAGCCGATGTTCGCGTTCAGTCGGGGCGAGTAGATCGCGGACGTCACCTTGCCGATGCGCTCACCGGCCTCGGTCACGGGCCACTTCACGTTGTTGAGCTCCGGGAAGGGATCCCCATCGATCTCGAGGCCGTTGATCCTCCGGTCCACGCCCCGGTCGCGGATCGCCCGCAGCGCCCGCAGGGAGATGCTGGCGTCGTCGGGGAGGTCCCACGCGACGAGGCGCTCCAGGCCCAGCTCCAGCGGGTTGTTCTCGTAGGTCATGTCGGCGCCCCAATTGAAGATCCCGCCCTCGATGCGGCGGATGTCGCTCGGGCCGGTCGGCCTGACGTTGAACTCCTGCCCGGCCTCCATCAACGCCTCGTAGACCTCGGTGCCCCGGCTCGTGTCGGTCAGGTAGACCTCGTAGCCCACCTCGGAGGTCCAGCCGGTGCGGGTGACGATCACCGGTGCACCCGCGATCTTCGCCTCGGTCCAGAAGTAGTACTTCAGATCCAGGATCTGGTCCCCGAGGAGCTTGGCCATCAGCTGCTTTGACTTCGGCCCCTGCACCTGGAGCGGCGCGACGTCGGCCTCCTGGATCGTCACGTCCAGGTCCGGGTAGGCGTTCTTCAGCCCCCGCGCGAACAGGAGCGCGTCCGAGGACGCGAGCGCGAACCAGAACGTGTTCTCGTCCATCCGCGTGAGCACGGGGTCGTTGATGATCCCGCCATCGCTGTCGCAGATGAGCACGTACTTGCCCTGCCCGACCGCGCAACGGGACAGGTCACGGGGGGTGAGGAGCTGCGCGAAGCGGAACCCGTCGGGACCCGAGATCTCCAGGCAGCGCTCCACCGAGACGTCCCAGATCGTGACGTCGTTCAGGAGGGACTCGAACTCCGCCTCGAAGGTGTCGAAGCGGATCGGGAAGTACATGTGGTTGTAGACGGTGAAGCCCTTGGGCTCGTGCTTCTGGGTGGCCTCGTAGTAGGGCGTGCGGCGGTTGCGCGCCCCTCGCTGTACCTGGCTCATGTCGAACGCCACGATCCCCTCCTCGCTGATCCGAGCGATGGCCCGGCGGTCCCGCGGGCCGGGCGTATCGTCCGACCGCCCCGGGTGGGCGGCAAGGATGGACTCTGACCGCAGGTCAGACGCCGGCCTCGTACACCGGCTCTCCCTCGACGTAGGTCGCCTGCACGGTCGCCTCGTGGATGGCCTCGGGCGCCAGGGTGAAGAGGTTGCGGTCGAGCACCGCCAGGTCGGCCAGCTTGCCCACCTCGATCGAGCCGGTGACATCGTCGAGATGGTTCACGTACGCCGCGTTGATCGTGAATCCGGCGATCGCCGCGGGCAGGTCGATCCGCTCGTCCGGCAGGAACACCTCCTCGCTCTGGCCACCGTAGGCATACGTGGCCGGCGCCTGTCGGTTCACGGCCACGTGCATCTGCTCGATCGGGTCCGGGCTCGAAACGGACCAGTCGCTGCCCATCGCGAGGACGGCTCCCGTGCGCGCGAGGCTGCCGAACGGGTACTGCCAGGTGGAACGTTCGGGGCCGAGGAACGGGATCGTGAGGTGAAGCATCTGCCCCTCGTTGACCGCCCAGAGCGGCTGGGCGTTCGCGACGACGTCGAGGCCGCGGAAGCGAGGCACGTCCTCCGGATGGATCACCTGGATGTGTGCGATGTGGTGGCGGAGGTCGTTCGGGCCGTTGACCCCGCGAGCGGCCTCGACGGCGTCCAGCGCCTCTCGGACCGCGCGTTCGCCGATCGCGTGGAAGTGGACCTGGAACCCCTCGGCGTCCAGGCGGGTCACGACCGCCTTCAGCTCCTCCGGATCGACGAACGATCTCCCTCGGTTGTCGGTCGGAGCGCCGTTCGCGTCGAGGTAGGGCTCGAGGACCCCCGCGGTCTGGTTCTCGATGACGCCGTCCTGCATGATCTTCACGCTCGTCGCCACGAAGCGACCCACCGGTGTGCGCGTCCGTGCTGCGATGAGGTCCTCGACCTGTTCGATCCCACGGTGTCGGTCCCACCACAGCGCCGCGATCACGCGTGCGGTGAGCTCGCCCGCCCCGGCGAACGTGACGTACGCATCGAAGGTGCGGTATCCGGAGTCCAGGCCGACGATCGCGTCCTGCCACGCGGTGATGCCGAGGGAGTGCAGATACGCCTGCGCGATGCGGAGGGACGCGATCCAGTCCTCCATCGTCTCGTCGGGGACGTGCTCGTTAACCAGTGCAGAGGCACCCTCGTGCAGCGTCCCGGTCGGCTCGCCGTCCGCATCGCGCACGATCCAGCCGTCGGAGGGATCCGGCGTGTCCCGCGTCACGCCGGCGACCTCCAGTGCCTTCGAGTTCACCCACGCGCTGTGTCCGTCCCGGCTGGGCAGGTACACGGGGCGGTCCGGGACGATCCGGTCGAGCACGTCCTTCGTGGGATTGCCGCCCGGGAAGAGGTCCATCGACCATCCACCGCCCACCACCCACTCGTCGTCGGGGTGGGACGTCACGAACCCGGCGATGATGCGCTCGTACTCCTCGACGGAGTAGGCGTCGGATAGGTTGCAGTGCAGCATGTCGAAGCCCCCGCCCGGGGGGTGGCAATGTGCGTCCTGGAAGCCGGGCACCAGCATGCGGCCCTGCAGGTCCACGACCTCGGTTCCCGTCGCGGCGAGCGAGCGGACCTGCTCATCGGTCCCCACCGCGGCGATGCGGCCGTCCTTCACCGCGACCGCCTGCGCCCATCGTCTCGCGGCGTCGACCGTGTACACGGCCCCGTTCACGAACACGAGGTCGGCCGAACCCTTGTCGCTCACGGGCACCCTCCGGTCATCGAGCGGCCGAAGCATACCGGTGCGGGATATGCTCGCGCCCCAACGCGTTCCGGGAGGCTGGTGTGCGGAGGATCCGGTCCGTCGTAGCGGTGACGCTCGCCCTCGCGACCCTGCCGGGCGGCCTGGCGGCGGCCTCCGGGCAGACCGCCGACCCGGTCACGGTGCGGGTGATGACCTTCAACATCTGGTACGGGGCCACCCCGACCCATGGGCTCGACGAGGTCGTGGACGCGATCGAGCTCGCCGACGCCGACGTGATCGGGATGCAGGAGCCCTACGCCCGCCTGCGCCGGATCGCCTCGGCGCTCGGCTTCTACGTTTCCCCTCGGATGCACGTCATCTCCCGCTACCCGATCCTCGAGCCCGCCGGTACGGACGGCGGCTGGGCGTACCTGCTGCTCGGCCCGGGCCGGGTGGCGGCGATCGCGAACACGCACCTCCCCTGCTGCCCGTACACGCCCTATCGGATCGTGCACAAGGGGTTCACGCGCCGGGAGGCCCTCGAGCAGGAGGCGAACACGCGGGTCCGCAAGATCGAGCGGCAGCTCGCCCCCCTGGGGCCGCTGATCGACGCCTCGGTCCCCACGTTCTTCACCGGCGACTTCAACACGCCGTCGCATCGGGACTGGACGCCCGCGGCCGTGGAGGCCCGCGGGTTGCCCTATCCGATCCGGTGGCCGGTGTCCCTCGCGATGGAGGAGGCGGGGTTCGTCGACTCCTACCGCGCGGTGCATCCGGACCCGGTCGCCGATCCCGGGTTCACGTGGACGCCGGGGTATCCGGCTCCGTTCGTGTACGACTGGGACGTCCACGATCGGATCGACTTCGTCTGGGCGGCCGGTCCCGCGATGCCGATGGACAGCCGTGTCGTCGGCGAGTCCCGGACGAACGCCGACCTCGTGATCGCTCCGTACCCCACCGATCACCGCGGCGTGGTGTCGACGTTCGAGGTCACGCCCGCGTCGCCACCCGTCTTCGTCGCGGCCGATCGGGAGCGTTCGAGGCCCGGCCGGGCCCTGGACGTCTGGTTCCATTCGGCCGGGGGCGCCGACGAGCACGTGAGGCTCGTGGAGGCGGCGAGCGGCACCGTCGTCGCCGAGGTCCCGACCGGCCCGGAGCCGACGGTCGATGGAACGGTCGCCTTCGACACCACCGGCCTCGTGCAGGGCCCCTACGACCTGCTCCTGCTGGACGGGAGCGGCGCCGAGCTGGCGCGCGATCACGTCGTCCTGGTGGCCCACGATCAAGATCCGATCCTCACCCTGGCCGACGGAACGCTCGAGGGCGCACAACGCCTCGAGGTCGCCTGGACCTTCGCGCCGGGCAACCGCTACGACTGGCTCGGCGTCTTCCGCGCCGGTCGGACGGCCAAGACGGGCTCGATCAAGGCGTGGCGCTACCTCGAGGCTCAGGTCGACGGCTCGACGACGATCGGGCCCGGCGCCCGAGGTGCCGCAGGATGGCCGCTGCCCCCGGGCGACTACGAGCTGCATCTGTGCCTGGACGACTCCTATCGATGTCGGGTGTCGGCGCCGTTCACCGTCCTGGGCTGAGCGGGCTCACGCGAGCGCGACCAGCTCCAGCAGCTCGTCGTCCCACCACGTGAGCTCGCCCTCGGGCATCATCAGGACCCGCCGAGGTGCGAGGGCCTCCACGAACCCCACGTCGTGGCTCACGAGCACCATCGAGCCCGACCAGGTCGACAGGGCCTCGGCCACCGCGGTGCGCGAGGGCGGGTCGAGGTTGTTGGTGGGCTCGTCCAACAGGATCAGGTTGCGCCGACCCGCCACGAGCTGTGCGAGCGCGAGCTTGGTCTTCTCCCCGCCCGAGAGCGTCCCGGCCTCCTGGAACGCGACGTCGCCCGTGAGGCCGAACATCCCGAGCAGGCCCCGCAGCTCCTGGTCGGAGGCGTCGGTGGACTCGGCCCGCACGTGGGCCAGGACCGAGTCCTCGTCGCGGAGCAGCTCGTGCTCCTGCGCGTAGTACCCGAGGGAGACGCCGTGGCCCAGGCGGAGCGAGCCCGCGTCGGCATCCGTCACCCCGGCGAGGATGCGAAGCAGGCTCGTCTTGCCGGCCCCGTTCAGGCCCATGATGAGCAGCCGCTCGCCCCGCTCCACCGCGAAGCCGACATCCCGGAACACGGCAGGGCCCCCGTAGCCCTTCGCGAGCCCATCCGCCTGGAGCACGACCTTCCCGGCGTGCGGCGGTTCGGGGAACCGGTAGCGGACCCGGCGCTCGCGTGCGGGTCCGTGCACGGCCGTCGACTCGAGGCGGGCGGCCCGAGAGTCCAGGGTCTTGGCCTTGCGGGCCCTCTTGGCCGTCTGGCCCCGCATCGAGTCGGCGAGCGTCTTCAGGCGCCGGATCTCGGTCTGCTGGCGTTCGGCCATGGCCCGGAGGCGGGCCTCGTCCTGCCGTCTGGCCTCCCGGTACTCGGAGTAGGTGCCCCGGTACTGGACGACCCCCTCCCGGTCCAGATGCAGGATCCTGGTGATCGATGCGTCGAGCAGCGCGAGATCGTGGCTGACGACGACGAGCGCGCCTCGGTACGACGCGAGGAAGCGCATCAGCCAGTGTTTGGCGTCGCTGTCCAGGTGGTTCGTGGGCTCGTCGAGCAACAGGACGTCGGAGCCGGCGAAGAGGATCCGCGTGAGCTCGAGCCGGCGCCGCTCCCCACCCGAGAGCGCGGGGACCGGCAGGTCCAGGCGGTCCTGTGCCAGGCCGAGGCCGACGGCGATCCGCTGCGCCTCGGCCTCGCCCGAGTAGCCGCCGGCGGCCCGGTACCGCTCCTCGAGGCGGGCGAACCGGCGGACGTTGGCGTCGGAGGCGCGCTCCTCGACGGCGAGGCGGGCCTTCTCCGTCCTCTCCGCCAGCTCGAGGAGGCCTCGTGCCTGCAGCACGTGCACGAGGCCGGTGTGCTCGTCCTGCGCGCGGTGCTGGCGGGGATCCTGCCGCAGGTAGCCGAGCCGGCCCTGCACCACGACCCGCCCCGCGACGGGCTGCTCCTCCCCCGCGAGGACCTTCAGCAGGCTCGTCTTGCCCGCGCCGTTGCGGCCCACGACACCGACTTTGTCGCCGGCGCGCAGGGAGAGCGTCAGGCCCTCCAACAGCGGCCGGCCGGCCGCCTCGACCGCGAGGTCGCGGATCTGGAGCGCGCTCATGACGCCGGGTCCTTCGTGAACTGTCTACGGTGCATCGGGCGGTCTCCTGGGCGGTGGGCGTGAGCTGCTGGGCGCCGGGCGGCGCCGCACTGACCGGGGAGGTCGTCCTAGCTCACGGCCTGGAGTGTAGCGCCCCGCGAACGCTCGGGGAACGTCCGGCGACAGGATGGCCCCGCCCATCCCCGCCCGTAGCATGGGAGCCGTGGAGCGGACGCAGGCCTTCGTGTTCGACCTGGACGGCACCCTGGTGGACAGCGTCTACCAGCACGTGCTCGCGTGGCAGCACGCCCTTGACGCCGCGGGGATCGAGCTCTCGGTCTGGAGGATCCACCGCAAGGTCGGCATGAGCGGCGGGCTCTTCGCGAACGCCCTCCTCCGCGAGACCGGTCGCGAGGTGACGTCGGAGCAGGCCGCGGAGCTCCGGCGCCTGCACGCCGAGGCCTACGCGGCCCTCGGGCCGAGGGTCCGACCGCTGCCCGGCGCCCGGGAGCTCCTCCGACACCTGAGCGCCTCGGGAACCCCGTGGGCGATCGCGACGAGCGGTTACCGCGAGTCCGCCGGTCCTACGATCGAGCTGCTCGGTGTCCCCCCCGACGTCCCCGTGGTCACGCGCGACCTCGTCGAGCGCGCGAAGCCCGACCCCGACCTGTTCCTCGCTGCGGCCGAGCGACTCGGGATCGACATCGAGGACTGCGTCGTAGTCGGCGACAGCGTGTGGGACCTGCTCGCCGCCCGCCGGGCTCGTGCGCTCGGCGTCGGCATGCTCTCGGGTGGGTACGGGCGCGAGGAACTCGAGCGGGCAGGTGCGTACCGCGTGTACGAGGACCCGGCGGACCTGCTGGACCACCTCGACGAGGTGGGCGTCCGCTAGGGATCCGGGACCGTCCCTGCGATCCGTCGCCCGACCGGACGGTGATTAGCCGCCGATGGGATGGGGTACACGGAAGGCGTTGGCCAACCCGACAGGGATCCCACGCACCGGCGATCGCTGGATAGCCCGCGAAGGCGACGGGAAGCACGTCGCCGGGAAGGAGGCGCATGAAGCGACTCTCAGTTTCACTGATGCTGGTTGCGGCGTTCATGCTGTCGACCGCAACCGTCGTTCAGGGAGCTCCCAACCTGCAGACGTTCGGTACCGGAGAGGTGACGCTGACGGGGGACGACTCCGCGACGATCGTCCTCGACGTAGCCGGCGAATACGGAGGGGTCTACCTGAACTCGAAGAGCCAGTCCGGGAAGATGTTGGCCGAGGCCGACTTCTCCTTCGTCTCGACCGGTGACGTGACCGGCGGCGCTCCGAGGTTCTCGATCCCGATCGACGACAAGGCCATCCCGGGACCGACGGACTTCTTCGATGGCACGGACGTTGCCTACGCGTTCCTGGACGCCGCGAACTGCGGTGGCGTTTCTGACGTAGAGACCCTGGTTTCGACCGATGCCGCGAACTGCATGGTCTTCCTGAACGCGGGCGGCAGCTGGGCGAACTGGGATGCGTTCGCGGAGGCCAACCCGACCTTCCGCATCGCGCCCGGGTACATCCCGTTCGTGATCGCGGACGGTGCCCTCGGCACGTATGAGGTGGAGGACATCGCCCTGAGGTAATAGGTCGACGACGACGGGCGGCAGTAGGCGGCCGGCGTGCAAGGTTGGCGCCGGTCGCCTGCCGTTCCAGGGGGCTCCGGAGGACTCAGGGCCGTCGGCGCTGCGGTGGTTCTTCGTCGCTCGGTGTCGGAGGGGGGATTTGAACCCCCACGGCCCATAGGGCCACTAGGCCCTCAACCTAGCGCGTCTACCAAGTTCCGCCACTCCGACGGGAGGCGCGAGGGATTCTACCAACGGCCGTGCGGGCTCCCGCCGTCTACCAGTTGGCGGAGAGCCAGAACGTGGACACGCCGAAGACCAGGGCCGTGACCACCGTGATGCGGTCGAGCCGGCGCTCGAGGGCCGTCCCGCCCGACAGGGTCGAGGTCCCGCCGAACATGTCCGACAGGCCGCTCCCCTTGCCCGAGTGCAGGAGGATGAAGACGATCAGGAACAGGCTCGAGATGATGCAGAGGATGAGCGCGATCAGGTTCAGCATGGCTCCGTATCCTACCGACTCTCGCCGGGGTCGGCCTGGATGATCGCTCGGTCCGCAAGGGGGAAGTGGCAGGCCGCGACCTGCCCCTCGTGCTGAGCCACGAGCACGGGCTCGTCGTCGCTGCACTTGGGGAACTGGGCGTTGGGGCACCGAGGGTGGAACCGACACCCCGAGGGCGGGTCGATCGGGCTCGGGACGTCGCCTTCGAGGATGATCCGCTTCTTGGCCGCCGCGAGGTCCGGGTCGGGGATCGGCACCGCCGACAGGAGCGCGCCGCTGTACGGGTGCTTCGGGTTGTTGTACAGGGTCTGACCCTCGGCCATCTCGACGATCTTCCCCAGGTACATGACCGCGACGCGGTCCGAGACGTGCTTCACGACGGACAGGTCGTGAGCGATGAACAGGTAAGTGAGGTTGAACTCCTCCTGCAGGTCCTCGAGCAGGTTGAGGACCTGAGCCTGGATCGACACGTCGAGCGCGGAGACCGGTTCGTCGCAGACGATGAGCTTGGGCCGCAGCGCGAGCGAGCGGGCGACGCCGATCCGCTGCCGCTGGCCTCCCGAGAACTCGTGCGGGTATCGGTTGTAGTGCTCGGGGTTGAGGCCGACCAGCTCCATCAGCTGCTGAACCTCGCCCTTGATCTTGTTCCTGGGCACGGTTCCGTGCAGGCGGAACGGCGTCCCGATGATCGACCCGACGGTCTTCCGGGGGTTCAGCGACGCGAACGGGTCCTGGAAGATCATCTGCATCTCCCGGCGGAGCCCGCGCAGCTGCTTGCCGTGGACGCGGGTGATGTCCTGGCCCTCGAACTCGATGGAGCCCTCGGTCGCCTCGTACAGGCGCATGACCACCCGGGCCAGGGTGGACTTGCCGCAGCCGGTCTCCCCCACGAGTCCGAGGGTCTCGCCCTTGAAGATCTCGAGGTCCACCCCATCCACGGCGTGGACGTTGCCGATGCGCTTCTGGAACAGGATGCCCCGGGTGATCGGGAACAGCTTGCGGAGGCCGCGGATCCGGATCAGCGGCGTCTCTGAGGTGGTCGGTGCTGGCTCCGAGCGCTCGTTGACCTGGATGCTCACGACCGCACCATGACTTCCTCGTTGAAGATCCGCTCCTTGTCCGCGAGCGAGAGGTGGCACCGCGACGCGTGATGACCGTCGGAGGGAAGGAGCTCGGGCATCTCCGTGCGGCACCTGTCGAACGCGTGGGGGCATCGCGGATTGAACGAGCACCCGGGCGGGAGGAAGATCAGCGATGGGGGCAGCCCCTTGATCGGGTTCAGCCGCTCCTTCACGGTCGTCTCACCCAGCCGCGGGATCGAGGACAGGAGGCCCCAGGTGTATGGGTGATGCGACTTGTAGTAGATGTCCCGACGGTCGCCCGCCTCGACGATCCGCCCCGCGTACATGACCTGGATGTGGTCGCAATGCTCGGCCACCACGCCGAGGTCGTGGGTGATGATGACCACCGCGGCGTTGAACTCCTCCCTGAGGCGATCGATCAGGTCGAGGATCTGCGCCTGAACGGTCACGTCGAGCGCGGTGGTGGGCTCGTCGGCGATCAGGAGGTCCGGGTTCAGCGAGAGCGCCATCGCGATCATCGCGCGCTGACGCATGCCTCCAGAGAACTCGTGGGGGTACTGGTCGGCCCGTTCGTCGGGCCGGGGGATCCCCACGCGACGAAGCATCTCGACCGCCTGCTCGCGAGCCTCCTGCTTGGACACCTTCTGGTGGACGCGGATCGCCTCGCTGATCTGCGCCCCAACCTTGTAGTACGGGTGCAGGGAGGTCATGGGGTCCTGGAAGATCATCGAGATCTTGGCCCCCCGGACGTTGCGCATCTCCTCGCTCGGCAGCGTCAGCAGGTCCTGGCCCTGGAAGATGATCTCGCCCTCGATCACGGCCTGCGGGCGCGTGATGAGGCCCATCACCGTGAGGAACGACACGCTCTTGCCCGACCCGGACTCCCCTACCACCCCGAGGCTCTCGCCCGGCTGGACGGAGAAGGAGATGCCGTCGACGGCCTTGACCAGCCCGTCCTCGGTCGGGAAGTGGACCGCGAGGTCGTTGACCTCCAGGAGCGGCTCGGCCACTACGTGTACCTGACCCGGGGGTCGAGGAACGCATACGCCACGTCGACCAGGAGGTTGGCCAGGGCGATGAAGAACGCGCCGAAGATGGTCACCCCCATGACCGAGGGGAAGTCGTTGTTGAAGATCGCGTTGACCGCGTACTGCCCCACGCCGGGGAGGTTGAACACGGTCTCGGTGATGAACGCGCCGCCCAGCAGCCCCGCCAGGTCGAGCCCGAACATGGTGACGACCGGCGTGAGCGCGGCCCGCAGGCCGTGTCGGTAGATCACCCGCTTCTCCGAGAGCCCCTTGGCGCGAGCCGTCCGGATGTAGTCCTCGCCCATCGTCTCGATGAGGTTGCCGCGGACCATGCGCGCGTAGAACGCCGCGAAGGCGAGCGACAGCACCGCCCAGGGCAGGATGAACCGGCCGGTCAGGACCGCCTCCCACACGCTCATCCCGATCGGGATGCCCGAGGGCGGGGCCCATCCCAACTTGAACCAGAAGATATACAGGAACAGGTACGCGAGCCAGAACACCGGCGCGGACACCCCGATCAGGGCGAAGACCATCGCCCCTCGGTCCATGATGCTGCGCCGTCGGACCGCCGAGATGATCCCGATGGGGATGCCGATGATGAGCCACGTGATGGCGGCCCCCACCGCCAGCGCGATCGTCACCGGGAGGCGGCCGAGGATCTCCTCCTTCACCGGGACGAAGTTGGCGTACGAGTAGTAGACGTCCTCGTCCAGGAACAGGCCCGGCCACGGGACGAGTCCGCGGGCGAACCGCCCGTACTGGATGTACAGGGGCTTGTCCAGGCCGAACGCCTTGCGCGCAGCCTCGACGTTCTCGGGCGAGGTGGCCCTGCCCACGGCCCGGCGCGCCGGGTCGGCCGCGGGGAGCTTCACGAAGATGATGAACGTGATCATGGACACGACGAACAGGACCAGGATCATGAAGAGGGTCCGCCGGATCAGGTACCTGCCCATGTCAGCCTCGGATGATACTCCAGTCGCGGAAGGGGGCCGCTCCCCTGAGCGGCCCCCTTCCTTGCGGTTTCCTGCCTCGTCCTTCCGGTTCCCTGCCCTACTGGGCGTCCGGGTGGATGGCGAAGTGGTCGAAGGCCGCCAACCCGGCGAACTGGTCGAACGAGTAGTTCACGATGCGGGCCGACGTGACATCGACGTTGTTGTCGAAGAAGTACGGGGCCCATGGAACGACCTCTTCCATCAGCGTCACATCCAGATCGGCCCACCCCTGGAACCGGGCATCGCCGGTCTGGGCGTTGGCCGTCGCGATCTGCTCGTCGACGCTCGGAACCTCGGTGACCGAGTAGCCGTTCTCCTGCAGCAGTTCGGGGCTCGCGCCCAGCAGGGAGTAGTTGCAGCAGCTCGGGAAGATCGCCGCGGAGCCGAACAGCGGGTCGGCGAACGTGTACCCGTCCGGGAAGTCCTTGCCCCAACCGGGCGCCAGGCAGATCGCCACCTGCGCGCTCGGGTCGTTGCACTTCGAGTACATCGTGGTGCGCTCGAAGGACTTGATGTCGAAGACCAGCCCGAGCGGCTCCATGTTCTGCGTGATCAGGGCCGCCTGGTCCGGGTACGGGTCGGCCTCGTCGGTGACCGCGAGGATGCCCGAGCACACCGGGTCGTCGCAGACACCGTCGCCGTCCGTGTCGTACACGGACTGTGCCATCTCCGCCTGCGCCGCGGTGATGTCGCCCGCGGAGTTGGGCGTCGCGTACGGGTCGTAGTCGGCCAGGAGGTTGTCCTGCAGGGAGTTCACGAAGATGTGACCCCCGATCTCGCCGGTGGACTCACCGCCGCGGAGCGTCCGCATGCCCGCCTTGTCCAAGGCCAGGTTGAAGGCCTTACGGACGTGGATGTCGTCGAACGGCGGCGCGGCCATGTTGAAGGAGATGTACCGGACCGCGTCCGACGGGTTGATGTGCAGCAGCGGCTGCAGCGTCGGGTCGGTGGAGTAGGTGCGCAGGACCGGCGGCGGGACGATGCCGTCCACCACGAGGTCGAGCTCACCGGCCTGGATCTTGTTGTACAGGTCGTTGTTGTCCCCACCGATCGAGACGTTGATCGCGTCGGCGTACGCGGGACGCAGACCGTCCGTGGCCGGGTCGTAGCCCGGGTTGCGGACCAGCTGGATGGACTGGCCTGGCTCGTAGCCCGCGACCGGCGTCTGCTCGTCCGCCGGGAGTGAGAAGTCGAGGTTCTCGCTGCCCAGGAACATGTACGGGCCGGTGGTCACGAGGTACCGACCGTAGTCCTTGGTGTGGCCCTCGGCCGCCCCCAGACGCTCGTCCGGCCCGTCGGGCGGGATCGGAGCGGTCGCGTGCATCGAGAACAGGTACGGCAGGTAGCCGGAGGGCGCCGTCAGCGTCACGATCAGGGTGCTGTCGTCCGGTGCCTCGACGCCGGTGATCGTGTCCGCCTTGCCCTCGCCGAATTCGGCGAAGCCCTCGATGATGTTGTAGTAGAAGTTGTACCCACCCACGGAGGCGTTCGGGTCCGCGACCCGCTCGAGCGCCCGGACGATGTCTCCGGAGGTCACCGACACGTCCTCGAAGGGCGGGGAGTAGTTGACCCCGCTCTTCAGCGTGAACGTGTAGGTGAGCCCATCTGAGGAGATCTCCGGCAGTGCGGACGCGATGTCCGGCTGCAGGTCGGCCCCGCCTTCGGCGGTGGTCTTGCCCGTGTAGCCCAGGAGCGTCCGGAGCAGGCAGCACCGGTAGTACTCCCACGTGACCGAGTAGTACTCCTTCGCCGGGTCGAACGCGGCGCTCACGTCGCCGAGCATGGCGAACTCGAGCGTGCCGCCCGGCTGGATGTCGGCGCCGGTCTCGCCGGTAGCACCGGTGGCGCCGGTCTCAGCGCCCGTCTCAGCGCCCGTCTCGCCGCCCCCCTCGTCGCCGCCGCACGCGGCCGCTACGAGACCGAGCACGGCGACGAGCGCCAGTACCTTGAGGTATCGCCTCACGTAACCCCCCTCTCCCTCTTCTTGCTTCACTGACCCGAGCCGATCGCCCGGGTCCCAACCGCCCGGACAGGTCCGGGCACGATGGATCATCTGGGCCGCGTTCCGGTCTCCTCCTTTCGGAAAGCTGCCTCCGAACTAGATACGGTCAGCCACCGGTCTTGGGATCGAGCGCGTCCCGCAGGCCGTCGCCGACCAGGTTGAACGCCAAGGTGGTCAGGAACAGGAACAGCCCGGGGAACAGCATCATCCACCAGGCGACGGTGAAGATGTCGCCGGCCTCGGACAGCTGGCGGCCCCAGGAGGGGGTCTCCTGCGGCACGCCGATCCCCAGGAACGACAGGGCTGCCTCGAACAGGATGTTGTTCGGGATGATCAGCGTCGTGTACACGATGATCGAGGCAGCCACGTTGGGGAGCACCTCGCGGAACATGATCCGGCGGTTGGCCGAACCCATCGACCGGGCGGCCTCGATGAACTCCTTCTCCCGCAGGGACAGGACCTGGCCGCGGACGATACGAGCGATGTAAGGCCACGAGAACAGGCCGATCACGTAGCTCACCAGCAGGAGACCCGGCTTGATCAGCCCGCCAAGGCAGCCGTCCTTGGACAAGCCGCAGGCGGACACGAGACCCAACGACAGCAGCAGCACCGGCAGCGAGAGGACGACGTCGATCGTCCGGGAGATCACCGTGTCGATCTTGCCCCGGTAGAAGCCGGCGAGCATCCCGAGCGTCACCCCGATCAGCGTCGCGAGCCCGGTGGCGAAGAAGGCGATGAACAGCGAGGTTCGCGCCCCATAGATCACGCGGACCATCAGGTCCCGGCCGGCCGTGTCCACCCCGAACCAGAACTCGCTCTGCGGTCCGGTCGGGATGCCGAAGCTGTCGAGCCGGTCCAGGTGCACCTCGTTCGGCCCGTGGAACTGGGCGGCGATCAGCGGTGCGGTGAGCGCCAGGGTGAGCATGAGGAAGACGATGACGAGGCCGGCGAGCGCGAACCGGTCCTTGCGGAAGCGACGCCAGAAGAGCTCCCAGGGGGACCGACCGATGACCGCCTGCGAGACCTCGACGCTGATCTCCTCCGAGGGGATCGGGGCGCCGGCTTGCGGCTCGGAGGTCACCTGGGCCATCTCGCTCTGCTCTCCTGGTCAGTGGGGAACGGCGCATCTTAGCCACGAGCCGCCAAGGCAGGCAACGCGCCGAGGGGCAACTATACGCCCGACGGTCCGGTCCGCGGGTCCCGGTCAGTCCCTCAGGAGCGCGGTGAGGCGGGGAAGGATGTCGACCCCCGCGAGCATGCCGAGCGACCCGTCCCCACAGGCGCGTTCGCCGAACGCCTGCGACCCGTCCGCGACCACCGGCCCCCCCGCCACGACCAACGGAACGGGTTCGGCCGTGTGCGCCTTGCGTAGGCACGAGGTGGAGTGATCGGCGGTCACGGCGATCACCGTGCTCGAGGTCTCGAGCGCCGGCAGCACCTCGCCGAAGAACGCCCGGTCGATCAGCTCGATCACGTCCAGCTTGTCCTGTGCGCGCCCGTCGTGGGCGGGCAGGTCCGGACCCTTGATGTGCACGTACAGCGCGTCGTGACCCTCGAGGGCGTCCGCCGCGAGGTGCGCCCACGCCGCGTAGTCCTCCTCCACGAGGAGACGGGGGGCGTCCACAGGTGCCATCCCCAGGAGGACGGCGATCCCTCGCTCGACGGGCATCTCGACGAAGCAGCCCCAGTCGGGCCCGTACCGCTGCTTGATCGGTTGCAGATGCGGACGGTGGTCGCCCGCGTCCCGCGTGAGGATGAGGTTGCCCGGCAGCTTCCCGTCGCGGCGGCGCGCCGCGTTCACCTCGGAGGCGTCCAGGATCCTGGCGGAGCCCTCGACGAACGCGTTCGTGAGCTCGGCCGCGCGACGCGCCGCCTCCGAGTCCTCGAGCGCCTCGCATCGCATCACCCGCGGCTCGAAGGTCTCGAGTGCCACGCCCAGGTGTCCCTCTTTGCGGTATGCGGGGTCCGTGTTGGTGACCTCGGCCGACAGCGCCCCGTCGTCCGACCGGATCACGAGCGCGCCCCGGTGCTCGACGGTCGCGAGGAGCTCGAAGCTGGCGCCGGGCAGCGACAGGCGCTCGGTCACCTCGGCGGCGAGGGCCTGCGACTCTGCTGAGGTGAGGTCCCGGCCCACGCGCCGGTCCACGATCTCCGGCCACTCGGCGGTGGCGAAGTTGACGCGGTACGCGAGGTCGCCGTCGCGGAAGTCCATCCCGATCCCGACGGCCTCGACCACTCCCCGGCCCGGATGCTCCTCGCGGGGGTCGTACCCCAAGATCGCGAAGACGGCGATGTCCGACTCGGGCGCGATGCCCTCGCCGACCGTCACCACCGACCCCGTGCTCCCCAACCGCGCAAGCGAATCGAGGAACGGCGTGTCCGCGGCCTCGAGCGGCGTCCGATGATCGAGCTCGGGGATCGGGTCGTCCCCGAGTCCGTCGAGGCAGACGTACAGCAGCCGCCTCATGCCCGGTACTTCACGATCAGCGCGAGCTCCTCAGGATCCAGACTGGCGCCGCCGACGAGGGCCCCGTCGATCTCGGGGTGCGCCATGAAGTCTCGGATGTTGCCCGCCTTGACGCTGCCCCCGTACTGGATCCGAACCGCGTCTGCGACGGTCGCTCCGAACAGCTCGCCCACGGTCCGGCGGATCAGTCCGATCACCTCGCCGGCATCCGATGGCTCCGCGTTCCGACCGGTTCCGATCGCCCAGATCGGCTCGTAGGCCAGGACCAGCCGGGAGGCGTCCACCTCTCCGACGTGCGTGAGCCCAGCGCGCACCTGCGTCGTGACCCGCTCCTGCGTGTTCCCCAGGTCGCGTTCCTCCAGGGTCTCGCCCACGCACAGGATCGGCGTCATCTCGTGTCCGAGCACCGCCCGCACCTTCTCGCTGACGAGGCGATCGTCCTCGCCGAACAGCTGCCGTCGCTCGGAGTGCCCCACGATGACGTACCGGACCTCGAGCGCTTTCAGCATGAGGGGCGAGACCTCGCCGGTGAAGGCGCCCTGCTCCTTCGGGTGCACGTCCTGGGCCCCGAGCCCATACGGGAGGCGGTCGCTCATGATCAGCGTCTCGACCGCCCGCAAGGCGGTGAACGGCGGGCAGATGACGACCTCGACGCGCTCCGCATCCTCCCGGTCCAGCAGGTACGAGAGCTTCTGGACCGCCTGGATCGCCTCGAGGTGCGTCTTGTGCATCTTCCAGTTCGCCGCGATGATCGGTCGCCTCGCGCTCACCCGGCCTCCTCCAGTACCTCGATCCCCGGGAGCGAGCGCCCCTCGAGGAACTCCAGCGAGGCCCCACCGCCGGTCGACAGGTGATCGAAGCCGTCCGCCAACCCGTACCTCGCAATCGCGGCGAGGGAGTCCCCTCCGCCGGCCACCGTGAACGCCCGCGCGCCGGCGATCGCGGTCGCGACGCCGCGCGTACCGGCGCTGAACGGCTCGAGCTCGAAGACCCCCATCGGGCCGTTCCACAGGATCGTGCGGGCCTCCGCGATCGTCCGCGCGAACTCCTCGACGGCGCGGGGGCCGATGTCCAGACCCATCTCCCCCCGCGGCACGTCTCCGGCGGGGACCGTGTGGCGCGGGGACTCGGCGGCGACCTCGGGGGCGGCGACCACGTCCTCGGGGAGCTGGAGCACCACGCCGCGCTCGTCAGCCCGGCGTCGGGCCGCGCGGACGTCAGGGAACCGGTCCGGCTCCACGAGGCTCTTGCCGACCTGGGCCCCGTCGGCGGCCAGGAACGTGAAGGCCATCGCCCCACCGATCAGCAGGGCGTCGACCCGTTCCACCAGCGAGCCGATCGTGGCGAGCTTGTCCGAGACCTTCGCGCCCCCGAGCACCGCGACGAACGGGCGATCCGGCTCTCCCAGCAGCCGTGATAGCGCTCGCACCTCCCGCTCCAGGAGCCTGCCGGCCACCGCGGAGCGCCCCTGCTCGAGCATGATCCCCGGCAGGGCGGACACGGAGGCGTGCGCTCGGTGGACCGCCCCGAACGCGTCGTCCACGTAGACGTCCGCCAGGCCCGCGAGCCGGATCGCGAAGGTTCGGTCGTTGGCCTCCTCCCCCGGGTCGAAGCGGAGGTTCTCGAGCAAGACGACGCGACCGGGCTCGAGGGTCTGGCATGAGCGCTCGACCTCCGCGCTGAGCGCGCCGTCGGTCGGGACGTGGTCGACCGCCCCGCCGAGGAGATCGCCGAGGACGGCCGCGACCGGACCCAGGCGAGCATCCTCGTCCACCCGACCCTTGGGGCGGCCCAGGTGCGAGGCGACCACGATCGATGCCCCGCGCCCGAGCAGCTCGGTGAGGGTGGGCATCGCCGCCCGGATCCGCGCGTCGTCTGCCACGTGGCCGGCCGCGAGTGGGACGTTGAAGTCCACCCGGAGGAACACCCGAAGTCCGGCGAGGTCGCCCAGGTGGTCGAGCGTTCGCAGCCGCACGGAAGGCGCCTAGAGGGACGCGGCGACGAGGTCGACCAGGTCGACGAGCCGGTTGGAGTACCCCCACTCGTTGTCGTACCAGCCGACGACCTTGGCCATGTTGCCCATGGCCATCGTCGCGCCCGCGTCGAACGTGCACGATGCCGGGCTCCCCACGATGTCGCTCGACACGATCGGGTCCTCCGTGTACACGAGCTTGCCCGCCAGCGGGCCGGACTCGGATGCGGAGCGGTACGCGGCGTTGAGCTCCTCGACGCTCGCCCCCTGCCTCAGCGTGGCGACGAGATCCGTGACCGAGCCATCGGGCACCGGCACGCGCATCGCGAGCCCGTCCATCTTGCCCTTCAGGTGAGGCAGGACCAGGCCGGTGGCCTTCGCCGCGCCCGTCGATGTGGGGATGATGTTCACCGCGGCCGCGCGTGCACGTCGCAGGTCCTTGTGCGGCAGGTCGAGGATGTTCTGATCGTTCGTGTAGGCGTGGATCGTCGTCATGAAGGCCGACTCGATGCCGAACGCATCGTCGAGGACCTTGGCCATGGGCGCGACGCAGTTGGTGGTGCACGACGCGTTGGAGATGACGTTGTGCTGCGCGGGATCGTAGAGATCGTCGTTCACGCCGAGGACCACCGTGAGGTCCTCGCCCTTGGCCGGTGCGCTGATGACGACCTTCTCCGCGCCCGCCTCGATGTGCTTGTCGGCCTTGGCCCGCTCGGTGAACAGCCCGGTCGACTCGATTACGATCCGAACGCCGAGCTCCTTCCAGGGCAGCTCGGCCGGGTCGCGCACGGCGAGCACGCGGAGCTCGTCCCCGTCGACGGTGATCCCACCGTCGGACACGCCCACCTCCGCGTCGAACCGCCCGAGCACCGAGTCGTACTTCAGCAGGTGCGCGAGGGTCCCGGCGTCCGTGATGTCGTTCGCCGCGACGAAGTCCCAGTCCTTCCCGAGCGCCTTCGCGGCGCGGAAGAAGTTGCGGCCGATCCGCCCGAAGCCGTTGATGCCGATCTTCACGCCCATGTGATCCTCCTGAGGGGGGTTCCATCCATCCTACCCAGCCGGTCGCCCTGCGACGTCCCCGCCTCCGGCTCAGCGATCGAGGTCGCGGTGCGAGACCGAGGCGCCCAGACCCTTGTCCCGGAAGAACCGGGCAAGATCCTCGACCACCACCACCGAGCGGTGACGACCACCGGTGCACCCCACGGCGACCGTCAAGTACGACTTCCCCTCCGCGACGAACCCGGGCACCATGAACCCGAGGAGCGACCTCAGCCGTCGCAGGAACTCCCGGTACGTCTGCTGGCCCTGCACGTAGGTCCGGACGCGCTCGTCCGTGCCGGGCAGGGGTCGGAGCTCGTCGATCCAGTGGGGGTTGGGCAGGAACCGGCAGTCGATCACGAGGTCGGCGTCCCTCGGGGTCCCGTACTTGTACCCGAACGACACCAGGCTGACCTGGAGGCTCTCCTCGGGCGGCGCCTCCGCGAAGGCGTCGCGGATCTTGTCCCGGAGCTCATGGGGCGTGAGCCCCGAGGTGTCCAGGATCAGGTCGGCGTCGCCCCGAAGGCTCTCCATCATCAGCCGCTCCTTGCGGATCCCCTCCACGACCCGGTCACCGGGCGCGAGCGGATGGCGACGGCGCGTCGACTCGTACCGGTTGACCAGGTCCTGATCGGATGCCTCCAGGTACAGGATCCGGTACGGGACGTTCAGCTCCTCGAGCTCCTCGAGCGCGCGCGACAGCTCGCCGAAGAACACCCCGCCGCGCACGTCCAGGACGGTGGCGATCCGCCCCGGTCCCCCGGGGCGCGAGGCGAGCTCCGCCATCTTCGGCAGCAGGGTCGGGGGCAGGTTGTCCACGACGAAGTAGCCGATGTCCTCGAGGCTCCGCGCCGCCTCGGAGCGGCCGGCGCCAGACAGGCCGGTGATGATCGTGAACCCTGGACCCTCGGGTCGCTTCCGCGTCCGGCTCGTGCGCCGGCGCTCGACGGAGGGCTTCTGCGTGTGGGCGGTCATGCGCTCTCCCGGCGCGCGGTCGGAGCGGCTCCGGTGAGGCGCTCGTGCACGGCGCGCGCGAGCTCCGGTCCGATCCCGGGCGTGGACGCGATCTCGTCCACCTCGGCGCGGGCCAGACGCGCCAGCGACCCGAAGCGCGTGAGGAGCGCCTTCTTCCGCGACGGTCCGACGCCCGGCACGTCGTCGAGCGGTGACGCGAGCGCCCGCCTGGCGCGCTTCTGGCGGTGGTAGGCGACGGCGAACCGGTGGGCCTCGTCGCGGAGATGCTGGAGGACGAACAGCGCCTCGGAGCCGCGTGGGATCAGCAACGGGTCGGGCCGGTCCGGGAAGTAGACCTCCTCCAGGCGCTTGGCCAGGCCGACCGCCGGGATGTGGACGCCCGCCGTCGCCAGGGCCTTCGTGGCGGCCGACAGCTGTCCGCGGCCGCCGTCCACCACGATCAGCGAGGGTGGGTAGGCGAAGCGGCGCCGTTCGCCCGGCTCGCGATCGCGTTCCGAACGGAGGCGGGCGAGCCGGCGGGCGAGCATCTCCTCCATGCTCGCGAAGTCGTCCTGTCCCGGCACCCCTTTGATCTCGAACCTGCGGTAGTCCGAGCGCTTGGGCAGCCCGTCCTCGAAGACCACCATGGACCCGACCTTGTCGGTCGGTCCCAGGTTCGAGACGTCGTAGCACTCGATCCGCAGCGGAGGCTGCTCCAGCTCGAGCAGTGCGCCGAGGCCCGCGAGCGCCCGCGAGCGTGCACCGAAGTCCGAAGCGCGCCGCAGCTTGTGCCGCTGGAAGTGCTCTCGCGCGTTCTGCGTCACGGTCTCCATCAGCTTCCGCTTCGTCCCCCGCTCGGGCACGGCGAACCGCACGGGCCCGCCGCGGCGCTCCGCGAGCCAGGCGGCGAGCAGGTCGTCGTCCTCGGGCAGCGCCGGGACCAGCACGCGCGGCGGTACGTCGGGACGCTCCATGTAGAGCTCGCGGACGAACGAACCGACGAGGCCGGGGACGTCGAGATCCTCGACCCGGTCGACCACCCAGCCCTTGCGCCCGCTGACGCGGCCGCGCCGCACGAAGAACACCTGGAAGGCGGCCTCCAGGTCGTCCTCGGCCACGCCGACCACGTCGAGGTCCTCGGGCTGCGAGAGCACCATCTCCTGGCTCTCGAGCGCGCGCCGCGCCGCCGTGAGCTGGTCCCGGAGCTTGGCCGCGAGCTCGTACTCCTCGCGCTCCGCGGCGGCCCGCATCTCGCGCTCGAGCCGCTCCAGGATCGGTCGCTCGTTCACCGCGAGGAAGTCCGCGAGCGCATCGACGTGGCCGCGGTACGCCTCCTCGGTGATCCCGGTGAGCTCGGGGACGCAGGGCCCGGCGCACCGCCCGATGTCGTAGTACAAGCACGGCCGCCTCGCCCGGGCTCGCTGATCGAAGAACGCGTTCGAGCAGGTCCGGACCGGGAAGACCCGGGTCAGGGCGTCGAGCGTCTCGCGGATCGCGTACGCGTGCCCGAACGGGCCGAAGTACCGCACGTTCTTCCGCTTCGCGCCGCGGAGGACCTGCGCGCGAGGCCAGCGCTCCCCCACCGTCAGCGCGAGGTAGGGGTAGGACTTGTCGTCGCGGTACCGGACGTTGAAGCGCGGCCGGTGCTCCTGGATCAGGTTGTACTCGAGCATCAGGGCGTCCACCTCGGTCGAGGCCACGATCCATTCGACGGAGGTGGCGGCCGCGGTCATCGCCGCGGTCCGCGGGTGCAGGTCACGCACCCAGTAGTTGGCGAGCCGCCTGCGCAGGGCCCGGGCCTTCCCCACGTAGATCACGCGTCCGTCGGCGTCTCGGAACAGGTACGCGCCGGGCGCGTCGGGGATCGACGAAGGATCGGGACGCGGCACGCTCACGCGGGCCATCGTAGCGCGGTGACCTGCGAAGACCCGGAGGAACGGCCCGTGAGTGCGGTCGTCCGTCAGGCGACCACGACGGTCCCGTTCATCGTCGGATGGACGATGCACAGGAAGTAGTACTCGCCCGCTTCCAGGGCGGGGATCTCGTACACGATCTCGGCCGGGCCGGTGATCAGCTCCCCGTTGAACAGCTCGGCGGCGAGGGTGTCGTCCTCGTAGATCGCGATGTTGTGCTGCACCCCGGCGTCGTCGTTCACGAACGTGATCGAGGTCGCCTCGCCGGCGGGGAGATCGATCGTCGTCGTGTCGAAGGCCAGGTTGAACGCGGTGACGGTGAGACCCACCGCGCCACCCCCACCATCGCCACCTCCACCATCGCCACCCCCACCTCCGCCGCCGCCCGCGGCCTCCACGACCTGGACGCTCCCGAGCATGTTGGGGTGGACGACGCAGATGAAGGCGAACTCGCCCGCCGCCTCGAACGCCGGGACCTCGTACTCGACCTGCGCGGCGCCTGTGATGATCTCGCCCTCCATCAGCAGGTCCCCAGTGGGCTCCGGGTTGTCGTAGATCTGCACGTTGTGCTGCGTCCCCGCGTCTCGGTTGTCGAAGACGATCGTGAAGGGCTCCCCCACCACCGCCTCGATGCACGAGCCGTCGGTGAAGGCGATCCCCTCGGCGACGACGGTGACGGTGCCGCCCTCGACCGGCGTGCACTCCTGCGTCGGCGGCGCGGGCTGCTCGATGGGCTCGGTCGACGTCGGACTGGGCTGGGCGACCGGGATCTCGCCCACGTCGCCGTACGCACCGACGAGTGCATCCTGCGGCTGGACGTCGTACCAGCCCACGTACACGTTCGCCGGGTCCGCGCCGACCGCCACGGACGGGTAGGCACCCCCGACGGTGGCGCTGCCCGTCGGCACCGGCGCGAGCGCGTCCGCCGGCCCCGTCGCGAGGACGATCCCCGCGGTCGCGTCCGCCCAGGCCATCGAGATCTCCCCCGCGTCCCCGACCGCGACCGAGGTCCTCGCCCCCTCGAGGTCGGTGCTCCCCTCGGCGACCTCGGCGACGGCGTTCGTGGAGAAGGAGCCCGGCGTCCCGGTGGCCAGGGTCGCCTGGGCCGCGCCGTAGAACGCCAGCGCGAACCCGTCGGCCGTCGGCGCCCCCGACAGGCCGGCCCCGCCGTCCGCGGCCACCTCGAAGCTGACCCAGCCGTTCTCCCCGTCGTTCTGCGCCACCTGCACGCCGCCGGTCGGCACCGAGTAGGCCACGGCCACACCCTCGGCGCCCGCCATCACCGCGGTCCGGCAGGTCTCGCAGCCGCCCCCCTCGGCGATCGCGTCGACCTGCCACCGGTCACCGGCGGGCGTAGCCAGGTCCACCGTGCCCACCGACGACGTCGACGTGTAGAAGGCGATCCAGGGTGCTCCGCCCTCGTCGACCGCCAGTGACAGCCCGAGGCCGGGAGCGCTCGAGACCTGCGAGACGGTCGCCTGCGTGGTGGTCGCGGGATCGAGCGAGCCCGTGGCGTGGTACACGCCGCCACCCGACGCCCAGGCCACGTGGTACGTGTCGGCCGTGGTCACCAGGGACAAGCCCGTCACGTTCTGGGGCGTGAGGTCGGCGACCGTCGGCTCGAAGGCGGGGTTGAACGGCACGGTGACGTTGGTGATCTGCTCGGCCATCGCGACCGCGCCTCGCGTCCAGAACCCCTCCTCGCTGACCGTGGCGAGCATCACGCTCGGCAGCGACGGTGTGCCGATCGGACGCGTCGGTGCGACCTCGCCCTCCTCGAGGTCCTCCTGGAAGCCGAAGTAGGCGACGATCGGGAGGCCGTTGTCGGCGACGGCGACCGCGGTGTACCGCCCGGCGTCGTTCAACGGGTCCGCGACGGCCGGGACGAAGCGGACGCCCGACCCCACGTCGATCTCGACCGCCGGGGCCTCCGCGCAGGCAGCGGCCGCCACGACGAGCACGAACAGGAGCGGGAGCAGCTTCCGACGCGTGTCCTTGGGCATGATGGGGCGCAATCCTAGCAAGGCCCGGCGCCGGCGGAGAGCGCTCGCCGCGCGGACCGATCAGGCGTCCCCGGACGCGTCGGCACCGAGGGGCAGCGTGCCCAGTACCTCAGCGAGGAACCGCCCCGTGTGAGAGGTGGCGTGGGCGGCGACGACCTCGGGCGGTCCGGCGACCACGACCTCCCCCCCGGCGTCTCCGCCTTCCGGGCCGAGGTCGACGATCCAGTCGGCCGTCTTCACGACGTCGAGGTTGTGCTCGATCACGAGCACGGTGTTGCCCTGCGCCACCAAGCGCTGCAGCACCGAGAGGAGCTTGCGGACGTCCTCGAAGTGCAGGCCCGTCGTCGGCTCGTCGAGCACGTAGAGCGTGCTCCCGGTCGCGCGCTTCTGGAGCTCGGAGGAGAGCTTGATCCGCTGAGCCTCGCCGCCCGAGAGCGTGGGCGCCGGTTGCCCGAGCTTCACGTAGCCGAGCCCGACGTCCGAGAGCGTCTGCAGGTGGCGCTTGATCACCGGGATGTTCTGGAAGAACTCGAGCCCCTCGTCCACGCTCATCTCGAGGACGTCCGCGATCGAGCGGCCCTTGTACCTCACCTCGAGGGTCTCGCGGTTGTAGCGGTGGCCCTTGCAGACCTCGCAGGTCACGTACACATCCGGCAGGAAGTGCATCTCGATCTTGATCTGGCCGTCCCCTGCGCAGTTCTCGCATCGTCCGCCCCGCACGTTGAACGAGAACCGACCGGGCTTGTATCCGCGAACACGAGCCTCGGGCACCTGGCTGAAGAGCTTGCGGACGTGGTCGAACACGCCCGTATACGTGGCCGGGTTCGAGCGCGGCGTCCGGCCGATGGGCGACTGGTCGATGTCGATCACCTTGTCGACCTGCTCCCACCCCACCAGCCGGCGATGCTTGCCGGGCAACGCGCGCGAACGGTAGACCTTCTGCATCAGCGCGCGGAGGAGGACCTCCTCGACGAGGGTCGACTTGCCCGACCCGCTCACCCCGGTGACGCAGACGAACAGCCCGAGCGGGATCTCCAGGTTCGCGTTCTTCAGGTTGTGGGCGCGCGCGCCGAGCACCTTCAGCCACCGCCCCGACGGCGTCCTGCGGACCTCGGGCGTGGGGATCACGCGTCGCCCGGACAGGAACGCGCCCGTCAGCGACCCGTCGCACTCGAGCAGGCCCTTCAGGTCGCCCGAGTACACGATCTCGCCGCCCGCGATCCCCGCCCCCGGCCCGATGTCCACGATGTGGTCGGCGGCCGCGATCGTGGCCTCGTCGTGCTCGACGACGACGAGCGTGTTCCCCAGGTCGCGGAGCCGGATCAGGGTCTCGATCAGCCGGCGGTTGTCGCGCTGGTGCAGGCCGATCGATGGCTCGTCGAGGATGTACAGGACGCCCACGAGCCCGCTGCCGATCTGCGTGGCGAGGCGGATCCGCTGCGCCTCGCCCCCGGCGAGCGTCGCCGAGGCGCGGGAGAGGGTCAGGTAGTCGAGCCCAACGTCGACCAGGAACCGCAGGCGCTCGCGGATCTCCTTCATCAGCCGCTCGGCGATCATGTGTTCGCGCTCGGAGAGCTCGACCTCCTGGGTGAAGGCGAGGGTGTCGCGGATCGACCGGTCGGTGAGCTGGGAGATGTTGACCCCGCCGACCGTGACGGCGAGGGTCTCCGGACGAAGGCGCGCGCCGCCGCACGCGCGGCAGGGGATCTCGCGCATGAACTCCTCGAGCCGCTGGCGCTGGCTTTCCGAGTCCGTCTCGGCGTGCCGGCGCTCCACCGCCGGCACCACGCCCTCGAACGTCGTCCAGTACGAGCGGGTCCTGCCGTAGCGGTTCTTGTACCGGACGTGGATCTCCGCCTCCGAGCCGTACAGCACCACGTCGCGAGCCTTCTTCGAGAGGCGCTTCCACGGCGTGGCGGTGGAGAACCCGTTGGTCTCGGCCACCGACTCGAGCACGCGGTCCCAGTACTCGAGCCGCGAGCTGGACCAGGGCGCGATCGCGCCCTCGGCGATCGAGAGGTCGGGATCGGGCACCACGAGCTCCGGATCGACCTCCAGCCGCGTGCCGAGCCCGTCGCACGTCTGACAGGCGCCGTACGGCGAGTTGAACGAGAAGTTGCGCGGCTGGAGCTCGTCGAACGACAGGCCGTCGTACGTGCAGGCCAGCGCCTGGCTGTAGGTCTGGAGGTCCTCCCCATCGTGGGTCTGCACCGCGATCGAGACGAGCCCCTCCGTCAAGCCGAGCGCCGTCTCGACCGAGTCCGCCACCCGGCGGCGGATGTCCGACCTGGCGACGAGGCGGTCGACGACCACCTCGATCGTGTGCTTGTAGTGGCGCGGCAGACGGATCTGCTCGGAGAGCTCGCGGACCTCGCCGTCGACCCGGGCCCGGACGAACCCCTTCTTGGCGAGCTCCTGCAGGAGCTTCTCGTACTCGCCCTTGCGCCCGCGCACCGCCGGTGCGAGGACCTGGAACCGCGTCCCCTCCGGGAGCTGCATCACCTGGTCCACGATCTGCTCGGGCGTCTGCCGCCCGATCGGGCGGCCGCACCGGGGGCAGTGCGGGTGGCCGATCCGCGCGAACAGCACGCGGAGGTAGTCGTAGACCTCGGTGATCGTGCCCACGGTGGAGCGCGGGTTCCGCGAGGTGGACTTCTGGTCGATCGAGATCGCGGGTGACAGCCCCTCGATGAAGTCGACGTCGGGCTTCTCCATCTGTCCGAGGAACTGCCGGGCGTAGGCGGACAGCGACTCCACGTACCGGCGCTGCCCCTCGGCGTAGATCGTGTCGAACGCGAGCGAGCTCTTGCCGGAACCGGACAGGCCCGTGAACACGATGAGCTTGTCGCGCGGGAGCTCCAGCGTGACGTTCTTCAGGTTGTGCTCACGGGCCCCATGGATGACGAGGGAGTCGGTGCCCATCGGGGCCTATCCTACGGGCGGGTCCGACATGGCCCGCTCCCGGGGTAGGGTGCGCCTCGTGGAACGTGCCGAGCCCGGGATCGTCGAGGTCCCCTTCCGCGAGGCCCTGGCGTTCTGGGTCTGGCTGGGGTTCGTCAACTTCGGGGGCCCGACCGGCCAGATCTCCCTGATGCACACGGAGCTCGTCGAGCGCCGCCGGTGGATCGGCGAGCGGCGGTTCCTGCACGCCCTGAACTTCGCGATGCTGCTCCCGGGTCCCGAGGCCCATCAGCTCGCGATCTACGTCGGCTGGCTCCTGAACGGATCGCCCGGAGCCCTCGTCGCGGGGCTCTTCTTCCTGCTCCCGGCGTTCGTGCTGATGATCGCGCTGTCATGGCTGTTCGCGGTCCACGGTGACGTCACCTGGGTCGCCGGGGTGTTCGAGGGCCTCGCGTGGGGCGTCGTGGGAATCGTCGCCGCTGCCCTCCTGAACATCGGAGCCAGGGCCCTGCGCGGCCCGCTCCCGACGGCGATCGCGGTTGCCGCCTTCCTCGCCCTGTTCATGTTCGGTGTGCCGTTCCCCGTGGTCCTCCTGGGCGCCGGCGCGATCGGGCTCGTGGCGGCGGGTCGGCTCGCACGCGAGACCGACGCGTCCCGGAACGACGCGGCGTTCGAGCGGGTCCGGCCCTCGCTCCCCCGCACGGCGAGGGTGCTGGCCGTCGGTCTGGCGATCTGGCTCGTCCCGCTCGGGCTCGTCGTGGCCGCCGACCCCGAGGGGATCCTCGCGCAGGAGGCCCTGTTCTTCTCGACGATGGCGCTCGTGACCTTCGGCGGCGCGTACGCGGTCCTGGCGTACGTCCAGCAGGCCGCCGTCGTGCGGTTCGGCTGGCTGTCCTCCTCGGAGATGGCGGTGGGCCTCAGCCTGGCCGAGACCACCCCGGGTCCGCTGATCCTGGTCGTGGTGTTCGTCGGCTTCCTCGGCGCCTACCGCGATCCGGGGTCCCTGCCGGCGGGGGCCGCGGGCGTCGCGGGCGCGCTCGTTACGGCCTGGGCCACCTTCGTGCCGAGCTTCCTGTTCATCTTCCTCGGGGCCCCGTCCGTCGAACGCCTCCGCGGACGGGTCCGTCTGGCCGGGGCGCTCGCGGCGATCACGGCGGCGGTCGTCGGCGTCATCGCCAACCTCGCGGTGGTGTTCGCGACGTCGGTGCTGTTCGACCAGGTCCGCACGACCACGCCCGCCGGCCACGAGATCGCGCTGCCGGTCTGGTCCTCGGTCGTACCGCTCGCGGTGGTCGTCGCGATCGCGGCGTTCGTCGCGATCCGCCGGTTCCGGATCAACGTGGCGTGGGTGGTCCTCGGAGCGGGGGTGGTCGGCCTGGGGGAGGTCCTCGTCGGGTAGGCTTCGATCGTGAGCACCCGGGACGAGCTCGAGGCCCTTCCGTCGCAGGAGCTCCACGACCGGGCGACCCGGCTCGCGTGGCGTCGGCTCGACGTCGGCTTCCTGTGGAACCTGCTGAGCACGATCCCCGAGGCTCGCGCCGCCGTCGGCGATGAGGAGCGCGCCGAGACCGACATCGTGCGCCCGCTCGCCCTGCTGAACGACCTGGTCGACGCCGACCGGGGGGAGCTCGCCGACGCGCTCCGCCCCTTCTACATCGAGTACCTCCTCCTGCACGAGGAAGGCGACGCGGAGGACGAGGGCGACGACTGAGGGCGACCTCGAGTCCTACCGGGACGAGTTCCCGGTGCTATCGCACAAGACCTATCTGATCAGCGCGTCGCTCGGCCCCATCTCGACGCGATCACGCGCGAACGTGGACGCGTACCTGGACGCGTGGGCGACCAAGGGCGCCCCGGACCACGTCTGGTTCGAGGACATCTTCCCCGCCATGGGACGTCTCAAGTCCACGTTCGCCATCCTCGCGGGGTGCGACGCCGACGAGGTCGCGATCACGACGAACATCTCGATCGCGATCTCGACGATCGCATCCGCGCTCGACCTCGGAGAGCGGAACAAGGTCGTGATGTCCGAGCTCGACTTCCCCACCGACGGCAACGTCTGGCTCGCACACGGCCGGCGAGGCGTCGAGATCGAGTGGCTCCGCTCCCCAGACGGCCTGACGATCCCGCTCGAGGAGTACGACCGCGCGATCGACGAGCGCACGGCGGTCGTGATGGTGAACCGCGTGCTCTACCGCTCGAGCGCGATCGTGGACGCGAAGGAGGTCTGCGGCATCGCGCGCGAGCGCGGGGCCCTCTCGTTCCTGGACGACTACCACGGGATCGGGATCCTCCCGCTCGACCTGCACGATCTCGGGTGCGACCTCTACGCCGCCGGCGTGCTGAAGTGGCTGTGCGGCGGTCCGGGGCTCGCCTTCCTGTACGTGCGGCGAGACCTGATCCCGACGCTCGAGCCGATGGTGACCGGATGGTTCGGCACCGATGATCCCTTCTCCTTCGACACCGAGCACCTCGCGTTCCACCCGACGGCTCGCCGCTTCGAGCACGGGACCCCGCCCGCGCCCGTGGTCTTCATCGCGCAGGGCGGTCTCGACGTCGTTGCCGAGGTCACGCCCGAACGGATCCGCGCACGCCAGAGCGAGCTGACGGACCACGCGATCGCCCGCGCGGACGAGATGGGTCTGCCGGTCCGGACACCCCGGGATCGTCGAGCGCGTGGCGGCGTGGTGAACGTGGGCGTCGGGCCCCACGCCGACAGGATCTGTCATGCGCTGCTCGAACGCGACGTGTGCACGGACTTCCGAGGGGACGGGCTCCGCATCAGCCCGCACTTCTTCAACACCGAGCACGAGATCGACCGGTGCTTCGCGGAGCTCCGCGGGCTGCTCTGAGCAGTCGCTCAGACCGCGTTCGGCCGCCAGTCGGGCTCGGACCCGGACCCGGACCCGATGAGGTAGGCATCGCTGCCGTCCGCCCGAACCAGGTACACGAGGCTCGGCGTGACACCTAACGCGTTCGACATCAACATCCATCGCCCATCGGGATGCAGGTCGAGGACGGGTCGATCGATGCCCTCGGGCAGTCGCCGCATGAACGGACGCTCGCCGGTGCCGTCCGGGAGCACCGATCGGATCCCGCCCTCGACGGCGAACAGGATCCGCTCGCCGTCGAGGGTCCATGACAACGCCGCCGCGGGCTCGTCCCGGATCCTCGCGAGGTTGCCGCCGTCCGCGTCGACGACGTAGATCCCCGGCACGTCCGAGAGGATCGTGAACGCGATCCGGTCGCCGTCGGGGGACCAGGCCGGGCTGAGGATCGACTCGTTCCGCCGTACCACGATCTCGGTCCGGCCCGTGCCGTCGGGGCTCATCACGACCAGGCGCGAGCTCCAGTCCGGCTGGGTCAGACCTTCGGCGACGAACGCGATCCTCGTCCCATCCGGCGACCAGGCCGGCGTGAGCTCATCGTCTCCAGTCGCCTCGCTGATCGGCGAGAGCTCGCTCCCGTCGGGGTTCATCGTGTAGAGGTCGTAGCCTCCGGGCGCCGCGCCGCTGAAGGCGATCCGCGAACCGTCCGGGGACCAGTCCGGCCAGTCGTTGGGGCTCGTGAAGGGCGTGGACGTCGTCCCGACGATCCTCCCGCCCGCGTCCACGAGCTCGATCGACCCGCCCAGCTCGAGGGCGAACACGCCGGGCGGAGCCTTCGTCCACGGCTCGCCGCCGTCCATCTTCTGTGGACCCGCGCACCGCCCTCCGCTGGTCCGCTCGAAGGACACCCGATCGCCCTCCACCGACCACGCGTAGGTCGCCGGGCGGAGGTCGCCCCCTTCTCCGAGATCCTTCAGCCCGGCGCACCAGCCGGACGTGGGAGAGAAGACGAGGAGGTTCGGCTTCCGGCGCAGGAGCGTCCCGGTCTCGTTCGAGTCGTTCGAGCCAGCTCCGATGATCGTGTCCCCATAGGAGGTCCCGTCGATGTGGAGGGCACACGTATGACCCGCGAACCCCGCGCATCCGTCCACCGGGACCACCAGGTAACTGCCGTCCGCCAACCGTGCACCGGCCCCGAGCCGTGGCGCGTCCTTGCTCGGGACCGCACCCTCGGTCGGGAGGACGGGTCCGGAGGATGTCACCCACCAGTCGTACAGGCTCAGGTCGCCGAGATCGTTGCGGACGGCGTGCGCATAGATCGATGCGTTGTCGTCGGTCCACTCGATGTGCGACTGATCGGGGGTTCCCCCGGAGCCGAAGAGGGCAGGCACCTCCAACCGATCGACCGTGTAGCAGAGGACCCGCCCCGCCGGATCACCTCCGAGCGTGTACGGCGTGACGGCCAGGGTGTCGGTCGCGCACTCGCCGTCGGGGGCCCGCATCACGTTCGCGTTGATCTGGAACGCCTCGTCCATCAGGTCGCGCGTGGGGAAGAGCTCGTAGAGGACCTCGACGTCATCGGTGCGACATGCGAGCGCGGCGATCTCGCCGCGGATCGGCTCGTCGCGATCGAGCGGCAGGCAGTCCGTCGCGACCTCCTCCGGGATGTAGGTCAGCAGCCGTTCCTCCTCGCCGGAGAGGGGCCGGTCGAGGGTGCGGAACGTCGGCTCCGGGGTGGGGCTGGGGATCGGTCCGGCCGACGGTGTCGCGGCGTCCCCGTCTGCGGGGGGCGTCTCCCCCCGGGTGACCGAGGAGACGACGATGCCGACGACGAGCGCGGCGACGACCGCGACCGCCGGGATCAGCCGGCGGAGCCGCGACCGCCCGCCCTCTGCGGACGGGGACGGACGTCCGAGGCCGAGCGCGCGAGCCGCCTCGTCCACCAAGGCACCGGCGGTCTGGTGTCGCGCCGACGGCTCCTTCGCCATGGCCTTCGTGACGACCGCGTCGATCTCCTTGGGCAGATCCGCGCGATTCGCGGTCACGGCGGGGGGCGGCTCCTGCAGGTGCGCGTACATCAGGCCGGCGTTGTTCTCGGCCCCGAACGGCGGGTGGCCGGTCAGGCACTCGTACAGCACGCACCCGAGCGAGTACACGTCCGTACGAGCGTCCGCCGAACCGCCCTTGAACTGCTCGGGGGCCGCGTAGTCGAGCGTGCCGACGAACTGCCCCGTCCCCGTGACGCCGGAATCGCTCGCCGCTCGCTTGGTGAGCCCGAAGTCCGACAGGTACACGTGCTCCTCCGCGTCCGAACCCCTCGGTCGCGAGATGAGCACGTTGCCCGGCTTCACGTCTCGGTGGACGAGGCCCTGCTCGTGCGCGGCATCGAGCGCCGCGGCCACCTGGCGGACGATCGCCAGCGCCCGTGCGGGCTCGAGCGCACCCTCCGCGCTCAGGAGCGCTCGGAGGTCCGTCCCCACGACGTAGCGCATCGCGATGTACAGGTCGTCCCCCGACGCCCCCGCCTCGAAGATCGGGATCACGTTCGGGTGATCCAGCGACGCCGCCAGACGAGACTCGCGGATGAATCGCTCGCGGAACCGCTCGTCCTCGGCGAGCTGCGGCGCCAGCAGCTTGAGCGCGACCTTCCGCTGGAGCCATGCGTGCTCGGCGAGGTAGACGACGCTCATCCCACCGCGGCCGAGCGTGGACTCGATCCGGTACCCGGCGAACTCGGTCCCGGGCGGCAGGTCCATCCGGCTCGGGCGTACCGCGGGCTGGGGGCGCTCGGCCGACCCGAGCGCGGGATCCTGGCGGAGGATCTGCTCGTGTAGGCCCTGCAGCTCGGGCGAGGGCTCCGTGCCGAGCTCGTCGGCGAGCACCTCGCGGGCACGCTGGTAGGTGGAGAGCGCCTCGGCCTGGCGGCCCGAGCGGAACAGGGCGAGCATCAGGCTCGCCCACATGCGCTCGCGGAGGGGGTACGCAGCCGTCAGCGCCTCGAGCTCGGAGACCACCGTGGAGTGGCCGCCCGTCGCGATCTCGGCCGCGATCCGGCGCTCGGTCGCGGACAGCCGGAGCTCCTCCAGTCGCGCGATCTCACCGCGGAGCGAGGGCTCGTCGGCGAGGTCGCCGAGGGCGGGGCCGCGCCACAGCGCGAGCGCATCGGACAGCCGAGCCGCCGCCGTGCCCGGATCGGAGGTCGCGAGCGACTTCGCCTCCCGAACCATCGACTCGAAGCGCGCGGCGTCGACCTCGTCGGGTCCGGCGTTCAGCACGTAGCCACCGTCCCTGCTCTCGAGCCTGCCCTCCCCCAGGACCTTCCGGAGCCGATAGACGTAGGTCTGCAGTGTGTTGCGCGCGGTCTCCGGCGGCTCGTCGCCCCAGAGGCCGTCGATGAGGCGGTCGGCCGCCACTACCCGCTCGGCCTGCAGGATCAGGTGCGCGAGCACCGCACGCTGCTTGGGGCCGCCCAGCGCCAGCACCCGGTCGTCGGCGACGACCTCCAGTGGGCCCAAGACCCGAAGATCCATGGCGGGAACGGTACGCCGTGGCTCGCGTCGATGGAAGGAGCGCATCAGGCACGGGACGAGGTGACGTGCGGCACGTTCCAGCGGACTTCCAGCGGACTGCGGAGGGCCTGCGAGGTGCGGGCACGAGCGTGCCCGCATGCACACGACCACCCGCACCTGGATCCGGCGGACGGCCATCGCGGTGAGCCTGGCGGCCGCCGCCATCGCCCTCGCCGCCCGCGAGCCCGCCCCCTCGCGCGCCTCCGGGGCCGACCGGGTCCCCGCGCCTGCCCTGGTCGTCGTCGGGGGGGAGCCGGACGATGAGGCGGCGATCGACTGGGCGCTGCACCGCTACGCGGCGGCCGGCCTCGAGGACATGCCTCCGCTCGAGATCCACCTCCACCCCTCGGACGAGCCCTGCGACGGGGGGCTCGGCCTGCACCACGCCGGCCGGATCGACCTGTGCACGATGGACTCGAGCGAGCCCTACGCCAGGAAGTACGCGCTCCAC
>DASSJM010000033.1:0-14781 GCA_035691205.1 Actinomycetota bacterium
GGCGGTCTCGAGGCCAGCCGTTCGTCCGCGCCCGTCATCGAACGCTCAGCCTATCGGCGTCCAAGAGTGCGGCTCCCCCGAGCGCGCAGCTCGATCCTCAGCGAGGTCGGTAGATGTCGGTTCGATGGTCGACTCGGAGGACCCGGATCTGGTGGTTCGGCTCGTCGATCTCGTAGACGACCCGGTACGGGCCGCGCCGCGCCGCCCAGAGCCCTTCGAGCTCCCGGTGGAGTCGGTGCCCAACTCGACATGGAGCCTCGAGCAGCGGCCCTGCGAGGAACTCGACCACAGCGGCTGCCGCCTTCTCGGGCAGTCGCGCGAGCGTTCGCTCGACCGAGGGGGCGACGACGAGCCCCCAGGGCTGTCGGGTCACGTGGATCGCAGGTAGCGGCGCTTCAGCTCTTCGATGTCGATGCCCTGGCCCGCGGCGATCTCCTTCCGGGCCCCCTCGATCTCTTCCCGGGCTTTCGGATCCGAGAGAAGGTCCAGGGTGTCTTCCAGGGCCTCGAGGTCCTCGGGGCTGATCAGCACGGCAGCTGGTCGACCGTTGCGGGTGAGGATGATCCGCTCATGTTGGTCCTCGACCTTATCGACGACCTCTGACAGTCGGGCCTTGATCTGGGCAAGCGGCAAGGTCTCGCTCATGACCAGGATCATAGTCACGACAGTGACCCTCGACAAGGGGGACCCTGACCGGCCTCTCAGGGCTCTTGGGGCTTGTCTACCGAGTGGTAGACGTGCATAATCTGCCGCGTGGTAGACAAGGCCGCGGCCCCGCGGAGCCCACGCGCGACGTCGATCGTGCGCAAGCTGGCCGGCAAGAAGGTGTTCGTGACCGGCGTGACCGGGTTCCTCGGCCAGGCCGTGTTCGAGCGGCTCCTCCTGGACTTCCCGGATACCCGGGTCGTGCTCCTCGTCCGGCCGCAGCTCGGCTCGAGCGGCCGCCAGCGGGTCGAGTCGCTGATAGGGCGGCCGACCTTCACCGCCCTGCGCGAGCGGGTGGGCACCGAGGGGATCCAGGCGATGCTCACCGAGCGCGTCGACGTGGTCGACGGCGACTTCTCGCAGGACCTGCCCGAGCTGCCCGGCGACCTCGACGTCGTGATCCACTGCGCGGCCACCGTGAGCTTCGACCCGCCGATCGACGAGGGGTTCCAGACCAACCTGTTCGGCGCCGTCCGGCTGTACGAGGCGGTGCTCGCTACGAACCCCGCGCCCCATCTGCTCCACGTCTCCACCGCCTACGTCGCCGGCGTGCGCAAGGGCGTGATCCCCGAGGCGACGCTGGACCACCGCGTCGACTGGGCCGCCGAGGCCGACCTGGCGCTGCGCGCACGCGACGACGTCGAGGCGGCGAGCCGCAAGCCCGAGCTCCTCGACTCGTTCATGCGCAAGGCGCGCGCCGAGCACGGACGGGCCGGCCCGCAGTCCGTCGCCGACGACGCCGAGGAACGTCGGAAGTCCTGGGTCACGAAGCGGCTCGTGCAGTACGGGCGCGCCCGCGCGCAGACGCTCGGCTGGCCGGACAACTACACCTTCACGAAGGCGATGGGCGAGCGCGCCGTCGAGGAGCTGGCGGCCGAGCACGGCGCGCCGCTGTCGATCGTGCGGCCCTCGATCATCGAGTCCGCGTACGCGCACCCGTTCCCCGGGTGGATCGAGGGGTTCAAGATGGCCGAGCCGATCATCCTCGCCTACGGCCGCGGCACGATCCCCGACTTCCCCGGCATCCCCGAGGGGATCATCGACATCATCCCGGCCGACTTCGTCGTGAACGCGATGCTCGCGGCCGCGGCCAACCCGCCCGAACCCAAGACGCCCGCGTACTACCACGTGTCCTCTGGGGCGCGGAACCCGTTGCAGTACAAGGGTCTGTACGAGTACGTGAAGGAGTACTACGAGCGCGATCCGCTGCCACAGCGGGGGCGCGGCACGGTGAAGGTGCCCGAGTGGTCCTTCCCCGGCCATCTGCGCATCGAGCGGCTGCTGCGGACCGCGGAACGCGCCGTCGACGTCGCCGACAAGGTCGTGACCCACCTGCCGAAGTCGAAGAAGATGCGCGACCTCGTCGGGCGGGTCGACCGCGATCGGGGACGGGTCGACTTCATCCGCCGCTACTCGGACCTGTACGGCGCGTACACGGAGGCCGAGGTGATCTACACGGACGACCGGATGCTCGAGCTGTTCCGGTCGTTGTCCAAGACCGACCAGAAGAAGTTCCCGTTCGACTCCGCGGCGGTGGATTGGCGCTACTACCTGCAGGACGTGCACTGCCCGGCCGTGACCGCGGGGCTGCGCGCGCTCTCGGGCGCGCGGGTCAAGCCGCAGGTGCGGATCCGCGAGCGCGAGGCGCTGGTGCTCGCGCTGTTCGACATGGAGGGCACGATCCTGCCCTCCAACGTCGTCGAGTCCTACGTCTGGTCGCGGATGGCGGACCTGCCGTGGGACCAGTGGCCCGACGAGCTGCTGAGCGTGTTCTCGCGGATCCCCTCGTACCTGATGGCCGACCGACGCGATCGTGGCGAGTTCCTCCGGACGTTCTTCCGCCGGTACGAGGGCGCGACCGTCGAGGGCATCGACCGTCTCGTCGAGGAGGTCGTCTCCGAATTCATGCTGCAGAAGGTCTCGGCCGCGGCGGTGCGGAGGATCCGCGAGCACCGCCTGGCCGGCCACCGGACGATCTTGATCACGGCGGCCGCGGAGCCGTTCATCCGCCCGATCGTCCCGCTGTTCGACGAGGTCGTCGCCGCCAAGCTCGCGGTTCGCGACGGCGTCTACACGGGGTACCTGGCCGAGCCGCCCCTGGTCGGCGAGGCCCGAGGGGCGTGGGTCCGCCGGTACGCCGACCTGGAGGGCGCCGACCTCAAGGCCTCCTACGCGTACGCGGACAGCCACTCGGACCTCGCGTTGCTGCGGGCGGTCGGCAACCCGGTCGCCGTGAGCCCCGACGCCGCGCTGCTGCGTGTCGCGCGCCGGCGGCGATGGCCGATCGAGGAGTGGCAGATGGCGGGCGGCATGCCGCGGGTCCGGTTCCCCAGGCCGGCGGTGCGCTGAGATGACCACGCAGGCGCTCGAGCTGTACCGATCGGTCCCGCGGTACCTCACCGCGCGGGCCGTCGGCGACCGGCTCCCCGGGCTGATCTCCGGGCCGCTCGCGCCGATGCGGTTCGTCAACCGCAAGGACTTCACGCCGCTCGGGCCGGGATGGGGCCGGGTCCGGCCGCTGCTCTCGGGGATCTGCGGCAGCGACCTCGCGACGATCTCGGGCAAGTCGAGCTTCTACTTCGGGCCGCTGGTCTCGATGCCGTTCGTGCCCGGCCACGAGGTGGTCGGCGAGCTCCTGGACGAGGTGGACGACCTGCCGGCGGGGACGCGCATCGCGCTCCAGCCGGTGCTCTCGTGCCTGGCGCGGGGGCTGGACCCGTGCCCGAACTGCGCCGCTGGCCTCACCGGGCGATGCGACCGCGTCACGACGGGCCACGTCAGCGCTGGCCTGCAGACCGGCTACTGCGCGGACACCGGCGGCGGCTGGAGCAAGATGTTCGTCGCCCACCGCTCGCAGCTCCACCCGCTGCCCGACGATCTGTCCGAGCGGCGGGGCGTGCTGATCGAGCCGCTGTCGTGCGCGATCCACACGGCGCTCCGCGCCCAGGTGGAGCCGAATGCCAACGTGGTCGTGGTCGGCGCGGGCACGATCGGCGTCCTCACGCTCCTCGCGCTGAAGGAGCTCACGAGCGCGGGGCGGATCGCCGTGGTCGCCAAGCACGCCCGGCAGCGCGAGTGGGCGGGCGCGTTCGGGGCCGACGAGATCGTGGAGCCGGGCGAGGCGACCAACGCCGTGCGCCGGAGCACCCACGCGATGAAGCTGCGGCCCGAGCGGGGCGCGCCGTTCCTGCTGGGCGGCGCCGACGTCGTGATCGACTGCGTCGGCTCGCGGCGCTCGCTGAACATGGCGCTGCGCGTGGCGCGCGCGGGCGGTCGGGTCGTGGTCTCGGGCATCCCGACCGAGGGCGCCGACCTCACGCCCCTGTGGTTCCGCGAGCTCGAGCTCGTCGGCGCCTACACGGGCGGGTACGAGACCGTGGAGGGGGAGCGCCGTCACAGCTTCGACCTGGCGATCGCCCTCGCGACGGAGAACCCGATCGACCGCATCGTCGGCGCCGTGTACCCGCTCCGGCGCTGGCGCGAGGCGATCGACCACGCGCTCGGTGCCGGACGCCTCGGCACGCTGAAGGTCGCGTTCGACCCACGACTGGACTAGGAGAAGGCCATGGGCAGACCAGGGTTCGTGCTGGAGGTGGACGAGCGGACGCCGCCGCTCCTCGTCCACCAGGGCGAGGGGTTCCGGCTCCAGAAGTTCCCGCTGGGGACCCGGGCGATCTACGCGCCGGACCCGCTGCCCAGGATCAGGGGGGTGCGACGCGCGATCCGCGAGGCGCTCGAGCACCCGCACGACAGCGAGCCGCTCCGCGAGCTCCTGAAGCCCGGGATGAAGCTCACGATCGCGATCGACGACATCTCGCTCCCGCTGCCGCCGATGCAGAGCCCGGACATCCGTCAGCTCGTGCTCGAGGAGGTGCTCGAGCTCGCCGCGCGCAACGGCGTCGAGGACGTGAAGCTCTACATGGCGAACTCGTTGCACCGCAGGATGAACGCGGACGAGATCAAGCACGCGGTGGGCGAGCGCGTCTTCAGGTCCTTCTACCCGAAGGACCTGAAGAACCATGACGCCGAGGATCGCGACAACCTCGTGTACGTCGGCAAGACCGACGAGGGCGAGGAGGTCGAGCTGAACAAGCGGGCGATTGAGTCCGACCTGCTGATCTACGTGAACATCAACCTGGTCGCGATGGACGGGGGTCACAAGTCGGTGCCGGTCGGCCTCGCGAGCTACCGGAGCGTCCGTCACCACCACAACGTCCATACGATGATGCACTCGAAGTCGTACATGGATCCCCGGCCGGGGCGCAGCGCGATCCACGAGTCGTGCAACCGGATGGGGGCGCTCCTCAAGGCGAACGGCCTGAAGGTCTTCACGATCGAGACGACGCTGAACAACGAGACCTTCCCCGAGCCGTTCGGGTTCATGAACAAGCGGGAGTGGGAGTGGTCGCTCGTCGAGCAGGCCACCTACCTGGCCGCCAAGAAGGCCAACGACGTGGGTCCCTCGCAGGCCCGACACCAGATCTGGATGCGGATGAAGTCGCCCGTCGGCGTGACCGGGATCAACGCGGGCGACACCGACGCCGTGCACGAGCGCACGCTCGCCCGGCTGCACGAGCAGCAGCTCGTCGAGGTGGACGGCCAGTCCGACGTGATGGTGGTCGGCCTGCCCTACATCGGCCCCTACAACGTGAACTCGGTCATGAACCCGATCCTGGTCCACTGCCTGGGGCTCGGCTACCTGTTCAACATGTACCGGAACAAGCCGGTGGTCCGGCCGGGCGGCGCGATGATCATGTTCCACCCGGTGCCGAACGAGTTCCACCAGGTGCATCACCCGTCGTACGTGGACTTCTTCGAGGAGGTCCTCGCGGAGACGACCGACCCCGCCACGATCGAGTCGAAGTACGAGGAGCGCTACGCGACGGACCCCTGGTACGTGCACCTGTACCGGAAGTCCTACGCGTACCACGGCGTGCATCCCTTCTACATGTGGTACTGGGGCGCGTTCGGCCGGGACTACCTCGGCGACGTGATCATCGTGGGCGGCGATCCGAAGACGGTCGACCGCCTCGGCTACCGGGCCGCGTCTAGCTTCCGCGACGCGCTCGAGATGGCGGGCGAGACCGTGGGGCGCTCGCCCTCGATCAGCTACTTCCACGTGCCCTCCTACGCGATCGCGGATGTGCGCTGATGGCCCGGCGCTCGTTCGTGCAGGAGGTCCGCGACGTCGCCAAGGGCTGGCGCTGGGGCCGGCGGACGATGACCCCGCGCTCGGCGCTCGAGACCACACCCCCGCCGAAGATCTTCAGCTTCCCGACCGACTGGGCTCGGACCGAGGCCGGCAAGGTCGCGCGCGACCTGATCCTGGACGGGGCCCTGAAGCCGATCATCTGGAACGAGACCTCGGTCGAGCTGTTCGGTCTCGACAACCTCGAGGGCGTGAAGGGTCCGGTGATGTTCATCTCCAACCACTCGAGCCACCTGGACGCCTCGATCATCATGACGACGCTGCCTCCCAAGTGGCGCGACTCCACCGCGACCGCGGCGGCGAAGGACTACTTCTTCGACGTGTGGTGGCGGAGCATGTTCACCGCCCTCGTGTACGCGGGCTTCCCCGTCGAGCGGGGCGCCGGCGAGCGCGCCACGGACAAGGCGAAGGAACTGATCCGCGACGGGTGGAGCATCATCGTGTTCCCCGAGGGCACGCGCTCCACCGACGGGTGGCTGCAGCGGTTCCGCCACGGGACCTCGAAGCTCGCGCTCGAGATGCACATGCCGGTGGTGCCGATCGCGATCGTCGGGGCGTACGCCGCGATGCCGAAGGGCCGCTCGTGGCCCCGGAAGGGGCGGCCGCCGATCCGGGTCCGGTACGGGAAGCCCGTGGTCCCCGAGGAGGGCGAGACGCACCAGCAGCTGTCGCTGCGGATGCAGCAGGGGGTGGAGGAGCTGTTCGACGAGGACCGCACGTCGTGGTGGGAGGCCAAGCGTCGCGCGGCCGATGGTGCGACCCCCAAGCTTGCCGGCCCGCAGGGTCCGGGGTGGCTCCGGAGCTGGGAGGGCTCGCGGCCGATCCGACGGAGCGGCAAGCCCCCGGCCTGGAGGTAGGGATGGCGCGCACGGGCGGCGAGAAGCGGCGCCACGCGCTCATCGAGGAGGCGATCCGCGCCTTCGGCCGCGAGGGGTACAACGGCGCGAGCCTGGATCAGATCGCGAGCGCCGTCGGGATCCGCAAGCAGACGCTGCTGTACTACTTCCCCACCAAGGACGCGCTCCTCGAGGCGTGCCTGCAGGCCGCAGGCCAGCGGGTCGGCGAGGAGATCACGGAGGCGCTGGAAGGCCGCGAGACGTACTGGGAGAAGGCCGAGGCCGTGATCCACGCGGTGTTCGGCCTGGCCGAGGAGTGGCCCGAGTTCCCGATGTTCGTGCGTGAGGCCGGACGTCTCGGCGCCGAGGGCATCGAGCGGTTCACCGGAGCGATCGAGCCGCTGCGCGTACGGGCGATCGAGTTCCTGCAGGCAGGCATGGACGCCGGCGAGATCCGCAAGCAGGACCCGGCGCTGCTGCTGTTCATGCTGTACACGGCCGTGGTGGGCTCGCTCACCGAGGCGAGTGTGCTGAACGCGGTCGTGGGGGAGGACAAGGGGCGTGCGTCGCTCCACCGCCGCGAGCGCGAGGTCGTCGCGTTCGTCAGGAGCGCCCTGGTGCCGACGTAGAGGTCCTCAGGCCGATCCCTCGGCGGTGCGGAGGCGCTCGAGACCGTCGAGGATCAGGTCGAGCGCGAACTCGAACTCGAACTGGTCGTCGCACGCGCCGCCGACGGTCGATGCCTCGTCGTGGGTGACCTGGCCCTCGAAGTACGCGCCGGCCAGCGCGGCGAGGTTGGGGTAGACCTCAGCGAGCCCGGTCCACATCGCCTTCGCTTCCTCCTCGGGCATGCTGTCGGTGTCGTCGAAGAGGTCCTGCGAGAAGCCGAGGATCCGGCTGCCCATCACGTGCAGTGCGTGGTGCATGAGGTCGATCGAGAACCCGGCCGCGAGGAGGATCCCCATCATCGAGTCCAGGTAGCCGATGACCGTCGGCGTCGGCTCGCCTTGTGACTGGATGACCCGCGCGGCCCAGGGGTGGCGCAGGAGCACCCGGCGCGCCGCGAGGATCCGCTCGCGCATCGCGGTCTTCCATTCGACGCCCTGCGGCGGCGGGTCGATCTCGGCGACGACGAGGTCGATCATCCCGTCGAGGAGCTCGTCCTTGTTCGCGACGTGCTTGTAGAGCGCCATCGGCACGACGCCGAGCTCCTGGGCGATCCGTCGCATGCTGATCGAGTCGACGCCGCCCGCGTCCGCCAGCGCGACGGCGGTCGCCAGGATCCGCTCGCGCGTCAGGGGCGCTCGCTCGCGGCTCCGTTCCTCGGCCTTGGTCGCCATCGGCCCCCACTCTCGCACGGGGTCCCGTCCGCCGGGACTTGACACAGTGTACGCCGTACACTTAGACTCTGCCCTAGTGGTGTACGCCGTACACCGAGAGCAGGGGAGGATGCCATGAAGGCGATCGTGCAGGACCGGTTCGGATCGGCGGACGTGCTCGAGCTCCGCGACGTGGAGGAGCCCGGGGTGGGGCCGGACGAGGTTCGGGTCCAGGTGAGGGCGGCGGGTGCGGGGCCAGACGTGTGGCATCTCATGACCGGTCAGCCGTACTTCGCGCGCCTCATGCCCGGGTTCCGGAAGATCTGGGGGCACCCCAGGGGCCGCGACGTCGCGGGCATCGTCGATGCCGTCGGTGCGAACGTCGATGGGATCGTGCCCGGCGACGAGGTGATGGGCATCGCCGAGGGATCGTTCGCCGAGCTCGCGGTGGGCACGGCCGAGCTCATGGTCCGCAAGCCGACGAGGCTCTCGTTCGAGGAGGCCGCGGCGGCCCCGATCTCGGGCCTCACCGCGCTGCAAGCGATCCGTGACGTGGCCCAGGTGCAGCCCGGGCAGCGCGTGCTCGTGATCGGCGCGGGCGGCGGCGTCGGCACCCTGACCGTGCAGGTCGCGAAGGCGTTCGGCGCTCACGTCACCGCGGTGGCCAGCACGTCCAAGCTCGAGCTCGTGCGCTCGCTCGGCGCCGACGAGGTCATGGACTACACGCGGCAGGAGCTCGCCGGCCGGTGGGACGCCATCGTCGACACCGCGGGCCGACGTCCGCTCCGCGTGCTCCGACGTCTCCTGTCGCCGACCGGGGCGCTCGCGATCGTCGGCGGCGATGGCGGTGGCCGGTGGACGGGTGGGTTCTTCCGCCAGGTCCTGCGGGCGCCGCTGCTCTCCGCGGTCACCAGGCAGCGGCTCCGTCCGGTGGTCTCGAAGGAGTCCGGTGAGGACCTCCGCGCGCTCGCCGAGCTGATCGAGCGCGGCGACGTTACGCCGGTGGTCGACCGGACGTTCGACCTCGTCGAGGCCGCGGACGCGATCCGCTACCTCGAGCAGGGCCACCCGGCCGGCAAGGTCGTGGTCACCGTCTGACGGCAGGTAGCCCCCGCCGCCCGATATCGTCGTCGTATGCGGCTCCCGGTGATGCCACCCGTGCTCCCGATGCTCGCGAAGTCGGTGCCCGAGATCCCGACGGGCGACCTCTCGTTCGAGCCCAAGTGGGACGGGTTCCGCTCGATCGTGTTCCGCGACGGCGATGAGGTCCAGATCGGCAGCCGCAACACCCGCCCGATGACCCGCTACTTCCCCGAGGTGGTCGAGGCCATCAGGGCGAACCTGCCCGAGCGGTGCGTGGTCGATGGCGAGATCGTCGTGCCGGCCGCGGACGGCACGCGCTTGGAGTTCGAGACGCTCCAGCAGCGGATCCACCCGGCCGACAGCCGCGTCCGGATGCTGGCCGAGCGGACCCCCGCGCACCTCGTCGCGTTCGACCTGCTGGCGCTCGGGGACCGGTCGTTGATCGATGAGCCGCTCGCCGAGCGACGCCGGGTGCTCGAGGACGCCCTCGCCGACGTACGCTCGCCGGTCCACGTCACGCCGGCAACGACCGACCGCGACCTGGCGCAGCGATGGTTCGACGAATTCGAGGGCGCGGGGCTCGACGGCGTGGTCGCCAAGCCGCTCGACCTGACGTACCAGCCGGACAAGCGGGTGATGTTCAAGATCAAGCACGTGCGCACGGCCGACTGCGTCGTCGCCGGCTACCGGGTCCACAGGTCGGAGAAGGAGGCGATCGGTTCGCTGCTGCTCGGCCTCTACGGCCCGGATGGGGACCTCGCGAACGTCGGCGTGGTCGGCGCGTTCCCGATGGCCCAGCGCCGCAAGCTGTTCGAGGAGCTCCAGCCGCTCGTCACCACGTTCGAGGGCCACCCGTGGAACTGGGGGCAGGAGGAGATGGGGACCCGGACGCCCCGCCACTCCGAGTTCAGCCGCTGGAGCCAGGGCAAGGACCTGACCTTCGTCCCGCTCCGCCCGGAGCGGGTGATCGAGGTCCGGTACGATCACATGGAGGGCGAGCGCTTCCGGCACACCGCCCAGTTCGAGCGCTGGCGCCCCGACCGCGACCCGCGCTCGTGCACCTACGAGCAGCTCGAGGAGCCGATCACCTACGACCTGGCCGAGATCCTCGGCTCGAAGCGTGGTCGCCGGTCCACGACGTCCGGTGAAGATCCTCGCGGGGTGGGGTAGAACAGCGTCATGCCCAGCTACGTCGCCCTGTTGCGGGGGATCAACGTCGGCGGCAGGAACCCGATCCGGATGCCGGCGCTGAAGGCCTGCTTCGAGGCGAACGGCTTCGAGGACGTGGCCACCTACATCCAGAGCGGCAACGTGCTGTTCGCCTCGCGCGAGACCCGAGCGGCTGAGCTGGCCCCTCGCATCGAAGCGATGCTCGGGGAGGCGTTCAGCTACGACGCGACGGTCGTGGTCCGGAGCCACAGACAGGTGCGGGCCGTCGTCGAGCGTGCGCCGAAGGGCTTCGGGGCGGAGCCGGCACGGTACCGCTACGACGTCATCTTCCTGAAGGAGCCGCTGACGGCGAGGGCGGCGATGGCGCACGTGCCCACGAACCCGGCCGTCGACCGCGCCCATGCGGGAACCGGCGTCCTCTACTTCTCCCGACTGACCAGCAAGGCCACGCAGAGCCGGTTGAGCAAGATCGTCTCGTCGCCGATCTACCCGAGCGTGACGATCCGCAACTGGAACACGACGACGAAGCTCCTCGCGATGCTCGGCGAGCGGTCCCGATGACGTACTTCGACGAGGAGCTGTTCGCGTTCCTGCGTGAGCTCAGGACCCACAACGATCGCGCATGGTTCACGGCCAACAAGGAGCGGTACGAGCGGTCCGTGAAGGCGCCGGTCCTCGCGTTCGTCGCCGACGCCGGCCCGCACTTGCGGAAGCTCAGCAAGCACCTCGTCGCCGATCCGAGGCCCGTCGGCGGCTCGATGTTCCGCATCTACCGCGACATGCGTTTCTCGAAGGACACGTCGCCGTACAAGACCCACGTCGGCGTGCACTTCCCGCTCGGCAAGGGCATGGCGGTGCCCGGCTACTACCTGCACCTCGAGCCGCGCGAGTGCTTCGTCGGCGCCGGGATGTGGTCGCCCGGCCCCGTGCAGCTCCAGCAGATCCGCACGGCGATCGCCGAGCGGCCCGCCGACTGGCGGCGGGCGAGCGGCGACCTGGACCCGGACGAAGACGCGCTGAAGCGACCGCCTCGCGGGTTCGATGTGGCCCACCCGATGATCGAGGACATCAAGCGCAAGCGCTTCAGCGCGTCGCTCCGCCTCTCGGACGGGCAGGTCCTGCGGGACGATGCCATGCGGACCTTCGTGGGAACGTGCAGGGAGCTCGCCCCGCTGATGCGGTTCCTGGCCCGGGCCGTCGGCGCGAGCTGGTGATCGCGGACGTCACCCCTACTTCGCGGTCACCTCGGCGAGACGGGTCCTCACGACCTCCTTGATGAGGCGCACCGGGAGCCGCTCGCCGTACGCGAAGCTGATCGTGCCCTTCCCGGTGACGTGCTCGCCGAGCGCCTCGCGGTGCGCGTCGATCGCAGCGGTGCTCATCGGGAAGAAGCTGTAGTGATCCTTGAACGCCGCGTAGCCGACGAAGGCCTTCCCGTGAAGCTTGAAGGCCGGCATGCTCCAGGCGATCCCCGGCTCGGCCTCCGGGACGGCCTTGGCGATCGCGTCCCGGAGCTTCTCCAGCGCGGCATGGGCCTCGTCGTCCAGCCCGGCGAAGTACGCCTCGACGCTCTTCGGCTTCTCCATACCCGCTCCCGTTCGCTCGAGGACGGCCCGCGCCGCCCCATCCTCGCACGAGCGCGCCGATTCAAGCCCGGTTCCCGCGGACCCGACCACTGTTCCATGGTGAACGGAGGGCTTGGGCGATGAGGTGGCTCGCGCTGGCCGTCGTGGTGGCGGCGACCGCCCGGGTCTGGTGGCGATGGCGACGAGGCGCCTCGCGGCAGCGTCGACTCATGCTCCTGTGCCAGCGCGCGGGTCTCGACTTCGCGCCGATGGATCTGTTCCCGGACACCGCGTGGCTCCCGTTCCCGATGTTCGGTCGCCCGAAGCACGGGACGGAGAACGCGGTGTGGGACCGGCGGCTCGGGCCCGAGGTCCGGGCGTTCGACTACTGGTACGAGGAGCCCACGGACGACGAGGCGATCGCGCCGCGTCGCCGGTTCACGTGCGCCGTCGTGCCGCTCCCGGCCTCGGCTCGCCGGATCCGGATCGCTCCCCGCGATCTGGCCGACGGCGTGAAGAGCGCCCTCGGCTTGCCGGAGGTGCGGCTCGAGCTCGAGCGGTTCAACCGACGCTTCGTCGTGGAGGCGGAGGACGAGCGGTTCGCGGTCGCGTTCCTCGAGCAACGGATGATGGAGGCGCTCCTCACCCTGCCCGAGGGCGTGACGGCCGAGGCGAACGAGCACGTCCTCCTGCTCTTCGCTCCGCTGCTCCCGGCCGAGCAGGTCCTCCTGCTCTTCGACGCGGCCGCGCGGATCCATCGTCGGGTCCCCCGCGTGCTGCCGAGCCTGTATCCGCCGCGCCCGGCGGAGGGACCGTTCGAGGATCGCTGGCTCCAGGGTCGGTGGAGTGCCGACCCCACCGACCGCGCCGGCTGAGCGGCTCGCGAGCCCCTGGGGTTCGGCCCCTCCCCGTAGGGTCGCCCGGCCCCGGCCGTGGCCGGCCTCCCCACCTACGGTCCGAGGTGGAAGGGCGTGGACAAGGAGGCGTCATGAGCAAGCCCCTCGCCGAGAAGCACACGAGGTTCGTGCCGCTGATCGCGGCGATCGACCGGGTGGAGGGCGAGCTCGAGGAGGGCCGACCGGTCCTGATCCACGCGGAGGCGGGGGCGGTCCACGAGACCCTCGAGCACGAGCTGCTCCCACATGCGGTCGGCGAGGGTCGGACGCTGTTCCCGGTCCTTCGCCGCGTCACCGGCTCAACCGAGGTCACCGACGAGATGCTCGAGTCCCACCGCAAGATCGCCCGGCTGACCGACGAGCTCGAGCGCGTCCGCAGCGAGCTGCTCAAGGCAGGCGTCAGCGCTCACCAAGGCGACCAGATGCGTGCTCTCCTCGAGGAGCTCAAGTCGACCGTGCAGACGCACTTCGCGCAGGAGGAGCACTACTGCTTCGAGGTGCTCCAGAAGGAGCTCCCACCGGAGGAGGCCGAGAGCCTGTGCGCCGCCCTCGAGCAGGCCACGCACGACGTGCGCAAGACGATCGCGTGCGGGGGCGGGCCGGACTACGACTAGCCGGGGCTACGAGTAGAACTCGATGATCAACCGCTCCTCGATGGGGACCGGGAGCGGGATCTCGTCGCGCTCGGGGAGCCGCGACATCGTGCCCTGCAGCGCGTCCTTGTTCCGGTACAGGTAGGGCGGCGGGTCGGGCGCGAGTTCGAGGGCCTCGCGGACGAACACGAAGTTCTTCGCCTTGTCCGAGAGCTCGATCGTGTCCTCGGCACGGACCTGGGCGCTGGGGACGTCGATCCGACGGCCGTTCACCTTCACGTGGCCGTGGCTGACGAGCTGGCGGGCCTGGCGCTGGGAGAGCGCGAACCCCAGGTGTAGGATCACGGCGTCCAAGCGCGTCTCGAGCTGGCGGATCATCTCCTCGCCCGTGACCCCCGTCTTGCGGCTGGCCCGCTCGTAGTACTTGCGCATCTGGCGCTCGGAGACGCCGTAGATCGCGCGGAGCTTCTGCTTCTCCACCAGGCGGACGTTGTACTCGGAGATGCGCTTGCGGCCGCGGCCGTGCTGGCCAGGAGGGTAGGGACGCTTGTTGGCCGGGCAGTTGGGGCGTCCACACAGTGGCTGCCCAACCCGGCGGCACATCCGATGACGAGGTCCGACCTTGTCCATAGCGGCCACTCAGGGTACCAACGGGGCGCGTGGGCCGACACGGCGGGATACCATCGCGCGCCGTGGGCCTGGCCGAACGCGTCGTGGGAAGCTGCCTGGGGCTCGCGCTCGGCGACGCCCTCGGGGCCCCGTTCGAGTTCCTCCGGGCCCGGAACGTCCCGAGCCCGATCCCCGCGTTCGAGCGACCCTGGCTGGACCGGCCTCCGGGCTCGACCACGGACGACACCGCGATGGCGCGGAACCTCATGCGCTCGCTGGCCGAGCGCGGCGGGCTCGACACAACCGACCTGATGGAGCGGCACCTCGCGTGGTTCCGGTCGGATCCGCCGGACGTGGGGACGAACATCGCGCGGGTGCTCGGCCGCATCGAGCGACCCGAGGACGCCGCGCAGGTCGCGAGGGCCGTCTGGGAGGAGCGGGGCCCCGAGGTCTCGGCCGGGAACGGCTCGGTGATGTACTGCGCCCCGCTCGGCCTGGCCTTCGCGAACCGCCCCCGCGAGCTGGCCGAGCTGGCGCCGGCGCTCTCGGGGCTGACGCACTTCGACGAGCGCTGCAAGACCGCGGTGCTGACGATCACGCTGACGGTGGCGGCCCTGGTCCGGGGCGAGACGCCCGAGGACGCCGCGCGCTCGGCGGTCGACGCGGCGCTCGAGCGCGAGGGCGGCGAGGAGCTCGAGTTCCTGGTGGACGCCGCGGGCTCCACGCGACAGATCGACGGGCCCGACCAGGGGTTCTGCCTGTTCACGGCCGGCGTGGCGATCCAGGCGCTCCTGCG
>DASSJM010000034.1:0-30495 GCA_035691205.1 Actinomycetota bacterium
GCCTCCGCTGCGCTGCTCGCTGCCAGCGTCGTCCGACACGAACGGATCCTGCTGGGGTTCGGGGTCGTCGGGCTGTTCGGGTTCACGATGGCCACGATCCAGACCTACCTCGGCGGCGGCGCGGGGACGGTGGCCGGGCTCGCGGTCGCGGGGTTCGTCGTGATCATGGTCGCCCTGCTGCTCTCGCGGAGCACGGCCCGCCGGCAGATGCAGGGCTGAGGCCTCGGCGTACGCTGGGCGGATGGCTCGCCGGTACGTCCTGCACGTCGACCTCGACGAGTTCATCGCGGCCGTCGAGCGGCTCCGCAGGCCCGAGCTCGAGGGTCGGCCGATCGTCGTCGGCGGCGACGGCGACCCGACCAAGCGCGGCGTCGTCTCCACGGCGTCGTACGAGGCTCGAGCGTTCGGCATCCGGAGCGCGATGCCGCTCCGAACGGCGTACAAGCGCAACCCGCAGGCGGTGTTCCTGCCCGTGGACGCGGACGCGTACAACGCGGCGAGCCGCGAGGTGATGGACGCGCTGCGCTCGTTCGGGCTGCCGGTCGAGGTGCTGGGGTGGGACGAGGCCTTCCTCGCCGCCGAGACAGACGACCCCGAGGCGCTCGCGCGGCGGATCCAGGAGGCGGTGCTCGAGCGAGCCCGGCTGTGGTGCACGGTCGGGATCGGCGACAACCGGCTTCAGGCAAAGCTGGCGAGCGGGTTCGGCAAGCCTCGAGGCGTGTTCACGCTCTCGAGCGCAACCTGGGGCGAGGCGATGGGCGGCCTGCGCGTCGACGAGCTCTGGGGCATCGGGAAGAAGACGGGTGCGAAGCTCGCGACGATGGGGATCCGGACGATCGGCGAGCTTGCGGCGGCGGACGAGGGCGCCCTCGCCAGCCGGTTCGGCCCGCGGACGGGACCCTGGCTCGCGAGCCTCGGCCGGGGCGAGGGCTCCGACCACGTGCACACCGAGGCCTGGGTGCCGAAGGGGATCTCGCGCGAGCACACGTTCCAGGTCAACCTCACCGACCCCGCGGAGATGGCTCGGGAGGTCGAACGGATCGCCCGCGAGGTGGCCGGCGACGTGGCGACGAACGGGCGCCTGGCCGAGCGCGTGATCGTGAAGGTCCGGTTCGCGCCGTTCGTCACGACGACCCGCGGGGCCAAGCTCGAGGTTCCGACGGCCGATCCCGACGCGCTCGGCGCGGGGGCTCGGCGCGCGCTCGAGCGGTTCGAGCTCGACCGGCCCGTGCGGCTCCTCGGGGTGCGAGCCGAGCTCGCCCCGCCACCCGGCGAGCGGGCCGAGCCGCGTCCGTGGTAGATAGGCCCGATGAACCTCCAGTACCACGTGAAGCTGCAGCCGGGCGACGTCGCTCCGTACGTCCTGCTCCCCGGTGACCCGGGACGCGTGGCCGTCGTCGCGAGCCAGTGGGACGAGGCGCACGAGGTCGCGAGCAACCGCGAGTACGTCACCTACACCGGCACCTACCGGGGCGTGCCGATCAGCTGCACCTCCACCGGGATCGGGTGCCCCTCGACGGCGATCGCGATGGAAGAGCTCGCGCGCGTAGGCGCGACCACGTTCGTGCGGATCGGGACCTGCGGCACCTTCCAGGACCGTATCCGCAACGGCGACATGGCGATCTTCGACTCGGCCGCCAGGTACGACGGCGCCTCGCGCCTGTATGCCCCGATCGAGTTCCCGGCGGTCGCGAGCCACGAGGTCGTGGAGGCGGCGATCCAGGCCGGGCGCGAGCTCGGCTACCCCTCCCACGTGGGCACGACGCGCTCGGCGGACACCTTCTACGCGATGCACGCTCGCCCCGGCTCCTCGTTCAACGACTACTGGCAGTCCTCGTGGCGCGAGCACTTCGAGGACCTGAAGCGTCTGAACGTCGTCGCCGCCGAGATGGAGGCGAGCGTGATCTTCGTCCTCGCGCGGGTCTGGGGCCTTCGCGCCGGCGGGGTCGCCGTGGTCGTGGACAACGTGCTGAAGGTGAGCGGAGAGTCGGGCGAGTTCGACCCCGAGGAGCAGTTCGCGCACGGCGGCGACGAGATCGACCGGCTCGCGAAGATGGGCTGCGAGACCGTGCGGGTCCTCGCCGAGCGCGATGCCGCGTCCGGGACCGCATGACGCTGCAGTACCACGTCAAGCTGGACGAGGGCGACGTCGCGCCCTCCGTCCTGCTCCCGGGCGATCCTGGACGCGTCCCCGTGATCGCCTCCTTCTGGGACGAGGCGCGCGAGGTCGCGCGCAACCGCGAGTACGTGACGTACACGGGAACCTACGAGGGCGTTCCGATCAGCTGCACCTCGACCGGGATCGGGGCGCCGTCCACCGCGATCGCGCTCGAGGAGCTCGCGCGGGTTGGCGCCACCACCTTCCTCCGGGTCGGAACGACCGGGTCGCTCCAACCCAACGTGCGCATCGGCGACGTGGCCATCTTCGACTCGGCCGAACGCCAGGACGGGGCATCGCGGCTCTACGCCCCGATCGAGTACCCGGCCGCCGCGCACCACGACGTCGTCGTCGCCGCGATCCAGGCGAGCACCGGGCTCGGGATCGCCTCCCACGTGGGGACCACCTACTCGACGGACCTCTTCTACACGCCGCACGAAGGGTTCGCCTTCGGCGGCTACCACCAGTCGTGGGCACGCGAGAGCTTCGAGGACGCGCGCCGCCGTGGCACGCTCGCGGCCGAGATGGAAGCGAGCGTGCTGCTGGTCCTCACGCGGATCTGGGGCCTGCGGGGCGGCGCGATCGCGGTCGTCGCGGACGACGTGTTCGCGTCCACGAACGAGGCGGGCGAGATCGACGCCGAGGCGACCTTCGACGTGGGAGCGTCCAACATGGAGCGCCTGGCGCGCGTCGGCTCGGAGACGGTCCGCATCCTCGCCGAGCGCGACGCCGCCCGCTGAGGCGTCGCCCCTCAGCCCAACCGCTCGCGCCCCATCCGCTCGCGGTAGTCCTCGTTGAACGCGTACAGGAACCGGTCCTGCCTCGGATACACGCCGGTCGTGAACGCCCGCGAGCCCACCCCGGTCTGCGCGCGCTCGCACACCTCCCAGTCCTGCTTGGAGATGAGATCCCAGAGCTCGACCACGGGCTCCGGCTTGAAGGCATCGGGATCGGCGATCACCTCCGGCCGGAACAGGTACTCGGACACGATCGTGGTGTGCGCGGGCCCCGACGGGAACCCGATGTAGTACATGACGCAGTCTGGGTGCATGTTCACCATCAGGTTCGGGAACGAGTAACAGCCGTAGTACCGCCCGAGGTCCTCGGGCAGGAGCCCTGGCAGGGTGGGCAGCTCGGAGCGACCCTGCATCGTGAAGGACGTCGCCCCCTCGACCATGTCGTTGCCGCCGTCGCGCGTTTCGTCGTCCCAGACCTCGCCGAACCGGAACAGGGGGACCACCTGGACGAGCTCGGGGTGCACGCTGGGGCAGTGCAGGCACTCGTTGTAGTTCTCGACGATGATCTTCCAGTTGGCCCGCACCTCGTAGACGAGGCGCACCCCGATCCGGAGGTCCTGCATCGCGAACCGGTCGAACGCGGCGATCGACTCCGCGCCGCTGGTGAGGGCCTCCAGCAACGGCCGCGGCTCCCGTGCCAGGTTCACGAACACGAAGCCCGCGTACTCGTCGACCGCGAACCCGTGCAGCGGGTAGGCGGAGCGATCGAAGCGCTCACCCTGCAGGACGTTGGGCGTGCCGATCAGGCGCCCGTTGAGGTCATACGTCCACGCGTGGTACGGACACTTGAACGCCTTGCGGACGCTGCCGCAAGCGTCGTCGTCCAGGAACTTGGTCCCGCGATGCGAGCAGACGTTGTAGAAGCCGTTCAGCCGACCCTCGGCGTCGCGCACGACGAACACCGACTCGCCGGCGAGGTCACGGACCAGGTAGTCGCCGGGGTTCGGGACCTCCTCCGACCTGCCGAGCGCGACCCAGTCCCCCCACCAGATCCGCTCCCGCTCCTCGTCCCACACCTCGAGGCTCGTGTAGTCGGCCCCGCCGAGGGTCGAGCGGGGCCGCCAGTCGCGTTCGGCCGGCCGCAGGAAGGGCTCGGAACGGTCCTGGGTCTGCACGATGGAACCTCCTTCATCCGGCTTGAACGGTCATTCAAACGAAGCGGACAGGATACGCCCTCGGATCGGGAGGGGGAACCCCCGGGCGGCCGGGTGGGAGCGCCGCGCGCAGGGAACGGACACGTACTACGCTCCCCCACCGTGAGCGACCTGCACGCCAACCGGAACCTGATCCTCATCCTGGCCCGGCAGTTCGCCGCCCAGCTGGCGACCGCGGTGTTCCTCGTCGACGCCGATGGCAGCGTCATCTACTACAACGAGGCGGCCGAGCGGCTCCTGGGCCGGCGGTTCGTCGAAGGCGGGGACATGACCGCGGACGAGTGGTTCACCACGTTCCGACCGAGGCGGGACAGCGGGGAGCACATGCCCATGGAGCAGCTGCCGATCGGCGTCGCGATCGTGAAGCGCGAACCCGCGCACGCCGCCGTCACGATCCGGGGCGCCGACGGCATCGACCGGCGGATCGAGGCGACCTCCTTCCCGCTGTTCGCGCACACCGATGACCTCGTCGGGGCGATCACCTTCTTCTGGGAGCAACCCACCTAATGCGCATCCGGATCTGGGGCGCGCGCGGAACGATCGCCGCGCCGGGCGCTGGCACGAAGGGATACGGCGGCGACACGTCCTGCGTCGAGCTCCGGCCCGCGGGCGGCGGCGTGGTGATCTTGGACGCGGGGACGGGGATCCGCGAGCTGGGCGTCCGCCTGGTCGACGAGGGCGTCCGCACGATCCACCTGCTGCTCACGCACCTGCACGTGGACCACCTGGAGGGCCTCGGCACGTTCGCGCCGCTGTACCAGGAGGGGACGGAGGTCCACATCTGGGGCCCGGCCTCCCCGGTCGCCTCGCTCGGCGAACGCGTGGCCACGTACTTCTCCCCGCCGCTGTTCCCGGTGACGTTGGCCGAGGTGCCGGGGCGGGTCGAGTTCCACAACGCCTCCGAGAGCGAGTGGCTGATCGACGGGACGCGCTTCGTCTCGAACGCGATCCTGCACCCGGGGCCCACGGTCGGCTACCGCATCGAGGAGAACGGCAGCGTCCTCGCGTACCTCACCGACCACGAGCCGGCGCTCGGCGCGGAACTCGAGCACGACGCGACGGACTGGATCTCGGGCTTCTCGATCGCGCTGCGCGCCAACGTGCTCATCCACGACTGTCAGTACACGCCCGAGGAGTACGCGGGTCGGATGGGTTGGGGCCACACGAGCACCGAGCAGCTGGCCGTCTTCGCGGCACGGGCCGAGGTGGACCGCGTGCTCCTGTTCCATCACGACCCGATGCACACGGACGAGCAGCTCGAGACGATGCGGGACGACGTTCGGGACCGGTGGGGCGTCGACGCCTCCCGGTGCGAGCTCGCCGCCTCGGGCACCGAGCTCACCCTCTAGCGTGGAGCGGCGGGCGCTCGGCTCGAGCGGGCTGGAGGTCTCACGGATCGGGCTCGGCGTCATGCCGATGTCCTGGGGCTACTTCGGCGACTCACCCGACGACCCGGTCCGCGTGATCCACCGGGCGTTCGAGCTCGGCGTGACGCATTTCGACACCGCGGACGTGTACGGGCCGTTCACGAACGAGGAGCTGCTCGGGCGCGCGCTCGCCGAGGGCGGGTTCCGGGATCGGGTCGTCGTCGCCACCAAGGTCGGCATGCTGGTCGGGCCGAACGGCGGCTACCCGCTCCTGCGCGACGCCCGGCCGGAGAGGATCGTGCGCGAGGTCGAGGGATCGCTGCGGCGCCTGCGGATCGAGGCGATCGACCTGTACTACCTGCACCGCGTCGACGACGACGTCCCGTTCGAGGAGCAGTGGGGCGCGCTCGCCTCGTTGGTGGAGGCCGGTAAGGTTCGCGCGATCGGCCTGTCCGAAGTGGGGGTCGAGCGGCTCGAGGCCGCGAGCCGGATCCACCCGGTGGCGGCCCTGCAGTCCGAGCTCTCGCTGTGGACCCGTGAGCCGCTCGCCGACGTGGTGCCCTGGTGCGCCGAGCACGGCGTCGCGTTCGTCCCCTTCTCGCCGCTCGGCCGTGGGTACCTGGCGGGGTCGGTGACGACGGCCGAGTACGAGGAGCTCGACTTCCGCGCCACCAACCCCCGGTTCACCCAGGAGGCGCTGGACGCCAACCGCGCGATCGTGGAGGTCGTCCGGCAGGTCGCATCCCGTGTCGGCGCCACCCCGGCGCAGGTCGCGCTGGCATGGGTGCTCGCTCAGGGCCAGCACGTCCTGCCGATCCCGGGCACGAAGCGCCTGCGGTACCTCGAGGAGAACGTGGCCGCCGACGACCTGGAGCTGGCGCCCGCGGACCTGGCCGAGCTGGACCAGATCCCGGCCTCGGTGGCACCCCGCTACTGAGGGCTCCAACCCGCACCGACAGCCGTCCGGCCCATCGAGGCGGTGACCGTGGGCCCCTGTGAGAGGAGCCGCTCGTCCCTACCGTGGCCGCAAGACCGACGACCAGGGAGGACCATCATGAGGCTCAACCCCGAGTCGCTCGCGCGGGCGAGCAGCCGGCATCCCTGGAGGACGATCGGGGCATGGCTCGCGGGGATCGTCGCGATGGGCGCGGTCAGCGCGGTCATGCTGGGCGACGTCCTCACCGACGACCTCGCGTTCGCGAACCGGCCGGAGGCCGAACGGGCGCAGGAGGTCATCGACGAGAGGTTCGCTGGTTCGGCGCGTGACACCGAGTTCCTCGTGGTGAGCTCCGCCACCCACCGGACCGACCTCCCCGCCTACGCGGAGTTCGTCACCGGACTCCAGGCCGAGGTCGGGAAGCTCGGTCCCCAGGTCGTCGCCGGGCCCGTGGTGACCTACGTCGAGGCCCAGGCGGCCGAATCGCAGCTGTTCACGCCAGACCTGCACGGAGCCCTGATCCTGGTGCAGTCGGTTCCGGGTGCGGAGGGGTTCATCGCCGAGCTCGACCGCGTCGTCCCCGCGGCGGCGATCGACGGCTACCAGGCCCACGTACTGAGCGTGGTCGAGCTCATGCGGTTGATGCCCGCCGCCGCGACCACATCAACGCCAGACCCGCCCGAGGCCGTCGTCCTGGTCAGCGGCGCCCGCCCGGCCCCGCTCGACCCCATGCTCGCGAGGGCCGTCAAGGGGGTCGAGACGGCGATCGCCCGCGCAGGCGGGGCCGAGCTCGCCTCGCCGCCCTTCAGCGGGTTCGACGCCGTGCAGCAGGCGGCGTCGCTGGTCGCCGCCGACGGCACGACGACCCTCGTCCCCGTGCCGATCAGCGAGATCTCCGCGGAGAACGTCGAGGCGCTCCGCGAGGTCGCGTCGCGCGCCTCCAACGAGACGTTCCGTGTCCAGGTCGCCGGTCAGGCGGCCCTGTTCGCCGACATGATGCAGCTCGCCGAGGAGGACATGCGCAGCTCCGAGGCGATCGGCCTCATGGTCGCACTCGTCGTCCTGATCGTCGTCTTCGGCTCGATCGTGGCGGCCGTGCTCCCGATCGTGATGAGCCTGTTCGCGATCGGGGTGGCCCTGGGGCTCGTGGCGCTGGTCGGCCAGCTCTTCCAGTTCAACCTGTTCGCACAGAACATCATCACGATGGTCGGTCTGGCGGTCGGCATCGACTACTCGTTGTTCATCGTCTCCCGCTACCGCGAGGAACGGAAGAAGGGGTTCGAGAAGCTCGAGGCGATCGGGCGCTCGGGCGCGACGGCCAACCGCGCCGTCTTCTTCAGCGGCCTGACGGTGGTGCTGGCGCTGCTCGGCATGCTGATCATCCCGGTCTCCATCTTCCGGAGCCTCTCGGGAGGCGCGATCCTCGTGACCCTGGCCGCCCTCGCGGCCTCGATGACGCTCCTGCCCGCGATCTTGAGCCTGCTCGGGGACCGGGTGAACTGGCCCCGCCTGGCGAAGCGTGCGCGCGTGGAGACCTCGCACGACCCACAGGGCGGGTTCTGGGATCGCATGACCCGACGCGTCATGGCGCGTCCGGTGGTCTTCCTGATCGGGAGCGTGCTGATCTTGGGGTCGCTGGGGGCCTTCTACTTCCAGCTGCACCGCGGGACCACCCAGAACGTGAGCGCGCTGCCTGAGGAGTTCCCGTCCCGGCAGGCGTTCCTCACGTTGGTCCAGGAGTTCGACTCGGGCGGCGTCACCGACCCCGCGCAGATCGTGCTGACGGGCGAGGTGACCGGTCCGCAGGCGGAGGCGGCGGTGAAGGAGCTCCAGCTCGCGATCGCCGAGGACCCCGCCTTCTCGGACCAGACCCTGACGACGCCTTCGGAGGACGGCACCGCGCTGATGGTGTCCGCCTACTTCTCCGGCGACCCGACGACGGACGCCGCGTTCGAGGGCATCCGTACCCTCCGCTCCGAGATCGTGCCGGCGACGCTCGGCGGCATCGCCGGGATCGACGCGCTGGTCGGGGGCAACACGGCGTTCTTCGTCGACTTCCTCTCGATCGTGAACACGTACCAATGGGTCGTGCTGATCTTCGTCCTCGGCCTGTCGTTCATGCTCCTCACGATCGTGTTCCGGTCCCTGGTCGTGCCGGCGAAGGCGATCGTGATGAACCTGCTCTCCGTGGCCGCGGCCTACGGGGCGGTCACGCTCGTGTTCCAGAAGGGAGTGGGTCTCGGGTTCTTCAACGCGATCGGACTCCCCTTCGAGCGGGTCGAGGCGATCGAGGCCTGGCTGCCCCTGTTCCTGTTCTCGATCCTGTTCGGCCTGTCGATGGACTACCACGTGTTCCTGTTGACACGGATCCGCGAGGAGTACGACAAGACCGGCGACAACACCGAGGCGGTCGCCTACGGCCTGCGCACCACGGCGGGCATCATCACCGGCGCCGCCCTGATCATGATGGCGGTCTTCTCCGCGTTCGCCACGGGTCGCCTGGGCGCGTTCCAGCAGATGGGGTTCGGGCTCGCGGTCGCGGTCTTCCTGGATGCGACCATCGTGCGCACGATCCTCGTGCCCGCGAGCATGCGGCTGCTGGGTGACTGGAACTGGTACCTGCCACGCTGGCTCCAGTGGCTCCCTCAGCTGCGCGTCGAGGGCGGCGAGTCGGAGCTGCCGGTCGCGCCGCAGGAGCCGGTGCGGACGTTCGAGCAGGAGGTGCGGCCGCAGCCGCGGCAGCCGGCCGAGCGGTGAGCCGTACGCCGGGGGCCCGCTAGGACGTGCCCTTGTAGTTCGCGACCGCCCGGAGCTCGTACACGACCTCGACGAGGTCCGCCTGGTCGCGCATCACGACCTCGATCGGCTTGTACGCGGAGGGATGCTCGTCCAGGAGCTCCCGCGCCGAGCCTCGTTGCCACGCCGTCTGCTCCATCGTCCGTCCGAGGTCCTCGACCGAGAGCGTCTTGCGAGCCCGTGTCCTGGACATCGCGCGGCCCGCCCCATGCGCGCACGACTCGTAGGCCTCGGCGTTGCCAAGGCCCCGTACGACGAAGGATCGTTGCCCCATGGCGCCAGGGATCAGCCCCCAGTCGCCGACGCCCGCGCGGATCGCCCCCTTCCTGGTAACCCACAGTCGGCGGCCGCCGTGGCGCTCGAGCTCCGTGTAGTTGTGGTGGCAGTTCACCTCGAACGTCGGTGCGACGGCACGGCCGAGGACGTCCTGGACGGTCTCGTGCACGGCGTGGAGCATCAGCTCTCGATTGCGGCGCGCGTAGGCCTGCGACCAGCGCAGGTCCTGCAGGTACGCCTCGAACTCAGTGGTCCCCTGCTCGAGCCAGGCCAGCTGTGGATCGGCGAGCGGTGAGGTGCACACGCGGCGGGCGACCCGGATGTGGAGCATCGCGAGCTGGTTGCCACCGCCGCGCGAGCCCGAGTGCAGCAGGATCCATGCGACGCCGTCGGTGTCGACCGCGAGCTCGATGAAGTGATTCCCCGACCCGAGCGTCCCGAGCTGCGCCTTCGCCTTCGCCGTCTTCTCCAGACGCGGCGATGGCGGGTTGTCCTCGAACCAGGCCTCGGCCTCGTCGGTCGGTCGCCGATGCCAGTGACCCAATCCCGCTGGAACCGCCGAGCCCATCGCCCGGACCCACGCCTCGAGCCCATCGGCCCCGAGGTCCTCCGTGCGCAGGTCCAGCCGTCTGGCCGCCATGCCGCACCCGATGTCCACGCCGACGGCCGAGGGGATCACCGCCGTGCGCGTGGGGATGACCGAGCCGATCGTCGCTCCGATGCCGAGGTGCGCGTCCGCCATGAGCGCGACGTGCCCCTCCACGATCGGGAGCTCCGAGGTCACGCGGGCCTGCGCCTCGGTCTGTGGGTCGAGGATGCTCGCCCACGAGACCAGCCGATCGCTCAACCGCTCGGGCATCGCACACCCATCATCGTCCCGAGCGGGTGCCGTCACACGGTGGCGACCACCTTGAGCACGCCCGGATGGGGCGCCGGGTCCACGAGCGCGCCCGGGACCTCGTCGAGCGCGACGCGCGCGGTCGGCATGCGCTCGAGGGGCACCCGGCCCGTCCGGGCGAGCTCGAGGGCACGGCGATAGTCCTCGACCGTCGAGCCGGTGCTCCCCACCAGGGCGAGGTGCCGATAGTGGACGACGTTCGCGTCCACGGGGGCTCCGCCCGGCGTGCCGGCGAACGCGTGCGCGCGCCCGCCCACGACCACGTGCTCGAGCGCCCAGGCGAGCGCCTCCGCCCCCGGCGCCGCGACGAGCACCAGCCGGGGAGGTTCTCCGAGGATCGATGCAGGATCTTCTCCCGGCCCGAGCACGCCGTCGGCCCCGAGCTCGGCGGCCAGCGCTCGTCGGGCCGCAGAGCGCTGCATCACCGCGACGCGCGCCCCCGCCGCCTGCAGCGCCCACATCGCCGAGATCCCCAGGCCCCCGGCCCCCACCACCACCGCGAGGTCGCCCTCGCCAGCCTCCAGCACGCGAGCGGCGTGCACGACGGTCGCCAGGGGCTCGACCAGCGGGGCGAGCTCGATCGGGTAGCCCTCGAGGGGAACGACGTGCGACCGCGGGACGGTGACGAGCTCGGCGAGCCCGCCGTCGCGCTGGATGCCCACGTCCACGTGGTCCGGGCACCGGTTCTCCAGCCCCTCGGCGCACCAGGCGCAACGGCCGCAGCCGAGGTTCGGATGCACGCCGACGGCCGTGCCGTCCTCGAGGAGCCCGGCGATCTCGTGGCCCGGGATCCGCGGCGCGTGCGTGCCGAGCGCCGCCATCCTGCGGTCGGTCGCGCAGATCCCGGCCGAGCGGACCCGGACGAGCACCTCGCCGGGCGCAGGATCGGGCTGCGGCACCTCGACGATCTCCACCCGGTTGGCCGCGTCGATCCGAACCGCCCTCACGCGCGGAGGATAGGGGAACCGATCGGAGCCGACCGCTGAGGGATCGAGCTCAGTGGAGCTCGGCGAGATCCTTCTGGGTCACTTCCTCGGGCAGCTTGCCCAAGATGATCATCGCCAGGACCTCGTCCACGGTCACGTCGTCCTTGTTGACCGTGCCCACGAGCTTGCCCTGAAGCATCACGCTGATCCGGTCGGCCAGGTCGTACACGTCATGGATGTCGTGGCTGATCATGAAGATGCCGATGCCCTCATCCCGCAGCTGCCTGATCAGCTCCCGGACCTGCTTGGTCTCCGCCGGGCCGAGGGCCGCGGTGGGCTCGTCCATGATCAGGATCCGCGCGTTGAAGTGGACCGCCCTGGCGATCGCCACCGATTGGCGCTGCCCGCCCGAGAGCGACTCCACCGGAACCACGAACGTCTTGAACTTGGGGTTGAGCCGACCCATCAGCTTGCGGGTCGCATCCTCCATCGCGCTGTCGTCGAGGTTCCCCCACTTCGTGGTCAGCTCCCGTCCGAGGAACACGTTGCCCGGAGCGTCGATGTTGTCCGCGAGCGCGAGCGTCTGGTAGATCGTCTCGACGCCCAGCGCCTTGGCCTCCCTCGTGTTGGTGATCGTCACGGGCTCGCCTTCGACGAAGATCTCGCCCGAGTCCGCCGGGTGGGCGCCCGAGAGGGTCCTGATCAGCGTGGTCTTGCCGGCGCCGTTACCGCCGACGAGACCGACGACCTCGCCGGGCATCAGGTCGACGGTCACCCCGTCAACCGCGTGGACGCCTCCGAAGGCGACCCGGATGTCACGCAGCTCGACCAGTGGCACGCGAGCGCTCACCGCATCCCCCTTCTCACACCTTACGTCGGCGGTTGATCGTGTCGAAGGCCACCGCGATGATCAGCACGATGCCGGCCACGATGTCCTGGATCGGCGATGACAGGCCGATGAAGCTCAGGCCGTACGAGAGCGACGACATCACCAGGGCGCCGAGCACCGCGCCGGGGATCGTCCCGATCCCCCCCGCGAAGGACGTGCCTCCGATGACCGCCGCCGCGATGACGTAGAGCTCGTATCCCTCTCCAAGGTCCAGGGTGGCCCCATCCAACCGCGCGGTCGCGACCGCGGAGCTGATGGCGCACAGCACGCCGATCAGGATGAACGTCTTCATGACCGTCCATCGCGTGTTGATACCGGCGAGCTCCGTGGCCTCCGGGTTGCCGCCGATCGAGTAGACGTAGCGGCCGAACCTTCGCCGGGTCGCCAGGAACGTCATCACGATCGTCACCCCGATCAGCACGATGACCGGCCAGGGGACCCCTGCCGCCAGACCTCCGGGTGGGACGGTCGTGCCCGTCTCCTCGGCGTGCCGCAGTGCCAGCGCTTCCGGCCACTTGTAGGCGTTGAACATCCAGATCAAGCCGAGCACGGCGCCGCAGCCGACGACGCCGACCAGCGTCTCCGCCCACATCGGCCGCACCGGGAACCCGAACCGCCGCCGCTGGCGCCGGTTGGAGACCAGGAACCAGATGATCGCCGCGCACCCGATCAGGCCCAAGATCCAGCTCGCGGTCCCGCCGATCGAGCCCTCCGGACCACCGCCGATCAGCCTGAACGTGGGGTCGACCGGCGAGATCGTGACGCCCCTGGTGACCACCCAGGTGAAGCCGCGGAAGATCAGCAGCCCGCCGAGCGTGACCACGAACGACGGGACCCCGATGTACGCGATGATGAACCCCTGGACCCCCCCGATCGTCGCGCCGAGCGCGATCCCGGCAACCAGGGCGATGATCCACATCAGCGGATGGTCGAACCCGATCCAACCGGGGAGCCACGTGTGCATCAGCTGCGCGTAGAACATCCCCACGACCCCGACGATCGAGCCGACCGACAGGTCGATGTTGCGCGAGACGATGACCAGGGTCATCCCGGTCGCGATGATGGAGATCGACACGGACTGGACGGCCAGGTTCACCATGTTGACCGGCTCGAGGAACCGACCGTTGGTCTTGATGCCGAAGCCGATCAGGATGGCGGCCAGGGCGAGCACCATCCCGAAGACGCGGAAGTCGATCTCCATCGCACGCAGGAAGTTCCCGCGACGACGAGGCTCCTCCTCCGCCGCCTCGGGGGGGGCGACCTCGGGAGCCTCAGAGACCTGGGTCACCGATCCGCTCCTGGCCTAGACGTAGACGTGCGCCCTGCGCCGAGGCTACTCGACGCAGGGCGCACGGTCGAATCCTTGCTTCCGTCCTGTCCTGTTACCCGCAGACCTCCACCGTTCCGGCCGGGACACCGGCGCACACGATGTCCGTGGTCACCCAGCCGAGGTCGACCACCAGGTTGATGTTGTCCAAGGTGATGGGGGTCGGCTTGAGGATGATCGAGTACACCTCGAGCCCACCCGGCGTGGTGAACGGCTGCGCGTCGACACCGGCCTCCGGCGCGACGTGGTCCTGGAGGTCGTCCGGCGCCTTGACGTCTGCAAGCGCGACCCCCTGAGCGAGCTGGACCGCAACCTCTCCTGCGGTCTGGCCGAGCGCGAAGGCGTCCTTCCAGACCGACACCAGCTGGGTGCCGAGCGCGACCCGGTTCAGCGCCGCGTCGTCCCCGTCCTGTCCGGTGACCGGCACGGTCCCGGCCAGGCCCACCGCGTCGAGGGCGGCAACGACGCCGGTCGCCATGCTGTCGTTCTCGGAGATGACCGCGTCGATCTCGTTGTTGTTCGCGGCCAGACAGGCCTCCATCATGGCGAGAGCGTTCTCCGTGGCCCAGTCATCGTTGTAGTCCTCGCACACGATGGTGATGCCAGGGTTCGCGTCGAGAGCCGGCTGCATGCCTCCCCGCAGGAAGTCCGCGTTGGGGTCGGCCGAGTGGCCCTTGACGATCGCGTAGTTGCCCTCGGGCACCACGGCGGTGATCTCCTCGGCCATGATCGTCCCGACCTGCTCGTTATTGAACGTGATGTAGAACGCATTGGGATCCTCGATGAGTCGGTCGTAACCGATCACCGGGATGCCCGCCTCCGTGGCCTTCTGCACGGCCGGCAGGATGGCCTCCGCGTCCTTCGCGAGGAGGATCAGGACGTCGGCGCCCTGCGCGATCAGGCTGTCGACGTCGGCCAGCTGCTGCTCGGACGAGTCGTTGGCGTCGGTCTCGATCACGGTTCCACCGGCCGCCTCGACCGCCTCGATGATCGCTGGTCCGTCCGCCTTCGCCCAGCGCGGCTGAGCGTAGTTGTTCCAGGAGATCCCGACGACGATGCCTTCCTCGCCGCCGGTCGCCCCCCCGGTCTCCCCGCCGCCCTCATCGTCGCCGCCGCATGCCGCAGCCACGACCGCGAAGAGCGCAAGGACGACCAACAATCGCCGTCTCAACACGACTACCCCCCTTCTGGATGGCGCCATCCTTGGCGCTTCATCCCCTTCCACAAGCATCTACGACCCGAGAGACCTCCCGGGCTTCGACCTGAGCGCATATCCTAGCCTGCTTCAGGCGAGCCTGCTTTCGATCCTCGCCCATGACGCCGTGGCTAGGCGAGCCCGTCTGTTGCGAGGGCCGCAAGCCCTCGGATACCCTGCGCAGCGGAAGGCGACGCGGCGCCGCGCTGAAACTGCATCAACCGAAGAGAGGCCTCCCCCGCGCGAGTTCATCGACCGAACGGAGCTGAGCCGGGGGCGCGACGTCGCGGTTGGCGTCACGGACCAAGTTCTCGAGAGGAGGTCCGCAGGTGGACGACGAACCGCAGACGCGGAACCGCCCCAGGGGATGGATGGCCCTGGCGGGAGTGCTCCTCGGCGTAGTGGTGGTCGCCGCCGGCCTCGTCATCGTCCGGGTCTCGTCGCGGGAGCCGGCTTGCGAGCAAGCAGCCGGCAGCCATCCCGAGTGGTCCGTCGCCCGACGGTGGGACGAGGCCCTGCTGAACGCGATCCGGCGCGCCCTACCGGCGCCCACGGTCCACGCTCGGAACCTGTTCCACACCTCCGCGGCGATGTGGGACGCGTGGGCGGCTTACGAGCCGGACGCGACCGGCTACTTCGTGACCGAGAAGCTCACGGCGGATGACGTCACCGCGGCTCGGAACGAGGCGATCAGCTACGCGGCCTACCGGATCCTGGAGCATCGCTACATCAACTCGGTCGGTGGCACCGACTCGGTCCTCGAGTTCGATCGGATCATGAAGGACCTGTGCTACCCGATCGGCTTCACCAGCACCGAGGGCGACTCACCGGCGGCGCTCGGCAACCGGATCGCGGCGGCGGCGATCGAGTACGGGCTCGCCGACGGCTCCAACGAGGCCGACGGCTACTCGAGCGACTACGTGCCGGTCAACCCACCGCTCGTGGTGACGGGATCGGGCGAGATCGAGATGAGCGATCCCAACCGGTGGCAGCCGCTCCAGCTCGAGCACATGATCTCCCAGAACGGGATCCCGATCGAGGATGGGGTTCAGCAGTTCGTCGGCCCGCACTGGGGTCACGTCGCCGGGTTCGCGCTCCCGGAGGGCGGGGACGAGGGCCTGCCGATGGATCCGGGCGACCCCCCGCTCCTCGAGGATCCCGCCACCGATCAGGCCTTCAAGGACTCCGCGGTGGAGGTGATCCGTCTCAGCGGTCAGCTCGACCCGAGCCAGGACGTCACGATCGACATCTCGCCCGGTGCCATCGGCGCGAACCCGCTCGGCACCAACGACGGGCAGGGGCGCGAGGTCGATCCGATCACGGGCGAGCCGTACGAGCCGAACCTCGTGAACCAGGGAGACTTCGCGCGCGCGCTCACCGAGTTCTGGGCGGACGGACCGAAGTCGGAGACCCCCCCAGGGCACTGGAACGTCGTTGCGAACGAGGTCTCCGACTCACCAGGCTTCGAGCACCGGATCGGGGGCACCGGGCCGGTGGTGGACCGGCTCGAGTGGGACGTGAAGCTCTACTTCGCGCTGAACGGGGCGGTGCACGATGCGGCGATCGCCGCGTGGGGAGCGAAGGGCTATTACGACTCGGCGCGGCCGATCTCGATGATCCGGTACATGGGCTCGCTCGGGCAGTCCACGGATCCGAACGGACCCGCCTACGATCCCGACGGCCTCCCGTTGGTGCCCGACCTCGTCGAGGTCATCACCGAAGAGACGGCGGCGCCGGGCGGGCGTCACGAGAACCTGGCCGAGCACGTCGGCGAGATCGCGATCCGCGCCTGGCAGGGCAACCCCGAGGACCCCGCCACGCAGACGGGCGGCGTCGGCTGGATCCTCGCGACCCAGTGGGTCCCCTACCAGCAGCCGACGTTCGTGACGCCGTCGTTCGCCGGGTACGTGTCCGGGCACAGCACCTTCAGCCGAGCGGCAGCGGAGGTGCTCACGTCGATGACCGGCAGCGAGTTCTTCCCCGGCGGGCTCTCCGAGTGGACGATCCCGGCCGGCTCGCTCGAGGTCGAGAGCGGGCCCACACAGGACGTCACCCTGCAGTGGGCGACGTACTACGACGCGGCCGACCAGGCGGGACGCTCGCGCATCTACGGCGGTATCCACATCTCGGACGACGACTTCGCCGGCCGGCAGATGGGGTCGCTCTGCGGCCTGGCGGCATGGGACGAGGCCCTGCAGTACTTCGACGGCACGGCCGGATGACGAGAGGCTGATCCGAAGGATGGCCGGACGCTCGTCGGGCGCGATCTGGCTCGTCGTCGGTGTGCTCGGCGGGGTCCTGTTCGCACTCGCCATCGCCGTCCCCGTGTTCGATCTGTTCGGGGCCGACGAACCTGCGGAGGCCATGGCCCCGGCCCGCTTCGTCGAGGAGGCGGACGCCGCGGGGGTCCGCCACGTCTACGACGGCGAGTTCACGTACTTCGTGGGGGGCGGCGTCGCGGCGTTCGACTGCGATGACGACGGGAGGCCCGACCTGTACTTCGCCGGTGGGACCAACCCGGCGGCCCTGTACCGGAACCAGAGCCCGGTCGGCGGCGAGCTGCGCTTCACGCCGGCGCCGGACCCGGTCACCGACCTGACCGACGTCGTCGGCGCCTACCCGGTCGACATCGACGGCGACGCCCACATCGATCTCGCGGTCCTGCGGCTCGGCGAGAACGTGCTGCTGCGAGGGCTCGGCGACTGCCGGTTCGAGCGTGGCAACGAGTCGTGGGGGTTCGATGGCGGCGATGCGTGGACCGCGGCGTTCAGCGCCAAGTGGGAGGCCTCGGCCTCGCTGCCGACGCTCGCGTTCGGCAACTACCTTGACCTGACACAGACGGAGACCGCCACCTGCGCGGACAGCGAGCTGGTGAGACCCGAGCCGGGCGCGGCGACCTACGCCGAGCCGATCCCGCTCCGCCCTGGGTTGTGCACGCTGTCGATCCTGTTCAGCGACTGGGGGAGGTCCGGTCGCGTCGACCTGCGGATGGCCAACGACACGCACTACTACATCGAGGGAGAGGAACAGCTTTGGCGCGTCGCCGACGGCGAGGCTCCGCGCCTGTACACCCAGGACGAGGGTTGGCAGCACATGGAGATCTGGGGGATGGGGATCGCGAGCTACGACGTCACCGGCGACGGCCTCCCGGAGGTGTTCCTGACCAGCCAGGCCGACAACAAGCTCCAGACCCTCGCGGAGGGACCGGGGCAGCCGAACTACCGGGACATCGCGCTCCGACGCGGCGTCATCGCGCACAAGCCGTACACGGGGGGCGACACGTTGCCCTCGACCGCCTGGCATCCCGAGTTCCAGGACGTGAACAACGACGGCTACGTCGACCTGTTCATCTCCAAGGGCAACGTCGAGGCGCAACCGGACTTCGCCACGAAGGACCCGAGCAACCTGCTGCTGGGGCAGGCCGATGGGACGTTCCGGGAGAGCGGCGACGTCGCGGGCATCGCGACCTTCACGAGCAGCCGCGGCGCGGCGCTGGCGGACCTGAACATGGACGGGATGCTGGACCTGGTCGAGGTGAACCGGCGCGAGAACGTCGGCCTGTGGAGGAACGTCGGGTGGGGCGACGCCACGGCGCCGGCCCCTATGGGGAACTGGATCTCGGTCCGGCTCCTGCAGCCCGGGCCCAACCGCGACGCGATCGGCTCGTGGATCGACGTCAGGATCGGGGACCGAACGATCTCGCGAGAGGTGACCATCGGCGGCGGTCACGCGGGCGGCCAGCTCGGCTGGATCCACTTCGGGCTCGGTGAGGCCGACGGAGCCGAGATCCGCGTCACGTGGCCGGACGGGGAGACGGGACCCTGGATCGAGCTCGCCGCGAACGGCTTCGCCACGATCGAGCGGGGCGCGTCCGAGCCGCGGACGTGGGTCCCCCAGTCGTCGGGTTGACCGAAGGAGAGGCGGGATGAGCACGGCACGGCTCGCCGAGATCGACCTCCCGGACTTCGGCATGCCCGACGAGGCGCCCGAGCTCCCTCCCGCGATCCACCGAGACCGACTCGAGCGGCTGCGGGCCCGCGCGGACGAGGCCGGCTACGACCAGCTGATCGTCTACGCCGACCGCGAGCACAGCGCCAACCTCGCCTACCTCACGGGCTTCGACCCGCGGTTCGAGGAGGCGATGCTGATCGTCGGGGCCGCCGGCGAGCCGGCGATCTTGGTGGGCAACGAGTGCTACGGCATGGCCGGTGCGGCGCCGCTGGCGATGCGGCGCCACCTGTTCCAGGACTTCAGCCTGCCGAGCCAGCCTCGCGATCGATCGCGAGCGCTGTCCGAGATCCTCGCCGGGGAGGGGATCCGGAACGGGATCCGGGTCGGAGTCGTCGGCTGGAAGGAGTCCGCCGATCGGGATCGGATCGAGGTGCCGGCGTTCATCGTGGACGAGATCCGAGCGGCGACCCCCTCCGGGGCCGTCGAGAACGCCGGATACCTGCTGACGGGCGCCGCCGACGGGCTCCGCGTCATCAACGAGCTCGAGCAGCTCGCCGTGTTCGAGCACGCGGCCTGCCGCACCTCGAGCGGCGTCCGGCAGGTGCTCCTCGGGCTGCGACCCGGGATGCGCGAACGCGAGGCCGTCGCGCTCCTCGGATGGGACGGCACGCCACTGTCCTGCCACCTGATGCTCACGAGCGGCGACCGTGCCTCCCTCGGGCTGCTGAGCCCGGGCGATCGACGGATCGAGCGCGGCGACCGCTTCACGGTCGCGTTCGGCATCTGGGGCGCCTTGAACTGCCGGGCCGGCTTCGTCGTCGAGGACGCGGCCGAGCTCCCCGAGCCGATCCGCGACTACGTCGAGCGACTGGTCGGCCCGTACTTCGAGGCGATCGCCGAGTGGTACGGCGCGTTGCGCATCGGTCAGACGGGTGGCGCGCTGCACGAGATCGTCCACCGCCGCCTCGGCGACCCGTTCTTCGGCATCTTCCTGAACCCGGGCCACCAGATCCACCTGGACGAGTGGGTGAACTCGCCGGTGGCGCCGGGATCCACGATCGAGCTGCGTTCGGGGATGGCGTTCCAGGTCGACGTGATCCCCGCGACCGGCACCGACTACTTCACGACCAATATCGAGGACGGCCTGGCGCTCGCGGACGAGACCCTGCGTGCGGCGTTCGCACAGCGGTACCCGGCTGCCTGGGAGCGGATCCAGGCGCGGCGGCGCTTCATGGCGGAGGCCCTGGGGATCGAGCTCCACCCCGACGTCTTGCCCTTCTCCAACATCCCCGCCTGGCTGCCGCCGTTCCTGCTCGGCCCGGGGCGAGCGATGACGACGATCGGGTAGGGGGAGGCCAGGTCGACCGGCGGAGGGGTAGCCTGAGCCAAGGAAGGATGGTGATCGGGATGGCGTACGAACCCAAGGCGGAGCACCGGTTCTCGTTCGGCTTGTGGACCGTCGGCAACATCGGCATCGATCCGTTCGGGGAGCCGGTGCGCGAGGTGCTCTCACCCGTGCAGCTCGTCGAGCTCCTGGCCGAGGTCGGCGCGTGGGGCGTCAACCTGCACGACAACGACCTCGTGCCGATCGACGCGAGCGCGCACGAGCGCGACCAGATCGTGTCGGACTTCAAGAAGGCGTTGGACGCGACGGGCGTCGTCGTGCCGATGGCTACGACGAACCTGTTCAAGGACCCGATCTTCCGCGACGGCGCGTTCACGGCCAACGACCCGCGGGTCCGGGCCTTCGCCCTGCAGAAGACGATGCGGGCGATCGACCTGGGCGTGGAGCTGGGTGCGACGACCTACGTGTTCTGGGGCGGCCGCGAGGGCGTGGAGACCGACTCCTCCAAGGACCCGCTCGTGGCGCTCGGGCGGTACCGGGAGTCGCTCGACTTCCTGTGCGCGTACGTGAAGGACCAGGGATACGACCTGAAGTTCGCGCTGGAGTCCAAGCCCAACGAGCCACGCGGCGACATCTACCTGTCCACCACCGGCGCGATGCTCGCCTTCATCGAGACCCTGGACCACTCGGAGATGGTCGGCGTGAACCCCGAGGTCGCCCACGAGCACATGGCGGGGCTGAACTTCACGCATCACGTCGCGCAGGCCTGGGCGATGGGCAAGCTGTTCCACATCGACCTGAACGACCAGATCCCCGGCCGTTACGACCAGGATCTGCGGTTCGGGTCGGCCAACCCCAAGGCGGCGTTCTTCCTCGTGAAGTTCCTCGAGGACGTGGGCTACCAGGGCAGTCGGCACTTCGACGCGCACGCGTACCGCACCTCGGACTACGAGGACGTGAAGGCCTTCGCGCGCGGGTGCATGCGGACCTACCTGATCCTGAAGGAGAAGGCCGAGCGCTGGAACACCGATCCCGAGATCCAGGGGCTCGTGTCGCAGATCAACGCGGACGACGGCACCGTCTCGGCGCACCTCGGCCCGTACTCGGCCGAACGCGCCGACGGTCTGAAGGGCCTGAACCTGGACCGTCACGCGATCGCGGCGCGGGGCCAGCCCTACGAGGCGCTCGACCAGCTCACGATCGACCTGCTGCTCGGCACTCGGTGACGCCCGAGACGGAGCCGTTCGAGGGCTACGCGTGCGTCCGGCTGCAGGGTGAGCGCTCGACGCTGCACGTGACGGTCTCGGCGGGGCCGAGGATCATCGGGCTGAGCGGCCGCGGCCACAACGTGATGGCGGTCGTGCCCGATGCGACGCTCGAGCGGCCGGGCGGTGCGCCGTTCCGGCTGATGGGCGGCCACCGCCTGTGGGCCTCGCCCGAGGTCCCCGAGATCACGTACGAGCCCGACGAGCGCCCATGCTCGGTCTCGTCGATCGCAGACGGCGTGCGCGTCGAGGCCCCGGCGGACGGCGCCGGGCTCGTGAAGGCGCTCGAGATCCGGGCGGCGGGCGAGGACTGGATCGTCGACCACGAGCTGCGGAACGCCTCGGCGAGCGCGCTCACGGTCGCGGCGTGGGCCATCACCCAGCTCCGTTCGGGTGGTCGGGCCGTGCTCCCCCTCGGGGATCGCGTTCCCGGCTACCAGGCCGACCGGTCGCTGGTGCTGTGGCCCTACACGGATCTGGACGACCCGCGGCTGGCGTTCGAGGGCGACGGCGTCGCCGTGCAGGCGGTCCCGGGGGACGGCCCCGTCAAGGTGGGCGCGGCACCCGGTCGCGGGTGGGTGTCCTACACGTTCGACGACGAGGTGTTCGAGAAGCGCGTCGAGGTGGACCCGTCGCGCCCGTACCCCGACCGGGGCGCCGCCGTGCAGGTCTTCGCGCGCGACGACTTCTGCGAGCTCGAGACCCTCGGGCCGCTCGTCACGCTCGGGGCGGACGAGGCCACCACGCACCGCGAGACCTGGACGCTCCGCGAGGCCTCGACGTGAGCCTCGCCCTCGGGCTCGACGTCTCGACCACCGCCACCAAGGCGGTGCTGCTCGACGCGGAGGGCGACATCAGAGCGGTCGGCACCTCCGAGTACAGGTACGAGACCCCTCGACCGCTGTGGAGCGAGCAGGACCCGGCGCTGTGGTGGGACGCGACGCAGGTGGCGATCCGCGAGGCGCTCGGACGAGCCGGCGTCGCCGGCGAGGCGGTGGAGGCCATCGGCCTGACGGGCCAGATGCACGGGCTCGTCGCGCTCGACGCGCGGGACGAGGTCCTGCGGCCGGCGATCCTGTGGAACGACCAGCGCACCGGCGCCGAGTGCGACCTGATCCGCGAGCTCGTCGGCCGCGAGCGGCTGATCGCCGTGACCGGCAACGACGCGCTCACCGGGTTCACGGCGCCCAAGCTGCTGTGGGTTCGAGAGCACGAGCCGGACGTCTGGTCGAAGGTCGCGCACGTCCTGCTCCCGAAGGACCTCGTCCGGCTCCGGCTCACCGGCGGGCACGCCGTCGACCGTGCCGACGGGGCGGGGACGATCCTCTTCGACCTCGCCGAGCGGGATTGGTCGCCCGAGATCCTCGATGCGCTCGGGATCGACCGGGCCTGGCTTCCCCAGACGTTCGAGGGCCCTGAGATCACGGGCGCCCTCACCGAGGACGCCGCGGCCGCCACCGGGCTGCGGCCGGGAACGCCCGTGGTCGCCGGCGGCGGCGACCAGGCGGCGGCGGCCGTGGGCGTCGGCTCGGTCGTCGCGGGCGTCTCGTCGCTGTCGCTCGGCACGTCGGGCGTCGTGTTCACTACGACGGAGGGCCCGACCATCGAGCCCGAGGGGCGCCTCCACGCCTTTTGCCACTCGGTCCCGAACCGGTGGCACCTGATGGGTGTGATGCTCTCCGCGGCGGGGAGCCTTCGCTGGTACCGCGACGCGCTCGCTCCAGGTGTCGCGTTCGATGAGCTCGTCGACGAGGCCGCGAGCGCACCACCCGGCAGCGACGGCCTGCTGTTCCTCCCCTACCTCACCGGCGAGCGGACGCCGTATCCGGACCCGCTCGCGCGCGGCGCGTTCGTCGGGCTCACGGTGAACCACACGCGGGCGCACCTGACACGCGCGGTGCTCGAGGGTGTGGCGTTCGGCCTTCGCGACTCGCTCGAGCTGATGCGAGAGGCCGGCATCGCGATGCCGGGCGAGATCCGAGCGACCGGCGGCGGCATCAAGAGCGCGCTCTGGCGGCAGATCCTCGCCGACGTCCTCGAGGCGACGATCGTGACCACGTCCACAGCCGAGGGCGCCGCACAAGGTGCCGCGATCCTCGCCGCGGTCGGCGCGGGTTGGTACTCAACGGTCAAGGATGCGTGCGAAGCACTCGTGCGGATCGGGGAGGCGACCGGTTCCGCCGAGCCGAGCCCGTACGCCGACGCGTACGCGCGGTACCGAGAGCTCTACCCGGCCCTCGCGCCGACCTTCCACTTGCTCCCGTCCGGGGCGTGAAGGCGCCGTCTACATACTTCGGCCGTACGGATCAGGGGACGCCGGGACGGCGAGGCGCGTCGACGACCGGCTCGGGCGCATGCCACACGGCCTCGACGTTGTTCTGATGCAGGTCGTTCACGAATGCCGCGTAGTACCGCTCGGAGTACTGCGTCCAGACCCCGGGCTCGCCGCGCACGGTCGCGCCGTTCGCGATGGCGGCCGCGAAGAACCCATCCACAGCGTCCCGCCCCTCGGCGGAGAACGCAACATGCGCCGCTGCGGTCACGGGCTCCCCGCGGCAGATCGTGAAGTCGTCCAGGTCCTCGGCTCCGTAGGAGACGCAATCGTCCTGAACGTAGAGTTCCTCATAGCCGAGTGGGGCGAGGGCGGCCGTATAGAGGCCCCGGCTCGCGTCCAGGTCTGCCACGACGAAGAGCACGTGATCGACGACGACGCGGCGAACCGTCATCCGTTCACGGTAGCAACATCGGGGCTTGACCAACGATCGACCCGCCGCTCTTGTCGAGCGCCCGTAGGCGATGAAACGGCGATCACGGGCCCCCATCCGCGGCTCGCCGCAGGGTGATGCGGCCATACCGTCGCGCATCAACCGACGATCAGCCGGGGGCCGATCCACGAACATCCTCCTGCCCGAGCAGGTCACTCCGTCCCTCGGATCTGCTCTACGTCGCCCCCACGCGGAAGATCTCCTCGATCACCCGCAGGTTCGCGACCGCGTCCTCGGGGGGGGTCGGCACCGGGACGCCGTCGAGGACCGCCGTCGCGAACCGCTCCGCCTGGATCCCGTACTGGTCGGCCGGCTCGAACGTGAGGGTCTCGGTGGCGGGCGCCACCGGCGGATCGCCACCGGCGGTGACGAACACACGGGTCGGCAGGTCGGGCGGGATGTTGAACGGGATCTCGATCGCGATGCGCCCCTCGGTCCCGTAGATGTGCACGCGCTGATCCGGCTCTGAGCGGATCGAGCACGTGAAGGTGGAGACGCCGCTCGGGAAGTCGAGGATCGCGGACGTCAGCACGTCGATCCCCATGTCCGGATCGCGGGTCACCGAGGCCTGCACGCGCACCGGCTCTGCCCCGAAGAGCATCCTGGATAGGTTCACGGAGTAGCAGCCGACGTCGTACAGCGCGCCGCCGCCCGCCGCGGTCATGTTCCGGATGTTGGTCGGATCGTCGTTGAAGTAGGAGAACCAGCTCTGCACGGAACGGAGCTCGCCGACCCGTCCGGACTCGACGATCTCACGCACCGCCTCCCACGACGGGTGCAGTCGGTACATGAAGGCCTCCGTCACGAGCACGCCCTCGGCGCGGCACGCCTCGATCATCCGCTCGGCGTCGGCCGCGGTCATCGCGAGCGGCTTCTCGCACAGCACGTGCTTGCCGGCTCGAGCTGCCGCGATCGTCCACTCGGCATGCAGGTGGTTCGGCAACGGGATGTAGACGGCGTCGACGTCGGGGTCGGCCAGCAGGTCCTCGTAGGAGCCGTGCGCCCGTTCGATGCCGAGCTCGTCCGCGACCGCGCGGCCGCGTTCGAGGTCTCGCGAAGCGATCGCGACGACCTCGCAGCGGGCCGCGGTCTGCATGGGCGGGATGACCTTCTTCACCCCGATGTCGGCGGTCGAGACGATGCCCCAGCGCAGCACGTCGGCGCTCATCCCCACGACGTCTCCGTGACGGGCCGGAACGCGACCTCGAGGATCCGGTGGTTCCGCGGCCGGGTGAGCACGAACAGGACCGCCTCGGCGACGTCCTCGGCGCTCATCATCCCCGCGAGCTCGGGCATCTCGGGCGTGCGCCCTCGGCCCATCGCGAACTCGGTCGCCACGCCACCGGGGCACACGTTGGTGCAGCGGACGCCCTGCGGGCGCAGCTCGTGGTCCATCGCCCGGGTGAACCCCACCTGCCCGAACTTCGACGCGCAGTACACGGCCTCGAACGGCAGCCCACGTCGGCCGGCCTCCGAGGCGACCGTCACGAAGTCGGCGGCGTCGCTCTTCAGCAGGTGCGGGAGGGCGGCGCGGAGCGCGTAGATCGTGCCCTTCACGTTGACGTCGATCATCTCCTCGAGGTGCTCCGGGTCCAGCTCGAGGAACGGCCCGTACGCGCCGACCCCGGCGTTGGCGACCAGGATGTCGATGCCGCCGAACGTCTCCGCGACCCGCGCGACGAACGCGTCGACGGCCGATGCGTCGCGCACGTCGCACGGCGCCGCGACCGCGCCCTCGATCCCGAGGTCCGCGCCCGAGCGCGAGGCGAGCCCCAGCCGAACGCCGTGCTCCGCGAGGGACCTCGCCACCGCGGCGCCGATCCCCCCGCTCGCCCCCGTCACCACCGCGACCCTGCCGTCCAGCTCCACCATGACGGTCTCCCTCCGTTCGGTCCACGGGCAGCATCGCCGAGGAGGCGCTCGCCGCCAACCCGCGGTTGCGGGGCGAGGTCAGGGACCGGGCAGCGCGACGACCGAGCCGGTGCGCGAGCTCTCGCGGGCGGCCTCGAGCACCTCGAGCCCCTCGATCGAGTCACGGACATCCACCGGCGGGTCGGCCCCGGTCCGCAGGGCCTCGACGATTCCCCGGTAGTACGCCGGGTAGTCGCCGGCCTCGGTGGGCACGCGGCGCTCGGTGGACCCGTCCGAGAGCAGCCCCCACCGCTCCTCCGGCTCGGTCCCCCACCGCGCGCCCTCGGGCCGTGCGCCGCCGTCCAGCTCGGCCTCCTGCGGGTCGAGGCCGTGCTTCTCGAACGCGCCCCGCATCCCGAGCACCCGGAACCGCGGCCCCAGGATCGCCGCGGTCGCCGAGGCCCACAGGTGGGATCGGACACCGCCCGGATGGGTCAGGGCGACGAAGACGTCGTCGTCGATCTCGACGCCCGGCCGCCGAAGGTCGACCTCGGCGTAGACGTGGGTCGGGCGACCGAACAGCTGGATCGCCTGGTCGACAAGGTGGCTGCCGAGGTCCCAGAGCAGCCCGCCCGCCTCGTCCGGCGCCCCGCGCTCGCGCCACGCGTCGTCATCCCTCTCCGGGCGCCAACGCTCGAACCGGGACTCGAACCGGATCACGGGGCCGAGGGCGTCCTGCTCGACCAGCCTGCGGAGCGTCAGGAAGTCCCCGTCCCACCGGCGGTTCTGGAACACGCTCAGCAGGAGACCGCGCTCGGCGGCAGCCTCGGCCAGAGCACGGCCGTCCGCGACCGACGCCGCGAGCGGCTTGTCGACCACGACGTGCAGGCCCGCCTGCAGCGCCGCGGTCCCGAGCGACACGTGGTGGACGTTCGGCGTGCAGACGATCACGAGGTCGTGCTCGTCGGCGCGCTCCCACAGCTCCTCGACCCGGTCGACCACCCGCGTCGAGGTGAACCGTCCCTCGGCGAGCGCCCGGCGCTCGGGCGAGCTCGTCACGATCGTGGCCAAGCGCATGTCCGGGTTGGCGTCGACCACCGGCGCGTGGAACACGCGGCCGCCGAGGCCGTAGCCGATCAGGCCGACGCGGACGGGGGTCGAGGGGTCCAGGGGCATCGAGGGCAGAGCCTAGCGCAGGCCTCGGTGCTCAGAGCTCGCGGACGACGCGGCACGGGTTGCCTGCGGCCACCACGCCGGCGGGGACGTCGCGGGTGACGACGCTGCCGGCCCCGACGATCGAGTCGCGCCCCACCGTCACACCGGGACACACGATCGCGCCGGCGCCGAGCCAGACGTTGTCCTCGATCACGACCGGCCGGCCGAGCTCGACGCCGGCCGCCCGCAGGTCGGGCTCGCGCGGGTGGTCGGCGGCCAGGAGCTGCACACCCGAGGCGATCTGCACGCCGTCGCCGATCGTCACGCGTCCGCAGTCCAAGATCGTGCAGCCGAAGTTCAGGAAGCATCGCTCGCCGATGGCGATGTACGAGCCGTAGTCGCAGTGGAACGGCGGCTGGATGAAGCTCGAGTCGCCGAACGAACCCAACAGCTCGCGGAACAGCACGGCGCGGGCGCCCTCGTCCGGTTCGGCGTCGATCCGGCGAAGCAGGTCGCGGCACCGCCGGCGGGCGGCGACCAGCTCGGGATCATCGGCGCGGTAGAGCTCGCCCGCCAGCATCTTCTGCTCCTCGGTCCGTTCCACTCGCCGCGCCCCCGATCGTCCGTCAGGCCGGCCACGATAGTCCGTCCCGGTCAGGCGGCTCCGCCGATCCGGCTTGACGGCGGGCGTAGGCTCGGCGGGCCGTATGCCTGCCCGCCCGCGACGCTCAACCGTCCCGTCCCCGCGAGCCGTGTCTCGCGCCGCCCTCGCGCTCCTCGCCGCCGTCTCGGTCGGATGCACCGCCGTCGACCCGGCCTCCCGCCCGATATCGACGGACGCCTCCGGGCCAGCTCCGACGTCGGTCCTCTCGCCGACCCCCGCGGCTCCCGACCTCGTGTTGGAGCTGCGACGTGCGTCCGGGCGGGCCGTCGGCCGACCGCTGCGCTCGGCGAAGGTCGCGGGCCCCGCCGAGGGCGTGCGCGCCGCCCTGGAGGATCTGCTCGACCTCGCGTTCGTCGACCCCGAGCGATGGAGGGACGGCACGTTCCCGGGGCTCGCCGCCCACTTCGCCGGCCCCGCGCGCGAGGAGGCGGTCCGAGACCTCAGGCGACTGACCGTCGGACCAGCCTCCGAGACGATCCAGGAGGTGCGCCCGAGCTCGGCGAGCGTCGTCGTGAAGATCCTCGCGGATCGCGCCGGTCACCCGGTGGCCGCGTTCGCAACGGTCGACCTCGCGGCGACCGCCTTCGCCGGCGAGGCGAGGGGGCGGATCCGCCACCACGGACGCTACGTGCTGAGCCGATCGGGCGGACGGTGGCGGATCGTCTCCTACGACGTGCGGGGACGCGTGCCCGACCCCGCGGAGCTGCGGACCGAGCGGACGACGACCTCGTTCCTGCCGGGACTGCCGTCCCCCAACCCGATGGTGGTGCTGGTGATCGGGAGCGACGCGCGACCCGACTGGGCGGTCTCGCGCAGCCGGGCGGACTCGATCCACCTCGTCGGCGTGGACCCGGCGACGGGGCGGGCCTCCGTCCTGGGGATCCCTCGCGACGCCTGGGTCCCGATCCCGGGCTTCGGCACGGACAAGATCAACGCGGCGCTGGTGCGGGGCGGACCGGAGCTGCTGGTCTCCACGGTGGAGCGAATCGCGGGCGGCCAGATCGATGCCTACGTCCTCACCGGGTTCGAGGGGTTCCAGGCCGTGGTGGATGCCGTCGGCGGGCTCGACATCGTGGTCCCCTTCCCGATCGAGGACCGGTTCGCGAGGGCCGACTTCGATCGCGGGCCGGAGCACCTGAGCGGTCGGGAGGCGCTCGCCTTCGCACGCGCCCGACACGCCCTGCCGAACGGCGACTTCGGGCGCTCCCTGAACCAGGGACGCCTGCTGATCGCCGCCGTCAGCGCGATCCGCGACCAGCTGGCACGCCGAGGCACGGTCGCGCTGGTCCCGTGGATGCTGGCCGGCGCCGGGCACCTCCGCAGCGACCTCCGACTCCAGGAGATGGTCGGCCTGGCGTTGGCCGCCGCCGCGACCCGAGGGCGCGACGTCACGAACGCCGTCGCCACCGGGCACGTCGCGACCGTGGCCGGCAAGAGCGTGGTGCTCCTCGACGGACGCGGTCTCGCCATGCTCCGGGACCTGGCGCGCGACGGCCTGCTCAGCCGCTGAGCCACGGCCCGGTCGCCGGACATGGATGATGGAGTGGCGATGCCTGGATCCATCCCGCTCTGGCTCGACCACGCCTCGATCGCGGTACCCGAGCTCGCGGATGCCGTCGCGCACCTCGACGATCGCCTGGGCCTGCGGGCGACCGTGAGCCCCGCGACGCCGGAGCGTCATAGCCGCGTCTACCTGGACCGCGGCTACCTGGAGGTGGCGGCGCGCCCGGGCGACACGGGCTGGACCGCCTCGCTGTTCTTCCTGCGGTTCGACGATCCCGAGGCGCTCCGAGGCCATCTGGAAGCGGTGGGGCTCGCGTACCGGTTCGGCGCCTACGAGGGCGTCGACGGAACGTGGGACGACGTCGAGATCGACGCCGGAGAGGTACCGCTCCCGATCCTCGTGCGCCGGACGGCGCCGGCCGAGATCGCGCAGGACTGGCCGCCCGCGCTCCCAGCGCCCCACCGGTGCGGCGCGAGGACGCTCGCGCAGGTCCACGTCGGGGTCCCGTCGCTCGAGCCCGCGATCGAGGCGTACGAGCGGCTGCTCGGGCTCGAGGCAGCGCCGGCGACCACCGTCGACCCGCGATCCGGCCGGTCGCGCGCGACGCTGCCCGCCGCCTCGGGCGAGGTCGTGCTCCTCGACGCGGGGACGGGCGAGATCGAGCGCATCGTTCTGGGCGTCGGGTCCCTCGAGAAGGCGCGAACGGCGCTCGGCGAGCGACTCACGATCGACCCGCCCGACCCGGTCGCCTGGCTGGATCCCGCCGACGCGTTCGGCCTGGAGCTGGGCTTCGTCGAGGCGTAGCGGCGCACGCTCGGAATGGCCGGCGCGTGACAGGCGTTAGGCTCAGCAGATGCCCGCGATCACCGTCGAGGACCTGACGAGGCTCGAGCGCGTCCCGCCCGTGGCGGCGGAGGCGCGTCGCCGTCGCGTGCGAAGCGTCACGGTCGCGCCGTCGGGGTTCGAGGGCGAGGGGTTCCCCGTCCGGCGGGCGTTCGCCGGGGTCGACCTCGCCGAGCTCGACCCGTTCGTCCACATGGACCAGATGGGCGAGGTGGAGTACGCGCCGGGCGAGCCCAAGGGCACGCCGTGGCACCCGCATCGTGGGTTCGAGACCGTGACGTACATCATCGACGGGATCTTCGAGCACCAGGACTCCAACGGCGGCGGCGGCACGATCACCGACGGCGACACGCAGTGGATGACCGCCGGCGCAGGCATCCTGCACATCGAGAAGCCACCCGAGCACCTGGTGGTCTCCGGCGGCCTGTTCCA
>DASSJM010000035.1:0-17244 GCA_035691205.1 Actinomycetota bacterium
TGACAGCTCGCTCACGATGTTGCTGGACCATCACCTGCGGGACCCGCTGCCGTCGGCGTTGGACATGCGGCCGGACCTCCCGGCGAGGGCGGACGAGGTGATCGCGCGCGCCACCGCGAAGGAGGCGGACCGCCGCTTCACTGACCCGCTCGAGCTCGCGGCGGCGTTCCGCTTCGCGGTCGAGGGATCCCCGCCGGCCACCGCTCCCCCGGTACAGGTCCGCAACCCGTTCAAGGGCCTCCGCGCGTTCCTCGAGGCCGACGCGGCGGACTTCTACGGGCGCGAGACGCTGACCAAACGGCTCCTGCGGCGACTCGCCGAGGACGCCGAGGGGTCGAGGTTCCTCGCCGTGGTCGGGCCGTCGGGCTCGGGCAAGTCCTCGGTGGTCCGCGCCGGCCTCGTTCCTGCCCTGCGACGCGGCGCGCTGGAGGGATCCGAGCGCTGGTTCGTGATCGAGGTCCTGCCGGGCCCGCACCCGCTCCGGGAGCTCGAGACCGCGCTCCTCGGCGTGGCCGTCGAGCCGCCACCCTCACTGATGGACGAGCTCGAGCGCGACCCGCTGGGGTTGCTCCGAGTCGCGCACGAGGTCCTCCCCGATCCCGACGCGGAGCTGGTGATCGTGCTCGACCAGCTCGAGGAGCTCTTCACACTCGTGGACGACGAGGGTGAGCGCGAGCACGTGCTCGCGAGCCTGCGCGCCGCGGCGCTCGAACCCGGTAGCCGCGTCCGGATCGTAACCACGCTGCGGGCCGACTTCTTCGACGAGCCGTTGCTGGTCCGCGGCTTCGGCGACCTGCTCGCCGCGCGAACCGAGCCGATCGCGCCGATGTCCCTCGAGGAGCTGGAGCGCGCGATCGTCGCGCCGGCGGACCGCGCCGGCCTGGTCGTCGAGCCAAGCCTGCTCGCGGCGATCCTCGCGGATGTGGGCGAGCGCCCGAGCGCGCTCCCGTTGCTCCAGTACGCGCTGACGGAGCTCGCCGAACACCACGACGCCGGGGTGCTCCGCCTCGGCGTGTACCGGCGGATCGGCGGCGCGTGGGGTGCCCTCGCGCGCCGGGCCGAGCGCCTCTTCGAGGACCTGAACGAGCCCGCGCGGGACGCCTGCCGCCAATTGTTCCTGCGTCTCGTCACGCTGGGTGAGGGCGGCGAGGACACCCGCCGCAGGATCCGCCGGTCCGCGCTCACGCCGCTCGGGGATCCGCAGGCGATGGACGCCGTGACCGAGACGTACGGGCGCCACCGTCTGCTCTCCTTCGACCGGGATCCGGACACCCGTGAGCCGACGGTCGAGATCGCGCACGAGGCGCTCCTCACGGCGTGGACCAGACTGCGCGGCTGGATCGACGAGGCCCGCGACGACCTGCGGACGCTGGACCGCTTGGCCACATCGGCCGAGGAGTGGCGCGCGAGCAACCACGATCCGAGCTTCTTGCTCCGCGGCTCCAAGCTCGAGCGGACCGAGGAGTGGGCGGCGTCGACCTCCGTCGCGATCGCCGCCGACGACCGCTCCTACCTCGAGGAGAGCGTCGGCGAACGCGACCGCGAACGGGCCGCCGAGGACGAGCGGCGGGCGCGCGAGCGCTCCCTGGAGCGCCGATCCGCCGTCCGGATGCGGGCTCTGGTCGCCGTGCTGACGGTCGCCGCCGTCATCGCGAGCACGCTGACGATCCTCGCCGTCGGCCAGCGGAACCGTGCGTCCCAGCAAGAGCGCATCGCGACCGCCCGGGAGCTCGCCGCCGCCGCGGTGGCGAACCTCGACGTCGACCCCCAGCGCAGCCTCCTGCTCGCGCTCGCGGCGGCGGACGTGACGGGACAGGACGACCACTTGCCCGAGGTCGAGGAGGCGCTCCGTCGCTCGCTGGCCGCGGATCGCGAGGTCCTGACGATCCAGGGGCTGCCGTACGGGTTCCTCGCGATCAGCCCGGACGGGAACCTGCTCGTCACCCGGGGTCCGGTCGCCGGCGTCCCCGAAGGCGAGGACCCCGGGTTCGTGGTCCGCGACCTGCGAACCGGCGCCGAGCTCCAGACGCTCGCCGGGCAGCCCGGGGGGTTCACCGACGTCGCGTACAGCCCGGACGGCACGCGGTTCGCGGCGCTCGCGCCCGACTCCACCCTGATCGTCTGGGAGACGGGCTCGTGGTCGCGCGAGCGGACGATCGACCTCGGCCGGGAGATCTCCTACGCCGGAGGACTGACGTTCAGCCCCGACGGCCGGCTCCTCGCCGCGGTCGGTGGCGACGGCATCGTGTCGATCGTCGATGCGAACACGGGGCGGGAGATCCGCAGGATGCAGCGGCCCCGGTCGTCGTTCCTCGGCGTCGCGTTCAGCCCCGACGGTCGCCGGGTCGGAGCCGCGCCGAACCTCGGGGACGCGAGAACGATCCCGATCTGGGACGTGGGGACAGGTCGTCTCGTCCTCGAGCTCGAGACGAACGGCTCCTCCCAATTGGGGATCGCGTTCAGCTCCGATGGGCGTTCGATCACGACCTCCGATTTCGAAGGGTCGGTCCGCATCTGGGATGCCCGTAGCGGGACCGAACGCCAGGTTCTCGAGGGCCACCAGGGTGCCGTATGGATGGTCGCCTACAGCCCCGACGGTCGCCGGATCGCGTCGGTGGGTGACGACGGGGTCCGCGTCTGGGACGCCGAGGACGGTCGCGAGCTCATGGCCTTCCGTGGTCACGAGGAGGCCGTCTATCTGGTCCGGTTCACGCCGGACAGCGATCGGCTCGTGACCGGCGGGGGGCACTCCGTGCGTGTCTGGGACGTCTCGCCCTCGGGAGGCGGCGAGCTGCTGACGATCGGCGCCTCGGCCACGAGCGTCGACAGCGTCACGTTCAGTCCGGACGGTTCTCGCCTCCTCACCGTGGGGGATGGGGTGCGTCAGTGGGACGCTCGCACCGGCGAGCCGGTGACGGCCGCGTCTCCCCTCGCGTGGATGGACGCGGTCTACGGTCCTGACGGGGACCGCTTCGCCACGGCGGGGGGAACGTTGATCTCAGCATCCGACTCCGGACAGGAACTGCTCGCGATGGACGTTGGAGACGCCGACGGCACCTACAGCATCGCGTACAGCCCCGACGGGAGGTGGATCGCGGGCGGCGTCGGAAAGCGGCAGGTGTCAGGCCTCGTCTACGTCTGGGACGTTGACACCGGCGACCGCATCCAATCCCTCGGGGAGCTCGGATCGCCGTACGACCAGGTCCGCGGGGTCGCCTTCAGCCCGGACGGCGCCCGAGTCGCGGGGATCGCGTACTCGGGAAGCGTCCACATCTGGGATGTCGCGTCGGGCGGGGAACTTCTGAGCGTCGATACCGGGGCAGACAACACAGGCGGGATCGCGCTCAGCCCGGACGGGACGCTGCTCGCGACCTCGGGCGGGGACGGTGCGGCGCTGTGGAACGCGGACTCGGGCGAGCTCGTCGTTCGGCTCCGTGGGCACACCGGTGACGTGCCGGACGTCGTCTTCAGTGCCGACGGCGCGATGGTCGCGACCGCGAGCGAGGATGGGACGGCACGGATCTGGGACGCGGCGACGGGTCGCCTCCTCCACACGCTCTTCGGCCACGAGGGCAGCGTCACAGGCGTGGCGTTCAGCCCCGACGGCACGACGGTCGCGACGTCTGGTTCCGACGGCACCGTCCGCGAGCACGTCCTGGGGTTCGACGAGCTCGTCCGGATCGCGAGGTCCCGACTCACCCGCGGCCTCTCACCGCCTGAGTGTCAGCGGTACCTCCATACGACGTCGTGCCCCGCATCCGTTCGGGAACCGTCCCCGCTCGAACCACCGATCGGCGGGGTGGACGGACCCGAAGGCGCGTTCCGCGTCACGATCGTCGGCGAGGACCTCCCTCCGACCCTTCCGAAGCCGTGGGTCGATTCCACGCTCGGCGAGTACACGCTGTCCCTGTCGGACGGGACCTGGCGCCTCCACCAGGAGTCGCCACACGGATGGCAGTGGGACACGGGCGGCCCCTACACGATCAGCGGCGACACGATCGCGTTCACGGACCGCATGGATCCGGAGTGCTTCGGTTGGACGAGCTCGGTCCGGTGGGAGCTCGTCGGGACCGAGCTCGCGTTCTCGGACCCGATCGTCGACCTTGCGCAAGCGTGCGGCGACGACGAGGGGCTGGCGTGGACCTCCGATGTCTTCGCGTCTCGCCCGTGGAGCCGGATCGTTTCGTAGCGCGGTCGGGGTTCATGCCGCGGCCGGCGCCGCTGTGCTCGATCCTCGACGGAGCGTGGTCGCTCCGACCGCTTCATCTCGGATCGAGCCGGCGGAACATCCCGACGGCCCCGAGGCTCTCCTCGGAGAACCCGGCCGAGCGGTACAGCTCCCTGCCGGCCGGGGTCGCCACCAGGGAGACGAGGTTGCGCCCACCAACCTGCTCCATGACGCGGTCGAACAGCGCGCGTCCGACGCCCTGCCGCTGGAGCTCGGGCGCGACCATCATGTCCCAGATGCTCGCGTAGACCGCGCCGTCGTCGAGGACCCGGACGAGCCCCACGAGCCTGCCGTCTGCAGTCCGCGCCGTCACGTTCCACGTCCGATCCAACGCTGCCTGGAGGTCCTCATCGCGCGCGGGAACCGGATCCCACCCGATCGCCTCGCGTAACGCTCGGTACTCGGCGACCACGACCCGGTCACCCTCCACGGTCGCCACGTCCTTCATCCCTCCGCCTCGCGTGGGAGCACGAGCGCGTCAACCGCCACGCACCCATCGGGACCACAGATCACCGGGTTCGCGTCGAGCGCCTCGAGGTGCTCGCCGAGGTCGTGCGCGAGCCACGACAACGCGACGATGGCACGCGCGAGCGCGGCGACGTCGCCAGGCGGCGCACCGCGAACGCCGTCCAGCAGCGGCCGGATCCTGAGGCGATCGACGAGCCACCGCGCTCGCGCGTCATCCAGCGGCGGGAGCGCGAGGCGCCGGTCCCCGAGCACCTCGACGAGCACGCCCCCCGCGGCCACGAGCACGAGCGGTCCGAACTGTGGGTCCCGCACGACCCCGAGCGCAACCTCCGTCCCCCGAGGCGCCATCTCGGCCACGACCACCTGCGGCCCGAGGTCCCGCTCCAAGTCCGCGTACGCATCCTCGAGCGACGGCGAGTCGTCGATCCCGAGCCGAACGCCGCCCACGTCGGACTTGTGGAGCACGCCGGGCACGGCGGTCTTCATCGCCACCGGGAACCCGATCCGCTCCGCAGCGGCGATCGCGTCCTCGAGCGTGTCGACACGCGCGCTCTGCACGACCGGGATCCCGTACGCGGCGAGGAGCGCGAGCCCCTCGAGCTCGTCGAACGGCTCGCCGCTCCCCAGACGCGCCCGCCACCGCTCGCGCACGTCCGCATCGACCCGCGACGAGCCGGACACGGGCGGCAGCGCTCGATGGTCTCGGTACGCGAACAGGTGCCTGAAGGCCGCGAGTCCGGTGAGCGTCCCCTCGAGCACCGGGATCCCGCCCTCCTCGAGCAGGGCCACGTCGCCCCGGTCGATGCCGCTCGAGAAGTTGGAGAGCATCGCGTACGGCTTGTCGGTCTCCGGGAACGTTTCCTTGGCCATCGCGATGTAGCCCATGTCCGGGCTGTCCTCGGTCGTGAGGTCCACCGCGAACGCGAGCGCGGCCACCTCTGGGTCGTCGAGCAACGCCCGGATGCACCCGGTCACGACCTCGGTCGCGTCCCGTCCGGTCCCCCAGAAGTCCAGCGGGTTCACCGGGTCCAGGCCCTCGTCGAGCAGCTCCGCCATCCGCGCCGCGGTCGCCTCCGAGATCCGCGCGAGCGAGACGCCGACCGCCGCGGCCGAGTCCACCAGCAGCGCGCGCTCGCCGCCCGAGTCGTGCACGCTCGCCAGGCCGCCCGGGCCGGCACGCCGTCCGCTCGCGAACAGCGCCAGCGCGTCGCCGAGCTCGTCTAGGCTCTCGACGCGGAGCACGCCGTCGGCCTCGAACAGCGCCTCGTACGCCCCGTCCTCGCCCGCGAGCGCTCCCGAGTGCGCGGTCACCATCTTCCGCGTGAGCGCCTCGCGCCCGACCTTCAGTGCCACGACCGGCACGTCGCGCTCGTGCGCGAGACGCATCGCGTGGCGGAAGCCCGCGGGATCGCGGATCGTCTCGATGAACAGGCCGATCACGGTGGTGCTCTCGCGCCCCAAGGCGTACGCCATGTAGTCGGCCACCGTGGTGACGAGCTCCTGTCCGGTCGAGACCGCGAGGTTCAGCCTCAGGCCCCGGTCGTTGTGCAGCATCGCGCTGAACGCAGAGCCCGAGTGCGACAGGAACGTCACGCCGCCGGCCTCCACGCCCTTCGGCTCGTAGAACCCGAGCGCGCGCACGCGGCCCTCGAGGTTGGCGAACCCCATGCCGTTGCCGCCGCAGACCGCCATCCCCGCCTCTCGCGCGATCTCCGCCAGGCGCTCGGTGAGTGGTGCGACACCTTCGCGGGGCGCCTCGTAGCCGCTCGCGAAGATCACCGCGCTGCCGGCGCCGGCCTCGGCCGCGAGGCGCAGCTGCTCCTCGAGCCGGGCGTTCGACACCGCGAGGATCACGAGGTCCACCGGCGCGCCGATCTCGGCGACCGAGGGAAACGCCGGCATGCCCAGCACCTCGTCGTACTTCGGGTTCACCGGAAGGATCCGGCCGTCGAACCCGCCCTCCACGAGCTCGACGAGGCTCTGGTGGCCGACCGAGCCCTCGCGAACGCTCGCGCCGACCACGGCGACGGTGCGCGCCTCGAGCATGCGCTCGAGGGCGGACCGCTCCGTCCCAGCGGCACCCCCGCCCGGGGTCACTTCGGCTTCCGTACCGCCTTGTCGCGCACCGCGGCGCGGTAGGCCTGCCAACCGGGGATCCCGTTCACGCCGCCGCCGGCGTGCGTGGCCGAGGAGCCGTGGTACAGCCCCTTGATCGGCGTGCGGTAGTCGGCGAAGCCCGGCGCCGGACGCATGTGGAACAGCTGATCCGCGGAGAGCTCACCGTGGAAGATGTTCCCCCCGATCAGCCCGAGGTCCTGCTCCATGTCGTAGGGACCGATCACCTGGCGGTCGATGACCGCGCCCTTGAAGTTGGGCGCGAGCTCCGTGTAGATGTCGATCACCCGGTCCGCGTACTGCTCGAGCTCGTCGCGGTGCGGCTCGGCGTTCCAGTCGTCGGGCACCCACTGGCTGAACATCGAGAACACGTGCACGCCCTCGGGCGCGAGCTGCTTGTCCAGCGTGGTCGGGATCGTGCCGTCGACGAACGGCCGTGTCGCGCCCTTGCGTCCCATGTGCGCGTCCTGGAACGCCTCCTCCGCGTAGCGCGGCGAGAAGCAGAGCTCGACCGAGCCCGTGTGGTGGTCCTGCATCTCCTTGCCGGGGTCGGCGGTGAAATCCGGCAGCTCGGACATCGCCACGTTGATCTTCACGACGCCCGAGCGCGTCTTCCACCGCTCGATGTCCCAGACGAAGTCCGCCGGCAGGTCCTCGCGCCCGACCAGGTCTAGGAACGCGGTCTTCGGGTGGATGCAGGTCACGCCCACCGGGGCGCGCAGCTCCTCGCCGCCCTCGAGGGCGACGCCCACGAACCGGCCGCCGCGCGTGAGCACCTTCTGCACACGCGCCCCGGTGCGGATCTCGCAACCGAAGGACTCCGCCGATCGCCGGATCGAGTCCGACACGCCGCCCATGCCGCCCTGCTGGAACCCCCACGATCCGAGGTGCCCGTCGCCGACGTCGCCGATGGAGTGGTGGAGCATCACGTACGCGGTGCCGGGCTCGTCCGGGCCGGCCCACGTGCCGATCACGCCGTTCACCACGAGCATGCCCTTGATCTCGTCGGACTCGAACCAGTCATCGAGCAGGTCGGTGACGCTCATCGTGAACAGCTTCGTGACGTCGGCCACCCCTCGGACGCCGAGCTTGCGCATCTTCCAGGCGGTCCGCGCGCTCTCGAGCAGGTCACCGAGCGCCATCGAGCCCACCCGCGGCGGCTTCTGCAGGAGCAGGGGCCCGAGGATGTCCGCGACGCCCTTCAGCCAGGCCTCCCACTGCGGCAGCGTGTCCGCGTCCTTCTTCGAGAACTGGGCGATCGACGCGTGCGACTTGGCCGCGTCGTCCGCGTAGACCTTGATGGAGCGCCCGTCCGGGTAGGCCTGGTAGTAGGGACCGAACGGCGTGACGTCGTAGCCGTGCCGCTTGAGTCCGAGCTCCCGGATGATCGTCGGGGGCATCAGCGACATCACGTACGAGTAGGTGGTCACGTTGATCTCGGGGTGATCGGGGAACGGCGCGCTGGTATCGGCCGCGCCGCCGGTCTTGTCCCGGGACTCGAGCACGACGGTCCTCGCGCCGGCACGGGCGAAGTACGCACCCGCCGTGAGCCCGTTGTGCCCCCCGCCGATCACGATCGCGTCGTAGGTGTTGGCCATGGTCGTGCGCTCCCCCTCGGTCTCGGTGAGGCGACCCATCCTGCCACGCGTTTGAACGGCCGGTCAAGCGAGACGACGGGCCATCCGCGGTTGACACCGCAGGTCAGCGGCGTAGAGTGCCCTGAACTGCTGTTCAGTTCGCCGGGGTGACGGCCGTCGGACTGGCCGCCGTTCAACCCACGGAGGGTCTCGTGAGCACCGGGAACGCCAAGGGCAAGGACCGGCATCGGGAGATCGTGGATGCCGCGGCGCGCGTCATCACCGATCGGGGCCTGGCCGAGACGCGGATCTCGGACATCGCCGAGCGCGCGGGTGTCTCGCCCGGGCTGATCCTGTACTACTTCGAGTCCAAGGACCGGCTGCTCTCCGAGGCGCTCACGTTCGCCAACGACCAGTTCTACCTGCGGGCGTCGCGCGAGATCCGCAGGATCGACTCCGCGAGGGAGCAGTTGAGAAGACTGATCGACCTCTCGGTGCCCGGCTACCTGCCCGAGTACGGGCGCCTCGACGAATGGGCGCTGTGGATCGAGGTCTGGGTCCGGGCCCTGCGGGATCCCGACATGGCCAAGGACCGCGAGGTCCTCGACCAGCGCTGGCGCGCGCAGATCGCCGAGATCGTGCGGGGCGGGCAAGCGTCCGGGGAGTTCTCCTCGGCGGAGGACGCGGACGAGCTCTCGCTGCGGATCGGCGCGCTGATCGACGGCCTGGCGATCCAGGTCGTCCTGAACGACTCCCTCGTGACGACGGAGCGGATGCACCGCACCACGATGGAGGTGGCGGCGCAGACGCTCGGGTTCGAGCTCGAGCCCGCGTCCCCGTAGTCCCTCAGGCGACGCTCGAGCCGGGCTCGACCTCGCGATCCGGACGCAGGAGCACGACCCCGTGCTCGTCCGAGAGCGCGCCGAGCACCAGCGCCTCGCTCTTGAACCCCGCGATCCGCTTGGGCTCGAACCCGAGCACGCAGACCACCTGCCGTCCGACGAGCTCCTCGCGCGGATAGTGCGTGATCTTCGCGCTCGAGCGCCGCGTGCCGCGATCGCCGAAGTCGATCGTGAGCCGGTATGCGGGGTCGCGCGCCTCGGGGAAGTCCTCGGCGCCGGTGACCACGCCGACCGCGAGCTCCAGGCGCTCGAACTCGTCCCAGGTCGCCGTCATGCTCGGGCGCCGGCCGCCCGATGCAGGTCGGGCAGGTGCTCCTCGTAGTGCTCGTACGTCTCCCCGGCGAACCACTCGATCGCGGCGTCGTCGATCTCGGGGAGCTCGGCCCACCGATGCAGGACCTCGTCCCGGGCCGCATCCAGCCCCGCGCGCACCTGGGCGACGTCCATCGCGCGGGCCTCCTCGGCGAACGCGGCGTTCCGCGCGTCGGTGATCTCGTCGGACTCCTCGGGCTCGACGAAGGTGCCGGCGGTCATGGCCTCGAGGTGCGCGGAGCATTCGCGGATCCATCCCGTCACGTGGTGGAGCATCTCGCTCACGCTCCAGGCACCACCGAGGACCCCGGGGTCGCTCAGCCGGTCCTCGGGCACCCGCGACAGCGCGTCCTCGAACCCGGCCCACCCCTCCGCCTCGCGCGTCGCGTGCTCGTCACGCTCGTCCATGAGGCGCGAGCATACGCCGATGCCACCCGCCGGCGCGTCGGACGTCGCCGGCTACCCGGCGAGGGCCCGCGCGCCGCGCTTCGCGAGCTGGTCCGCGACGATGTTCCGCTGGATCTCGGAGGTTCCCTCCCAGATCCGGTCGACGCGCAGCTCGCGCCAGAAGCGCTCGGCGACGTTCTCGCGCATGTAGCCGCGCCCGCCGAAGACCTGCACCGCTCGATCCGCGACGCGGTTGGCCATCTCGCTGGCGTAGAGCTTGGCCATCGAGCACTGCGCGTGCTGGATCTTCAGATCGACGCCGCGGTCCACGTTCCTCGCGAGCTCGTACGTCATCAGGCGCGCGGCCCACAGCTCGGTTACCGAGTCCGCCAGCATGTGCGCGACCGCCTGGAACCCGATGATCGGTTCGCCGAACTGCACGCGGTCCTTCGCGAACGCCGTCGCCTCCTCGATCAGCCGTTCGGCGGCGCCGCAGCAGCGCGCGGCGATCATGAGGCGCTCGTACCGGAACCACGCGTACGTGAAGCCCATGCCGTCACCCTCGCTCCCGACGAGGTGCGAGGCGGGGACCCGGACGTCCTCGAATGCGACCACCGCGTGGGAGTCGGGGTAGGTGTGCGAGTAGGCAGGCTCGCGGACCAGGCGTACCCCCGGCGTGTCCTTGTCGACGTAGAACATCGCGTGGGCGCCGGCGTTCGGCCCGCCATCGATCTTCGCCTGGAAGAACACGTAGTCGGCCGTGTTGAACGAGGTCACGTGCCACTTGAGGCCGTTCAGCACGTAGTCCTGCCCGTCGCGGCGCGCGGTCGAGACGATCGCGTCGACGTCCGAGCCGGCATCGGGCTCGGTGATCGCGTAGCACTCGTGCCGATCGCCGCGGACCGTCGGGACGATCCACCGCTCGAGCTGCTCGGGCGTGACGACCGCCGGCGCCCACGCGGGCGGGGTGTGGACGCACCAGCCGAGCGCGTTGGTGACGCGGCCGATCTGCTCGGACACGAGCACCTGCTGGAAGGTGGTCAGGCCCTGCCCGCCGAGCTCGCGCGGCATGTTCATCGCGAACAGACCCAGCTCGACGGCCAGCCGGTGGTGCCGCTCGCGGACCTCGTCGGGGATCCTGCCGCCGTTCATCTCGGCCTCGACCTCGTGCGGGATGAGCTCCTCGTCGACGAACCGGCGGGCGCGCTCCTGGATCTCCCGGTCCTCGTCGGACATCGGGTACGTCGTCATCGGCTCACCTCCGGCGCGAAGCATACGCGGCGTTGAACGGCGGTTCAGCGGAGGGGTGGCCCGTCACGTGATGAGCTCGAGGCGGTCCCGGTTGGCCTCGATCTGCGCGAGGGAGCTCGGATCGAGCGCGTGGTCGCGGTCGGGCTCCTCGACGTCGGGGCGCTCCCCGAGCAGCTCCCCCGATAGGTACCGCTGGCCGGTGTCCGGGACGACGGTGACGATCGTCCGGAACTCCGGGTGGCGGGCCGAGACCTTGAACGCGGCCGCCACGTTCATGCCCGAGGACGGGCCGCACAGGATCCCCTCCTCCCGGGCCAGTCGCCGCGCCACGACGAGCGCCTCCTCGGTCGAGGCGGTGACGAGGCCGTCCATCAGCGACAGATCCAGGTTGCGGGGCACGATGCCGTCCCCGATGCCCGGCACGCCGTGGGTGCCCCACCGCTGCTCCGTGATGAGCGGGCTCTCCACGGGCTCGACCGCGAAGGCGCGGATCGCGGGCGCGTGCGACTTCAGCGCCCGAGCGACGCCCGTGATCCATCCGCCGGTCCCCTGCGCGGCGACGACCGCGTCGATCCGTCCCGCCGCCTGCTCCCAGATCTCCTCCCCGGAGACGGCCTGCGCCTCCGGGTTGTCCGGGTTCTCGAACTCACCCGGGAAGTAGTAGCGGCTCGGGTCGGCGGCCACGATCTCGCGCATCCTGGCGAGGGCGAGGTCGATGTCGGTGCCGGCGCCAGGCGTGAGCACCAGCTCCGCGCCGTAGGCCTCGATCATGCGCTTGCGCTCCAGGCTCATCCCCTCGGGCATCACGATCACGCAGTCGTAGCCCTTGATCGCCGCGACCGCCGAGCACGCGATGCCGGCGTTGCCGGTGGTGCACTCGATGATCGTCATCCCCGGTCGGAGCTCGCTCCGGGCCTCGGCGCGCTCGATCATGTGCCGGTAGATCCGGTCCTTCGTCGACCCCGTCGGGCCGTACCACTCGATCTTCGCGAGGAGCTCGAGCCCGGTGGGTGTCACGTGGTTCAGCCGGACCAGTGGGGTGCGCCCCACGGCGTCGAGCATCGAGGGCAGCGTGCGGGCGTACGCGCCCCAATCGGTGGCGGAGGTTCGATCGAGGATGTCCAATCTGACCCTGGGTTCAACCGCGCCTGCAAGTCCTGCGTTGCGGAGGGCGCGACTCAGCGCGCTCGGCGGGACGGCGCCCGGTGGCCGAGGCGCCGCGACACCTGCTCGGCGGCCATGGCCGTGAGCCGGCCGAGCCGAGGAAGGTCCACGGGCCGCATCCGGAACGCGGGGCCGGAGACGGATAGGGCCCCCACCACCTCGCCGTCGGCCTGCCGGACCGGGGCCGCCACCGCGTTCAGACCCTCCTCGAGCTCCTCCAGGGTCTGGGCCCACCCGCGGCGGCGGACCTCGGCGAGCTGGGACCGGAGCTCCGTCGGATCGGTCACCGTCTGGGGCGTCGAGCGCTCGAGCCCACGCGCCAGCCGACGATCGAGCTCCGCCTCGCTCATCGCGGCGAGCAGCACCTTGCCGGTCGAGGTCGCGTGCAGCGATGTGCGCTTGCCCACCCAGCTCACGCTCACGATCGAGCGCGTCCCGGTGACCTGGTCGATCGAGACCACCTCGTCACCCGAGATCACGCCGAGCGTCACGGTCTCGTGCGTCTTCTCGGCGAGCTCCTCGAGCACCGGGCGCGCCGAGCTCACGAGGTCCAGGCCGGCCATGGCTGCCCCCGCCAGGCGGATCAGCCCGAACCCGAGCCGGTAGCGGTCGCTCACCGGGTCGCGCTCGATGAGGCCGCGGCGGGCGAGGGTCGCCGCCAGCCGGGACGCGGTGGCCTTGTGTACCTCGAGTCGGCGTCCGAGCTCGGTGACACCGAGCTCCCCCGCCTCGGCGATCAGCTCGAGCGCCCGCAGCGCCCGGTTCACCGAGCGCAGCCCTTCGGCGTCCTCGTCTCCCATGCCGCAACCCCCCGAGGGCCGCCACGCTAGGGTTCGGGGCGGAACCCGGTCAAGCCGAGGGGGAAGGACGCATGGACAAGCCCATGCTGTGGCGCGCCGTCGAACCGAAGCGGGCGTACGACGTCGTGATCGTCGGCGCCGGCGGCCACGGCCTGTCCACGGCCCACTACCTGGCGCAGAACCACGGCATCACGGACGTCTGCGTGGTCGAGCGTGGGTGGCTCGGCGGGGGCAACGTCGCGCGCAACACCACGATCATCCGCTCCAACTACCTGTGGGACGAGTCGGCCGCGATCTACGAGCACTCGCTGAAGCTGTGGGAGGGGCTCGAGGAGGACCTGGGCTGGGACCTGCAGTTCAGCCAGCGAGGGGTGCTGAACCTCGCGCACCATCTCGGCGACGTGCGCTCATCGATGCGGCGCCTGCACGCCAACCGGCTCAACGGGGTGGACGCCGAGTGGCTGACGCCCGAGGAGATCGCGGAGCTCTGCCCGTTCGTGAACGTCTCGCCCGACGTCCGGTACCCGGTGATGGGCGGCACGCTGCAGCGGCGCGGTGGGGTTGCCCGCCACGACCAGGTCGCGTGGGCGTTCGCGACGCGCGCCTCGGAGCGAGGGATCGACATCGTCGAGCACGCCGAGGTCACGGGGTTCCTGCGAGGCGCCGGCGGAGGCGTCGAGGGCGTCCGCACCTCCCGCGGCGACATCGCGGCTGGCAGGGTCGCGCTCGTGGCGGCCGGACACACCTCGGTCCTGGCCTCGATGGTGGGGCTGCGGCTGCCGATCCAGTCCCACCCACTCCAGGCGCTGGTGTCGGTCCTGCTCGAGCCGATCGTGGACTGCGTCGTGATGTCCAACGCGGTGCACGTCTACGTGAGCCAGGCGGACAAGGGCGAGCTCGTGATGGGCGCGGGCATCGACGCCTACAACGGGTACGCGCAGCGCGGCTCCTTCCACGTGATCGAGCACCAGATGGCCGCAGCGGTCGAGCTGTTCCCGGTCTTCGCGCACGCCAAGCTCCTGCGGACCTGGGGCGGGATCGTCGACGTGTGCCCCGACGCCTCGCCGATCCTGTCGGCCACCCCGGTCGAGAACCTGTTCGTGAACTGCGGCTGGGGCACCGGCGGATTCAAGGCGACGCCCGGGTCGGGCTGGGCGTTCGCCGAGCTCGTCGCGAGCGGGGAGCCGGGCGAGCTCGCGCGTCCGTTCGGTCTCGAGCGGTTCACGACGGGCGCGCTGATCGACGAGCACGGCGCGGCGGCGGTCGCCCACTGATGGAGACGTGCTGATGCGGGTGGACGCGCTCCGACGGTTCGCGCTCTCGCTGCCCCAGGCCGAGGAGCGCGAGACGTGGGGCACAGCGACGTTCCGCGTCGACTCCCGGATCTTCGCCATGTTCTCCGAGCAGGAGCGTCACGTCTGGGCCAAGAGCACGTTCGACGAGCAGCGGGCGCTCGTCGCGATGTACCCCGAGGTGTTCTTCGTGCCGCCGTACGTCGGCCCGAGCGGCTGGGTCGGCGCCGTGATCTCGAAGGTGGACGGCGGCGAGATGCGCGAGCTCGTCACCGAGGCATGGCGGATGACCGCCCCGCGCGAGCTCGTAGACGCCTTCGACCAAGGGGTGGCGTGACGTGCTCCTGATCCCGTGCCCGTGGTGCGGACCCCGGGCGGAGCTCGAGTTCCGCTACGGCGGCCAGGCGCACGTCGCGTATCCCGTCGATCCCGACGCGCTGACCGACGCCGAGTGGGCCGACTACCTGTTCATGCGCGACAACCCCAGGGGGACGTTCGCCGAGCGCTGGTTCCACACGGCGGGGTGCCGGCGCTGGTTCAACGCGATCCGCGACACGGTCACCTACCGGTTCGAGGCGACGTACCCGCCGTTCACGGAGCCGCCCTCGTGAGGCGCCTCGATGCCGGCGGGACGTGGATCGACCGGTCGCGGCCGGTGGGCTTCACGTTCGACGGCGTCGGGTACCAGGGGTTCGCGGGCGACACGCTCGCGAGCGCCCTGTGGGCCAGCGGCGTGGTGGGCGGCTTCCGCTCGCCGATCGCGGGACGGCCGCGCGGCATCATGGCCGACGGTCCCGAGGAACCCAACGCGTTCGTGGCGGTGCTCGAGCCGTGGGTGGACCTCATCGCGCCGGCCACCACGGTGCCGCTGACCCACGGGCTCGTCGCCGCGTCGCGGACCGGCGTCGCCGACCTCGCCGATGCGCCGGCCGAACGCCCGGCCACGCGCCACCTGCACCGTCACGTCGAGACCCTCGTCGTCGGCGGCGGCCGCACGGGGGTCGAGGCGGCGACCGAGGCCGCGTCGCGCGGGGACCGCGTGGTCCTCGTCCACGACCGGCACATCCGCCCGGACGGCGCGCCTTCGGGCGAGGACGTGACCGTGCTGGTCGACGCGACCGCGCTCGGCGTCTACGACGACGGCTACGTCGTGGTCCACGAGCGCCCCGCCGAGCGGGTCTGGCACGTGCGCGCGGCACGTGTGGTCCTCGCGACCGGCGCGTTCGAGCGACCGATCGCCTTCGTCGGCAACGACCTACCGGGCGCGGTGCTCGCCAGCGCGGCGGCGCACGCGGTGCAGCGCCACGGTGTCCTCCCCGGCGAGCGAATCGTGGTGTTCACGACGAACGACTGGGGGGCCGCGGCCGGCGAGGTCCTCCGCGAGGCCGGCGCCGAGGTCGAGACGGTCGACGCGCGGGCGGGCGACCGGGTGGTCGCCGCCCGTGGAGGAGACCGCCTCCGAGAGGTCAAGATCGTCCGCGCCGACGGCGGGCGCGAGAGCCTCGGGGCCGACCTCCTCGCGGTCTCGGGTGGGTGGAACCCCAACCTCGCGCTGTGGCGCTCGATCGGCGGCGGGCTGCGGTACGACGGCGAGCGCGCGTGCTTCGTCCCGGACGACGGCGGACCGCCGTGGCTCTCGACGGTGGGCGCTGCCGCCGGCGAGGTGCCGACGTGCGAGCCCGTCTGGACGGTCGCGGACGGCGACGACGCGGCGAAGTACGTCGACCTCCAGCGTGACCAGACCGTGGCCGACGTGCGCGAGACGCTCGACAGGGGCCTGCGCTCGGTCGAGCACGTGAAGCGGGCCACGTACATCGGGACGGCGATCGACCAGGGCCGCACCGGCGGCGTGGTCGTGGCCGAGATCGTGAACGCCCTGCTCGGCGACGCGCCGGGCGCCCAGGGTCCGACCACCGCGCGCCCGCCGGCCGTCCCAGTCTCCTTCGCCGCGCTCGCGGGCCCCTTCCGCGGCGACCTGCTGGATCCGGTCCGGACGACCCCGATCCACGCGTGGCACGTGGAGCACGGAGCAGCGTTCGAAGACGTCGGGCAGTGGAAGCGCCCCTGGTACTTCCCGCAGGCGGGCGAGTCGATGCGGGAGGCGGTCACGCGGGAGTGCCTCGCCGTTCGGACCGCCGCCGGAGCGATGGATGCCTCGACGCTCGGCAAGATCGAGGTCGTCGGGGCGGACGCGCCGACGTTCCTGGACCGCATGTACACGAACCGGATGTCGAACCTAGCCGTCGGGTCGATCCGCTACGGGCTGATGCTCGGGCCGGACGGGATGGTGGTCGACGACGGGGTGGCGATGCGCCTGGCCGAGGACCGGTACCTCGTGACGACGACGACCTCGGGCGCGGCGATGGTGCTCGACCGGTTCGAGGAGTGGCTCCAGACCGAGTGGCCCGAGCTCCGGGTCTCGTGCACGAGCGTGACCGAGCAGTGGGCGGTCGTCGCGGTGAACGGCCCGACGGCCCGCGAGGTCGTGGCGGCGATCGGCACCGACGTCGACCTGTCGCCCGCGGCGTTCCCGTTCATGACGTTCCGCGACGGGATCGTCGCCGGCGTGCCCGCGCGCCTGGCGCGCGTGTCGTTCTCGGGCGAGCTCGCGTACGAGCTCCACGTGTCGGGGTGGCACGGCCGGCACGTGTGGGAGGCCGTGATGGCGGGCGGGGCGATCCCGTACGGGACCGAGGCGATGCACGTGCTGCGCGCCGAGAAGGGGTACGTGATCGTCGGGCAGGACAC
>DASSJM010000036.1:0-7657 GCA_035691205.1 Actinomycetota bacterium
AGGACGCCGACGCCACCGAGCGCACGGGCGAGGTGTACGCGATCTACCTGGACCCGGACCGGGTGGGCACCGGCCTCGGCCGTCAGCTGTTCGAGCGCGCCGTCGGCGACCTCCGCGACCGCGGCTTCTCGAGCGTGACCCTGTGGGTGCTGCAGACCAACGAGCGCGCACGCCGCTTCTACGAGGTGGCGGGCTGGGCGCCGGACGGGGCATCCTCCAGCGAGCGGGTCGACTGCGAGATGCGTCCGACGATCCGCTACCGCGTCGACCTGTAGGCAGGCCCCTACGGGCGGGGCATCGACGGCAGCCGCGAGGGACGGGCGCGCTCGAACGCGTCGATCTCCTCGACGTGTCGCAGGGTCAGCCCGATGTCGTCGAGGCCCTCGAGCAGTCGCCACCGGGTGAAGTCGTCGATCTCGAACGGCTCGTCCACGCCGGGCGCCGTCACGCGCCGCGCCTCCAGGTCGACGGTGATCTCCAGGGCCGGGTCCTCGGTCGCGGCCGCGAGCAGGCCACGGACCACCGGCCCCGGCAGCTGGACCGGCAGGACGCCGACCTTGGTGCAGTTGTTGCGGAAGATGTCGGCGAACGACGGCGCGAGGATCGCGCGGAACCCGTGATCCTCGAGCGCCCACACGGCGTGCTCGCGGCTGGAGCCGCTCCCGAAGTTGGGCCCGGTCACCAGGATCGTGCCGCCCTCGTAGCGGGGATCGTTCAGGACGAAGCCCGGGTCCTTGCGCCACGCGTCGAACAGGAACGGGCCGAACCCGGTGCGCTCGACCCGCTTGAGGTACTCGGCCGGGATGATCTGGTCCGTGTCGACGTCCGAGCGGTCCAGCGGCACGGCGCGGCCGGTGTGGACGCGGAAGGGCCTCACGCCAGGTCCTCCGGCGTCGCGAAGTGCCCCGCGATCGCGGTGGCGGCCGCGACGGCGGGGCTCACCAGGTGGGTCCGTCCGCCCCTGCCCTGCCGACCTTCGAAGTTGCGGTTGCTCGTGCTCGCGCTCCGCTCGCCAGGCGAGAGCTGGTCGGGATTCATCCCGAGGCACATCGAGCAGCCCGCGTCGCGCCAGTCGAACCCGGCGGCCCGGAACACGTCGTCCAGGCCCTCCTCTTCCGCCTGTCGCTTCACGAGCATCGAACCCGGAACGACCATGGCGCGCAGGCCCTCGCGCACCTTGCGGCCTCGCAGGATCGCGGCCGCCTCACGGAGGTCGCCGATCCTGGAGTTGGTGCAGGAGCCGATGAACACCGTGTCCGGCCGGATCTCGCGGATCGGCGTGCCGGGGCGAAGATCCATGTAGGCGAGGGCGCGCTCGGCAGCCTCGTCGACCGGATCGGGCACGACGTCGTCGATCGTCACCGTCTGGCCCGGGTTGGTCCCCCACGAGACGTGCGGCCGCAGCGTCGCGGCGTCGATCGTCACCTCGCGGTCGAAGGTCGCGCCCTCGTCGGTCGGCAGCGTTCGCCAGTCGTCGAGGGCCCGCTCCCACTCGGCGCCGGTCGGCGCCTGGGGGCGGCCTTCGAGCCAGGCGAACGTGGTGTCGTCGGGCGCGACCATGCCCGCCCGAGCGCCCGCCTCGATCGACATGTTGCAGACCGTCATCCGGCCCTCCATCGACAGCGAGCGGATCGCGCCGCCCCGGTACTCGAGCACGTGCCCGACGCCACCGTGCGTGCCGATCCTCGCGATGATGGCGAGGATCACGTCCTTGGCCGACACGGCGGGGGGAAGGTCGCCATCGACGGTGATGGCCATCGTGCCGGGGGTCCGCTGGGGGAGGGTCTGGGTCGCGAGGACGTGCTCGACCTCGCTCGTCCCGATCCCGAACGCGAGCGCGCCGAACGCTCCGTGCGTCGACGTGTGCGAGTCCCCGCAGACGATCACCAGGCCGGGCTGCGTGAGGCCCAGCTGCGGCCCGATCACGTGCACGATCCCCTGGTCGATGCTCCCGGTGGGGAACAGCGCGATGTCGAACTCCTCGCAGTTGCGGCGGAGCGCGTCCATCTGGCGGACGCTGATCGGGTCCTCGGGCCCGGGGGCGGTGGGCACGTTGTGGTCCATCGTGGCCACGGTCAGGTCGGGGCGCCGCACCGGGCGGCCCGCCATCCGCAGCCCGTCGAACGCCTGCGGGCTCGTCACCTCGTGGACCAGGTGGAGGTCCACGTAGAGCAGGTCGGGCTCCCCCTCGGCGCGATGGACGACATGACGCTCCCACACCTTCTCGGCCAGGGTGCGCGGCTCGGCGCTCATGGGCGGATGGTCGCAGGATGGGGAGGTTTCCGTCACCAGGGTCTTCCACGATATGGACATCTCGTTCACTATATGGACATGACGCAGAAGGCGGGAGGCAGGCTCACGGCGGTCGGCACCCTCGACCGCGCCGTGGCGATCCTCGACGCGGTGGAGGGCGGTGTCCACCGCCTCGGGCGGATCGCCGAGGCCACCGGGCTGCCCCATCCCACCGCCCACCGGCTCGTCCGTGCGCTGGAGGAGCACGGCTTCCTCGCCCGGTACCCGGGGTTCGGGTACCGGCTGGGTCCCCGGCTCCTCCGGCTGGCCTCCGAGGCGATGCGCGAGCTCCCGCTGCGCGACCTCGCCCATCCTGCGCTGGAGCGCCTCGTCCGGGTCACCGGCGAGAGCGCCCAGCTGTTCGTGCGCTCCGGCGACAGTCGTGTGTGCATCGATGCCGTCGAGTCACCGAACGAGCTGCGGACGATCGTGCCGGTCGGAGCCTCCCTCCCGCTCACCGCTGGCTCGGCGGCCAAGGTCTTCCTCGCGTTCTCGACGCAGCCCGAGCGGATGATCCGCAAGGCGGACGACCCCGAGCGGTTCGCCCACGAGGTGGAGCTGGCTCGGGGGCGCGGCTGGGCCTCGAGCGCCGGCGAGCGCCAGCCGGGGGTCGGCTCGGTGAGCGCACCGGTGACGGGCCCGTACGAACTGCTGATCGCCGTCGTCTCGATCTCCGGCCCGGCGTCGCGGATGGGCCGCATCAGCGCCCGTCGATACGTGCCCGCGGTGCTCGAGGCCGCGAAGGAGATCGAGCGCGCCGCCGGGTTCGGCTAGGGCGCATCCAGCCGTTCGGCGACGATCCGCACGATCTCGTCCTCGATCGAGGAGGCGGTGGCCTTGGCCATCCCCGAGCACAGGATCGAGAACTCGACCCACGTGCCCGTGCCGTCCGAGAGCACCCAGCCCGAGAGCGCCGACACCTCGCTGAGGGAACCGGTCTTGGCCCGAATCTGGATCCCGTGCAGCCGGTGCTGCAGCGTGCCCTGGCCCCCCGTTGGCAAGGCGTCGCGGAGGTCCTCGAGCCAGGTCGCGTCCTCGGCGACCCACAGGAGGCGGACCAGGCCCTCCGCGGTGACGCGGTTCGCGTAGGACAGCCCGGAGCTGTCATGGATCGTGACGTCCGCGCCGTGGCCATCGGCGAAGGCCTCGATCGCGGCCGCCCCCTTGGCGATGGTCCCCGGCACGCCCGCCGTCTCGACGCCCAGGCGCTTGCCCAGGACCTCGGCCGCGAAGTTGTCCGAGGGCCGCAGCAGTCGCTGCAGCAGCGTGTCCAGGGGCTTCGAGCGCACGAAGGCGACGGTGTCCACCTCCGCCGGCGGCAGGCCCGATCCCGCCCGGCCCGCGACGCGCACCCCGAGCGCCTCGAGGCGCTCGGCCAGGACTCCCGCGGCCCGTCGCTCCGGGGCGGCGTCATCGTTGCCCGCGAACGTGAGCGCGGTCGGCCGGTTCACGTAGTCGCGTGCGACCTCGTTCCAGCCGACCGCGTCCCAGTCGCGACGGAAGAAGTCGGTGCTCCCCATCACCCGGCCGCGGACGCGCGTCACGCCAGCATCGGCGATCGCCTCGGCGAGCGATCCCAGCGTCGCCTTCGACACGCCCGGATCGCCCCGCCCGAGGATCCAGAGGTCCTCGACGACACCGGCCTCGTCGATCGCGGTCACCGCGGCGCTCGTCCGGATCCGCAGGTCCGGACCGAGCGCGTCGAGCATCGCCATGGACAGCAGGAGCTTCGTGTTGGAGGCGGGGATCCTCGGCATCGCGCCATCGTGCGCGTACAGGAACGTCTCGTCCTCGCCGATCGCGACCGAGACCTGACGGCCGCCGATCGCGTCCTCGATCGCCAGCATCCACGGCGCCCCCGCGATCTCGAACGCGAGGACCGGCGAGGTCCCGGTGGCGTTCAGCGCGTCCTGCGCGGCCCAGCGGACACGCAGCCGGATCAGGCCGGCGTCCTCGAACCCGAAGCACGGGCTCGTCACGACGTTGGAGGCCGGGCCGAGCGTCAACGGCTCGATCGTGGCCCAGGCTCCGCCACGCCGTCGCTGCAGGTCCACGGTCTGCCCGGGGCGCGCCGGCTGGACCGTGGCGATCACGGTCACGCACGAGCCGGCCTCGCCCGAGCCCAGGACGACGGAGGCATCGACGCGCACGCGCACCCGCACGGAAACCTCGGCGCTGGTGGCTGCGGAACAGCCGCCCGAGGCCTGCACGCTCGCCCGGTACCGGCCGGTGTGGGGCTGCACCGGTGAGAGCGCCACGGAGCCGTCGGCCGCGGTGACGGCCGATGCGATCGTGGCGAAGACGGCTGAGTCGGCCGGGCTCCAGTCCAGGGTCACGGCCCTTCCGGAGAGGCAACCGGCCTCCCCGGCCAGGGTCACGCTCACGGCCACGGGGTCGCCGAAGTCGACCGTGGCCGCCGAGGTCGAGATCTCGGCGGTCGTGGTCGCGGCACCAGCGGGGACGGCCACCACGATCGGCCCGAGGAGGCCGAGCGCGAGCGCGAGGTACCGGAGCGGGCGGGCGACCGCGGACGTTCGCATGCGGGGGCCATCCTCTCTCGCGGGTCGGCGAGGGACAAGGAAGGCGCTCGGGTGACAGGCGGGGCGAGGCGGTCCAGACTGTCGCGGTGAGCCACGTCGACTACCGGGCCCGCCCCCAGCTCTCGAAGCCCGTGATGATCTGCGCGTTCGGCGGCTGGAACGACGGCGGCGAGGCGGCGACCACGGCCGTGCGGACGCTCCGCTCGCAGTGGGGAGCCAGGCGGTTCGCCGAGATCGATCCCGAGGAGTTCTACGACTTCCAGGTGCACCGGCCCACGGTGCACCTGATCGACGGCACCACGCGCCGGATCGATTGGCCGACGAACCGCTTCTCCTCTGCGCGCGTCGGTGATCGGGACGCGATCGTGTTCATCGGCGTCGAGCCCAACGTGCGCTGGCGTACCTACTGCGACGCGATCCTGCAGGTCTGCACCGACATGGACGTCGATCTGCTCGTCACGCTCGGGGCGTTCCTCGCCGACGTGCCGCACACGCGGCCGGCACCGGTCAGCGCGGCGAGTGAGGATCCGTCGTGGCTCGGCCGGCCCGGCGTCGTGCCCGCGCGGTACGAAGGGCCGACGGGGATCGTCGGCGTGCTGAACGCGGCGGCCGCACGAACGGGCCTGCCGGCCCTGTCCGTGTGGGGCGCGGCGCCGCACTACCTGCCGCAGTCGCGGAACCCCAAGGTGGCGCTCGCGCTCCTGGAGGCGATCCGCGACCTGACCGATCTGGAGATCGACACGGGCGAGATCGAGCTCGCCGCGCGAGTCTTCGAGCGCGAGGTGTCCGAGGCGATCGAGGAGGACGGCAACCTCGGTGGCTACGTCCGTCGGCTCGAGGAGGCGGCGGACTCGGGCGTGGAGGCGGACGACGCCGCGCTCGAGGTCCCCGACGGCGACGACCTCGCCGCGGAGCTCGAGCGCTACCTGCGGGAGCACGACGGCTCGTCGGACGACTGACCGCTAGCATCGAGGCGTGCGCGCGATGGTGCTCGAGGCACCGGGACGGCCGCTCGAGCGTCGTGACCTCCCCGATCCCGAGCCCGCTCCCGGCCAGGTGCTCGTCGACGTCCACGCATGCGCCGTGTGCCGGACCGATCTCCACATCATCGATGGGGACCTCGCCGAGCCCACGCTGCCGCTCGTCCCGGGTCATCAGGTGGTCGGGACCGTGGCGGCCACCGGCCGGGGGGTCGACGAGCCCGCCCCCGGCGACCTCGTCGGCGTGCCGTGGCTCGGATGGACCTGCGGCGCCTGCGCCTACTGCACCTCCGGCCGCGAGAACCTCTGCCCCGACGCGCGGTTCACCGGGTACGACCTCGACGGCGGCTTCGCCGAGCGGCTGGTGGCCGACGCCCGGTACTGCCTCCCGATACCGACCGGATTCGAGCCCGTGGACGCGGCGCCGCTGCTGTGTGCCGGGCTGATCGGGTACCGGGCCCTGCGGTTCACCGGCGACGCCGGACGCGTCGGGCTGTACGGGTTCGGGAACGCCGCCCGGCTCGTCGCGCAGGTCGCGCTCCACCAGGGGAGGGAGCTCGCCGCGTTCACGCGGCCCGGCGACCTCGAGACCCAGCGGCTGGCCCTCGACCGCGGGTGCGCGTGGGCGGGCGACTCGACCCAGGCCCCGCCCGAGCCGCTCGACGCGGCGATCGTGTTCGCCGCCGTGGGCGAACTCGTGCCGCTCGCGCTCGCCGCGGTGGCGCCCGGCGGTTCCGTCGTGTGCGCCGAGATCCACATGAGCGACATCCCCTCGTTCGCCTACGACCTGCTCTGGCGCGAACGGGTGCTCCGGTCGGTCGCCAACCTCACGCGGGCCGACGGGGTCGAGCTCCTGGCGCTCGCGGCCGAGATCCCCCTCCGGACCGACCCCGTGGCCTTCCCGCTCGAGCTCGCGAACGACGCGACCGGGGCCGCCCGCGGCGGGGGCACGGCCACGCCGGTGCTGGTTCCGCGCTGACCTGTGGGGTTGCGTGACGCCGGCGCCGCGGGGGACGATGGGCGCCGAGAGCAGAAGGGACGGTCGCGATGCTCGAGGCGTTCATGCTCATCCAGGTCGACGCCGGCGCGGGCTCGAAGGTCCGCCACGAGATCTCCAGCATCCAGGCGGTGCGGATCGCACACTCGGTCACCGGCCCGTACGACCTGATCGCCAGGGTCAACGTCGAGGACATGGACACGCTCGGCGCGCTCCTGTCGGACATCCAGCAGGTCCCGGGCGTGTTGCGGACGCTCACGTGCATCGTGAAGGGGCTGAGCAGACAGGCCTGAGCGCCTCGGCCCGAGGAGGATGGAGATGCTCGAAGCGTTCGTGCTGGTGCAGAACGACGTTGGCACCGGGGCCAAGGTCGTGGAGGAGATCTCCGCCGTGCCCGGCGTCCGGCTCTGCCAGACGGTGACCGGGCCCTACGACGCGATCGCGCGGACCACGACGGACGACCTGGAGGCGCTCGGCGCCCTCGTCGACCAGATCCAGAGGATCCCCGGCGTGACCCGCACGCTGACCTGCCCGATCATCAGGATCTGAGGCTCGCGCCGAGGCGGTGGCCAGGCGGGCTATGGCGCCGGCTCCGTCCCTACGCGTGCCGCGCGGCGAACGCGCCCATGAACGCCGCCAGCTTGTGCACGCCCTCGACGGGCATCGCGTTGTAGATCGACGCCCGGATCCCGCCCACGCTCCGATGACCCCGCAGCTCGGCGAGGCCGCTCGCGGCCGCCTCGGCGACGAAGGCGCGATCCAGGTCCTCGGTCCGCAGGCGGAAGGTCACGTTCATGCGGGAGCGGGCGTCGGTCGCCGCGTGTCCACGGTAGAACCCGTCGCTCCCG
>DASSJM010000037.1:0-12759 GCA_035691205.1 Actinomycetota bacterium
CACGCCCGGGACCGCCATGACCAGCGTCATCACGAACACCGCCGGGCCGATGGCGCCGCCGCCGGCGAGCATCGCCGCCGCGAGCGCCCCGCCGAGGGGCGGCGTCGACTGCATGAGGGTCCTGAGCAGGCCGAACGTCCGTCCTCGCAGCTCGGGCGGGATCACGCGCATGCGGACGGTCTGAGCCCAGATCGTCATCGGCGATGCGAACAGGCCGGCGACGACCAGCACGGCCATCGCCGCGGGCAGCGTCCGCGCGCCGGCCAGCCCGAGGAGCGAGAGCCCGACGCCGACCTGGGCGACCGCGATCGAGCGGCCGAGCGTCCAGGGCCAGCGCAGGGCGCCGACCACGAACGAGCCCGCGGTCACGGCCAGCGCGAACGTGGAGAGCAGGACCCCGTAGGTCGCGGCGTCGCCTCCGAGCTCGCGCCGCGCGAACACGGGCAGGAGCACGAGCAGCATCCCCTCCCCGACGTTGCACGCCATGAACATGAGGGTGATCGCCAGGATCGCCGGCTGGCGCCGGACGAACCCGAACGCGGGCCGCAACCCCGAGCTCGAGCGCTCCGCCGGGGCCGGCTCGGGCGGGACCCGAAGCCCTGAGAGCACCGCCACGAACAGCAGGTAGCTCGCGGCGTCCACGACGAGCACGCTCGTCCCGCCGACCAGGCCGATCAGCACGCCGGCCAGGGCGGGCCCGGCGACCTCGGCGATGCCGAAGCTCACCGACTCCATCGCGTTCGCGGTGTTCAGCTGGTGCTCGGGGACGAGCGAGGGGATCAGCGAGGGCACGCCCGCCCAGTTGGCCATCTTGAGCAGCCCGTAGAGGCCTGCGACCACGTACAGGTGCCACGTGTGGAGCGCCCCGACCGCCGAGAGCAACGGCACCGCGGCGACGGCGCACCCGAGGAACGCGTTCACGACGATCAGGACGCGGCGACGCTCGAAGCGGTCGAGCAGCAGACCCATCGCGAGCCCGCCCACGATGACCGGCGCCGTGTAGGCGACGACGAGCCCGCCGAGCGCGGCCGTGCCGTCCGTGTCGATCACCAACCAGACGAGGGCGACCCACGTGAGGGCATCGCCGATCGCCGAGACGGTGGACCCGAACCACAGGGCCGCGAACGGCCGGTTGGACAGGGCCTCGAGGTAGCGCCGCATCCCGGAGACAACGCCGCCCGAAGCCCCGGCGTGAGACGCGGGAGGCGAGCGGGCGGACGGAGCTATCCGAGCGAGGCCACGACCTCCGGCGACAGCTCCCGGATCGCCTCGAGCATCGCGTCCACGACGCCCTCGCTCGACAGGTAGTTCACGACGCCCGCACGCAGGTAGGTCGATCCCCGGAGTCGTGTCGTCGAGACCCATGCGACCTCGCTCGCCTCGAGGGCGAGCTGCAGGGCATCCGTGTACCGGTCGAGCCGATCATCGGGGAGCCCGGCCGGCAGGTGCCGGAAGCACACGACCGAGAGCTCGGGCTCGGCGGGGACGACCTCGAGGTCGGGGGCCTCGCGGCACCGAGCGGCGAGGTACGCGGCCAGGTCCACGTTGTGCTCGATCAGTCGCGCGAAGCCCTCGGTCCCGACGTGCTTCCACGACATCCACAGCTTCAGGCCGCGGAACCTGCGGGTGCCCTCGATCGTGAACTCGAACCAGTTCAGGGGCGCGTCCTCGGGCTTGGGGTGCCGGTAGTACTCGGGCATGCGGTGGAAGGTCTGCTGCAGGTCCTCGCGGCGCTTCACCACCAGCGCACCGATGTCGTACGCCTGGAAGAACCACTTGTGGGGGTCGATCGTGACGGAGTCGGCTCGCTCCAGGTCCGGCACGCGGGGGGCGACGCGGGGCGAGAACCGGGCGGCACCCCCGTAGGCGGCGTCGACGTGCAGCCACAGGCCCTCGCCCTCGGCGAGGTCGGCCAGCTCGCCGACGAGGTCGACCGAGCCCGTGTTCGTCGAGCCAGACACGGCCGAGATCGCGAACGGCCTCAGGCCGGCGGCGCGATCGTCCGCGATCGCCTCCGCGACCGGGGCCGCATGCAGGCGGAACCGCTCGTCCGAAGGCACGATGCGGAGGGTCTCTGGCGGGAACCCCAGCACGTCCAGGGCCCGCGCGATCGAGAAGTGCGTCTGGTCACTCGCGTAGACCCGGGTGCGTTCGAGTGCCGATCCGCGCGGGGGCCCATCCGTGCCCAGCAGCCGCGCGAGGTGGATGTCCCTCGCCACGGTCATCGCCATCACGTTCGCCATCACGCCGCCCGACGTGAGCACCCCCCAAGAGCCCTCCCCGAACCCGACCAGCTCCCGGAGCCAGGAGGTGACCTCCTCCTCCACGAGCGCGCCGATCGGCCCGGCCGCCCATACGTCCACCCCCTGGTGGACCCACTGCGACAGGACCTCGCCGGCGATCGACATCGGCAACGGCGGGCCCGTGAAGTAGCTGAACGAGCCGGGGTTCTGCGAGTTGAAGACGTACGGCGCGACGCGAGCCCGGAACTCGGCGAGCACCTCGTCGGAGGTGACCGGCCGGACCGGCGCCGGGGCCGGCTCGTTGGAGTCGCCGAAGTACGTGCGCCGCAGTTCCGGGTACGAGAGTGCCCGCACCGGGCGCGCCATCGCCTCCTCGAACAGGTACCGGAGGGCCTCGTGCCAGACCGCCTCGCCCAGCCGCTCGAGCGCGGGGCGCGCGCTCGTCTCGTCGCGGACGTCGATCAGGGAGGGCTCGGGGTGCTCATCGGCGGGACCGCGCACGCCTACACCTGCAGCCCGGTCAGCACGGCCACCCCGACGGCGATCACCACGACGCCGGTCACCTGGATCCACGCGAGGCGCTCTCGGAACAGGAAGTACGCGGTGACGGCCGCGAACGCGGCGAACTGCGACGAGATGATCGCGGTGATCGCGATGCCTTCGCGCGCGCCGAGGTTGTACGCGACGAGCCCCAAGACCTCGAGCACGCCCGAGGCCAACACCAGCGGCATCGCGTCGCGGGTCATCCGTAGACGCCCGAGGAACGCGAGCGGGACCGTCAGCGCGAGCACCGCGATCCCGCGCGTGGGGAACACGATCCACGCCACCGGGAGGTCGTCGGCGAGACGCCCCATCGCGTACAGGCCGAGTCCGAAGAAGCCTGCCGCGACGATGGCGAACGTGACGGCGATGCCCTCGTGCCGGCGGTGCTCCTCCTCCTCGCCGGTCCGGGCCATCCCCGCCAGCACCACGCCGACGACGATGGCGCCGAGCGCCAGCCCGGCGCCGGCCGCAAGCTGCTCGCCCGCGAAGAGCGCGAGGATCGCCGCGGCCGCGCCTTGGGCCGAGATGATCGGCGCCACCACACCCACCTTGCCGAAGCGCAGCGCGCTGTAGGCGCACAGCAGCCCCGTCGTGTTGCCCACCGCGACGACGAGCAGCCAGATGGCGTGCTCGCCCTCGAAGCTCTCGGGCACCCCCATCGACAGCGCGAACGGCGCCGAGATGACCACACCGATCAGCAGCACCCAGCCCAGGACGGCGATCGGGGGGATCAACCGCGTCGAGCGCGACGTGCACAGGGCGGAGACCCCCCACATCAGCGCGGCGGCGAGCCCGCAGACGATCGCGATCACGGCGGTGAGTCTGTCACAGGCTCGGCCGCCCTCCGGGCGGGCCTGGGGCTCAGCGCAGGTCGGCTCCGGCCCGGACCGCCTCGACGGCATCGAGGATCGGGTGGGCGCCGAGCCCTCGCGCGAGCTCCAGCGCGCGGTCCAGCTCGCGCCCCCCCTCGTCCGTGCGACCGAGCCTCATCAGGCATCGTCCGAGACCGAGCCGGAGCCACGCCTCCTCGAGCCCGAACCCGTAGTCCGCCCACTTCGGGGCGATGTCCGCGTAGATCTCGGCCGCGGCCTCCGGCTCGCCCCGGGCCTCGGCGACGACCGCCCCGGCCGACTCCACCGACAGGCGGAGCCGGCGGGCGTACGGCTCCGGGGTCGCGGCGAGCAGCTCGGTGGCGTCATCCACGTCACCCAGGGCGCACGAGATCCGCGCGACGACCGGCAGGAACGCGGCCCGGTACTCGGGGGTGGCCTCCGTCACCCGGACGAACTCGTCGATCGCCTCACGCGCGGCCTCCGCGTCGCCGGTGGCGGCGGCGACCTCGGCCCGCAGGACGCACGCCGGCGCCGAGTACTCCGCGTAGCCGATGTCCCGGGCGCGGCGCTCGAGCTCGTCGACGAGCGCCGCCGCCTCGTCCCATCGCCCCTGGCGCACGCGCACCCACATCCGGTACTCGAGCGCCGGGATGCCGGCTCGCATCGGACCGTGGACGCGCTCCCAATCCAGGAGCTCGCCGGTGATCGCCTCGACGCGCTCCCATTCCCCCATGTCGAACAGGCTCTCGAGCATCCCGGCCTCCGCCCACATGGCCAGGGTGGCGAACCCTCGCTCCCGGCAGAACGCGAGCATCTCGTCCCACATCGCCTGCGCCGCCTGCGGCCCGTCCCAGAACCAGAGCTCGTAGGCGAGGTTGTTGTACGCGGTCGCGACCTCCTGCCCGAGGCCCAACTCCAGCCCGCGGTCGAGCGCGTCGCGAAGGTCTTCGAGGCCCCCCCGATCTCCCGTCTGGCTCCGGGCGGCCCCCCGGTACTGGAGCGCGAGCACGGCCTCCTCCTCGACGCCAAGCTCGTCGGCGAGCGCGAGGGCCTTGTCCGCCCACGGGATCGACTCGAGGCTGTCGCCCGCCACGTACAGGTGGCCCGCCATGCGCGCGTACGCGCGCACGAGTTCCGGACCGGCCGAAGCGGACTCCAGGATCGCGACGGCCTCCTCCAGGAGCGCCCTGGCCGTCCGCCCGTGACGGAGCACCGACTGGGCCCCGCGCGCCAGGGCCTCTCCGAGGGCCTGCCGATCCTCCCCCGCCCGGAACTCGGCGATCGCGAGCGTGAAGTCGCGCTCGGCCCGGTCGAACCACCCGGCCTGCTCGGCGGCCTCGGCCGCCTCGAGCAGGGCCCAGGATCGCTCCGGATCGTCGGCGGGCAGGACCTCCCGGGCGCGGACGAACAGGTCGGCGGCGCGGGCCGCGTCCAACCGCTTGGCCCGGCCGCCCGCCATCATCAGCGCCCCGCCAGCCGCCTGCTGCAGGTTGGTGACGTCGATCTCGGGACTGGTCGAGCGCGTGTACTCGAGCGCTCGACCGAAGTGGTGGGCGAGCAGCTCGGCCACCTCGGCGACCCGTCGCCCGGCGGCGGCCCGCATCCACCGGGCCGTCGCCACGTGCTTGGCCGCCCTCGCCGCCCGCGGGATCTGCCGGTAGGCGACCTCCTGGACGATCCTGTGGTTGAACGCGTACTCGTCCTGGCCCTCGAATGAGCTCTCCGGCACCCGCCGGACGAACTCGCGGCGGACCGACTCCTCCAGCGACCGGACCACCACGTCCACGGGCAGGACCGCGACCGCCTCGACGGATCCCGACCAGAACACCTTGCCGACGACCGCGGCGTCGCGAAGGACCTCGCGCTCGGTCGGCGGCAGCGTGTCGATCCGCCCGCCGATCAGCATCTGCAACGTCTGCGGCATGGGCAGCTCGGTCGCCTGCACCGTGCCCTCGCGGACGAGGCCCTGATCGCGGAGCATCCGGACGAACTCCTCCACGTACAGGGGGTTCCCACCGCAGCGCTCGATCAGCGCGGCCTGCATCTCGGGGGGCAGGACGGCGCCCTCCAGCAGGGCGCCGATCAGCATCGCCGTCTCCTGTGCGGGCAGGGGGAACAGGGGGATCGAGGTCGAGTTCCGACGCCCCTCACCCCACGAGGGCCGTCGTTCGAACAGCTCTGACCGTGCGGCGGCGACGACGAGCAGCGGCAGCGCGGCGCTCCAGTCGACCAGGTACTCGATGAAGTCCAGCATGCCGTCCTCGGCGAACTGGAGATCCTCGAACACCACGACGAAGGGAGAGTCGCGGGCCATCGCCTCGAACCAGCGACGCCACGCCGCGAACTGCTCCTCGCGGGGGACGTCGCCCGCGCCCGTCTCGGCCCCGACCAGCGGCGCCAACCGGCCACGAACCCACTCTCGCTCGCTCGGATCGGTCAGGTAGGGCTCGAGCGACTCGGCGAGCTTGCGGCCGGCCTCCCCCGGGGGATCGGACTCGAGGATCCCCGCATCCGCCTTCACGATCTCGGTCATAGCCCAGAACGACAGACCCTCCCCGTACGGCAGGGACCTCCCCTGCCGCCATCGCACGAGCTCCGGCCACTCCTCCGCGAAGTCATTCAGGCCCTGGATCAGCCGCGTCTTACCGACGCCCGCCTCCCCCGAGATCGTCACCAGCTGGACCGAGAACTCCCCGACCGCACGACGGAACGCCGATTCGAGCTCCGCGAGCTCGGCCCTCCGCCCCACGAGCGGGGTGGCGGGCCGAGGTCGCAGATCCATCCCGAACCGCCCGCGCGAGGCCACGGCGCACCACGCTCGGAGCGGCTCGGCCTTGCCCTTGGCCACGACCGGGGCATGCTCGTCCCACTCGAAGACCAGGCCCGTCGCTCGGTAGGTGGGCTCGCCGACGAGGATCTCGCCAGCCGCCGCCGAGGTCTGGAGGCGAGACGCCGTGTTCACGACGTCCCCGGTGACCGCCTCCCCGATCTGCGGCCCTCGACCCGGGCTCGCCACGACGGCCTCCCCGGTGGTCACACCGGCGCGGACCGACAGGTCGAGGTCCCCGGCCGTGCGGTCCAGCTCCAGGACCGCCTCGCGGATCCGCAGCGCCGCCCGCACACCGCGTTCGGGGTCGTCCTCGTGCGCCACGGGCGCGCCGAACACGCACAACGCCACCGCCCCCATGAACTTGTCGACGGTCCCACCGTGGCTCGCGACGACGCGGGTGACGAGCGAGTGGAACGGTTCCAGCGCCGCCTTCAGCTCCTCGGGATCGACGTCGCCGGTGACCCGTCGCAGGCCCGTCAGCTCGGCGAAGACGACCGTGACGATCTTGCGCTCCTCGGCGTCCGCGGGAGCCTCGAGCAGCGGGGTCCCGCACGCGACGCAGAAGCGCGCGCGCTCGGGGTTCCGCTCGCCGCATGCGGGGCACAAGAGCATGGCCAAGTCTAGGCAGCGCCTAGGAGCCCGCACGCCGTCGCGCGAAGTGACGGGCGACCCGCGTCCGGTTGCCGCACGCCGCCGAGCACCACCGGCGATCCGTCCTGGTGGCGACGAAGAAGCGACCGCACGCGTCGCACCGTCGCAGGCGCTCGCGCCGGTCGGTCCCCATGAGCTCGATCGCGGACCAGGCGATCTCGGCCAGCGCCCGCGTGGTGGCGCTCGACGCGACGGGCCGTTGGATCACGTCCGGCGGCTCGAGGCGGCGCACCAGCGGGACCCGAGCGCTCGCCTCGTTCAGGCGCTCGACGGCGGCGGCGGGGAAGGGACCGCCGCCGACCGAGGCCTCGAGCGTCTGGAGGATCGCGCCGCGAAGGTCGAGGAACTCGGGCAGCCGCAGCGAGACCTCCTCGCTCGTCCCCTCGTCGAACTCGGGCAGCCGCTGGAGCCAGCGACGCAGGTCACCGGCGGAGCGGAGCTCCTCGTTCGCGAGATCGACCGCCCATCTCTCATCCAATGTCTTAACAGGATATATCGCATTAGGTCGAGGTGGCCGACCAAATGGAATAGAAAGGCCTACTTCATTAGAGACCGCTGTCAGAACCCTACAGCCGTTCGATCAGGCGCGGGATCAGGAACCGGCCGAGCGCGTAGGTCAGCGCGAAGACCAGGACGCCCACGTCGATCCAGCGCGATCGGAGCGTCCGGTACGAGGCCTCCGTCGGGCACGCCCGTCGCCGGCGCCCGAGCAACCAGGCCCCGATTCCGAGGGCCGCGAGCGCTCCCACGGCGAACGCCTGCACGCGGTAGCCGCCGAGCGCGAGGAGGAACGACCCGGCGCCGGCGCCGGTCGCCACCCCGATGGCCGGGCCGACGCAGCACGTTGCCCCGATCAGACCTCCGACGATCCCGGCCAGCGCCGCGGGTCGGCCCCGGCCGTCCGGGGCCGAGGCGGAGGCATCCGCGGATGGAGCCTCCGTCGGCCTCGCGCTCATGCCAGCCAGTATCCCTCCCACCTGCATGAGCGGGTCACGCTGCCGCCAGCCAGGCGGCGACGCGGCGCTCGAGGACCGCCTTGGTCGACCCCGGCGCGAACGAGGCGCGGATCCCGCTCCGGGACAGCTCCGCGATCGCCTCGTCGTCGAACCCGAAGGCCGACCGGCAGAGCTCGTACTCCCCGGTGAGGCGGGAGCCGAACATCGAGGGGTCGTCGCTCGCGAGCGTACAGGTCAATCCCGCCGAGATCATCGCGGGGAGCGGGTGCTCGGCGAGGCTCGGGACCGAGCGGGTCCGCAGGTTGGACGTCGGACAGACGTCGAGGGCGATGCCCCGCTCGATCAGCAGGTCCACGACCGCCGGATCGTCCAGCACCGTGATCCCGTGCCCGATCCGCTCGGCGCCGAGGGCCAGCACGGCTCCGCGGATCGAGCCGGGGCCGTGGGTCTCCCCCGCGTGCGGCACCGAGCGCAGGCCGGCCTCGCGAGCGTCCACGAAGATCTCCGCATAGGGCTCGGGCGGGAACCGCTCCTCGCCCCCCAGCGTGATCCCGACGACGCCCGCACCGACGTGGCGGGCGGCCGCCTCCATCGCACGGCGCGAGAGGTCCATGTCGATCCCTCGGACGACGTCGACGAGCACCCGGGCCTCGAGCCCGAACCGGCGCCCTCCCTCCGCGAGGCCGTCGAGGACCGCCTCGAGCGCCTCGTCCCAGTCTCGGATCTTGCCCGCGTGGTCGGGCAGCGAGAAGAACGCCTCCGCGTAGGCGACCCCCTCCGCGGCCTCGTCCTCGCAGAACTCGAGCGCGATCCGGCGGAAGTCATCGGGGGCGCGCAGGCACCGGAGCCCCGCCACCCACTCGTCGATGAAGTGACGGAAGTCCCGGAACTCGTACCGTCCCTCCCGAAGGCCCTCGGGCAGCTCCACGCCGTACCGATCGGCCAGCTCGACCACGGTGCTCGCGCGCATCGAGCCCTCGAGGTGGACGTGCAGCTCGACCTTCGGGAGCGAGACGAGGTCGCGCATCAGCGGACCAGGCGGGACAGGCGGCGGTCGGCGAGCACCTTCCCGCCGGTCTGGCACGGCGGGCAATACGTCACCTCGTGCGACTCGTACGAGACGCGGCGCAGGTCGGCGCCGCACCTCGGGCACGGCTCGCCGTAGCGTCCGTGCACGGTGAAGTGGTCGCCGATCTTCGTCGGCAGGCCACCGGTGCGCCGTCGCTCGACCTCGAGGGCCTCGGCGAGCACGTCGCGGACGGCCGCGAGGAGCGTCGACCGCTCCCGCGGACCCAGCTTGTCGAGCGAGACGTACGGCGAGAGCCGCGCCCGGTGCAGGACGTCGTCCGAGTACCCACGGCCGACCCCGGCCACCGTCCGCTGATCGCGCAGGATCGTGTGGACGCGGCGCGCGTCCTCGCCCTCGAGCACGAGCCGTTCGAACGCCGGCGAGTCCGGCTCGGGACCGAGCTTCGCGAGGGGCCCCTCGTCGCCCTCGGCGAGCGCCCACACGCCCGCCTTGCGTTCGCGGCCGAACTCCTTCACCAGCACCGAGGGCCGATCCGCGAACCCCAGCCGCGCCACCGCCCCGCGCGGCTTCGTGGTCTTGGGGGGATCCTCCAGGTCCACCCGGCCGCCCTGCGACAGGTGGACGAGCATCCGCGGGCCTCCGAGCTCGAGGACCAGGTACTTGCCGCGCCGGCCCACGCGCTCGAGCCCGCTGCCGAGGAGCTCCGAAGGCCGGGGCATGACGGTCTTCAGCGAGGAGAACTGCAACAGGTCGAACCGGACGAGCGTCGCGCCCCCGAGCGCGCCGTCGAGTCGCTCGGCCAGGGCCTGCACCTCGGGGAGCTCGGGCACGCCGTCACGCGATCTCCGCCGCGGCCCGGCGGATGATGTCGATGCACTCGTCGATGCGGTCGCGGTGGGTCCGGTGCGACACGATGCAGGCGCGCAGCGTGAAGCGCCCCTCGACTACCGTGCTGGACAGGAACACCCGCCGGCTCGCGTTGATCCGCTCCAGGAGCGCCCGGCTCGCGGCGTCGTCCCGGTCGCGCAACCGGAACGCCACCACCGTGAGGTCCGGTGCCCACGGCACCTCGAGGCTCGGGTCCGACTTCAGCGAGTCGTACAGGTGCTCGGTGAGGTCCAGCTTCTCGTCCAGTGCCTCGCGGAACGCCGACACGCCGTGAAGCTTCAACGGGAACCACACGCGGAGCCCGCGGAAGTCGCGGGAGAGCTCCGCCGAGTACTCGGCGAAGTTGGGGATGTCGGCGTCCGCCGCCAGGTCCTGCAGGTAGGCGCTCGTGCCCACGTGGTGGGCGTCGCGGAGCTTCTGTCCCTCGCGCACGACCAGCGCGCCGGTTCCGTAGGGGAGGAAGAGGCCCTTGTGCGGGTCCAGCGTGATCGAGTCGGCGCGCTCGATCCCGTGGAACCGCTCGCTCCCTCGCTCGGTGAGCTGGAAGAAGCCCCCGTAGGCGGCGTCGACGTGGAACCACAGCCCCTCGGCCACCGCGACGTCGGCGATCGCGTCCAGCGGATCGATCGCACCCGTGTTGGTGGTGCCGGCGGACCCGACGACCCCGAACGGCCTGAGGCCCTCGGCGCGATCCTCGGCGATCGCCCGGCGGAGCGCCTCGATGTCCATCCGCAGCGAGGGGTCGGCCGGCACGTGGCGGACGTGGCGGACGGGGAAGCCGGCGAGCATCGCGGCCTTCGTGACGCTCTGGTGCACGTGCTCGCTCACGTACAGCGTGCCGGAGAGGAACTCCTCCGGGAGTCGGTCGGCGCGCGCCGCGACGATCGCCGAGAAGTTGGCCATCGAGCCGCCCGACGTCAGCACGCCGCGGGACTCGGCCCCGTAGTCGAACAGGTCGCAGAGCCACCGCACCACGTTGTTCTCGATCTGGGCGGCGACCGGCGCCTCGCCCCACAGGTTCACGTACCGATCGATCGTCGTCGAGAGCAGGTCCGCGAGCGAGGAGGCGAACAGCCCGCCACCCGGGATGTAGCCGAGGAACCCGGGACCCGCGTTGTCCGGCGCGTTGTTCGCGATCGTCTCGACGAGCTCGAGGAGCGGGGCGAACTCCCCTCCCGCCTCGGGCGGGGGCTCGCGATGCGCCCTCGCGACCTCGGCGGCCTCGGGGGGCTTGGTGGCAGGGGCGTCCCCACGGCGCCCGATGAAGTCGATCGCGTACTCGAGCGCGGCCCGCCCCATCTCGCGCATCTGCTCGGCGCTCGGATCGAGTGGGTAGCGCATGGCGCCCATGCTACCGACGGGAGGTCCGGCCCACGGCGGCGTCGCTACAGGGCGGCCGTGACCGACCCGAGCAGCCGCTCCGTGGCCGCGGCGACCTCGTCCACCGCGGCCTCGAACGCCTCGGCGTGCTTGGACGAGGGCGTCCCGAACCCGCTCACCTTGCGGACGTACTGGCGGGCGGCCTCGCGGATCTCCCCATCGGTCGCCGGGACCTTCCCCTCGCGTAGACGCTTGATGCTCCGGCACATGCGCCCATCGTCCCACAGGCCGTCCGACGACACGGACGGATCACGCCTCCTCGACGAGAGCGACGAGACCGTGAGCTGCTCGGTCCCGGGTGCTTGCGCGCGTCGGCGCCCGCTCGTACCCTTCTCGAACACATGTTCGACGCATCGGAGCACCTCAACGACCAGCAGCGGGAGGCCGTCGAGCACCTCGGCGGGCCCTTGCTGGTGGTCGCGGGCGCCGGCTCGGGCAAGACGTGGACCCTCGCCTGCCGGGTCGCCCGCCTGGTCGATCGCGGCGTCTCCCCCGACCGGATCCTGCTCCTCACGTTCACGCGGCGGGCGGCCCGCGAGATGCTGAGCCGTGCCGAGGCGCTCACGGGCGAGCGCGGGCTGGCCCGCGTGTGGGGCGGGACGTTCCACGCCACCGCCAACCGGATGCTCCGGCTCCACGGCGGTGCGCTCGGGCTGTCCCCCGGGTTCACCGTGCTCGACCGCTCCGACACCGCCGACCTGATGGACCTGATCCGGAGCGACCTCGGCCTGGGCGAGGGCGAGCGCCGCTTCCCGCGCAAGGAGACCCTCGCCGACGTCTACTCGCGCACCGTGAACGCCCAGGCCAAGCTCGCCGACGTCCTCGAGCGCGAGTACCCCTGGTGCGTGGACGAGCTCGAAGGGGTCCGGGCGATCTTCGAGCGCTACGTCGAGCGCAAGCGCGCCCAGGTCGCGCTCGACTACGACGACCTGCTCCTGTACTGGCACGCGCTGTCCCGCCACCCCGCGGCCGGCGCCGCGATCGCCGAGCGGTTCGAGCACATCCTGGTCGACGAGTACCAGGACACCAACCCGCTACAGGCCGACATCCTCGCGGCGCTCCGGCCCGACGGCCGTGGGCTGATGGTGGTCGGCGACGATGCCCAGGCGATCTACGCGTTCCGGTCGGCGACCGTCCGCAACATCCTCGAGTTCCCCGATCGCTTCCCCGGTACCACCGTCGTGAAGCTCGAACGCAACTACCGCTCCACGCGGCCGATCCTGGACGCCACCAACGCGGTGATCGCGCTCTCACCCCAGCGGCACGAGAAGACCCTGTGGACCTCGCGCGACGGCGGCCAGGTCCCGGACCTGCTCACGTGCCTGGACGAGCGCGACCAGGCCGACGCCGTCTGCCGCTCGATCCTCGAGCATCGCGAGCGCGGGACGCCGCTCAAGGAGCAGGC
>DASSJM010000038.1:0-10949 GCA_035691205.1 Actinomycetota bacterium
GTTCACGTACGCGCGCTCCAGCGCGGCCGTGGTCATCTCGGCGCAGATCTCGTCGGCGACCGCGCCGGCCACGGCCGCCATCGGGGTGACGAACACGCCCTCGAACGGCTCGATGGCCTCGGCCATCCGCCGCGCGACCGGGCCGGTCGGCCACGACCCGGGAACGAGCGGGCGGCGCAGCGTGGGGAGCTCGGCCACGAGCTCGTCGAGGACGTGCTGGAACCTCGCCCACGCGAGCCGGTAGGCCTCGAGCACGTCGTCGGGGTCGCCGAACGCCTCGACGATCAGGTCGATGGGGCCGTGCTGGAGGTGCAGGCGCGAGCCGTCGGGCGTGGTCGCGGCGAACGGGCCGGCCGAGCCGGTGACCGCTCCTGCGGGGCGCACCAGCGCCGCGGGCCTCACGCCGACGGCTCGACCGGCCACGGGTTGTCCGGCAGGCTCGAGAGCGCCCGAAGGTCGGAGCGCGTGAGCACCTGTTCGATCGGGATCACCGATTCCATGTGGCCGCCGAGATCCGCGTAGGCCTCGAGCGGCATCGTGAACTCGAGCGGGGCGACGATCGCCGGCGTCGGCACGTAGCCGAACGCCCCCGGCGGCACCTTCGTCACGTCCACCATGAACGTGATCCCGCCGCCCGGCCAGACGAACACCGGCGCGCCGCCGCAGGTCACCCTCGTCAGGGTCTGGCCCACCGAGCGCGTGAGCGCGACCGGGTTCTTCGTCGCGCCGGCCCGGAGCGACCCGCCGGCACCGGCCACGAACAGGACCGAGGTCATCGCGGGCTCGCAGTTCTCGGTGATGCGCTCCACCGACTCGCGGAGATCCTCGGGCAACGGCGCCGGGACGGGGTTGAGGTCTTCGTCCAGGACGAAGTACGCGTGGTGCTCGCCGGTCGTGCCGATCATCAGCAGCGTGAGCCCCGGGCGTGCGACCTTCGAGTCCCACGGGCCGAGGATCTGTAGCGGGTCCTCGATGTCGGTGCCGCCCCAGGACGTTCCCGGGTTCGCGACGTTGAAGTAGCGCCCCGGCGTCGAGCGTCGCCCCTTCACGTTGATCCCGGTGGGCCTGATGTCGAGGTAGCGGCCCGCCTGGTGCTCGGACAGGACGCCGGTGATGTGGTCGTCGACCACGACGACCTCGTCGACGTGCTCGAACCACTGCCGCGCGAACATCCCGATCGTCGCCGAGCCGCAGCCCACGCGCATCCGCTCCTCGACGACGCCATTGATGATCGGCGCGGCGCCGGCCTGCACCGTGAGGGAGGAGCCCTGGTCGACGGTGAGGTCGACCGCCTCGCCGCTGCAGAGCGCCAGCAGCGTGCGCATCGTGACCAGGCCCTCGCGCTTGGAGCCTCCGGTCAGGTGGTTCACGCCGCCGAGCGAGAGCATCTGCGACCCGTACTGGCCGGTGGTGACGTGGCCGACGGCCTCGCCCTCGGCGCGCACGATCTGCTGCTCGGCGCCGATGTGCCGGTCGGTGTCGATCTTCACGTTCACGCCGCAGTAGCTGAAGATCGCCTCGGTCACCACCGTGACCATGTCCACGCCCTCGACCGTGGCGGACACGATGAACGGGGCCGGTTTGTAGTCGGGGTACGTGGTGCCCGAGCCCGCGCCGGTGAGGAACAGGTCCTCGGTCGGCACCAGCTCGCCCTCCCAGTCGCCCTCGCGCGCGCCGAACGGCACGAGCGCCGCCCCGTGCTCGCGGGCGCGCTCGAGCACGATTAGCGGGTCCATCCGCACGAGCACGCCGTCGGTGTTGCCGTAGCGGTCGCACGAGCCCGTGCGCCCCGGCTTGATCACGCACCGGATCGGGCAGGCGTCGCAGGTGACGGTGTCGGTGACCGGCTCGCTCATCGAGGTCTCATCATGCCCGTTCCCCGCCCGACGGGCACGCCGGCCTCGCCGCGGATATTGCTAGAAGGCAATATCCGCGGGTAGCATCGGCTCATGGGCGCAGCAACCATCGGACGGGTCGTCGGCGAGCGCCGACGCGAGGCGGGTCTGACGCAACGCGAGCTCGCGGAGCGGATCGGCACCACGCAGGCCGCGATCTCGAAGGTCGAGACCGGCCGCACGATGCCGACCCTCGCGCTGCTCGAGCGCATCGCCCTCGCGACCGGCCGGCCGATCGTCCTGACCCTCGGCGCCGAGGTCCGCCGACCGTCCCGGGCGGAGCTCCGAGATCGCGTGCGCCGGGTGCTCGGCGCGTACGAGTTCGATCCGTGGGAACGGGACCCGACCCCCGCCGAGGCCGAGAGCCTTCTGGTCGACGGGCTAACGCGTGAGCGCTTCGCGCGCTGACTCGCTGCTCGCACGTGCGGCGGGCGAGCGGGACCGTCTGCGGCGGCACCTCCTGATCGCGGCGGCGCTCCGCGACCTGCTCGAGAACGAGCCCGTCGTCGTCGGCGGGACGGCCGAGGAGTTCCACTCGGGGGCCACGTACCACGAGACCGACCTCGACGTCTGCGGATGGCTACGGCCGGGCGAGGCCCGGGTCCTGCGCGACGCCGGATTCCGCCGACGCGGCCGGCACTGGGTCCACCGGGGCTCGAAGGTCGCCGTCGAGTTCCCGGAGCCGAGGATCGACGGCGACCTGGGGCGGATCGAGCGGGTGCGCATCGGGCCAGGCACCGCGGCGATCATCGGCGTCGACGATCTGTACCTCGATCGCCTCCGGCAGGCGACCGCGCCGCCCCGTCCGGACGCGAGCGTGGAGTTCCACTCCGCCCTGGCGGTCGCGGCCGGCGCGTTCGACCGCATCGATCGCCGCTACGTCCTGCGGCGCATCCGAGAGATCGAGCGCACCGACCCGCCGCTCGGACACCGCATGCGGACCCTCGACGCCCGGATCCGGCGCCGGGTCCGCCGAGCGCTCGGACCGTGACGGTGGTCACCGCGCAGATGGGGGGCCTATCCTTGCAAGTTCTGCTCGGTGGACGATCCCGTTCCCGATCCGCGGACCGACCTCATCGCCGGCCCTGGCACGAAGGAGTTCGGTCATGCGCCCGAGGATCGCCTACCTGGTCATCATCTCGTCGGTCGTGGCACTGCTGCTGAGCGCGTGCGGGAGCGAGGCGCCGACACCCGAGACCTCATCGGTCCCCACGCCGGTGGGCGAGCTCCATCAGCCCCCCGATCCGCTGCCGCTCGGCGAGCCGGGCGAGCTCATCTGGGCTGAAGAGGTCGACCTCCCGATCCGTCCTCCCGCGATCATCTGGCGGATGCTGTACCACTCGAGGACCGTTGCCGGCGAGGACGTCGCGGTCTCGGGCTTCGCGTTCGTGCCGAAGGCAGACGTTCCCGATGGCGGGCGGTCCGTGCAGGCGTGGGCGCACGGGACCGTCGGGCTCGGCGATGCGTGCGCCCCGTCACGGAACATCCGGGACTCCTTCCCTCCGTTCGGATACGAGGCGATCCAGCGCGGGGGGATCGTCGTGGCCACCGACTACGAGGGCCTCGGGACCCCGGGGACCCATCCGTACGCGGTGGGCGTGTCCGAGGGCCGGGGGGTCCTCGACAGCGTGCGAGCGGCCGCCTCGCTCCCGAACGCCGGGCCGATCGCGGACGTCATCCTCACGGGGCACTCGCAGGGAGGGGCGGCCGTGCTGTTCGCCGGCGAGCTCGCACCGACCTACGCGCCCGAGCTGCAGATCCGAGGGGTGGTCGCGCTCGCACCAGGTGCCGAGCTGGCCTCCCTCATCGACTACCTGCAGGGATCGCCGGGGGTCGGCGCGACGCTGATCGGCGCGATCGGTCTCAGCACCACGTACCCGGAGATCGAGCTCTCGTCCGTCCTGACCCCGGACGCGCTCGCCTACGTCGAGGAGGCGGAGGGCGAATGCATCGACGCCACCGTGGCGCGGTGGAGCGGGAGCGGGGGCGATGCGATCTTCACGACCGATCCCCTCGATTCGCGAGCCTTCGTCCGCATCTTCGACGAGAACTCACCGGGCAGCGTGGACCCGGCGGTCCCGATGCTGATCCTGCAGGGGACGGACGACGAGCAGGTCCCGGTCGAGATCTCGCAGACCCTCGCGACCAAGTACTGCGATCTGGGGGCGACCGTCACGCGGAGCACGTACGCGGGGATCGACCATTCGGGGGTCATCGCCGCCGCGAACGATGACGTCGTGGCCTGGATCGCCGCACGTCTGGCCGGGGAACCGAACCCGTCCGGCTGCGTCTAGGAGCGGCCGGCCGCGATCGCCGCCAGGACGCGGTCGGGCGTCGCCGGGATCCGGTGCACGCCGGCGCCGACCGCGTCGCGGATCGCGTTCAGGACCGCGGGCGCGGTCGGCACGAGCGCGTGCTCGCCGATGCCCTTCGCGCCGTACGGACCGATGGGGTCGCCCGATTCCACCAGGATGCTCACGATCTCCGGCACGTCGCCGATCGTCGGGATCAGGTAGTCGTGCAGGTTCTCGTTCACGCCCGGGATGTACTCCTCCATGAGCGCCATCCCGAGGCCCATCGCGACACCGCCCTCGATCTGGCCCTCGACCAGCGTGGGGTTCACCGCCCGGCCGACGTCGTGCGCGGCCGTGACCTTGAGGGGTCGCACGGTCCCGAGCTCCAGGTCGACCTCGAGCTCGACGAGGTGCGCGCCGAACCCGAACTGCGCGTACGGCACGCCCTGGCCGTCCTCGTCGAGCGGCGTCGTCGGCGGGTCGAAGGTCGCGACGGCCTGCGCGACGAGACCCTCGGCGTCGGCCTCGAGATCGCCGAGCGCGATCTCCCGCCGCGACCCGCGGTCGTGCGCGATCAGCCGCCCGCCGTCGAGCTCGAGGTACGCGTCCTCCGAGGCGCCGGCGAGCGCGAGCAGCGTCGTCCGGAGCTCGAGCCCCGCGAGGTACGTCGCGTTGCCCGAGACGAACGTCTGGCGTGAGGCCGAGCTCTTGCCGGCGTCCGGCGTGGTGTCCGTGTCGGCGCCGAGCGTCTCGATGCTGGAGAGCTCGACGCCGATCGCGTCGGCGCAGATCTGCGTCATCACGGTGTTCGGGCCCTGCCCCATGTCGACCGCGCCCTGGAACAGCACGACACGCCCGTCGCGCCGCAGGCCCACTCGGATCGTCGAGGGGTTCGGCAGCGCGGTGTTGCCGCAGCCGTACCACATGCCCGCGAGGCCGACGCCGCGGCGCCGGCCCGTCGCCACCGCGTTGAACGCCGCCGCCTCCTCGATCGCGCGCTCGCGGTGCGGGCGGAGCGCCTCGAGGCAGTCTCGGTAGCCGACGCCGCCCTCGAACACCTGGCCGGTGACCGTGGGGACCCCCGCGGTGATCGCGTTGCGCACACGCAGCTCGAGCCGGTCGATCCCGAGGGCGTCGGCGAGCTCGTCGAGCGCGCCCTCGGACGCGATCGTCGACTGCGGCACGCCGAACCCGCGGAACGCGCCGGACGGGGGCGCGTTGGTGTGCACCGCGACCGTCCGCGCCCGGTAGGCCTCGTACACGTAGGGGCCCCCCGCGTGGACCGGGACCCGGTTCGCGACGGTCGAGCCCCACGAGGCGTACGCGCCGGTGTTGAACCCGCCCGCGAAGTCCATCGCGAGGAGCCGGCCCCCGCGCGTCGCGCCGATCCGCACACGCATCCGCGCCGGATGGCGCTTGGTGGTGGACATCATCGACTCGGGCCGCGTGTACGCGATGCGGACCGGGCGGTCGAGCAGCCACGCCGCGAGCGCGACGTACGGCTGCACCGACAGGTCGAGCTTGCTGCCGAACCCGCCGCCGACCGCGGTCGGCACGATCCGCACCTGGCCCTCGCGCAGGCCGACGATCGCCTCGAGCTCGGTCCGGTCCAGGTGCGGGGACTGCGTGGTGACCCGGACCTCGAGCCGGTCGCCGACGCGCATCGCGAACCCCGCCTCGGGCTCGATGTACGCGTGCTCGACGAACCCGGTCTCGAAGGTGCGCTCCACGACGACGTCGGCGGCATCGAGCGTCTCGTCGACGTCGCCCTGCCGAACGTTGCCGCGGACCAGCACGTTGCCCTCGCGGTCCTCGTGCAGCCGAGGCGCGCCCTCGGCCAGCGCCTCGTCGATCGTCATGACCGCCGGGAGCTCCTCCCAGGTCACGGGGAAGCCGTCGAGGTCGAGGTCGGCCATCGCGGTCGGCTCGCCCACGACCATCGCGACCGCCTCGCCGCGGAAGCGGACCTCGCCCTCGGCGAACACGGGCTGGTCGGCCGTGTCGGGGATCACGCCGAACCGGTTCAGGCCGGGGACGTCGACCGCGGTGAACGCGCGCTCCACGCCGGGGTTCGCGGCCACGTAGGCGTCCAGGTCGCCGAGTTCGAACCGCGCGCGATGGTGGGGCGAGCGGATCACGCGGGCGACCAGGGTGCCCTCGGGCCACGCGTCGGCGCCGAACACGTCGGTCCCGCGCACCTTCGGCAGGCCGTCGACGCGCGGGACGCGGGCCCCGACCGCCTTGCCGGCCGGCGGCGGCTGGGGCTGGGGCTCGTCGGTCTGCGAGGCGGACATCACGGCCGAGACGATCTTCCGGTAGCCGGTGCACCGGCAGAGCACGCCGCCGAGCGCGTCCCGCACCTGGTCCTCGGCCGGCTCGGGGGTGGCGCGCAGGAGCGCGGCCGCGGCCACGAGCATCCCCGGCGTGCAGATCCCGCACTGCGCGGCGCCGTGCCGCAGGAACGAGCGCTGCAGCGGCGCGATCTCGCCGGTCGCGTCCAGGCCCTCGAGCGTCTGGACGCTGCGGCCGTCCAGGCGCCCGACCGCGGTCATGCACGCGCTCACGGGCTCGCCGTCCAGGAGCACGGTGCAGGCCCCGCAGTCGCCGGCGTCGCACCCGACCTTCGTGGCGGGCATGCCGAGGTCCTCGCGCAGGACCTCGGACAGGCGCCGCGCCGAGCGCTCGACGGTCGCGGGGGAACCGTTGACGTCGAAGGTCACGGTGCTCATCGCGCGCCCTCCGACAGAACGCGGCGCACGAGGGTCAACGCGGCCCCCCGCCGGTACCCGGCGGTCGCGCGGACGTCGTCGATCGGGGCGAGCGCAGACAGGTGCTCGGGCCGGGCGAGCGCGCCGAGGTCCTCGTCGAGCGAGCGGCCCACGAGGTCGGCCTCCAGCTCCGGCAGGCGCCGAGCGACGGGGGAGCAGGCCCCCACGGCGACCCGCGCCCGCTCGATGTGGCCGTCCGGCCCGGCGGCGATCGTCGCGGCCGCCATCACGATCGAGATCACCAGGTACCGGCGCAGCCCGAGCTTGCCGAACGCGGCCCGCGCCTGCGCCATCGCGGGTGGGACCAGCACGGCGGCGAGCAGCTCGTCGGGCGCGAGCGCGGTCTCCCGGTAGCCCGTGAGGAACGCCTCCACCGGGAGCACGCGGGTGCCCCTGGGCGATGCGAGCTCGACCGAGGCGTCGAGCGTGAGCAGCGGCGGCACGCCGTCGGCGGCCGGCGACGCGTTGCACAGGTTGCCGCCGATCGTCCCGGCGGCCTGGACCTGGACCGAGCCCACCTCGCGCGCCGCGGCGCGCAGCCCGTCGAACCCCGAGGGCAGGTCGGCGGCGGCCACGTCCGCCCACCGCGTGAGCGCGCCGATCCGGTAGCCGTCGGCGGTCTCGGCGATCCCCCGCAGCTCCTCGAGCCCGCCGATGTCCACGAGCGGGCCTTCGAACGGCCGCCCGACGTGCGCGGGGTAGACGTCGGTCCCCCCCGCGAGCACGGTGCGGCCGGCGGCCCGCATCTCGAGCGCGTCGGCGAGGTCGTTCGCGACGACGTAGTCCACGTCGGTGGTGCGCCTCACGCCTCGGCGAGGTGCTTGGCGAGGTCGCGCATCGAGACGACGCCCAGGACGGTGTCGCCCTCGACGACGGGCAGGTGTCGGAACCCTCGGAACAGCATCAGGTTCAGCGCCTCGCCCGCCGAGGCGTCGGGCCCGATCGTCACCGGGTCGGGCGTCATCCCGTTGGCGACGGACGACGTGCGCGCCGCATCGGCCGTGGCGAAGGTCGCGAGCGCCCGGAGGATGTCCCGCTCGGTGAAGATGCCGACGAGCGTGCCGCCCTCGAGCACGAGGACCGACCCGACGCCGCCCACCGACATCGCGTGGGCGGCCTGCGTCAGGTTGGCAGAGGGTTCGATCGTGACCGGGTCCGGGCTCATGACCTCGCGAACGGTCGCCATCCCACCATCCTGGCCCTCAGCCGCGCCGGTCTCAACCCCTGGCGGGACCGGCGAGGCCTCAGCCCGTGAGGTCCTCGACCACGAAGTCGTCGAACTCCGTCACCGTGCCGGTGTTGGCCTGCGAGAAGATCCCGACCAGACCCGAGGGGATGGGCTCCCCGTGGCGGGGGTTCGGATCGTCCTCGTCGACCGCGCTCCCGAGCTCCTGTCCGTCCAGGAACAGCGTCAGCGTGACCGGCCCGCCACCTTCGCCGCCGACGCAGGTGCCCTCGATCCGGTACGTCGACCCCTCCGCGACCGGCTCCATGGCACCGCCGTTCAGCCGGTCGAACTTCTCGACGTCGAAGATCTTCGCGATCTCCCAGAAGCCGTCGCTCGTGGCGTAGAGGTAGTAGGTGGTGTCCTCCCTCGTCCGGCAGGAGACGCCGACCTCCTGCCGGCCCTCGACGGCCACGAGCGTCGCGGTCACGCTGACCCGCACGTCGGTCAGGTCCCCGTCGGCGCCCGCGACCCCGCCCTGGGAGGTCGCGAACTGCTCGGGGGGAGCCTCGTCGGTCCACGTGAAGCGGTAGGTCCCCTCGGGCGTGTACTCGCGCTGCACGCCGAACTCGGGCGAGGTCTCCCATCCGGTGGAGGGATCGTCGAACGGGTCCTCGAAGATCACCGCCGCGGTCGGGCCCGTGACCGGCTCCTCGCTCGGCTCCTCCGTGGGCGACGGCGGGGGCGGCTCCTCCCCGCCCCCGAGCTGCGACAGCCCGAACGCGACGAGCGCCACCAGGGCGGCGAGCGTGACGATGATCACCGGCACGCGGTTCGGGCCACGATCCGGCGCGGGTGGTTCGGCCCTCGAGCCAGCCGGTTCGGCCGGCGGCACCACCTTCGAGGGCGTGGGCGGCAGCTCCGGCGCCGCGGCCACCACCGTCTCCTCGAGCCGCGGCACCCTCGCGGGCGCCGTGTGCTCCAACCCGAGCGCCCCACGCGCGGCGCGAGCGAACTCCATGCACGTCCCGAACCGCTCCGACGGCTCCTTGGCCATCCCCCGAGCGATCACGTCGTCGATCGCGGGCGGGAGCGTCGGGTTGACCTCGCTCGCCCGCGGCGGTGGCGCCTGCAGGTGCGCGAATAGCGCCGCGGTCTCCTCCTCCCGCGGGAACGGGACCTGGCCGGTCAGGCTCTCGAACAGCACGCAGGCGAGCGCGTACTGGTCGGCCCGGCCGTCCACGGCCTGGCCGGTGATCTGCTCGGGTGCCACGTAGTCGATCGTGCCCATGAAGCTCCCGGTCTTCGTGAGCCCGCTCACCGAGTCGGTGCGCTTGGTCAGGCCGAAGTCGGACAGGTAGGCGTGGTCGATCCCCTCGAACCCCGCGCCGGGCGCGATCAGGACGTTCCCCGGCTTCACGTCGCGGTGGACCAGCGAGTGTGCGTGCGCGGCGTCGAGCGCGCTCGCCACCTGGGTCGCGATGGCCATCGCGCGCGCGGGCTCCAACCGTCCCTCGGCGCGGATCGTGCCCTTCAGGTCGGTCGTCTCGACGTAGCGCATCGCGATGTACAGGAGGCCCTCGGCCTCGCCCGCCTCGAAGATGGGGATGATGTTCGGGTGGTCCAGGCCGGCCAGGCGCTCCCACTCGGCCACGAACCGCCGGCGGAAGGTCTCGTCCCCGGCGAGCTCCGGCGAGAGGACCTTCAGGGCAGCCTTGCGCTTCAGTCGCTCGTGCTCGGCGAGGTAGACGACGCTCATGCCGCCCCGGCCGAGGATCGACTCGATCCGGTAGCCGCCGATCGAGGTGCCGATGCGGGGATCGGTGGCGCTCATGGTTCGGCGCATCATGCCACGTCGCCCCGAGATCCCGGCGGGCGGGGAACCGGATCCCGGTCGCCGAGTTGCCCCGTCCGGGAGTGACCGAGGTCCCTAGGTTCGGCGCCTCCGGCGTGCGAGCCTGACAGCGATGGGCCCCTGCGTCAGCCGCGCGCTCGCCTCGATCGCCACCGCGCTCGCCGTGGTCGCGCCGCTCGTCCCGAAGGTTCCACGTGCGCGTGACCAAGCCGCCCGACCCGTCCCACGCGTCGCGGTGCACGATCGTCCCGGCCGCGTCGGTCACGACGAGCTTGCCCTGCTCGGCGCCGGCGAGGCGGAACGAGATCCGGACCGTCGCGGCCCGGCTCCGGACCGGCTGCGGCGCGATCGAACGCCAGTGGACGCTCGGCGCCACGGTGTCGAGGACCAGGGCCGCCTCGGCGGTGAACGCGACGGCGGACGCGTCGACGAGCGTGGCGCGGATCGTGTACACGCCGTCCGGGGCCCTGCGGTTCGCGTCGTCGAGGCCCTTCCAGGTGGCGGTGGTCTCCTCGGGCGCGACCGGCACGGCGGCGAGGAGCGTGTTCACGAGCGCGCCGGCCGTGTCGAGGACCTCGAGGGTCAGGACGGCCCCGGCCACGTCCGTGGTGACGATGGCGGTCGCGGTGTCGGCAACGTCGTCGCCGTTGGGGCTGAACGCCGGCCGGTCGAGGGCGAGCGCGACCTGCTGCGGGTCGTCGAGCGCGGTCGCGGGCGGGGCGGCTGCGAGCGTCGCGACCACGGCGAGCGCGGTGGCGAGCGCGTGGGGAACGGAGCGGCTCATCGATGTCAGGCTCGCACGCCGGAGCCGCCGGACCTAGGGACCTCGGTCACTCCCGAGCGGGGCAACTCGGCGACCGGGGATCCGGTTCCCCGCCCGCCGGGATCTCGGGGCGACGTGGCATGATGCGCCGAACCATGAGCGCCACCGATCCCCGCATCGGCACCTCGATCGGCGGCTACCGGATCGAG
>DASSJM010000039.1:0-3739 GCA_035691205.1 Actinomycetota bacterium
CGGGCGACGCGATCGCGCTCACCGGCGAGCTCGGAGCGGGGAAGACCACGTTCGCGCAGGGCCTCGCGCGTGGGCTGGGGTTCGCGGGCGTGGTCGTCTCGCCGACGTTCACGCTCGTGCGCGAGTACCGGGGCGGGCGGCTGCCCGTCATCCACGCCGACGTCTACCGGCTCGACCGTGTGCAGGACGTGCTCGACCTCGGGCTCGAGGAGCAGGCCGAGGACGGAGTGCTCCTCGTCGAGTGGGGCGACGCCGTCGAGGCCCTGCTGCCGCAGGACCACCTGGTGATCGAGCTGACGGTGCCGGCGGGCGATGAGCGATCGGTCCGGCTCCTCGCCGACGGCGGGTCCTGGTCGCTCCGCTGGGAGCGGCTGGAGCGGGCGCTCGAACGATGGAGCGCCGCGGCGTGATCGTCCTCGGGATCGACACGTCCACGGCCGTGACCTCGGTCGCGCTCGGCACCGAGCACGAGATCGTGGGCGCGGTGAGCTTCGCCGGCGCCCGCAAGCACGACGACGTCGTCCCCGCGATCGAGCAGCTCCTGGCGTGGACCGGCAAGCAGCTCGAGCACGTCCACGGGGTGGCCGTGGGCCTCGGCCCGGGCCTGTACACGGGCCTGCGGGTCGGCGTCGAGGCCGGGAAGGCCCTCGCGCAGGTGCTCAGGGTGCCGATCGTGGGCATCCCCAGCCTGGACGTGCTGGCCTTCGGCGTCCACCAGACCCCGCGGACGGTCGTCGCCGTGATGGACGCCCGCCGCAAGGAGGTGTTCTCGGCGCGCTACCGACCCGTGCACGGTGGGGTGGTGCGCGAGGGGGGGTACCGCGTGGGGACCCCGGCGGCCCTGGCCGCCGACCTGGAGGCCGTGCGGGAGGAGGTGCTGCTCGTCGGCGACGGTGCCATCCTGTACCGACAGGAGCTGGAGGTCTCCGGCCGGATCGAGGTCGCGCCGGCGCCGTTCGCCCATCCGTGGGCCTCGGCGCTGGTGACCCTCGCGGCCCCGCGGTTCATCCGGGAGGAGACCGATCGGCTCCCGGAGGTCGTGCCGCTCTACCTGAGGAAGACGGATGCGGAGATCGCTTGGGATCAGCGAGCCAGAGGCGCCTCGGCTTGAGGTGAGCCGGATGCGGCGCCGCCACCTGCGCGGCGTCATGGCGATCGAGCGCCAGGTCTACCCGCGTCCGTGGAGCCCCAACCTGTTCCTGTCCGAGATGTCCGAACCCCGGAACCGCTGTTACCTCGTCGCGCGGATCGACCGCGAGGTCGTCGGGTACGGGGGCATGATCTGCTACGGCGAGGAGGCCCACATCACCAACGTCGCCGTCGATCCCCTGCGCCAGCGACGGAAGATCGCCTCGCGGGTCCTCCACGACCTGATCGTCCAGGCGGTGGAGATGGGGGCCGAGGCGGTCTCGCTCGAGGTGCGGGTCACCAACTGGGGTGCGCAGCGGCTGTACGGGCGCTTCGGGTTCCATCCCGTGGGGGTGCGCAAGAACTACTACCAGGAGGTCGGCGAGGACGCGCTGATCATGTGGCTGGACGGCATCCGCGACCCTGGGTACCGGCGCCGCCTGGCCGAGCTGGTGGACGAGCTGCCCGAGGGCATCCGCCCCGAGGGCGCCTGAGGCCGCAGAGGCCGACGATGCGGGTCCTCGGCATCGAGACCTCCTGCGACGAGACGGGTGTCGCGATCGTCCAGGATGGGACGGTCCGCTCGAACCTGCTCGCGAGCCAGGTCGAGGTCCACGAGCGTTTCGGCGGCGTGGTGCCGGAACTCGCGAGCCGCGCCCACGTCGAGGCACTGAACCCCCTGCTCGAGCAGGCGTTGGGGGAGGCCGGCGTCGGGTTCGGCGATCTGGACGGGGTCGCGGTGACGGTGGGTCCCGGGCTCGTCGGTGCGCTGCTCGTGGGCATCGCGGCCGCCAAGTCGATCTCCCTGGCGGCCAGGATCCCGCTCGTGGGTGTGAACCATCTCGAGGGGCACATCTTGGCCAACGCGATCGAGCACGGCCCCGATCTCGCGCCGGCCGTGTGCCTCGTGGTGAGCGGCGGCCACACGATGCTCGTCCACATGCCCGAGCCGCACCGGTACGAGATCCTCGGCCAGACGGTGGACGACGCGGCGGGCGAGGCCTTCGACAAGATCGCCCGGTTCATCGGCCTGGGGTTCCCGGGCGGCCCGGCGCTGGACCGGCTTGCGCAGCAAGGCGACCCCGACGCGATACGGTTCCCGCGCGCGATGGCCGACTCCGGTGACTACGACTTCTCGCTGTCGGGGCTGAAGACGGCCGTGCTGCGGCACGTGAAGGCCGAGCGAGGGGCCGGGCGCGAGGTGGACCCGGCCGACCTCGCGGCCTCGTTCCAGGAGGCGATCGTGGACGTTCAGGTCGCCAAGACGATGGACGCCGCCAGGGAACGCGGAACCCGTCGGGTCCTGCTCGGCGGTGGGGTCGTGGCCAATTCGCGGCTTCGCGATCGCATGGAGAAGGCTGGCGCGGAGGCCGGGATCGACGTGCGCTTCCCGTCGATGAGCCTGTGCACGGACAACGGGGCGATGATCGCCCTCGCCGGATCGTGGCGGCTGGCCCGGGGCGAGCGATCCGACCTGTCGGTCGGCGCCGATCCGTCGATGGTGCTCGCGTGACGACGATGCTCGTCACCGGGGGAGCGGGCTTCGTCGGCTCGCACCTGTGCGATCGCCTGCTCGCCGAGGGTCACCGCGTAGTGGCCGTGGACGACCTCTCGTCGGGCCACATCGCCAACCTGTCCGAGGCGCGCGGGTACGGCCAGGAGTTCACGTTCTTCAACATGGACGTGCGAGCCGAGGGACTGCTGGGGCTGTTCGAGCGCCACCGGCCCGAGGTCGTGATGCACGTCGCCGCCCAACCCGAGGTGCCGGCCTCGGTGAAGGACCCCATCAACGACGCGAGCGTGAACGTCATGGGCCTGCTCAACGTGCTCGAGTGCAGCGCCACGATCGGCGTGCGCAAGGTCGTGTACGCGGCGTCGGGCGGCACCCTCTACGGCGAGCCACGGAAGCTCCCGGTCAAGGAGTCCGCGGCCGCGGCCGGGCGTCCCGTGTCGCCGTACGGGATCAGCAAGAAGGTCGCGCTCGAGTACCTGACGTTCTACGAGCGCTACCGGGGGATCGCGCATACTGCCCTCGCGCTCGCCAACGTCTACGGACCGCGCCAGGACCCGGGCGGGGAGGCCGGGGTCGTGTCGATCTTCGCCACGAAGATGCTCGCGGGGGAGGCGCCCACCATCTTCGGCGACGGGAACCAGACGCGCGACTACGTGTTCGTGGACGACGCCGTCCACGCGTTCGCCCTCGCCGCCGAGCGCGGGGACGGTCGTCTCCTCAACGTGGGCACCGGCGTCGAGACCTCGGTCAACGGGCTGTACCGGATGCTCGCCGAGATCACGGGGTTCTCCGGCCAGCCGCAGGCCGGCCTGGCCCGCTCCGGCGATCTGCGTCGGAGCGTCCTGGATCCGTCCCTGGCCGCCGAGGTGCTGGGCTGGCGCCCCTGGACCCACCTCGAGGACGGCCTGGGGGAGACGGTCGCCTTCCTGAAGGGCGTGTGAGCGCCCCCCCCGCTCACCCGCCCGTTGACCCTTGGCACTCGCGCCGATATCCTGTTAGCACTCGCGCTCGGCGAGTGCTAACGCTCAGGCACGAACCGCAAGGAGGGAAGGCATGGCGAAGGCGTTCAACCTGAAGCCCCTCGAGGACCGGATCGTG
>DASSJM010000040.1:0-4512 GCA_035691205.1 Actinomycetota bacterium
CGATCCTGGTCCCGTACCCGTACGCGACGGGCCGGCACCAGGAGGCGAACGCGCGCGCGCTCCAGCGCGCCGGCGGCGCGTCCATGCTGCTCGACGACGAGCTGGACGGGCGCGTGCTCGCCGAACGTGTCTCCTGGCTCCTGGACGACCACGAGCGGCTCGAGCGCTTCGCCGATCGGGCTCGGGACTGGTCCCGACCCGACGCGGCCGACGCGCTGGCCGACGCCGTCCTGCAGGCCGGGGATCCCCGGTGAACGCGTACGTCGCGCGACCCGGCACGATCCCGACGCTCGGTGTCCCCGACCTCGGCGGGGTCCGACGACTGCACATGATCGGCATCGGTGGCGCGGGGATGCGCAACCTCGCGAGGCTGTTCCTCGCCCGCGGGATCGAGGTCAGCGGCTCCGACCTGAAGGGATCCAAGGGCCTGGAGGAGCTACAGGCGCTCGGCGCGGCGATCGCGGTGGGACACGATGCCGCGAACCTCGGCGAGCCAGACGCCGTGGTCGTGTCGAGCGCGATCGCGGAGACGAACCCCGAGCTCCGCGAGGCGCGTCGTCGGGGCATGGCGGTCTGGGCCCGCGCACAGGCCCTCGCCGCCGCGGCGGCCGATCGGCGTCAGATCGCGGTGTCGGGGACGCACGGCAAGACGACCACCACGTCGATGATCGCCTTGGTGCTGGAGCGGACGGGACTCGATCCGACCTACGTGATCGGCGGTGACCCGAACGAGACGGGGAGCGGTGCTCGAGGAGGGGGCGGGGACGTGTTCGTCGCCGAGGCGGACGAGAGCGACGGCTCGTTCCTGCTCGGACGGCCGGCGATCGGGGTCATCACCAACGTGGAGGTCGATCATGTGGACTTCTACCCGGGAGGCCGCGAGGAGATCGAGGCCGCGTTCGCGGAGTTCGCGCGCAGGTGCGATCACGTCGTGGTCTGCGCGGACGACGATGGGGCGATGCGTGCCGTCGTCGCGGCGGGCACGCCGCGCACCTCCTACGGCATGGCGGCCGAGGCGGACCTGCGCGTCCAGATCGGGTCGGTCGGTCCCGGGGGCGCGAGGGCGCTGATCGTCGTCGGGAACCGGTCCTGCGACCTCCGCCTCGGGGTCGACGGCGCTCACAACGTGCTGAACGCGGCCGCATCGGTCGCGGTGGCGATGCGGCTGGACGTCGAGCTCGCCGCCGCCTGCGACGCGCTCGGATCCTTCACGGGCGTCCACCGGAGGTTCGAGCTCCGGGGCCGGGCCCGGGGAGCGGACTTCTACGACGACTACGGCCACGTGCCGACCGAGCTGGCGGTCACCCTCGACGTCGCGCGCCGCCGGGAGCCGGGCCGCCTGCTGGCCGTCTTCCAGCCCCACCGGTACTCGCGGACGCAGGCGTTGTGGCGTGAGCTCGGCGAGAGCCTCGTGGAGGCGGACGTCGTCGTGGTGACCGATGTGTACGGGGCGGCGCAGGAACCGATCCCCGGTGTCACCGGCAAGCTGGTGGTGAACGGGATCGCGCGAGCGGGCACCGGCACGCGGGTCGTGTACCTCCCACACCGGGGCGACGTCGTCGACTTCCTGGGCGAGGAGGTTCGAGCGGGCGACCTCGTGATCACGATGGGGTGCGGCGACGTGTGGATGCTCGGCGACGCCGCGCTCGAGCGGATCGGCGGCGAGCCGTGAACGAGGGCACGCCTTCGATCGAGGCGTTGGCGCTCGCCGAGACGATCCTGCGGACCGCATGCGGCGACCGCGTCCGGGCGAGGTTCGTCCTCGCACCGCTCACGACGTTCCGCATCGGGGGTCCGGCCGCGCTGTTCCTCGAACCGGAGGGCGAGCCGGACCTGGTCGCGGCCTCGGTCGCGATCCGAGAGACGGGCATCCCCGTCGTGGTCCTCGGCAAGGGGTCGAACGTGCTGGTTGCCGATACCGGATTCCAGGGTCTGGTGCTGCGACTGGGGCGAGGGTACCGATGGTCCGCGCGCGATGGGGATCGGCTCACCGCCGGGGCGGCCATGCCGCTGCCGGCACTGTCGGGCGTCGCCCTCGCGCACGGGCTGTCCGGGGTGGAGTTCGGCGTCGCGATCCCCGGGTCGCTGGGCGGCGCGGTCCGGATGAACGCGGGGGCGCACGGCGGGGATATGGCGGGCGTCGTCGAGTCGGTGGATCTCTTCGACCTGGGGAACGGACACGCCGACCGGATCACGGGTGGCGACGCAGGCTTCTCGTACCGTCGGTCCTCCCTGCCGAGGGATGCGGTCGTCATCGGGGCGACGCTCCGGCTGCGTCCCGCCGCGGCCGCGGAGATCCGCGCTCGCATGGACGAGGCGCGAGCGTGGCGCCGACGGACCCAGCCGCTCGCGGAGCCCAACTGCGGCAGCGTGTTCAAGAACCCCCCGGGCGAGCACGCGGCCCGGCTGATCGACGAGGCAGGTGCCAAGGGCCTGGCCGTCGGCGGCGCCTCGGTCTCTCGCAAGCACGCCAACTTCATCATCACGTCGGAGGGTGCGCGCGCCGGCGACGTGCTGTCCCTGATCCGCGAGGTCCAGCGACTCGTCGCGACGCGTTCGGGCATCGAACTCGAGACGGAGGTGCATCTCGTTGGGGATCTGGATCCGGCAACAGCCTGACCGTGGAGCGCGGCCGCCACGGCGCGGCCTCGGGCGGTGGGCGCTCGGGTCGATCGCCGCCGCCGTCCTCGTCGTGGCGGCGATCACCGCCTCTCGCACGTCCGTCTTCCACGCGCGAAGGGTGGACGTGATCGGTGCGTCCGCGCTCTCCCGAGCGCAGGTGCTGGAGCTGGCGGCCGTCGATCGGCACACGAACGCCGTCTGGTTGGACGAGGGCGCTGTCGAGCGCAGGCTGGAGTCCGCCCCCTGGGTCGCCGAGGCCGACGTCCGGGTGTCCCTCGGGCTCGCGATCGAGATCTCGGTGACCGAACGCGTACCGGTGGCGGTGGCCTCCGGTGAAGGGGGGAGCGTCCTCGTCGCGTCGGACGGGACGACGCTCGGCGCCGTCCCGCGTTCGGCCTCGGTCCGATCGCTGCCCCAGATCGAGCTCCCGGCCGTACCGCCCATCGACGGGGCCATCGCCCCGACCGCCGCCGGCGCGGCCCTCGCGCTCGGCGCGATGGATGGGGATCTCCGCGACGCGGTGGATCGGGTCGCGGTCCTTCCCGGCGGGACCCTCGAGGTCTGGATGAGGGACGGACCCCGAGTGAGCTTCGGCTCCGCAACCGCGCTCGGCCCGAAGGCCCGTGCGATCGCATCGGCGCTCGCCTGGGCCCGCGAAGCGGGGGAGCAGCTCGTGTCCCTGTCCGTGGTCGCGCCCTGGGCACCGGCGGGGACGCTCGCACCCTGAACGTGAGGGCGAGCGCTTGTCAGGACCGAGAGCCGGACAGGCGCGGCCGACTATTGACGGACCTGGGCTTCGATAGTACGGTGGCCGAGTCGATGTGAAGTAGATATAACAATCAATCTCCAGTTGAGGTTGATCGTTCCGAGGGAAGGCACGGCGTTTCCCCAGGTAGACCGGGGGCTTCGTCCGGGGAGCGGAGGTCACGAGTGATGGTTACTCCTCAGAACTACCTCGCCGTCATCAAGGTCATCGGGATCGGCGGGGGCGGCGTCAACGCGGTCAACCGGATGATCGAGGGCGGCCTGCGTGGCGTGGAGTTCGTCGCGGTCAACACGGACGCCCAGACGCTGATGATGTCCGACGCGGAGGTCAAGCTCGACATCGGTCGCGAGACGACCCGGGGGCTCGGGGCCGGCTCGGACCCGGAGATCGGGCGCCGAGCGGTGGACGAGCACAGCGACGAGATCGAGGAGATCCTCAAGGGCTCGGACATGGTGTTCATCACGGCCGGCGAGGGAGGCGGCACCGGGACCGGTGGCGCGCCGATCATCGCCGAGATCGCGCGGAACCTGGGGGCGCTCACGATCGGCGTGGTGACGCGGCCCTTCGGGTTCGAGGGCAGGATGCGTGCGACCCAGGCCGACCTCGGGATCAGTGATCTGAAGAAGGCGGTCGACACGCTGATCGTGGTTCCCAACGACCGGCTGCTCCAGGTCTCCGACCCGAGCATGCCGATGGTCGATGCCTTCCGCATGGCGGACCAGGTCCTGTATCAGGGCGTCGACGGGATCACCTCGCTGATCACGACGCCAGGCCTGATCAACCTCGACTTCGCAGACGTGAAGTCCGTGATGACCGGGGCCGGCACGGCCCTCATGGGCATCGGCCAGGGCTCGGGCGAGGATCGAGCGGAAGAGGCCGCGAAGAACGCGATCTCCTCACCGCTGCTCGAGTCCTCGATCGAGGGGGCGCGGGGCCTCCTGCTCTCGGTCTCGGGCCCGACGGATCTCACGCTGCACGAGGTGAATCGGGCTGCCGATACCATCACCCGGGTCGCGCACCCCGACGCCAACATCATCTTCGGCGCCGTCGTCGACGACGCCCTGGGCGAGGAGGTTCGGGTCACCGTCATCGCCGCGGGGTTCGACCGGCTGATGGCCCAGCCG
>DASSJM010000041.1:0-11522 GCA_035691205.1 Actinomycetota bacterium
GTCCGGGAGCAGGCGTCGGCGGCCGCGGCGGTGGCGACTCCCGTGACGGTCGACGAGGACGCGGCCTTCCCCGCGTCGGCACCGTGGCTCGATCACCCGGTCGTCGTCGAGGTCGCCGTGCCACCCGCACAGCTCGACGTCGCGACCTCCGGCGACGCCTGGGGGGCGTTGGCCGGGGTCGGGCTGGCCTGGGTGGGCCTGGACGCGCCCGGCGGAGCCCTCGACACCCTGCGCGCTCGCGTCCGGGCGGCCGGCGGCATCGCGCCGGTCGTCAGGGGTCCGGGCGGCCTCGGCGACGACCCGCTGCCGGCGCCCGAGGTGCACCGACGGCTGAAGGACTCCTTCGACCCGAACGGGGTGCTCGCCCCCGGACGTGGTTGGGGCGGGCTCTAGGCCAGGCCCTCGCGGAGGCGCCGGCCCGCCTCCTCGAGCGTCTCGAGCCGCTTGCAGAACGCGAACCGGACCAGGTGGGCCCCCAGCTCGGGACGGGAGAAGAACGACGAGCCGGGCACGACGGCGACGCCGACGTCCTTCGTGAGGCGGTGGGCGACCTCCACGTCGTCGCCCATCCCCAGGTGCGACGCGTCGGCCATCACGTAGTACGCGCCCGCCGGGGGATCGGCCCGGAACCCGGTCTCGGCGAGGATCTTCATGAGCGCGTCGCGCCGCTCCAGGTACTCGATCGCCGTCCGCTCGTAGTAGGACTCCGGCAGGGCGAGGGCGACCGCGCCGGCCTCCTGCAGCGGCGCCGCCGCGGCCACGGTGAGGAAGTCGTGCACGCCGCGGATCGCACCGGCGAGCGCATCGGGCGCGACGACCCAACCCACGCGCCACCCGGTCACGGCGTAGGTCTTCGAGAGCGCGCTGATCGTGACCGTTCGGTCCTCGAGCCCCGGGATCGACGCCGGCGGGACGTGCCGGTGCCCGTCGTAGGTGATGTGTTCGTAGATCTCGTCGGTGAACACGACCGCGTCCCAGCGCTGGCAGAGCTCTGCCACGGCGCCCAGCTCCTCGCGCGAGAACACCTTGCCGGTGGGGTTGTTCGGCGTGTTGATCACGATCCCTCGGGTGCGCTCGGTGAACGCGGCCGCGAGCTCGGCCACGTCGAAGGTCCAGTCGGGCGGATGCAGTGCAACGGTCCGCGGCACCGCTCCCGCGAGGATCGTGTCCGGCCCGTAGTTCTCGTAGAACGGCTCGAACACGACGACCTCGTCGCCGGGATCGAGCACACCGAGCATCGAGGCGATCATCGCCTCCGTCGAGCCGCACGTGACGGTCACGTGCCGCTCGGCGTCCACCCACGCCATCCCGTAGCGGTCGCGGTAGCTCGAGGCGATCGCCTCGCGGAAGGCCTCGGCGCCCCAGGTGATCGGGTACTGGTTGATGTCCTCGGCGATGGCGCGCCGCGCGGCCTCCTTCAGCTCGTCGGGCGCCGGGAAGTCGGGGAAGCCCTGGGCGAGGTTGATGGCTCCGTGCGCGATCGCGAGACGCGTCATCTCCCGGATCACCGACTCGGTGAACGACGAGGCCTTGGCGGAGGGTCGGATCTTCGACACGTCGGCCGATGATAGCCAGCGCTGGGAAACCGGCCCGTCGTCCCGATCGGCACCCTCGATCGTGAGAGGATCCGCTCGTGTCCGTCGAACCCGACGTGACCGGGCCCGCGCCGCTCGGCGCCGAGATGCCCGAGGGTGTCCGGTTCGTCGGCGCCGTTCACGGATCGCCGCGGTGGCCGGTGCCGGCCGACGCGCCCTCGGCGTCCGACCTGGCGGCGTGCGTGGCCTGCGGGTTGTGCCTGCCGCACTGCCCGACCTATCGACTGACCGGTGAGGAGCCGGCGTCGCCACGCGGACGGATCGCGGCGATGCGCTCCGTGGCCGACGGGATCGCCGACGTCGACCGCACGTTCTCCCGGTTCATGGACCTGTGCCTCGCCTGTCGCGCGTGCGAGGACGTGTGCCCCTCGCACGTGCCGTTCGGGCGCATGGTCGAGCGCGCCCGCGTCCAGGTGGAGCCGCTGCGAACGCGGCGGGCGCGGTTCCTCCGGTGGCTCGGCCTCGACGTCGTGCTGCCGCGGCCGGCGCTCCTGTGGATCGTGGCGGCGCTCCAGCCGCTCGGCCGGTTGGTCCTGCCGCGGCGCGTCCGGTCGCTCGTGCCGCGACGCTCGGAGCTGTTCGGCCGCCTGCCGCGCCTGACCGAACCCGCCGGTGAGGTACGGGGCACGGCCGCGCTGCTGGCCGGGTGCGTGCAGGACCGATGGTTCCGCGAGGCGAACCGCGCGACGATCCGGGTGCTGGCGCGAGCCGGGTGGCGCGTCGTCGTCCCGAAGGGACAGCGGTGCTGCGGTGCCCTCGCCGCGCACAACGGACGCCTCGACATCGCTCGCGATCTAGCCGAGCGCAACCTGCGCGCGTTCGAGGGCGTCGACCTCGTCGTCGTGAACGCGGCCGGCTGCGGCGCACACCTGAAGGACCTCGGCGAGCTCCTCGGCACCGAGCGGGCGCGTACGTTCTCCGCCAAGGTGCGCGACGTCACCGAGGCGCTCGACGAGCTCGGCGAGCTCGGCCCGCTGTCGGCACGCGTCGCGTACCACGACGCGTGCCACGCGCTCCGAGCGCAGCACATCCGAGAGCAGCCGCGCGCGCTGCTCGAACGGATACCCGGCCTCGAGCTCGTGGAGATCGCCGAGGGCGACGTGTGCTGCGGCGCGGCCGGGCTCTACAACGTCCTCGAGCCCGCGATGGCCTCGGAGCTCCGCCGACGCAAGGCCGAGGCCATCGTCACGACCGGCGCGAGCGTCGTCGCCAGCGCCAACCCGGGCTGTACGGCGCAGATCGCCGCCGGCCTCCGCGAGCTCGGAGCCGAGGTGGAGGTCGTCCACCCCGTCGAGCTGCTGGATCGCGCCGCCCGAACGTAGCGGGAGGGCGACCCCTTCCCCGTGAGCCGCCCTCCCGTCCAACGCGGAGCGCTGGCGCGCTACATCCCGAGCGCGGCCCTCGCCTTCGCGTTGTCGCTCGTCACCATGACGCCGCGGTTCTTGGTCGCCAGGTACACGACCTGCACGTTCACCCCGGCCTCGGCCATCGCCCGCGCCATCTCGCCCATCGCACCCGGTCGGTCGACCTGGTCGGCGGGGAACTCGGCGATCAGGGGATCGGCCTCCCCCGCGACCGCGATCCCGGCGCCTTCGAGCGCGGCGCGGGTCGCCGCGGCGTCCTCCACCAGCAGGTGGATGATCCCCCGGCCCTCGGCCGTCATCGCGGCCATCCCCTCGATGTTGACCCCGGCGCCGCCGAGCGCCTCGCCCATCCGCGCGAGCTCGCCCGGCTTGTCCTCGAGGGAGACGGTGAGGTCCTTCATCGAGCACCTCCCTTCGGGTCCGTCCGCGCACCGGTCTACGCTCACCGGCGTCGACCGTCAAGCCGGAGGTGACTCGTGCGCGTCGCCGAGCGCTGGTTCGAACATCGCGAGATCGACGAGGGCGTCGTCCTGATCCGCGAGCCGTACGTCGACCCGTTCCTGCGGGCGAACCTGTTCCTGATCCGCGGGCGCGACCGGGACCTCCTGGTGGACGCGGGCCTGGGGCTCGCGCCGCTCCGGACGCAGCTCGCGGACCTGTGGGAGCGGCCGGTCACCGTGGTGGCGACGCACCGTCACTTCGATCACACCGGCGGCCTGCACGAGTGGGACGACGTGGTGGTCCACCGCCTCGACGCGGAGGCCGTCGCCAGCGCCGAGGGCTTCGCGTCCCTCCGCATCGAGGACTACCCGCCCGAGGAGCTCTCGGGCTACGAGGCTCCGGTCTCGCTGCTCACCGCGCTGCCGCGCGAGGGCTTCGACCCCGACGGCTACCGGGTGACGCCGGTGCGACCGACCCGCCTCGTCGACGAGGGTGACAACCTCGACCTCGGCGATCGGCGATTCGTCGTGCTGCACCTGCCCGGCCACACCCCCGGCGAGATCGGGCTGTGGGAGGAGGCCACGCGGACGCTGTTCTCGGGCGATTGCGTGTACGAGAGCGGCATGCTGCTCGACGAGCTCCCCGAGTCGAACATCGGCGACTACGTCCGCACTATGCGGCGTCTCCGGGACATCCCGGTGCGGATCGTCCACGGCGGTCACGACGACAGCTTCGGCCGCGAGCGCCTGCTCGAGCTGATCGACGGCTACATCGAACGCCGCGTCTAGGGCTTGAACGGTCGGCGAGCGACGGCCACACTCATCCGCGTGTCCTGGCGGACCTCCAGGCGGTCCCTGGCCTCGGTTCTCTTCACAGATATCGTCGGGTCGACGGTCGTCGCGGCCGATCTCGGCGACCGGCGATGGCGAGAGCTCCTCACCCGGCACCACCAGATCTGCCGTCGAGAGCTGAAGCGCTTCAAGGGTCGGGAGGTCGACACAGCCGGAGACGGGTTCTTCGCGGTCTTCCAGGAGCCCGGCGATGCGATCCGATGCGCGGATGCGATGTGCAGGGCGGTCCAAGATCTGGGTATCGACATCAGGGCGGCCGTCCACGTCGGCGAGCTCGAACCGATGGACGGGAAGGTGGGCGGGATCGCCGTGCACACCGCCGCACGGATCCTCGGCGTGGCCGGACCGGCAGAGATCCTCGTCACCCTCACAACTCGAGAGCTGGTCGCGGGCTCGTCGATCGACTTCGCCGACCGCGGGACGCGCACGCTGAAGGGGATCCCCGGGAGGGTGCGTCTGTTCGCGGTCACCCACGTGAGTGGGCAGACCCTGAGGGCTCCGCTCGACCCGGCGGCTGCCGCCGAGCGACGGGCACGGATCCCGTCAGCGTCCGTCCTCGGGGGCAGGCGGGGCATCGCGGTGCTCGCTGCCGCCGCGGCGCTGATGATGGGGGCCGCGATCGCAGTCTTGGTCACCGTCGGAGGCTCCGAGGCGCCGACCACGCAGGCCGACACCTCCGGGCCCCGCGCGAACGATGTGCTCGCCATCGACGTCAGGACGGGCCAGCGGGTCATTCAGCGTACCCTCCCACGCGGGAACGTCCGGGCGGAGGAGATCGAAGTCGGAGAGGGAAGCGCCTGGCTGATCCGCAACCCGGTCCTCGTGAAGGTGGATCCGGGAGACGGCAGCTTCACGACGCTCGGTCTGAGCAACGCGGGGGTCGGGATCGCCGGCACCAGCGGGCTGGCCGTGGGGTTCGGCAAGGTCTGGACGTTCTCAGGCGACACCCTCTTCCCGGTGGACGCGGCCCTATTCCATGCGCCCCAGCCGATCCGCATCCCGCGGGCATCCGGGACACGGGCGATCGAAACCGGTTTCGGCTCGGTCTGGCTCGGTACCGACTCCGGCGATGTCCTTCGGGTCGATCCGACCACGTACCACGTGTCGCGCATCGCCGTCGGCGAGGTGGCCGCGCCCCTGGCGGTCGGCTCCGAAGCCGTCTGGGTCCTCGACGGGTTCGAGGGCGAACTGGTTCGCGTGGATCCGCGATCCGACTCCGTGGTCGCCAGGATCCCCTTCACGTCTGCGCTCGATCGGATCGCCATCGGGGACGGGGTCGTGTGGGTCCTGGACACGGTCGCCGGCATCCTGACGGGCGTCCGCGAGAGGGACGATACCGTCAGCCCGGTCATCTCCCTCGGCCCCGATACGAGCGACGTCGCCGTCGGCTTCGGTTCGGTGTGGGTCGCGCAGGATGGTTCGATCCTGCGCATCGACCCGATCACGATGCAGGTCGAGGAACGCATGGAGCTCGGGGACCACCCCATCACTCGACTTGCCATCGACACCGAACGTGGACGGCTCTGGCTCGACCTCGCTTCGTGACCCTCCTCCGCCGCCATGTAGCCGACCGGCTGGAACGACATCGCGCCATCGGCGGTGATCTCGACCGAGGTCACGGCTGCATCTCGGCCTGCCCGCCCTCCATCATCGACTCGTCGATGGTCTCCCGCTCTGCGGGCTCGGTCTAGTCGGCGAGCGCCCGGGACAGCTCCTCGAGGCTCTCGAGGTTGTGACCGGGGAGGAACTCGTCGATCGAGGGCAGCGCCGCGGCCATCCCTCGGGCCAGCGGCTCGTAGTGTGGACTCCCCTTCAGCGGGTTGACCCAGACGACCTTGTGCACCAGCCGCCGGAGCCTCGCCATCTGCTCGCGCAGCAGGTCCGGCTCGCCGCGCTCGAGCCCGTCCGAGCAGACCACCGCGACCGAGCCGCGGAGCGCCGCCCGCTGGCTCCAGCCGTCGAGCAGCTCCTTCAGCGAGGCGCCGATCCGCGTGCCCCCCTCCCAGTCCTCGACGAGGCGGCCGATCTCGCGGAGCGCCCGGTCCGGGTCTTTCGTCCGCAGCGAGCGGGTCACGCGGGTGAGCCGGGTACCGAAGCAGAAGACCTCGACGCGTCGGCCGGCGGCCATCGCCGCGAACGCGAACTGCACGAGCGCGCGCGAGTACGGCGCCATCGAGCCCGAGATGTCGAGGATCAGCACCAGCGGCCGGTTCCGGGTTCCGCGCGCGCGCCATGCGCGGTGGAAGGGTTCGCCCTGCGTGCGGAGCGATCGGCGGATCGTCCGCTTCACGTCGAACCGCGGCCCCGACGTCGCCGGCCGGTAGCGCCGCGTCTTGCGGATGGGCACCTGGACCGCGAGCTTGCGGATCGCGTGGGCCACGCGCCGGCGCTCCTCGTCCGTCAGGTCTGCGAAGGACTTCTCGCGGAGCACCTCCATGGCGCTCGCGACGATACGGATCGAGGCCTCGCCCTCGGCCTCGTCCCCCTCCTCCAAGTCGTGCCATTCGCGGGCAACGATGCGGTCCTCGACGATCTCGGGCCCGTCCACGGCCGCCTCCGCGGCGTCCGGCGACCCCCCCTCCTCGGCGGGGCCGGCCAGGTTGAGCTCGATCCGGATGTTCTCGCGGAACCACCCCTCGAACGCCGCGTCGAACGCCTCGAGGTCCTCTCGCCGCGAGACCAGCGAGGCGCGACCGGCCCAGTACAGGTCCTCGCGATCGAGCGCGCCGAGGGCAGCCGCGGAGCGGCAGAACGTAACGATCCGGCCGGTTCCGACCGGGAGACCTCGGCGTCGGAGCTCGCGCCCGAAGCCGATCAGGCGGCCGAGGGCCTCGGCCTCAGGCGGCGGGTTCGTCACCGGCCACGACCTCGGCCAGGCGCGAGGCCGCGAGCTGCTGGTCGTCGTGATCCTTCAGCACGGTCCCGAGCGTGGATGCAGCCGTCTCCTCGTCCAGCCGATCGACGCCCAGGAACGCCGCCGCGTGCGCCCAGTCGATCGTCTCGGCGACGCCCGGGCGCTTCGCGATGTCGAACCCCCGGAGGCGGTTCACCGCGGTCGCGACATCACGCGCGAGGGCCTCAGGCACTTCCGGGGCTCGGGCGCGGATGATCTGGATCTCGCGGTCGAGCGCCGGGTGATCGATCCAGTGGTACAGGCATCGGCGCTTCAGCGCGTCGTGGAGCTCGCGTGTGCGGTTGGAGGTCACGACGACCGCCGGTGGGTCTTCGGCCGCGATCCTGCCGATCTCGGGGATCGTGACGGCGAACTCGGACAGGATCTCCAGCAGGAAGGCCTCGAACTCGTCGTCGGCGCGATCGAGCTCGTCGACCAGGAGCACGGCCTTCGAGCCGGCCCGGATCGCGGCCAGCAGCGGGCGTTCGACCAGGAACTCGGGCCCGAACAGGTCCTGCACGTGCGCCTCGGCCGACACGTCCTGCATCGCGCGCACCGCTATCAGCTGCTTCGAGTAGTTCCACTCGTAGAGCGCCTGCGAGGCGTCGATGCCCTCGTAGCACTGGAGCCGGATCAGCTCGCGACCGAGGATCGAGGAGAGCACCTTGGCCACCTCGGTCTTGCCCACGCCAGCCTCGCCCTCGAGCAGCAGCGGCTTGTTCAGCGACACCGCCAGGAAGATCGCGGTCGAGAGGCCGCGGTCGGCGAGGTAGTGCTCTCGGCCCAGCGCCTCCTGCAGCTCCGGCACCGATGAGAACGGCAGCTCACTCACGCCTGGAGCGTACCCGGAGCGAGCCGCCCGGGTCTCGGGACCCGGCTCCGGTTCCCCGGTAGGGTTCACTGGAGACGGGGCGACCTGGGAGACAGGCGACCTGGGGATGCGGAGGGGGCGACCGATCGACGAGCTGGCCGGAACCGCGACGACCGACGCGGAGGGCGCGCCAGGGAGACGTCACCCCCTCAAGCGGCTCGCGCTCGCGTTCGTTTCGCCGGACAGCTACGGGATGGTGCTCGGGCTCATCGTGGCGACCTACGTCACGGCCGTGACCGTCCAGGGTCCGCGGACCTCCCCCCTGGTCGTGCTGATGCAGACTGTCACCGTCTGGCTGGCGCTGCGCACCTCGAAGGTTCGGCGGAGCACACGCCTGGTCGCCGACGTCGTGCTGGCCCTTGCGGTTCTAGGGGTCCTGGGGAGCACGATCCTCGCCAAAGAGGAAGCGTGGTCCGGTCTCCCGGTCATGAGCTCGCTCCTGTACTTCATCGCGCCGATCGCGATCATCCGTCACCTGGTCACCCGTCCGGCCGTCGACCAGGAGGCCATCCTCGGTGCCCTGGCCGCCTACCTGCTGATCGGGATGTTCTTCGCGTTCACCTATCGGAGCATCAGCCTGGTTCAGGCGGGGCCGTTCTTCGGAGTGGACGGCGACGGCGCGATGCCGCAGTTCCTGTTCTTCAGCTTCACGACGCTGACGACGACCGGGTATGGGAACCTGGTGCCCGGCGCGAACCCGGGGCAGTCGTTCGCGGTCGCAGAGATGCTGATCGGCCAGCTCTTCCTCATCGTCACGTTCGGCAAGATCGTGAGCGCGTGGCGTCCGGCCCGCTGGGCTGCCGCGTCCGCGACCACCACCGAAACGGCGCCTCCGACCGAGGACCGACCGTCGGAGCGTTCCTGATGCTCGACGCCTTCCTGCTCGGCGCTGCCGCGCAGTCCTCGCTCCTGCTGAGCGGGCTCGCCGTCTACCTGGTGAAGGTCCCGAAGGCGGTCATCGGCGCGTTCGCGGGCTTCGGCGCCGGCGCCCTGGTCGCCGCCGTCGCGTTCGACCTGATCCCGGAGGGGCAGGGGCTCTCCGAGAACTGGCAGCTCGCGCTGTGGCTCCTGATCGGCGGCCTCGTGTTCATCGTGAGCGACCGCATCGTCGAGTCCCGGTTCGGCGAGGGTGGCGGCTCGAGCGCCATGGGGATCGTGGTCGGCTCGGTGGTCGACGGCGTGCCCGAGTCGCTGATCTTCGGGATCCAGGTCGCCTCGGGGCAGTCGATCAGCACCTCGTTCCTGATCGCCGTGTTCGTGTCGAACGTCCCGCAGGCGCTCGCGCCCTCCGCCGACCTGGCCGGCTCGGGGTGGCGGGCCGGGAGGATGGCGCTGATGTGGGGCACCGTCGTGCTCGCGTGCGGCGTGGCCTCCGGCCTCGGCTTCGCCGCCACCGACCTGTGGGGACTGAGCGGCGATCGGGCGGCGGCGTTCGCGGCGGGCGGACTGCTCGCGATGCTCACCGACTCCTTGATGCCGTTCGCGCTCGAGCGCGGCGGCACGTGGGCCGGGATCTGGACGGTCGTGGGGTTCGCGTCCTCGCTCGCGACGGCGTCGACCTGAGACGCGGACGGGGCCCCGCCGAAGCGGGGCCCCGTGCGCCTTGCGGAACGTTCGTGGGCTACTCGACCACGTCGCGGCCGTGGGCCGTCAGGGCCCAGATGACCGAGATCGAGGCGAAGATCATCAGGAGCCCCCAGAACGGCTGGTAGGGCAGCCAGGCGAAGGCGGCGATGCCGCTCACCACCGCCAAGATCACGCCGATCGTCCGCGCCCAGAGCGCGCCGCTGAACAAGCCGAAGCCGGCGAAGACGACGACGATCCCCAAGATCAGGTGGATCCATCCCCACGTCGTGGCGTCGAACTTGAAGACGTACTCCTGCGTGAGGACCAGGAACTCGTCGTTCACGAGGGCGGCGAGGCCCGCGATGGCGTGCCACACGCCGATCATCATCATCATGAAGGCGGCGAAGTAGGTCCACCCGATCGCCCAGCCGCTCGGCTGCTGTTGCTGCATCCTTCCCCCTTCCCAGGGACACCGCCATCGTGCGCGGTCGCGGTGCCCCAACGTGGTCTTCCTGGATGGGGATGCTACGCGGGGTCACGGGCCGTTTCCAGGACCCTCGTTCCTGCGGCGCACGGCCATCCGGCCCTGCGGAGGGCCGCTCAGCCGACCTCGGGCGGCCTCGGAGATGCCGGCGGCGGGGACGGCGCGCGGACGCCGCGCTCGGCCAGGCGCTGGGTGATCCGCTCGCGGAGCATGCGCTCCACGTCGAAGCGCCTGGCGGGCACCGTCTCCGCCACCGCCCGGATCACCACGCCCGTGTCGCTCGTGGTCTCGACCCCCAGGACCGCCGGGCCGTCCCTGACCCACTCGCGGAGCTGCTCGTCCTCGCGGAGCTCGTCGAACAGCTCGTCGATGAGGCCGCGCACCCGCTCCGGATCCTCGCCGTAGGCGAACCGGGTGTCGACGATCGCCCGAGCCCAACCCCGGGACTTGTTGCTGACGACCTGGATGTTCCCGTTCGGCACGATGTGCAGCGTGCCGTCGTAGGCGCGGAGCGCCGTCGCGCGCAGCGTGAACCACTCGATCCGCCCGATGACGGGGTCGGCCGTCGTGCGCACCTCGACGGTGTCGCCCACGCCGAACTGGTTCTCGAGCAGGATGAAGAACCCGGTGAGCCCGTCCTTCACGATGCTCTGGGCGCCGAATCCAAGCGCCACGCCGGCGATGCCGGCACCGGCGATCAGCGGCGCGAGGTTCACGTTCAGGTACCCGAGGGCGATCAGGATCGCGAGCGTCCACACGACGATGTTCACCGTGGCCGACAGCGCGTTGGCGAGCGTGGCCGCCCGCTGCAGACCGACGGCCTCGGAGGCGCTCGGGGAGCGCTCCAAACGATCGCGGAAGCGCCTGACGACCTGGTGGAGGACGAGGCTCACGATCACCGCGACCGCGAGCGTGATCAGGATCGGAAGGCCCGCGTCGCGCGCCCAGGTGCCTTCCTCGAGGAACGCAAGCATGGCGGTCATTCAGTCAGACCGGCGAGGCGGCGTCAAAGACGTCGGCGGGCGCCGGATCGGCGCCCGCAACGAACTGCCACACACGCCACCGGGCTCCCTACCTGGACATCGCCTCCTCGAGCGCGCGCCGGACGAGCACCTTCACGATCTCGCTCCGGTACTCCGCGCTCGCGAACGCGTCGGACGGCGGGCTCGTGCCCTCGGCCGCGCGCTCGGCCGCCGCCGCCGGGTCGGCCCCGCCCGCGAGGGCCTCCTCCACACCGGCCGCACGGATCGGGTGCAGTCCCATGTTCGTGAGCGCGATCGAGGGGTTCCCGCCGTTCCCGGCGAGCGCCGCCACGCCTACGAGCGCCCAGTCCTGCGCCCGGCGGTGGAACTTCAGGTAGCTCCACCCGCGACCCGCCGCCTTGGGGACCCGGATCTCGGTCAGGAGCTCGTTCGAGGCGAGGTCCGCCTCGAACAGCCCCTTGAAGAAGTCGGCCG
>DASSJM010000042.1:0-14547 GCA_035691205.1 Actinomycetota bacterium
GGCCGCCGGGAGGCCGAGCGCCGCGTCTCCCGAGTCGCCGAGCTCGCCGACCACGTCGTCCGGAAGCCGCTCGAGCGGCTGCTCGCCCGCCCGGGCGGCCCGGAAGCGCGAGGCGCCCGCCACCTCCGCTCCCCAATCCCCCCACATCGAGGCGGCCCCACCCGGCTCGAGGATCGCGGAGCGCTCGATGACGATCTCCGCGAACACGCGTCCCGGGGGCGTCCAGGCGAACGGCACGTGATGTGCGTCGACCGCGTACCCGGCGAAGAACCGGGCGTTCTTCCGCGTGAACCGAGTGCTCGCGACGGCGAGCAGCAGCCCCTCCCGGACCGAGCGTCCCCACGAGCCGGGGTCCAGCAGGTCATAGGTGGCGACGGTCCCGCCGAAGGTCACGTCCCGGTCCCCGGCCCGAACCAGTCCGGCCACCCGCCGGTCGGCGCGCCAGGATCGCGCCTTCACCGAGCCGCGGGACGTGGTCACCCAGACGCGATCGCCCGCGACGGCGAACACCATCGGGGTCACGTGCGGACCCACGGGCGTGATCGCGGCGACGTGACAGAAGTCCCCGCCCTCGAGCGCCCGCCGGACCGGCATGGGGGTGACGGCGCTCACGCGGCGAGCTCCGAGGGAACCCGAGCGACCGGGAACACGAGCATCAGTGCCGTCCACGCCGCGTGACAGGCCAGGCTCGCGGCGACCCCACCCGTCCACCAGCAGAGCCCGCACCACAACGCGCCCCCGACCACCGCGCCCGCGGCGATCGCCAGGTTGCGGCTGAACACGTTCGCGAGCACGAACGCGGCCCAGGCGAGAACGGCCGCGAGCCCCGCCGCACCGTCGAGCGCCGACACGAGCTCGAGCTGGACGAACTCGCGCCAGAACAGCTCCTCGCCGGGCACGCTCAGCCCGACCGACAGCGCCAGCGCGACGCCGATGGACAGCCCCCCCTGCCGTGCGTACATCGCGACCGAGTGTCGCCACAGCAGGTCCCAGCGCCCCGCGACCAGGAAGAAGATCCGCGTCGCCACGTACAGGGCGATCCCTGCCCCCAGGCCGATCGCTGCGGCCACCGCCGGCTCGACCTCGGGCGAGAACGGCGGCGGCCCCGCGACCAGGGCCGCGACGCCGAGACCCGCGAGGGTCGGCGTCATCCAGACCCAGACGCTTCCGCCGCGCGACACGCGGAACCAGGCGAACGACTCCAGCGCGATCCCGGCGACGGCGAGGGCGCCCTTCATCGCCGGCCTAGGGTAGGAACCGGACCTTGGCGGCGAATTCCGCCGTGAGCGCCGTGATCACCGCGAGGTAGAAGAACCCCGTCGCCGCCTGGACCGCCGAGGAGCGCTCCCCCCTGAGGGACAGCCGGATCATCACGGCGATCAGCGCGGTCGTCGCCACCATCCCGAGCGCGATCCACGATGCGAGCCCCGCCGAGGTCAGGAGCGGGTTGAACCGCGACGACGCCTCGGTCGGCTCGAACCCGCCGAGGACCAGCGCGAGCCCCTCCAGGAGGACGCCGGCCAGCAGCAGATCGGTGAAGCGGTTGATCGGCGCACGGGTGAGCCCACGGTCGGTGAGGTACCAGTGCCCGAGCAGGAGCCCGTCAATCACCGCCCCGAGGAACGCGGCCCCCGCGAGCAACTGGAGGAACGCGACCGTCCAGGACCCCTCGGCGGTGCCCGCCATCGCGACGAGCAGCGCGATCGAGACCGGGACCGAGGCGATCCCGACGGCCCGGGCGGGCGGATGACGCTTCGTGAACATCAGGCCGACCCAGACCGCGTTCACCACCGTGAGCGCCAGGGCGAGTCGCACGGACCACGCGCCGGCCTCGCTCCCGGGGACGCGGGCGGCGGCGGCGGCCCCCCACGTCGCGAGGGACAGGGCCGCGAGGATCGAGCCGGTGAGCGTGAAGAACCCGCGCCTGACCTCGTTCCACAGCGGGGTCGCGAACAGCAGGAACAGCCCGCCCGCCACCGTCTCGGCCAGGACGAGCGCCGTCACCCCGGCCGGCCCGCTCACGTCCGCCCCATCTCGCCGAAAGCCTACCCGCGCCCGGCCGGCCCCCTCGTTCACCGCGACACCCGATAGGCTGACCGGCCGATGGAGGACTGGCGCTCCTACGACTCGGTGGCCGAGACCTACGCGCGGATCCACGCGCCACGACTGATCGAGCCCGCACGCGACCTGGTCGAGCTCTCCGGCGTGGCAGCCGGGCAGCGGGTGCTCGACGTGGGGACCGGCACGGGCGTCGCGGCGGCCGCTGCGGCCTCGGCCGGCGGGCTCGTCGTGGGGATCGACGAGGCGCACGGGATGCTGGTCGAGGCCCGCTCGGCGGAGCCTGGACTCCACTTGGCCGCTGCCGAGGTCATCGACCTGCCCTTCCGCGACGGGTCGTTCGACGCGGTGCTCGCGAACTTCGTGATCGCCCACTTCGCCCGCTACCAGACCGCCCTGCACGACATGCTGCGCGTCCTGCGACCAGGCGGACGCCTAGGTGTGACCGCGTGGTCCGACGGCGAGGACGACCTCACACGCACGTGGCTCGAGCTCGTGTACACGGTCGTCCCTCGCGAGGTTCTCCAGCCCGCGATGGACGAGCGCCTCCCATGGCGCGAGCGGTTCCGCGACCGCGCCGCCGTCGAGGACGTGCTGATGACGGCCGGCCTGCGCCAGGTGCGGACCCAGATCCGCACGTACCGGTTCCGCTACTCCCTCGACGAGTACGTCGAGGGCCTCGGCACATGGGCGACGGGTCGGTTCGTGCGCTCGATGCTCGGGGAGTCCGGGTTCGCGTCGTTCCTGGAGCGGGCGCGCGCGGTCTTCGCCGAACGCTTCTCCGACCCGGTGAGCGATCGGCGCGAGGTGCTGTTCGCCGTGGGCCTCCGGGCCGAGCGCTAGGACAGGTCCAGGCGCCGGAACGCCTCGGCCTGCTCCACGCCGATCGTCTCGCCCGCCTCGCGCGCCTCCTTCTCGAGCTCCTCCTCGAAGAAGGCGATCCCCTCGCTCAGCTGGCTCGCGTGCGCGGCGAGGGCGTCGACCTTCGTCCGCAGGAACCCGGTGATGTCCTCGCGGTGGTTCGGCTCGCGGGTCCAGCCGAGCCACACGTCCGTCACCGAGTGGGGCTCGAGGCCCTCGGCCAGGTGGTCGGAGAAGAAGTGGGGGTTCCCCGCCCCGGGGAAGACGGCGTCCAGGGCGACCACGCCGGCCGTGCGGTGGTCGGAGTGGTTGTAGTAGCGATCCTCGAAGAACCAGGCGGTCGGGTCGCACGTGACGACCGCGGTGGGCCGGATCTCGCGGATCGCCCGAACGACCTCGGCTCGCGTCGCGGCCGTGTTCTCGAGCTCGCCGTCGTGCACATCGAGGATCCGCACGCTCGACAGCCCCAAGATCCGCCCGGCGGCCTCGGTCTCGCGGGCCCGGGTGGCCGCGAGCTCGGCGCGATCGCGCGCCGCGTCGCCGGAGCCTCGATCGCCGTTGGTCAGGACCAGCAGGTGGACGCCGCGTCCCGCGGCCGCCCACTTCGCGAGCGTCCCTCCCGCGCAGATCTCGGCGTCGTCGGGGTGCGCGAAGACGGCCAGCACGGCCCCGCCCTCGGAGCTCACCGCTTCGCCCGACCCTCCGACTGCGCGAGCAGGTAGCGCACGAGCGCTCGGACCGGGACGCCGGTCGCGCCCTTGGGCCCGTAGTCGCCGGCCTTCTCATGGAACGCCGGGCCGGCGATGTCCAGGTGCACCCACGGGGTGTCGCCCACGAACTCGCGCAGGAACAGCGCGGCGGTGATCGCGCCACCGTACCGCTTGCCGATGTTCTTGATGTCCGCGGTCTCCGATTCGATCAGCCTGCGGTAGGGCGCGTGCAGCGGGAGCTCCCACCCGGGCTCGCCGGCCGCCTCGCCGGCGGCGAGGACGTCGCGGATCAGCTGGCGGTCGGTACCCATCGCGCCCCACAGGTCCTCGCCGAGCGCGACCATGCACGCGCCGGTCAGCGTCGCGGTGTCGATGATCACGCGCGGCTTCTTCTCGACCAGGTACGCGAGCGCGTCGGCCAGGACCAGCCGCCCCTCGGCGTCGGTGTTCAGGACCTCGGAGGTCGTCCCGCCGCGGTGGCGCAGGACGTCGCCCGGGCGGATCGCCGAGCCGCTGGGCATGTTCTCGGCGGACGGGATCGCGGCGATCACGTTCACCTTCGGCTTCAGCATCGCGATCGCGCGCATCGTCCCCAGGATGGACGCGGCGCCGCCCATGTCGGACTTCATCCACTCCATGTTGGCCGCGTCCTTGATCGACAGCCCGCCCGAGTCGAACGCGATGCCCTTCCCCGTGAGCGCGATCGGCGCACCCGTGCCGCCCGAGTAGCGCAGCTCGATCATCCGCGGCGGCCGGACGCTCCCCTGACCGACGCCGACGATCCCGCCGAACCCGCCCTTCTTCAGCTCGGCGTCCGACCAGACCTTGCAGGTGAGGCCGACCTGCCGGGCCATGGCCTGGGCCGCCTTCGCGAGCTCGGCCGGCGGCAGGTCGAGCGCCGGGGTGTTCACCAGGTCGCGCGCCCACATCTGGGACTCCGCGATGACTTCTCCGCGACGGATCGCCTCGCGGGCCGCCTTCGCGTCCGCCTTGGGCGCGCCCACCACCGTGACCTTGCCGAGCTTGGAGGCCCCCTTCGCTTTGGACTTGTAGCGCTCGAAGCGGTAGGCGCCGAGGAGCAGCCCCTCGACGGTCGCTTGCACCGCATCGTCGGCATCGCGACCCGAGACGACCTGCGGAAGGGTCGTCGCGACGCTCTTGCGCTTGGACAGCTGGGTCGCCACCCGGCCGATCGCTCGACGGCAGGCGTCCGGGTTCGCTTCGTCGCGCTTGCCGACGCCGAGGAGCAGCACGGCCTTGGCGGTCAGCCCCTTCACGCCGGTGTTCGGGACCAGGAGCGACTCGCCCCGCTTGCCCTTCGCACCGGTCGCCTCGAAGAGGCCGAGCAGGTCGAGCCCCCGGACGTCCTTCACGCCGGGGCCCGCCTGCGGTCCCTCGAACACCGGCAGGACGAGCACGTCGACGGCGAGGTCGGTGGGTCGATCGGTCGAGTAGGCGAACGTAGGCACGGGCGCTCCTTCGTGGTCTGGGCGAGCGGCGGCAGTGTATCCAGGGCGCGGGTGGGGCATCATCCGCCGGGCGTCGGTAGGCTGGCCCGGCGATGGAGGCCAGGGACCTGCGCGACCTCGTGCGGTTCAACGATGACGGGCCGCGACACGAGGCCCTGTTCGAGACCGACCACCTCTGGTCGGAGGTCGTGAACCTCGACCGAAACCAGAGCCTCGGCACGATCCGCGACGTGGACTCGGACGCGATCGTGTTGGTGGTGACCGGCAAGGTCGTCGTCCAGGTGGATCGCGGCCGCAAGCGTCTCGAGCAGTGGGGGGCGGCCCTGGTGCCCGCCGGCTCGGACCTGTTCGTCTCGAACGCGACGGCCGACCCCGCCGTGATCCTGCTCGTCGCCGCTCCACCCCCGCCCAAGCGCGCCGTCACCGAGTGACGCGTCGCGGCAGCACGAGCGCCACGGCGAAGGCGACCGCGAAGCTCGGCAGGCTGGCGCCGAGCCGCGATCCGAGCAGCGGGAAGGGCAGCCCCAACCCCTCGAACGCCGACCGGACGGCGTCGACCCAGCCCTGCGGTCCGGTCGGAGCGCTCCAGTGGAAGACCACGAACCCGGCGACCCAGGGCACGAACGCCCACCAGCGCCACGCGGGCGCCCGGAAGGGCTCGTCCCGGTCGAACCGTCCCCCTCGTCGGACGAAGTACACGGCGAGGAAGACACCGGCGAGCGGCACGAACACCGAGCCGATCAGGAGCAGGAACAGCTCGTAGCGCTCGATGCTGAACACGAGCGCGATCGCGAACCCGGCCGCGCCGACGGCGAGCGCGAGCCATCGCTGCGGCACGTCCGGCACCACGTTCTGCGTCGAGACCGCGGTCGAGTAGATGTCGGCGAAGGCGTTGTCGCTCTCGCCGACGAGCAGGGCGAGGAGCACGAGCCCGCCGCCCGCCACGACGACGATGCTCGATCCGAGCCCGACCGCGTCCGGGCCGACGCCGGTGACGAAGACGAGCAGGGCGCCGAGCGTGTAGAACCACGCGTTCCCCGCCGCGTAGCCGGCGTAGGTGCCGACCGCCGCGTGCGCGCCCGGTCGCGCGAACCGGTTGTAGTCCGCGGCGAGCGGCAGCCACGAGACGGGCATCACGATCACGAGGTCGACGGCGAGCCAGAAGGGCAGGCCCCCCCGCGCGGGCGTCTCCCAGATCGCGCCGAGATCGCCCGCGCGCAGGACCTCGATCGAGATCCAGGCCGCGGTCCCCAGCAGGACGTAGATCCCGAACCGCTCGAGCCAGCGACGGACGACGAGCACCGGCCCACCGATCGCGAGGGCCGTGCACACGACCGCGACCACCGCCAGCCACAGCACGCGCGACTCGAACCCGAACAGCCGCGCCGACGCCACGTTGGCGACCTCGCCCATCACCCAGAACTCCACCGCCGTCCAGCCGATGAGCTGCACGACGTTGAGCGCGGAGGGGACGAAGGATCCACGCTCGCCGAGGACCGGACGAAGGAGCACCATCGTCGGCACGCCCTCCCGCTCGCCCGCCAGCGCGACCAGCGCGAGCGGCACGCAGCCGATCAGCGTCCCGACCGCGATCGCGAGCAGCGCGGTCGGCAGCCCGAGCGCCGGGACGAGCAGCGCGCCGGTGACCATCACGAGCAGGCCGACCGACAGGTCGAACCACAGGACGCCGAGGTCGAGGCCCCGCAGGGTGCGTCCCTCGGTGGGGACCGGGCGGATGCCCCAGACCGGCGCTTCGCGGGCGAGGATCCGTTCGAGGCGCTCCGCGACGCTCGCCATGACCGCTCCCTCCGCCGGTATGACCCGGATCAGGTTCGTAGGGTCGCCGGCGCCATTGCGCCACAGCCGGCCTCTCAGCCCGGTTCCGCCCGGGCTCCCCTGCTTCCGAGCCCGATGGTACCTGGCCCGCCGCGAGCCACGACCTCGCCCTGCGAGGTGGTCACGCCGAGCGCAGGTAGCCGCTCAGGTCCTCCAGCGCCCCGCGCATGAGGTGCCGCATGAACGGCCGGTACACGAGCAGCGCCAGCTCGCCCAGGAGCGGCACCGGGAGCGACAGCTCCTCGTCCCACTCGAACCTCGAGCCGCCCGGGTCCGGCTCCAGCCTCCACGTCCCGGTGCCGCGGATGAAGCTGCGATGGGCCATCACCAGGCGGCGGGGCGGATCCCACCCGACGACCTCGAGGCGCTCCGTGAACAGCGGGACGTTCAGCACGCGGGTCTTCACCGCAACCTGGACGCCGATCCCCTCGCGCTCGGGGGTGAGCACGCGCACCGAGTCCGCGTCCTTCATCCAGCGCGGTTGCTCCTCCCATCGGAGCAGCACGTCCCACGCCCGCTCGACCGACACCGGCAGGATCGTCGAGGACGCGACCAGCACGTCAGAATCCCGGGGCCTCGTCCGACTTCGGCAACGTGCCCTTCGTCTCCGCGATCGACAGGACCAGTCCCAGGGCGACGATGGCCGGGATCGCGCTGATCGCGAAGGCACCGGTGAACCCGACCGTGTTGGCGGCTGCGCCGGCCACCAGCGGTCCGACCACGAACCCCAGGTCGCCGGCGAACCGGAACACGGCCACGGCGCTCCCCTTGAGCTCCTCGGGCGTCACGTCCGAGAGCATGGGCGCCGGCGGCACGCCCGAGTAGCCGCTGGCGACGCCGAGGCCCGCCATCGCCACCATGAACACCACGGGCGTCGTCGCGAGCCCGAGCGTCCCGACGACCACCGCGAGGCCGGCGAGCGCGGGGATCAGCACCGCACGCCGCCCACGTCGGTCGGTCGCGCTGCCCGCCGGGTACAGCGACACGAGCTCGGTCGCCGTCGCCACCGCCAGGGCGAGACCCACGCCGCCGAGCGTCAGCCCGACCTCGTCCGTCCCGAACAGCGGGATCAGCGTCTGGAAGACCGCCCCGATCACCCAGAGGTAGACCAGGTTCACCACGAGCACCGTGACGAACGGCCGCCCCCAGGGGAGACGTCGCAGGCCCCCGCGCCGAACCTCGGACTCGTGGCGGTCGGGGTCGTAGATCGCGCGCCAGAACACGATCGCGGACAGGAAGCAGGCCACGCCGTAGATGTAGAGCGGGCTCGCGAGGCCGAACCGGTTGGCGATGAGGCCTCCGAGCGGCCCGCCCATGATGAACCCGATGTTGAACGAGGCGTAGAACACGCTCATCACGCGTCCGGTGCGCTCTGAGGGGATCGTCCGGAGCAGGAACGACAAGAGCGCCGCGAAGAACAGCGCCGACCCGACGCCGCCTACCCCTCGATAGATCACGAGGAGCGTGAACGTGGGCGCGAGCGCCGACGCTACCGACGAGACCCCGACCACGACCGCCCCGAGCACCACCATCCGGCGCTCGCCGTACCGGTCGATGTAGCGGCCCACGAACGGGTCCGCGAGCAGCCGGGCGAAGGAGAACGCCGAGATCAGCAGCCCGATCGAGTCGTAGCCGACGCCGAAGGAGCGCGCGTAGTTGGGCAGGACCGGCGACAGGATGCCGAAGCCGAGCATGACCACGAAGGTCCCGAGCATCGCCGCCCGGACCTCGGGGATACGGAGGACGTCGACGATCCGGAGGTCCTCCGAGCGGCTCACGGACCCAGTCTACGGACGTGCTTGCGCCGCAGCCGGGGCTGCTCTTTCATGGGCGCATGCCCGAGACCTCAAGCGGCGCCGTCGCCGCGACCACCCTCGTCACCCCTACGACCTCGCCCGTGCGGGGTGACGCCGCCCTGGCGGTCATGTCGATCGTCGACGGCGCGGTGGCGTGGGAGGACGGAGTGATCACGTACGTGGGCCCGGCCGACGGGCTCGTCGGCGTCGAGCGGTTCGACGGGTGCACGATCGCGCCGGGGTTCGTGGACTGCCACACGCACCTGCCGTTCGCCGGGTGGCGCGCCGACGAGTTCGAGGCTCGCCTGGCGGGCGTCTCGTACCGCGAGCTCCACGGCGAGGGCGGGATCTACCGGAGCGCCCGGATGCTCGCCGGGGCGAGCGACGACGACGTCATCGGGTTCAGCCTGCCCCTGGCTCGCGAGATGGCGGACCACGGCACCACGACGCTGGAGCTGAAGACCGGGTACGGCCTGTCGGTGGAGGGTGAGCTCCGGCAGGCCCGGCTCGCGCGACGCCTGGCCGAGGCGGCGCCGCAGACCTGCACGGTCACGCTCCTCGCGTGCCACGCCGTACCCGAGGGCGTGGAGCGGCGCGATTGGGTCCGGATCGTGTGCGAGGTGCTGATCCCCGCGGCCGCGGCCGAGGGCCTGGTCGACGCCGTCGACGTCTACGTGGAGGACATCGCGTTCTCGGTGGAGGACCTCGCCGCCGTGGCCGAGGCGGCGTCGGCCGCCGGGCTCCCCCTGCGCTGCCACGCGGACCAGCTGGGCGCCTCGGGGGCCGCCGAGGCCGCGATCGCACTCGGCGCGCGCAGCGCGGACCACCTCAACCACGTGTCGGGCGAGGGGATCCGGGCGCTGGGCGACGCCGGCGACACGGTGGCGGTGCTCCTCCCGACCTCGACGCTGTTCCTGCGGGCCGCCCCGCCGGACGTTCGCGCCCTGATCGACGGCGGCGCCGCGATCGCGATCGCCACCGACTTCAACCCCGGCACCTCGCCGGTGCTGTCCATGCCCGAGGCGATCGCGACGGCATGCTCCCTGTACGGGCTCACGCCCGTGGAAGCACTCGCGGCGAGCACCGCGAACGCGGCCGTCGCGCTGGGGCTGGCCGCCTCCCGCGGTACGCTGGCGCCGGGACGGCCGGCGGACCTCCTGGTCCTGGACGGCGACGCGTTCCGCCAGGTGCCGTACCGGCCGGGGCACAACCCCGTCCGGCACGCCTTCGCCGACGGAAGGAGGATCGGGGGCCGATGAGGAAGATGCCCCTCGCGCTGCTCGCCACCCTCCTGCTCACGTCGTGGCTCACGCCGCACGCCTCCGCGCAGGTGCCGCCGACGGTCACGCTCTCCGCCTCGGCCGCCCAGGTGGTCTTCGGGGAGAGCGTCACCCTCTCCGGTTCCCTCTCGCCTCCCGACGCGAGCGCGCTCGTCGAGATCCGCGACAGCGCGGGCGTGGCGGTCGCCGCTGCATCGCCGGACGCGACCGGTGCCTTCACGGCCACGATCACCCCCGACGGCACCGACACCTACGTGGCCTTCATCCCGGAGGCCCTGAGTCAGCCGGTCACGGTCCAGGTCCGGGCGACGATGACGATCCGGTCGTCTCCCGTGCGGCTGTTCGGCACGGTCTCGGTGCGAGGGACGGTCGCCCCCGCTCGACCGGGCCGACGAGTCGAGGTCGAGCTGACGCGCGGCGGGAGGACGATCGACCGGCGGCTCGTGGCGATGGGTCCCTCGGGTGCGTTCGAGACGAGCTTCGAGGTGCCGCTCCCCGGCACGTACCGGGCCCGGGCCACCTTCGCGGACGACGACCTGCTGCCGGCGCGTGCCACGGGCGTCGCTGGATCCACCCCCCTCCCCCGCCTGTCCGAGGGGGACGACGGCGTCTTCGTCGAGCTGCTCGAGTCGCGGCTGGCCGACCTCCACTACCGCCTGATCGGCACGAACGACGGCGAGTACGACTACCGCACGGCGGACGCCGTCGTCGCCTTCCACAAGGTGCAGCGGATGCCGCGATCGTTCGTCGTGTCGGCCGCGACGTGGCGCCGCCTGGCTCAACCACGGCTGCCGGACGCGCGACACGGCTGGCGAGGCTTCCACTTCGAGGTCGACCAGACGCTGCAGGTCCTGTACACGGTCGAGGGCGGCGACATCACGAACATCCTGCACGTCTCCACCGGCGCCGGCAGCGCCACGCGTGACGGCTCGTTCCGCGTCTACCGCAAGCTCGCCGGGTACAGCCCCAACCGCCTCTACTACCCGAGCTACTTCGACGGCCTGCGAGCGCTCCACGGGTGGACCGAGGTCCCCACCTACAACGCGAGCCATGGGTGCGTGCGGATCCCGTACTGGAACGCGAAGTGGGTGTACGCGCTCGCCGACTACGGAACGCGGGTGGTCATCTACCACTCGTAGCCGGCAGCGCTCAGTCGAGCGGGCCGATCACGTCCTCGGCGGCGGCGAGCAGAGCGCCGCTCCGGACCAGGTCCGAGACGGCCTCGATGTCCGCCCGGAGCTCACGGTCCGCGTCGAGGAACGCGACGCGGGAACGGATCGCATCCCGCGCGGCGGCCGTCGCCCCCGCGGGCTCGTCCTCCCCGCGCAGGTCGAGCGCCTGGGCGGCCACGAGCGCCTCGAGGGCGACCACGACCTCGGCGTTGGCCACCACCTCGCGCGCATGGCGCGCGGCCGTCATCCCCATGCTCACGTGGTCCTCCTGGCCCGCGCTCGAGTCGATCGTGTCCACGGAGGCGGGGTGGGCGAGCGTCTTGCATTCGGACACGATCGACGCGGCGGTGTACTGGACGAGCATGAACCCGGAGTTCAGGCCGCTCTCCCTCACCAGGAACGCCGGCAGGCCGTTGTTGCGCACCGGGTCCAGCAGTCGGAACAGGCGTCGCTCCGCGATGCTCGCGAGGGGCACGAGCGCGGCGGCGAGCGCGTCGAGCGCGGCCGCCACCGGCTGACCGTGGAAGTTGCCGCCCGAGAGCACCTCGTCATCCTCGGGCAGGACGATCGGGTTGTCCGACACCGCGTTCGCCTCGACCTCCAACACCCCCCGCGCGAAGCGCAGGACCTCGCGCGTCGCGCCGTTCACCTGTGGCGCGCACCGCAGCGAGTAGGCGTCCTGGACGAGGTGCGGGCTGTCCCGATGGGACGCCACGATCGCGCTCCCGGCGAGCAGCCGTCGCAGGTTGGATGCCGAGGCGACGACGCCCGCGTGCGGGCGAAGGGCGGTCAGGCGCTCGTCGAACACGCGATCCGAGCCGAGCGCCGCCTCCACGCTCATCGCCGCGGTGACGTCGGCCGTCCGCACGAGCCGCTCGGCACGGTCGGCGGCGAGGATGCCGACCGCGAGCATCCCTTGGGTCCCGTTCACCAGCGCGAGGCCCTCCTTGGCCCGGAGCTCGATCGGCGCGAGCCCGGCGGCGGCGAGCACGGGGGCTGCGGGCGTGGGGGCGCCGTCGACCAGCAGCTCCCCGCCCCCCAGGAGCGGAAGCGCGAGGGCCGCGAGCGGCGCGAGGTCGCCCGAGGCGCCGAGGGAGCCCTGCTCCGGGACGACGGGGATCAGATCGCGGTTCAGCATCTCGACCATCCGCTCCACGATCTCGACGCGGACGCCGGAGTGCCCGAGCGCGAGCACGTGCGCACGCAGCAGGAGCATCGCGCGCGCCTCATCCCGGCCGAGGGGCCGTCCCACCGCCGTCGCGTGCGACCGCACGATGGCCTGCTGGAGCGCATCCGCCTGCTCGGGCTCGATGTGCACGTTCGCGAGGGAGCCGAACCCGGTCGTGAGTCCGTAGACGGTCGCCCCGGAGGCCACCGTCCTCTCGACCACGTCGCGCGCGGCGGCGACCCGCTCGGCCGCGGCCGGTGCGAGCTCCACCGGCGTGCCGCGCGCCACCGCGACGACGTCCGCGAGCGAGAGACGCTCCCCGATCCGGATCGGCACGGGGCAAGGCTACGGAGGGCACCCGGGCCCCGCAAACCGCGCGGCGTCTACGCTGGGCGCGTGACCGGCCCCTTCGACGACCTCGATCCGGACGAGCCGGCCGCTCCGGGTCAGCCCCCCGGCCCGTCGCACACGCCCCGGATCTCCGCCTCACCGGGAACGCACCCCATCGGAACGCCTCCCACCGGCGGTCGGCGCGAGCCGGGGGCGCTGGTCGCGTTCGTCCGTGGGGCGACGAAGCGGTGCCCCCGCTGCGGCTCGCGAGGCCTGTTCACGGGGTGGTTCGCGATCCGGGACCGATGCCCCCGCTGCGGGCTGCGCCTCGAGCGCGAGGAGGGCGGCTTCCTGGGCGCGATGGTGCTCTCCTACGTCGTGACCGCCGTCCTCTGGCTGGCGCTGCTCATCGGGTGGCTGGTCGTCGACCTGCCGGACCTGCACGTCGGCGCGCTCACGATCGTCTCGATCGCCATCGCGGGCCTGGTCCCGCTGATGTTCTGGCCGTTCTCGAAGACGATCTGGGCGAGCGTGGACTACCTGGTCTACCGGACGAGCCCCGACTACGCCTCGCGTGAGGCCGCCGACCACTCCGCCGGCAACGGCGGCCGACCCTAGCTTCCCCGGTCCGCGTCCCTGCCGGGAAGGTGAGGATCCGGGCGGTCACTCGCGCCAGGGCAGGCGGACGCCGCGGTCGGCGGCCACGGCGAGCGCATCGTCATACCCGGCGTCCGCGTGACGGACCACGCCCATCCCAGGATCGCTCGTCAGCACCCGCTCGAGGCGCGCGGCCGCGTTCTCGGTGCCGTCGGCCACCACCACCATCCCCGCGTGGATCGAGTAGCCGATGCCGACACCGCCGCCGTGATGGACGCTCACCCAATGCGCTCCGGCGGCGGTGTTGACGAGCGCGTTCAGGATCGGCCAGTCCGCGATCGCGTCGGAGCCGTCCTTCATCGCCTCGGTCTCGCGGTACGGGCTCGCGACGCTGCCGGCGTCCAGGTGATCGCGCCCGATGACGATCGGGGCGGAGAGCTCGCCGCTCGCGACCATCTCGTTGAAGCGCAGGCCCGCCAGGGCGCGCTCGCCGTAGCCGAGCCAGCAGATCCGCGCCGGCAGCCCCTGGAACGCCACTCGCTCCTCCGCCATGTCCAGCCAGCGCCGGAGTCGCTCGTTCCGGGGGAAGAGCTCGGCGACCGCGCGGTCGGTCTTCGCGATGTCCTCGGGGTCGCCCGAGAGCGCGGCCCACCGGAACGGGCCCTTGCCCTCGCAGAACATCGGGCGCACGAACGCCGGCACGAACCCCGGGTACGCGTACGTGCGCTCGTGCGGCAGACCCCCGATCTCGGCGCCGGCGCGCAGGTTGTTGCCGTAGTCGAACACGACCGACCCGCGCTCGAGGAACCCGACCATCGCCTCGACATGACGAGCCATCGAGCCGTACGCGCGCCGCTGGTAGCCGTCGGGGTCGGACGCGCGGAGCGCCGCGGCCTCCTCGAGCGAGAGCCCGGCCGGGACGTATCCGCCGAGCGGGTCGTGCGCGCTCGTCTGATCGGTCACGAGCTGGGGCGCGAAGCCGCGATCGAGCAACACCGGCAGCACCTCCGCGCAGTTGCCCACGAGCCCGATCGAGAGGGCCTCGCGTTCGGCCCGTGCCTCGTCCACCCACCGCAGCGCCTCGTCCAGGTCGTCGGTCTCGCGATCCAGGTACCGGGTCTTGATCCGTCGCTCGATGCGGGACGGGTCCACCTCCACGCAGAGCGCGATCCCACCGTTCATCGTGACGGCGAGCGGCTGCGCCCCGCCCATCCCGCCGAGCCCGCCGGTCAGCGTCACGGTCCCGGCGAGCGAACCACCGAAGCGCTGG
>DASSJM010000043.1:0-20231 GCA_035691205.1 Actinomycetota bacterium
GGGGATTGGGGAGCGGAGGTGGCGGGCGCCTCGCGCTTCCGGGCCGCCCGGGCGGGCGAGCAGCCGCTCGAGCGGCTTCCGGACGACGTGGTCGGCGAGCTCGGCGACTCGGGAGACGCGGCGCTCGGCCTCCCGGCGGCCGATGGGCCCGTGGTGCTCCCCGCCCGATGGCTCGCCGACGGTGGTGCCGTGTACGCGGTCCTGCCCGAGGAGACCCTCGCCCTCGCCGGCGGGGGTCCCACCGTCCCGGTCGCCCTGCAGATCGACCGTCCGTCGTGGTGGCGCGCGCGGGAGATGCTGGGGGTGATGCTGCGCGGCGAGGGCGAGGTGGCGGTCGTGCGGAGGCTCACGTCGGGTCGCGGCTCGGCGTCGGCGCTCGTCGCCGCGGCGGGGCTGGAACCGGACGGGGCCGCTCTCGTACGGATCCGGCCCCGACGCCTGGTGTGGTGGCGGGGCTGGTCCTCGGGGACGGTGATGGCCGCGTGACGACGGTGGAGATCGACCTGGTGGTCGAGGCGCCAGCCGAGATGGTGTGGGAGGTCATCGCCGACCCTCGGAACCTGCCCCATTGGGACCGGCACATCACGAAGGTCGAGGGCGTGCCGGACGACGGCCTGCGCGTGGGCTCGCGGTACCTGACCGAGATGCGGTTCCTCGCCTTCCGGACCGACGTCGAGGGCGAGGTGATCGAGTGGGACCCGCCGCACTACTCCGTGATCCGTCTGACGGGCCTGCTGGACGCGACCGTCACCTCGGTGATCGAGGAGCTCTCGGGCGAGCGGAGCCTGCTGGAGCACAGCATCGAGTACCGGTTCCGAGGAGGACCGCTCGGCGAACTGGCGGCGAGGAGCCTCGCGCGGATGGGCGGCGCCGACCTCGCGCTCCGCCACGGCACGTTGGCTCAGAAGCGGGAGATCGAGGAGCGGTTCCGTCGCGACGGGCGCGGCTAGCCCCGCAGCGCCTTGCGTTCGGTACGCGAGGGTCGGCCGACGAAGTAGCCGATCACGAATCCGAGCGTTGCCGCGACCACGATGACCGTGACCGTCCTCGCCTTCGCGTCGAAGAACAGGAAGTCCACGGTCACCCGCTCGGAGTTCAAGATCGCGAAGATCACCAGGAGGACCGCCGCCACGATCACGGCGATCCACCTGCCCGAGAGCCCGGAGCGCGACGGAGGCGGGGGAGGGGGTCCGCCGATCCCTTCGCCCATGCCCTGATCGCCCTCACGCCTCATCGGTTCCTCCCGCAGACTTGGCTCGGCGCATCGTCGCATACAGTGATGCGCGTGCGCACCCGATCGCTCGCCCGGATGCTCGCGCTCACCGGAGCCGCCGTCTCGCTCGGCGTCGCCGCCTCGGGCGGCCGCGGGGAGGAGCTCGATGAGCGGGCGTTCGGGTTGGGCAACGCCGATCGGGGACCGGCCGTCGACCGGTTCCTCGGCGGGGCGACCGAGCTCGGCTCGATCTGGGCGTCGGTCGCCGCGGCCGGGGTGCTCGCCGCCGCCGGCCGGCGCCGAGCCGCGGCCACGGGGCTCGCCGCCGCCGGGGTCGCCTGGCTCGCGGGCCAGGGCCTGAAGAAGGTGTTCCTGCGGCCGAGGCCCTACGAGGCCGACCCGTCCGCCACGCGGCTGCTGATCGGGAAGCCGAGGGCGACCTCCTGGCCGAGCAGCCATCCGGCGGTCCTGCTGGCGTTCCTCACCGTCGCGTCGCGCGAGCTCGAGGCCGGAGCTGCGGCCAGGGCGTCGCTCGACGCGCTCGCCGGGATGATCGGGGCCTCCCGAACGTACGTCGGCGTGCACTACCCGGCCGACGTCGCCGGTGGCCTGGTCCTCGGCCGAGCCGTGGCCGCCCTCTTCGATCGTCGCCGATAGACTCGGACGCGTGATCGACGTGCTCGCTGCGATCGGCTGGCCGGTCCTGGACCGGATCCACATCCTCGGGGACTTCGCGATCAGCCCGCACGGCATCGGCATCGCGGTGGGGTTCCTGTTCGGCGCCTGGATCCTCGGGCACGAGGGTCAGAAGCGCGGCGTCGAGCTCGACCACATCAACACGATGGTCTTCTGGGCCCTGATCGGGACGATCATCGGCGCGCGGCTGTTCTACGTGATCGGCCACTTCTCCGAGTTCGACTCGATCGGCGAGATGCTGGCGCTGTGGGAGGGCGGCCTCACGCTGCTCGGCGGCATCGCGGGCGCGGTCATCATCAACATCCCGCGCTTCCGCCGTTATGGGTACTCGTTCTTCCAGGTCATGGACGGGGCCGCGATCGGCCTCGCCTTCGGGATCGCGTTCGGTCGGATCGGCGACCTGATCATCGGCGACCACCTCGGCAAGCCGACGTCGTGGCTCCTGGCGTTCCAGTACGAGGGGGGCAACCTCGCGGGGTTCAGCTGCGTGGAGGACGTCTGTCGCGCGACCCTGGAGGGCGGTCAGGTCATGGAGATCACCCGTCAGAGCGCGACGCTCACCTCGGCGACCGGCGAGGTCCTCGGCACCGGGATCGGCGTCCACCAGACCGCGCTGTACGACATGTTCTTCGCGACGCTGCTGTTCCTGGTGCTCTACGCGCTGTCGCGGAGCCCCCGTCGGGCCGGCATCCTCACGCTGACGTTCGGCGCCTGGTACGGGGCGACGCGGGTGCTCGAGGACAACCTGCGGGTGGACAAGGAGATCTTCGGGCTGACCGGCAGCCAGTGGACGGGGATGACCGTCTCGCTGATCTGCCTCGCGACGCTGATCGCCTGGGCGGTTCGGGCGCGGTCTCGTCCGCCGATCGAGAAGGAACCGGCCGAGCCCTAGTGGGCGTGGCCTTGGTGGGCTCCGCCGGCCGCCGCGGCGCCGGAGCGAGCCATCAGCGGGAGCGGCTTCCCCACCTTGGAGCGCGTGGTCTGCGCGATCTCGCGCGCGGCGCGCCGGAGGGCCTCGCCGGCGGGGGAGTCGGGATCGGTCACGACGATCGGCGTGCCCTCGTCGCCGCCCACGCGGAGCGCGGGCTGGAGCGGGACCTGGGCGAACAGCGGCACGCCGAGCGTCTCGGCAGCCTCCCGGCCGCCGCCCTGCCCGAAGATCGCCTCGCGCTCGCCGCAGTGCGGGCACACGAACCACGACATGTTCTCGACGACGCCGATCGGGCGCAGGTTGGTTCGTTCGGCCATCTTGCCGGCCCGCTCGGCGACCTTGCGCGCGGCATCCTGCGGCGTGGTCACGACGAGCATCGAGGCGCCGGGTAGGAACGACGCGAGGCTGATCGACACGTCGCCGGTGCCCGGCGGCAGGTCGCAGAGCAGGAAGTCCAGGTCGCCCCAGTACACGTCGCCCAGGAACTGCTCGATCGCCTTGTGGAGCATCGGGCCGCGCCAGATCACGGGCGTCTCCTCGGGCACGAAGAAGCCCATCGAGATCACCTTCACGCCGTGGGACTCGAGCGGGAGGATCATGTCGTTGAACCCGACCGGCTTGCCCTGGACGCCGAGCATCCGGGGCACGCTGAACCCCCACACGTCGGCGTCGAGCACGCCGACCCGGTAGCCCTCGGCGGCCAGGGCGCATGCGAGGTTGACCGTCACGCTGGACTTGCCCACGCCGCCCTTGCCCGAGGCGACCGCGATCACCGTGGTGTCCGAGCCGGTGAAGAACGTCCGCTGCTGCGGCGCGTTGCCGCGCAGCGTGGTGACGAGCGCCTGCCGCTGCTCCTCGCTCATCGGCGCCATCGAGACCTCGACCCGCTCCACGCCCTCCAGCGGGGACAGGGCGGCGGTCACGTCCTGCGTGATCCGGTCCTGGAGCGGGCACCCGGCGATCGTGAGGAGCACGTAGACCCGGACCAGCCCGCCCTCGATGTGGATGCCCTTCAGCATCCCCAGGTCCTCGATCGGCTTGCCGATCTCCGGGTCGAGAACCGACCGGAGCGCCTGACGGACCTGTTCCTCGGTGACCACGGGCGACCTCCCGGGATTATCCTGTTTCCCACGGTGCGAACCGTGCTTTCTCCCATGGTACGTCCGGCCCGGGGAGCCGTCGATGCCCACGCGTGAGCCCACACCGCTCGAGGTCCACAAGGCCCTCGCTGACGACACCCGCTTCCGCCTGTACCGGCACCTCGGCCTGTCCGGACGGCCGGTCCCGATCCGCGAGCTGGCGGCACGCCTGTCGCTGCATCCGAACACCCTGCGCCCACACCTGCGCCGGCTCGAGGAGGCGGGCCTCGTCCGGCGCGAGGTGCGCAAGGGCACGAGCGTGGGGCGGCCCCAGACGCTGTACTCGGCCGTCGAGCGCGACCTCGGCGCCGACCGCGAGTACCGGCTGTTGGCTGAGATCCTGGCCGGCCTGGTGACCGGCGCCCGAGCGCGCGAGCGGGCGGCCGAGCTCGCGCGCCAGTGGGGTGAGTACCTGGCGATCCGCGGCGGGCCCAAGCCGGGGACCCGCGCCCAGACCCGACACGGCCTCGCGGTGCTGCAGGAGGCCATGTCCGCGGCGGGATTCGACCCTCGGTTCCACCGGGGCTCCGCCGGCCGCGTCGAGGTCACCCTCCGCGACTGCCCGTTCCGGGACCTGTTGGAGGACCACCGAGAGCTCGTGTGCGCGGTCCACCGGGGGCTGGTCGAGGGGATGCTCGGCGCGCTGAAGCCGCCGCTGGCGCTCACGGCCTTCGAACCGCTCGTCGAGCGCGGCACCTGCCGGCTGGTCGCACGCGGCCGCCGGTCCTGATCTCCTCGGGACCTCCGGGCCCTCAGGAACGGCGGGCCGCCGTCCGATAGAGGAACGGAGCCCGCGCATCCGCGCGTGGGCCGGATCGGGAGGTCGCTGAACCGTGATCGGACACGATCGGATGCAGGAGGCACCGCCGCCGCCCCCGTCGGGGTCGAACGGGCACGGCCCCGGGAGCCTGGTCGACGAGCTCCACGGCTGGCTCGGCGAGGTCGTGGCGCGGAACGGCTCGGACCTTCACCTCAAGGCCGGAGGGCCACCGAAGATCCGCGACACCGGCTCCCTCGTGCCCCTGATGAGCAGGCCGCTCACGTCGCGCGAGACGGAGCTGATCGCCGAGGCGATCCTGCCTCCGGGGCGGGTGGAGCGCCTCCACGCCAAGGGCGAGGTCGACTTCGCATACTCCGTTCCCGATCTCGGGCGGTTCCGCGTGAACGTGTTCCGCCAGCGCGGCACGATCTCGGCGGTGTTCCGCACCCTCCGGTTCGGGGGGCCGACCTTCCAGGAGATGGGGTTGCCCGACACGATCCGTCTGCTGTCCGAGGAGCAGCGCGGGCTCGTGCTCGTGACCGGCCCCACCGGGTCGGGCAAGACCACGACGCTGGCCGCGATGATCGAGCACCTGAACCACCTGCGACCGTGTCACATCGTGACGATCGAGGACCCCATCGAGGTGCTGTTCCGAGACGAGGTCGCCTCGATCGACCAGCGAGAGGTCGGCGACGATACGGAGAGCTTCCTGACCGCCCTGCGTGCCGCGCTGCGACAGGATCCCGACGTGATCCTGATCGGCGAGATGCGCGATACGGAGACGGTCCGCGCGGCGCTCCAGGCGGCCGAGACGGGCCACCTCGTGCTCTCGACCCTGCACACGGTCAACGCGACCGAGACGGTGAACCGGGTGATCGACTTCTTCCCCGCGCACCAGCAGGTGCAGATCCGCCTCACGCTCGCCGGTGCGCTCAAGGGGATCGTGTGCCAACGCCTGGTGCCGGCGGCGGGCGGAGGGCTGGTGCCGGCCCACGAGATCCTCGTGAACACGGGGCGCGTCGCCGAGCGCATCTCCGACGCCGACCGGACCGCCGAGATCCACGATGTGATCGCCGAGGGCGACTACTACGGCATGCTCACGTTCGACCAGAGCCTGCTGGGACTCGTCAAGGACGGAAGGGTCACCGTGGAGGCGGCGCTCGCCGGATCGTCGAGCCCCCACGACCTCACGCTGCAGTTCCAGCAGAACGACATCGCGCTGCCTTCGTAGCCGTCTCAGGCCGACGCCGGTCGGCCGCGTCGGCGGACGAGCACGCCGATCGCGATCCCGGCCGCGAGGCCGATCGCGCCTCCAGGGATCCAGCCGGTCGCGGGCGAGCCCGCGCTCGAGTCCGTGACCGTCCGGATCTCCACGACGGGGGAGGGGCTGGGCGGCTCCTGGAACGAGCTCACCGTGACGGCCTCGCCGGAGCCCGGGCCGTCCCCGTCGCCCACGACGATCGCGCCGCTCATGCCCGGGTGGTAGGTGCACGCGTAGGGGAAGACCCCCTCGTCGGCGAAGGTCGCGGAGAACGCGTCGCCCTGATCCATGTCCTCGAGGTGCCCCCACAGGTTGGCGGTGACGTTGTGCGTGAAGCCGTCTCGGTTCACGAACGTGACGGTCTCGCCCGCCTCGACCCGGAGCGTCGTCGGCGTGAAGCACGCGTCGACCATCTCGACGGTGTCGCCCGTTCCCTGGGTGACGCCGCCGTGGCACCCACCACCGGCCGCGGCGGGCAGGGCGGGGAGCGAGATGGCGGCCAGCAGCGAGGCGGCGAGGACGGCGGTTCTACGGGTCATTGGATCCTCCTCTCGGATCTGGTCATGCCCCACCTACACCGACGGGCCCGCGCCGGTTCCGTCCTCAGGGGGCGCCCTCGGCGAGCGCGAGGGCCTCGGCCCGCCCGAGCGCGGTCTCGAGGCGGTAGGCGACGCCGCCGTCCCCCTGCCAGATCAGGACGTTGCCTCCGACGGCGTAGGTCTCCACGCCGCGTTCGGTCTCGAGCATCAGCACGTGGGGCGCCGAGATCCAGAAGGCGCGACGGCCGTGCACGACGAGCTCCTGGAGGTCCTCGAAGCGGTCGATCGCCTTGACCACGAGCTCCGTGTCTCCCTGGGCGGCCACCAGCACGAGCCCCCACTCGGTGCCCTCGATGACCGGAAGCGAGGCGCTCGGCCGCCACGCGAACACCAGGCCGGGGTCGCCGAACTGCGAGTCGATCACGTACGCCTCGTCCGGCGGCGGGGCCGCGGGGAGCCGGGCGTCGAAGCCTGCCAGGGCCACCGCCGCGTCGGGTGTCATCGGCTCGCCGAGCACGTCGGGCTCGAACGGTGGGGTCGACGGCCCGGAGGTGACCCCCGGCTGCACGCGCACCTCGAACGCGCCGATCGCGTAGCGGGCGGCGGCGGCGATCGCGAGCGCCGCGAGCAGGCCCGCGGCCACGAGCACCACGACCCGACGGCGGTTCCACAGGGCGGCGCGGGGGAATGCGGGCCGGCGATCGGCGGCGCGCTGCGAGGCCAGGCGAGCCGTGACCGCGGAGACCATCGGGGGCGTCTCCGGGTAGGCGACGCCCAGCGCGCCGAGGGCCGCCTCGAGCCGCTCGATGCTCATCCGGTCATCCATCGGCTGGCACCTCCAGGGTCGCCCGGAGCCGCTCGAGGGCTCGCGACAGACGAGACTTCACGGTCCCGGGCCGGACGCCGAGGGCCTCGGCGGTCTCGGCCTCGGACAGCTCGAGCAGGTATCGGTACGCGATCACCGAGCGGTCGCGCTCGGACAGGCGCTCGAGCGCCCCCAGCAGCCGCTCGCGATCCTCGCGTGCGAGCGTCGCGGCCTCGGGGGACGGGGCCGCGTCCCCCGGGCCGCGCTCCCGCTCCGCCCGGAGCGCGAGCCGCTCGCGCCGTGCGGCCGATCGCCGTCGGTTCCTCGCCTCGTTGGACACGATCCGAAGGATCCATGGGCGGAACGCCTCCCCGCGGCGGAAGCGTGCGAGCGCGTAGAACGCCTTCACGAAGGCGTCCTGCGCGGCATCCTCCGCGTCGCCCGAGCTCCGCGTGATCAGCCACGCCGTGCGGAACGCCACCTCCCGGTACCGGTCCACGAGCTCGCCGTACGCGGCGATGTCGCCGCCCCGCGCGCGCTCGACGAGCTCGACGTCCTCCAGTGGACGGCCCTCCACCCGGTCGGTCACCCCGCTCTACACCGCATCGGGCGAAGGCGTTCCCGAGGCGACGGAGCGGCTACGTCGAGGCCTCGCCCCTGCCGTCGCCGAAGGTCCGCTCCGCGTAGCCGGTGATCCCCGCGAGGAGTTGTGTGAACTCCATCGGGATGACGAACTTCGTCGACGGCGAGGCCCCGATCTGCTTGAGGGCCTCGAGGTACTGCAGGCTCATCGTCTTGGCATCCACGGCCCGCGCGGACTCGAAGATCTGGGTCAGCGCCATGGCGAACCCCTCGGCCCGCAGGATCGCAGCCTGCCGGTCTCCCTCGGCGTTCAAGATCGCCGACTGCTTGTTCCCCTCGGCGACCGTGATGGCCGCCTGCTTGGAGCCCTCGGCCTCGGTGACGACGGCGCGGCGCGTACGCTCCGCGGACATCTGCCGGGTCATCGCGTCCATCACCTGCGGCGGCGGGATGACCTCGCGGATCTCGACGTTGGTCACCTTCACGCCCCAGCGCTCGGTGACCTCGTCCAGCTTGACCCGAAGGATCTCGTTCATCGCCTCGCGCCTGGCGAGCACCTCATCCAGGGCCATGTCCCCGACGACCGAACGCAGTGTCGTGGAGGCGATGTTCTGCGCGGCCCCGGCGAAGTTGCCCACCTCGATCACCGACATCGCGGCGTCGATCACGCGGTAGAAGACGATGAAGTCGATCGAGATCGTGGCGTTGTCCTCGGTGATGGCGGTCTGGTGGGGGATCTCCAGGTACAGCTCGCGGAGATCGACCCAGACGCCGCGGTCTACGAACGGGATCAGGATCACCAGGCCCGGTCCCTTGGCGCCCAGCGCGCGTCCCAGCCGGAACACCATCAGGCGCTGGTACTCGCGCACGATCTTGATCATCTGCGGCACGATCACGACCAGCAGCACGAGGACGATGCCGATGCCGATCAGAAGCGACCAGTTCACGGTTCCCTCCCTTCCGTGGAGGCCGTCGCGGGCTCCTCCACGGGCTCGACCTTCAGCCGGAGACCCTCCATCTCGACCACCCGCACGCGGTCGCCCCTGCGCTGGGTGCCGCGTACCGATGTTGCGGACCACTCCTCCGCCGCGACCTGGACCACACCCGCGGGGTCGAGGTCGCGCACGACCGTGCCCTCGCGGCCGACCATGAGCTCGTCGCGGCTCGTCACCTTCAGCCTGCGGAGCGCGATCGCCTTGCGCACCACGATCAGGAAGAAGAAGCCGGCGAACAGGGCCACGGGGACGATCACGAGGGGCGAGACCGAGACGCCCGGCACCGACGTATCGAACAGGAACAGGCCGCCGAGGACGACGCACACGATGCCCGCGATCGCCGGCAGGCCCACGCCCGGATGCAGCAGCTCGAGAGCGAAGAAGACGATCGACGCGATCAGCAGCACGACGCCGATCAGCTGCACCGGCAGCATGCCGAGGGCAACGAGCGAGAGCACGAACATGATCACGCCGAGCGTCCCCGCGACGCCGCCGGGGACGAAGAACTCGATCGCGATCAGCGCGAGGCCCAGCCAGAAGAAGATGAACGCGAGGTTCGGATCCAGCAGCGTGTGCAGGAGGTTCACGAAGAACCCCGGGTCGACCTCGCGGATCGTCGCGCCCTCCAGGTCGAGCGTCACCTCCTGACCGCCCGCGACCGTGACGCTCATGCCGTCGACTTCGGCGAGCAGCGTCGCGACGTCGGGGGCGATCAGGTCGATGACGCCGATCTCCAGCGCCTCCTCGGCCGAGATGCTCTCCGCCTCTCGGACGGCGGACTCGGCCCACTCGGCATTGCGCCCTTGGCGCTCGGCGATGCTCACGATGTACTCGGCCGCGTCGTTGACCGCCTTCTCCGAGGCGACCGCCCCCGAGATCCCGACGGGCTGCGCCGCGCCGACGTTGGTGGCGGGGGCCATCGCGGCGATGTGGCTCGAGAGCAGGATGAACGTGCCGGCCGAGGCCGCGCGGGCGCCCTCGGGGAAGACGTAGCCGATCACCGGGACCCCGGCGTTCAAGATCGCCTGGGTGATCTGCCGCATCGCGGAGTCCAGGCCCCCCGGCGTGTCGATCGTCAGCAGGACCGCGAGCGCCCCCTGTTCCTGCGCGGCGGCGATCTGCTCCTCGATGTAGTCGGCGACGAAGGGGTCGACCACGCCGTCCAGCTCGAGCTGGACGACCGAGCCGGTGAGCTGGCCTTGGGCGTCGGCCGCCGGGGTGGCGAGGGCGAGGCCCGCGAACCCGAGGAGGGTGAGCGCGAGCATCCGTCGCACCCGGCTGCGACCCAACGACCGGCCGCCACGGTTCCCCATGAAGGCATCATCGCACCAGGCCGGACCTGCGGGTATGGGCCTTCGCAGCGCGGGAGCCGCCCGCGCGCCTCCGGCGTCGAACCCGGGATGGCCGTGGCATGATGGCCGGGCAGGGCTCGCCAAGCTCGGATCGGCGCGGCGACCGTATCACCGGAAGGAGACGAGGTGGATCCTCGGCCCGACGGAACGCTCCTCGCTCGCGAGGAGCAACAACTGGTGGAGGGGCTCCTTGCGGGGAACGAAGACGCCGTCCGTGCGCTCTACGCGCGGTACGCCAGGCCGATCTTCACGCTCGGGCTCCGCCTGCTGGGCAGCGCGGAGGCTGCCGAGGAGTTGACGCAAGACGTCTTCCTCGCGGCGTGGCGGAAGGCCGCCCGGTTCGACCCCTCCCGTGGCCGGCTGTCGACCTGGCTCATGACGATCGCCCACAACCTCGCGGTGGACCGGCTGCGTCGCGAGACGGGCGCCACCCGTCCGCACCTGGTCCTGATGGGCGAGGTGCCCGAGCTCCTGGGGCCGGACGAGGATGAGCCGCTGATCGAGCGCGACGTCGCGATCCGGGCCATCGAATCGCTCTCCGACGCAGAGAAGCGGCTGCTCGCCCGCGCGTACTTCGGGGGGCTCACGGCTCGCGAGATCGCCGAGGCGGACGGGATCCCCCTCGGCACAGTGAAGACCCGCCTCCGCACGGCGCTGATCAAGGTCCGGCGTGCCAACCAGGACAAGGAGCGGCCATGACCTGCCTGGAGGTCCGGGAGCTCCTGCCCGAGCTCGCGGTCGGCGTCCTGTCCCCGGACGATCGCGAACACGTCGAGCAGCACCTCCGCTGGTGCGCGGGCTGCCGGAAGGAGGCCGCGGACCTCGGCCAGGCGGCGGCGACGGTCGGCTTCGCGCTCGAGCCGGTGGCGGTCCCGAAGGGTCTAGGGGACCGCGTGGTCGCTCGGGTCCGTCGGGCCGCCGGCGCCCCGGGGACCCCCCGACGCGCGCGCATGGCCGCCGCCGCGGTCGTCGCGGCGATGGTCGCCGTCGCGAGCCTCGGCTGGGGAGCCGTGATGGCCGGCCGCGCGGATCGGTTCGCCCAGCGCGCGGAGCGTGCCGAGCGCGAGCAGGCCGTGGCGCTCGAGCGGTTCCAGCGCGTGCTCGCCGGCGTGATCCCGGGACAGGAGCTGCCCGAGGACGAGACCCATCTCGGACAGCTCGCACCGGTCGCCGCGGGCTCCGGTGGGGGGGCGGTGCTCCAGCTGATCTCGCCGACGATCCTGGACTTCGTGATGGTGATCGTGAACGGGCTCGACCCCGCCGAGGGAGCGATGCCCTACCGGGTCCGGCTCGTGAACGAGGGGGGCGACGTGCTGCGCGCCGGCCGGATCGACGAGCTCGACGCCGACGGCGGCGCGGAGGTCTTCCACCAGTTCAAGACCGCCGACCTCACGGGCTACGCGACGGTCAACGTTGTGGACTCGACGGGCGCCGTGGTCCTGGCGGGCGTGGTCGACCAGTCCGCGTAGGCCCGTACCGATCGGCCTAGCGCAGCGTCATCTCCTGTTCGAAGGTGCCGACGAAGCCGACCTCGTTGGCCCCCGCGGCATCGAACCCGGGGATCCCGCTGAAGCTCATCTGCAGGTCGAACGAGCCCGAGCTCTCCGACCGCAAGAGCTCCTGCGCCTGCAGGTCGACGAAGCTCGTCTGCACGATCGTGCCCTCGCCCCCGTACGCGATCTGCGCGTCCGCGAACAGGGCGGGATCGACGCCGGACGCCCCGGCCGCCTCCGGGCCGAGCTGCTCGAGCAGGTCCGCGAAACGGAGCGTGAGGTCCAGCGGGACCGTCATCTCGGTGACGATGACCGCCGCCTCGCGTCCGTCGACGGTCTCGTCGCGCTCGTAGGTGCAGGTCGCGGAGAACTCGATCGTCCCCTCGCCGAATGGGAACTCCTGCGAGAACTCCTTCGTCCAGCTGTCGCCGACCTCGACGGCCTCGCCCTCGTCGGGGAGCAGGGGGGTGAGCTGGCCCATCCCCGGGAATCCGAACCCCTGTGTCTGGCCCGCGCCACCGAGCGCGAGCCCGCCCGCCGAGACGATCCGTCCGTCGGGCGCGATCACCATCTCGATCGGCGGGACGGGGGCGGCCGGGATCTGGGCGCCGTTCACGGTGCCCGACATCTCGGAGACGGTCACCTCGATCGTGGCGGTTCCGTCCTCCGCCACCGAAACGACCTCCCAGCCGACCACCTGGGTGACGTCCATCGCGAAGGGCTGGTCGCCCAGGACCTCCGCGGAGATATCAGCCTCGATCGCCTGGTGGATCTCGTACGTCTGGCTCTGGCCCTGCGTGAAGGAGAGCGCGAGCGGTTGGGCCTGCGCGTCGCCGCCGCGCGTGAGGGCGAAGGCCGCGATGCTGGCGATCAGCGCGACCGCCGCGACGATCGCCACGATCACCGGTCCCGAGCGCTTCGTGCGGGCGGGCGGCTCCGGCGCCGTTGGCGCAGGCGGCGGAGCGGGCATCGGGACGTACGACGGGTCGCTCATGGTCGATCCTCCGTTCGGGGGCTCCATCCATCCTCCCACGGCCGCGTTCAGACGGGCTCGGAGAGCGCGGTCGCGAGGAACGCGAGTGAGCGCGGGTATCGGTACCCGATCGACATGTGGCCGGCGTCGAACAGCTCGAGGGTGTGCTCGATGCCCAGCGTCGCGAGCTCCTTGGCGACGGCGGTCGCGCCGACGTCCAGGTACCACTCGTCCTTCGTTCCGGCGTCGAGCCAGATCGCGCGCATCGAGCGCATCTCGGCCGCGTGCTTCGGGACCATCCGGACCGGATCCTTGTCGAGCCAGCGCTGCCACGTGTCGTCGTCCAGCTTGCCGGTGGCGACGTCGAACGGGAGGCGGATCGTCCCATCCGGATCCGCGGAGTAGCAGGCGGCCATGCACCAGGCGTTGAGCAGGACCTCGTCGTCCTGCTTCGAGAAGGCTGGACGCGACCGGAACTCATCCCAGAAGCGTTCGAACGAACCCTCGTAGCGCTCCCGGAGCGCGCGGACGGCCTGCGGGAACTCGGGGAGGTAGCACGCCTCGAAGAGGGCGTCCCCCGCGTGCGAGGCGAGCGCCGAGAAGACGTCCGGCCGAAGCATCGGCGTGACGAGCGCGCCGTAGCCGCCGCTGGACTTGCCCTGGATGCCGCGGCGGGCCCGCTCGGGGATCGTTCGGTAGCGCGCGTCCACGAAGGGGACGACCTCGTCGCACAGGAAGTCCTGATACCGGCCCGTTCCGGGCGAGTTCAGGTACTGGCTGCCGCCGAGCGAGGTCCAGCAGTCGACGAACACCAACAGGACCGGCGGCGCGCCGCCAGACACGAACAGTTCGTCGACCATCTCCGGATAGGTGGGGCGGAACGCCTCGCGGTTCCGCCACATGTCCAGCTGTCCGGTCAGGCCCTGGATCACGTAGACGCAGGGGTAGCGCCGGTCGGGCTCGTCGTCGTATCCGGGCGGGACGTACACCCAGAGCGGACGTACGTGCGGGTCGCCGAGCGGGTTGCCGCGCAGGACCTCGCTCTCGATCTCGAGCTCGTCCAGCCGGCCTGCGAACGTGCGCGACCACGGTTCCATGGCGTCGATCCTCCTCGGGTCGGTGTCCTCGGGACGGAGTCGCTGGCTATCATGACCGTGCCATGCCCGAGGTGTCCGAGGTGGTCGGGATCGGCCTGGCGGGCGGGCAGGGGGTCCGGGCCCGGCCGCTGACCCTCAAGGCGCCCGGGTACCTCCGCTCGAAGGCCGCGATGTCGTTCCTGGGCCGCCGGCTGATCCGATGGGTGCTCCAGGTCCTGTCCGCACAGGGGATCAAGGACTACTACCTCATCGCGCACGGCAAGGAGAACCGGTACCAGATCAAGGTCTTGATCGGGTACGGCGAGGGGTTCGGCGTCGACGTGAAGTACTCGCCGGTGAAGTACGACACCGTCTCGACGGGCAGCGCGGACTCGGCCCTCCGGATGATGGAGTACTGGGACATCAGGCAGCCGGCGCTCGTGTTCCCCACCGATTCGATCATCGACTTCGACCTCGCGCCGATGATCGAGGCGCATGAGCGCAGCGGGGCGATCGCGACCATCGCGGCCATGGTCCGCGAGCCCGACGAGGTGGCCGAGAAGTACGGCGTGATCATGGCCGACGGGGACGGCCGGATCCAGGTATTCGTCGAGAAGCCCACGCTGGCCGAGCTTCGGGAGCACTTCCAGGCCGCGAGCGACGAGGACTTCAAGCGGCTGCCGCTGATGACGAACGCGGGCTTCTACCTGATCGACTCCGCCCGGATCCGCGAGCTCGCCTCCGATCCCGAACTCGTCCGCCTGCGAGCCAGCCGGCTCGACTTCGGGAAGGATCTCCTGCCCTGGCTCGTGGGTACCGGCCATACGGTCAACGTGTTCCCGGTCCGCAGGATCGGGGACCTGGGCAACGTGCGCGACTACCTCGACACGATGGTCGACGCGCTGACGGGCCGATTCGAGTCGGTCGAACGGCTGCTCGGCCCTCCCTTCGACCACGACCGCAACGTGTGGATCTCGCCCGAGTCGCTGGCGATGCGTGACTCGACCTCCGGCAAGACGTTGGCGGAGAAGATCGCCGAGGGGATGGTCGACATCGGTCCGGCGGTCCGGATCGGCCGCTTCTGCGAGATCCATCCCGGGGTACGGATCCGCGAGTCCAACCTGGACGATGACATCGAGATCCAGCGGGACGCCTCGATCACGCGCTCCCAGATCCGCGACGGTGCCATCGTCGGACCCGGCGCCCATCTATCCGAGGCGGTCGTGGGCTCGATGTCGGAGGTCCGCTCCGAGCCGTTCAACCCCACGACCGTCGAGGACTGCGTCGCGCTCGGCGACGAGGTCATCGTCTACCCTGGCGTGCACCTCGCGACCGACGTGTCGGTCTTCCCGAGGCTGAAGCTGCCCTCCGGGATCCGGGTCCCGCCCGGCGTCGAGGTTGCCGGTCCGGCCGACGTCCTGCGGTACCTCTAGGGGATGCGCGTCGGCGTCGCGCTCCCGCACTACGACTTCTCGCTTCCCGACGGCGGGCCGATCGCGTTCGACTCGGTGGCGCAGGTGGCCGCGACGGCCGAGCGCCTCGGGTTCGACTCGGTCTGGCTCTCCGATCACTTCTTCGCCTCACTCGGGCGCTACGGTGGCGGCCCCGAGCGGTACGGCTCCCTCGAGCCGCTCGTCACCATCGCTGCGCTCGCGGCGCTGACCGAGCGGGTGCGGCTGGGGACGCTGGTGCTCTCGGCGGGGTTCCGCCATCCCGCGGTGCTCGCGAAGTCGGCCACCGCGATCGACCGGCTCTCGAACGGGCGGTTCGAGCTCGGGCTCGGGGCGGGCTGGTACGCGGAGGAGTTCGACGCCTTCGGCATTCCCTTCGGGTCGGTGGGCGAGCGGTTCGCGCTGCTCGAGGAGGTGCTCGGGTACCTGGACGCGCTGTTCGGCCCCGAGCCCGCGCGGTTCGTCGGCGAGCGGTTCGAGCTGCGCGACGCGTTCAACCGTCCCCCGCCCGTCCAGCGGCCCCGACCGCCGCTGCTCGTGGGCGGTAAGGGCGGGCCGAGGCTTCTCCGGCTCGCCGCTCGCTACGCGGACGGGTGGAACGCGGTCTGGCGGTGGACGGTGGAGGCCTACGCTGCCCGGGCGGCCGCCGCCCGCGAGGTCTGCGAGGAACAGGGGCGCGATCCTGCGGGGTTCCGCCTGTCCCTCGGCCTGTACACGCTGGTGGGGGAGGACCGGGCTGATCTGTTGCGCCGGTGGGAGCTCGCGCGCGACGTCCTGCCGCCGGGGGTGGCCGACGCGGTCGGTCTGGACACGATGCGGGCCGAGGGGCTCGCGGGAACGCCGGCGGAGGTGCTGGAGCGTCTCGCGGTGTTCGCCGAGCTCGGCGTGAGCGAGCTGATCGTCTGCCCGGCCCCGGTGTGGTTCGCGATGCCGGACCCCTCGATGCTCGACCTGCTCGCCGAAACGGTCCTGCCCGCGGCTCGGAGCCTGTGATGGAGCCGCTCGAGGCGGCGGTCGCCGTCCTGCGGGAGGAGGGTGTCGAGCTGCACTGGACGAAGATCCAGGACCTCGCCCTCCGCCGCGGCTACCTCGATCCGTTCGAGCTCGCGGACGTCCGGAAGGCGCTGCTCGCGGCGCTCGCCGAGGGCGTGCGCTCCGGCGCCCTCGTGAAACGATCGAAGGGCGTCTTCGCCCCGCCCTCCGGCTGAGTCAGCGCCGGTACTCGATCTGCGAGAACCGCTCGAGCTTGGCGAACCGGTGCTCGGCCTCGACGATGCGCACCGTGCCCGAGCGCGAGCGCATCACCATCGAGTAGGTCGTCGCCCCGTCCGGCCAGTACTTCACTGCCCGCAGGAGCGAGCCGTCGGTGATCCCCGTCGCCGCGAAGAAGACGTCGTCCCCGGCGACCAGATCGTTCGTGGTCAGCACCCGCTCGATGTCGTACCCATCCTCCACCAGCTTGCGGCGCTCGTCGTCGTTCCTCGGGTACAGGCGTCCCTGGATCGACCCGCCGATGCACTTCAGTGCCGCCGCGGCGATGACGCCCTCCGGTGTGCCGCCGATGCCGATCAACAGGTCCAGGCCCGAGCGGCGGCTCGTCGCGGCCGCGACGGCGCCGGCGACGTCCCCGTCGGTGATCAGGTGCACGCGGGCGCCGACCTCCCGGACGCGCTGGATGATCTCCTCGTGGCGCTCGCGATCCAAGATCACGACCCCGACCTCCTCGGGGCGGATCCCCTTCGCCTTGGCGACGAGGCGCACGTTCTCCTCGGGCGGGGCGGTGACGTCGATGGCGTCGGCTGCCTCGGGGCCCGTCGCGACCTTCTCCATGTACACCGCCGCTCCCGGGTAGAACATCGAGCCGCGCTCTGCCAGCGCGATGACCGAGAGCGCGTTCGGCTGGCCGACCGACGTGAGCCGGGTCCCGTCGATGGGATCGACCGCGACGTCGCAGGCCGGACCCTCGCCGTTGCCGACGGACTCGCCGTTGAACAGCATGGGCGCCTCATCCTTCTCGCCCTCGCCGATCACGACGACGCCGGCCATCGAGACGGAGTCGACCATCAGGCGCATCGCGTCCACCGCCGCCTGGTCGGCCGCGGCCTTGTCGCCGCGGCCCACCCAGCGGCCGGCGGCGAGCGCCGCGGCCTCGGTCACGCGGACGAGCTCGAGCGCCAGGTTCCGGTCGGGTCGTTGCTCCATCGGTGGTCGCCTCCTCGGGGCGCGCGCGGGCGCCGACGCCATCCTACGGTCGGATGTTCAGACCCGCGCGGGCGGGACCAGACCGCGTTCGGCGCACCACTCCAGCGTCCTTCGGATCGTGTCCTCGAACGGCGTGTACGCGAGACCGAGCTCCCGGGTGGCCCTCGAGCCGTCGTAGCGGTGGCCGTGCAGGAGCGTACGCACGGCCTCGGGGCAGATCGGGGCGTCCCGCCCCAGCAGACGCGCGCCCGCGCCGAACGCAGCCCCCCCGGCGGTGGCGACGAAGGCGGGGACGAAGCGCACGCGCTCGGGCAGGCCCCACACCCGGCGCAGCACGGCGACCGCCTCGCGAGTGGTGAGCGACCCCCCCGAGAGCACGTACCGCTCGCCAGGCACGCCACGCGACTCTGCCCGGAGGTGACCCTGGGTGCAGTCGGCGACGTCCACGACCGAGATCGAGGTGTCGACCAGCAGCGGGAGGCGTCCGTTCACCACGTCGAGCAGCAGCCGCGCCGAGCCGGTCGCCCGTCCCGGGCCCTGCACCGACGCCGGGTTGACGGCCACGACGTCGACGCCGAGCTCGGCCGCGGTCTCGAACACCCGCCGTTCGGCGAGGTGCTTGGAGCGTTCGTAGTCCGACAGGTACCACCCCCGGTGCGGCGAGTCCGCTCGCCCGACCGTTCCGTGCGCCTCGCCGAGTGCCGAGGCCGAGGACGTGTGGACGACGCGCCCGACGCCGGCGGCGGCCGCGGCTCGGATGACGTTGACCGAGCCGTCGACGTTGGTGCGGAACATCGGCCGCGGATCCCGGAGACACATCGCGTTCACGCCGGCCACGTGGAAGACCGTCTCGCAGCCGCGAGCCGCCCGCTCGACCGAGCCCTCGTCGAGGACGTCGCCCTCGACGGGATCGGCGCCCAGGTCCATCAGGATCCGTCGGGAGGCGTCGGAACGACCGAGCGCGACCACGTGCCGCCCGTCGGCGACCAGTCGCTGGACGAGGGCTCGGCCGACGACGCCGCTGCCGCCGGTGATCAGGGCGGGTCCGCTCACCCCGGAGGGCCGGACCCGCCGGTGACCGCCCCACGGAACCGCAGGATGTAGTCGGCACCGGACAGGACCGTGATGACCGCAGCCGCGATCATCGCGTACTCATCCAGGTACAGCGGTCCCAGGGGCTCGCCGGGGCGCAGGATCGCGAGCAGGATGGCGAGGAACTGCACGTTGGCCTTCGCCTTGCCCCAGACGGAGGGCTGCACGACGTCGCCCGTGCCCGCCACCGCCCCCTTCAGGCCGAGGATCAGCACCTCGCGGCCGATGATCACGAGGGCGACCCAGGCCGAGACGCGGTCGACGACGAGTAGCCCGATCAGCGCGCCCGAGACCAGCAGCTTGTCCGCGGTCGTGTCGAGGAAGTTCCCGAACGTGCTCACCTGCGCCCACCGCCGTGCGAGGAGCCCATCGAAGAAGTCGGTGATCGCGGCGATCGCGAACAGCACGCCCGCCGCCGTGAAGGCCTCGGGGTTGTCGGGGCCCGCGAGGATCAGGGCGAGGATCACCGGGACCAACGCCACGCGCGCCCACGTGACGACCTTCAGGAACGCGGCAGCTCGGAGATCGGCGGCGGTCGTCACCGGGCGCATCGTAGCAGTGGTGTCTGGCGAGACCGAAGACCACCCCGCGCCGCGAGGGGACTAGGCTTCGACGCGTGGACGAGCCGAAGATCCTGACCGTCGACGACTACGAGCCGCTGGCCCGGGAGCGTCTGCCGAAGGACGTCTACGACTACTACGCGGGTGGGGCGGGGGACGAGTGGTCGCTCGCGGAGAACCGTCGGACGTTCGACCGATGGGTGATCCGCCCCCGGATGCTGACCGGCGCCTGGCCGGTCGACCCCTCCACGGAGATCCTCGGGACGAAGGTCGAGGTTCCCGTGTTCGTCGCGCCGTGGGCGTACCAGAGGATGGCGCACCCGGACGGCGAGCTCGCCACGGCGCGGGCCGCGGGCCGGGCCGGGACGATCATGGTGGTGTCCTCGACCGCCATGGACCGCGTGGACGAGGTGGCCGGTGCGGGCGAGGGAGCGAAGTGGTGGCAGCTCTATGTCTACGAGGACCGAGGCGTGACCGCCGACATGCTCCGGCGCGTCCACGCAGCGGGCTACGCGGCGATCTGCTTCACCGTGGACCTGCCGATCGTCGGCCTTCGCCATCGCGACGAGCGGAGCGGGTTCGTCATGCCGATCGGACTTCCGGTGGACGACCTGGTCTTCGATCCGAACATCACCTGGGACGACCTCGCCTGGGTCCGCGAGCAGGCGCCGCTGCCGATCCTCGTCAAGGGGATCCTGACCGCGGAAGATGCGAGGATCGCCGTGGATCGAGGCGCCGACGGGATCGTGGTCTCCAACCACGGCGGCCGCCAACTCGATTCGGTGCACGCGGGGTTCACCGTCCTGCCCGAGATCGTCGAGGCGGTGGGTGGGCGGGTGCCGGTGATCGTCGACGGTGGGTTCCGACGAGGCACGGATGTCTTCAAGGCCCTCGCGCTCGGAGCAGCCGCCGTGATGGTGGCGCGCCCCACATGCTGGGGCCTCGCCGTAGCGGGGGAGGAGGGCGTGGCGAACGTGCTCCGGATCCTGCGCGAGGAGGTCGAGAACACCATGGCGCTCGCGGGCACCAAGACGGTGGCGGACATCGCCTCAGGGCACGTTGAGCGCGCCTAAGTGACGCGCGGGGCAGACCCGTGGGTACTACTGGCCAG
>DASSJM010000044.1:0-11872 GCA_035691205.1 Actinomycetota bacterium
CGTGCTCGGACCTCGGGATGGGAAGGCGGCGGGCCCGATCGGGCCCGCCGCCACCGTTGCGGATCCTCGGATCAGCCGTCCTCGTCCGGGGGACCCTGCCCGTCGTCCACGCACACCGCCCAGACCGTCACCTCGACGTAAGGAAGCTGGTTCGGTGCGTTGTTGAGCGCGTCCGTGCCCATCGCGAACCAGCCGGTGGCCGTGTCGCCGGTCTCCGCGAGGTCGTCCGTGCTGTTCTTCTCGAGCGGGACCGTCGCGACGAGCGGGATCTCGAAGCTGCTCACCGCCGGGGCCCCGGAGCCGTTCGTTCCGATGAACCCGGCGGCACCCCCGCCTCCGGTCGCCCTAGTGGAGCCCGGGCAGTCGACGCCCACGCCATGTTCAGAGACCTGCAGCGCAGGACTCCGGACGACATCAAGCAGGTTCGACGCCGTGACGACCTGGATGTCCACGAACCCCGACTCACCCTGCGGGCCGGGCGGGCCTTGCGCTCCCTTCGGCCCCTTGCCGTTCCAGTCCAGCGGGGACTCCCCCGCGCCGCAGTTGTCGTTGGCGCCCACGACCTCGATCGCGCCGGTTTGATCGTCCACGCAGGCATGGATCACCTGGCGCTTCGGCCCGCCCCCGTGCGCACCGGCGACGACCACCCCGGTCGCGAGCAACGCGGCCGCGAGCGCGATGACCACCCCCGTGGACGCGTACCTCGATGCCTTCACCTCAGATCACCCTTTCGGTCTCGATCGGCAGGGACCGCGGCACGTCTTCGCGGCTACGCATCGGACGCATCGCCGTTCGGGTCCGTGCAGACCGCCCAGACCCGTACGGTCGCCGTTCCCGGCCCGGGCTGTGGCTCGCCCTGCTGCGTCGAGATGAAGAGGATCCGCTCCGTCGCCATCGTGAACCAGCCCGTCGGGTCGTCGCCCGACTCGGCGGCGTCGCTGGTGCTGCCGCGCTCGAGCGGGAACGTGGCCACCAATGGGATCGGGATCTCGCTCACCGGTCCGTTCGGAGCGGTGGTACCCCGGTTCAAGGTCGCGGAGCCGCCGCCGCCCGTCGCGAAGGCATCACCGGGGCAATCCACGCCGATGCTCAGATCTGATCCGTTGCCGAGCCGCTGATCCGAGACGTCTCCGACGGTCACCTGCACGGTCTTGCTCGCGGTGACGACCGTCAGGTGCTCGAACCCGGTCTCACCCGCCGGGCCGGGGGGTCCTTGGGCTCCCCTCGGTCCCTTGCCGTTCCAATCCAGGGGAGACTCACCCGCGGCGCAGGTGTCGTTGCCGCCCACGATCTGGATGGCGCCGGTCTGGTCGTCCACGCAGGCGTGGATCACCTTCTTCGTCGGCCTGCCGTCGTGCGCGACGGCGACGACCACCCCGGCCACGAGCATGGTCGCTGCGACGGCGAGCACCACCCCCGTGGACCTCAACGTCGGTACCTTCAACCGCATCGTTCACCCCTTCCCCAAGCGCAAGCGGACCCCCGATCAGGGATGGCACACAGTCGCGCAACGCGGTCGGCGGCGTCAAGCCCGCCGTGCTCGGACCGGGCATGGCGGAGACGGCGGGCCCGGTCCGGCCCGCCGCCTCCGGTCGAGCGTCGGCTCAGACGTTGTTGTTGGTCGGTGCGGCGCAGATCGCATAGACGGTGACGGGCACCGGGGTGGGATCTACACCGAGCGTGGAGGCGGGGAAGATGCTGTGCGGTAGCCCGATGGCGAACCACCCGGTGGGCTCGTCCCCCGCCTCCGCGATGTTGCCGGTCGTGTTCTGCTCCAGCGGCACCGTCGCCACGAGGAACGTGAATGTGGTGGTCGCCGTGGCGTCCCCCTGGCCATTCGCCAGGCCACCGAACGCCCAGCCGCCGCCTCCGGTCGCGATCGAGTTGCCGGGGCAATCCACCCCAACGGCGCCCGAAGGGGCGAGGCTCGCCTCGTCGAGGCCGGCACTGCCCGTGAAGATCGACGACACCGCGGTCACGACCGTGACGTCAGCGAGCCCGGACTCACCCTTCGGGCCTCGCGGACCCTCCGGGCCCTGAGGGCCCCGCTCTCCCTGCGCTCCCTTATCGCCCTTTGGACCCTCCGGGCCGGGCGGGCCCTGTGTCCCCCGTGGGCCCTTGCCGTTCCAATCCAGGGGCGACCAGCCGGCATCGCACGTGTCGCTCCGGTCCACGATCACGACCTCGCCCGTCGCGTCGTTGACGCAGCTGTGGATCACTTGCCGGGTCGGTCCCCCCGGATGCGCCACCGCGGCGACGACGCCGCTCACCACCAGTCCCACGGCCAGGCCGAACGCCAGGCCCATGCGAACCTTCCTCGGATCCCTCACCGATGCCCCGCCTCCCCTCGAACCTCCGGCCCGCGCCGGATCGCCGAACGATACGACGGGGCAGAGGGCGTGTCGACGTGAGGCGAGGGTCGGTGGTGCGCGAACGGAGGCGGCGGGCCGGCGTGGGCCCGCCGCCTCCGGATGGCCGGGTCAGTCGTCCTCGTCGCCGGGCGAGGGGGATGGCCCCACGGCCGCGCAGACCGCGTAGACGGTGACAGGCGGTGAGCCCTGCGCGTACCACCCCGTGGGTGTGTCTCCTGTTTCCGCCGGGTTGTAGTTGTTGGTGCTGGTGTTGCCCTCCAGCGGGAACGAGGAGTACAGGGTGTTGCTGTTGACCGAGGTGGAGGCACCCCCGCCGGTCGCCGTGGCGTCTCCCGGACAGTCCACGCCGACGCCAACGCTGATGCCGTTGACGTTCGGAGCGTTGGGACCCACCGTGAAGTTGGAGTTCGTCGCCGTCACCACCGTGACGTTGGCGAAGCCGGTCTCACCCGGAGGGCCCGGAGGCCCCTGGCTCCCTGCGGGACCCTTGCCGTTCCAATCGAGGGGCGACTCACCCGCGCCGCAGTGGCCGCTCGCATTGATGATCTCGATCGCGCCGGTCTGGTCGTCCACGCACGCGTGGATCACCTGGCGCTTCGGGCCACCACCGTGCGCCGAGGCGACGGCAACCCCGGCCACGAGCAGACCCGCCACGAGGGCGAAGACCACCCACGAGGCGGTCAACTTCGGTGCCTTCATGTGCACCACTCCCTTTCCCTTCCCCAGCCAGGCAACATCCGCCGGCTCCGCCGGCGTTTCGCATCGACGATACGCTCGCAGCCCGGGGCGCAACAAGGGACCGACAGACCGGTGGCATGGTGCCGCTCGGACCCGCGACGGCTGCGGCGATGACGATCCGTCGCTCAGGCGACGTCCCCGTCACCGGCGACGGGGTGGGGAGCGAGCTCGTCGTCGGTTGCCCGCCGCTCACGGAGCCATCTCGGGCCGAGCCACAGGCCGACGAGCGTGAGGCCCCCGATCAGGAGCATCACGTCGTAACGCGGGAAGGGCTCGTAGGTGAACGTGACCACGTGGCGGCCCTCCGGGACGCTGGCGCCGACGAAGCTCGGTGCCATCATCCTGGGCTGGACGGGCTCGCCATCCACCGTGACCTGCCACCGCGGGTCGAACGAGGTCTTCAGGATCACGGCGGCCGGGCGTTCGGCCACGATCGTCGCGGTCGCGGTCCCCTCGCGCAGGTCGACGTCCTCGAACTCCACCACGCCCGCGGGCGTGTCCGGGGCCGTCTCCTCCGTGGTCGTCGGCGGCGCGGGCGCGGTGGACGCGAACGCGATCGAGGGGAAGAGCCCCTTCGCGGGAAGGCTCGAGCGGAACCAGTCCTCGACCCTGCTCCCGAGGTTCAGCCGATCCGCCTCGATCGGAGGGAGCACGTCGACGACGCGCACGAAGCCGGCGGTCGGGTTCTCCCACAGGACGTGCCGGTGCCGGCGCGCGATCATCTCGGCGCCGGTGCGGGGCCGGTTCTTCGGCAGGATCATGTACCGGACGTTGAACAGGTCGACGATCGCATCGTTGAACTCGTTGAACCGGTACTCGAACGGCGAGGACAGCGACCAGGTCGGTCGCGTGAAGCCGACGCCCTCGGCGCTCTGGTTCAGCAGGACCGCGTACATCGGCACCTGCCCGATCTCGTAGCGGGTCCCCCAGTTCCAGCGTCCGCCCGCATACACCCGCCCCGGGCCGAGATCCTCCGCGGTCTCGAGCAGCGCGACGATGTCGGCCCCGCCGGTCGCGTCCTTCTCTTGCTGTTCGGCGATCCACCGGGCGCCGGTCGCCGCGAAGGCCGCCCGCCCGGCCCACGCGGGGAACAGGAAGACGAGGGCGGCGACCACCGCGACCCCGGCGAGCACACGCTGGCTCGTGATCCATCGCCGTCGCAGGACGCCCAGCGCGAGCCGCCCGATCCCGACCGCGCCGACCCCCGCCAGGTACATCCCCGCGAGGTGGACCCCCATCACGAACCGGCGCAGGAACAGGTCGCCCGATCCGGGCAGCAGCTTGAGCAGCGGGCCGAGGGTCGGACGGCCGAAGAACAGGAGCAGCGCGATCAGCCCGACGATCAGGAGCGCGCGGCTCCGCTCCTCCCGCCGGAACCGCGAGATCGCCACCACGATGCCGACGACCACCAAGATCGTGATCACCGGCAAGCGGCCGCGGTCGTAGATCTCGCCGCTCGCGAACCACGTAAGGATCTGCTTCGCACCGAACGAGTCGTAGAACACCTTGCCGCGCGAGAACTCGTCCTGGATCGTGTACGCGCGGTCCGCGATCAGCGGGACCACCACCCACGCCGCGACCAGCAGGGAGCCGAACCCGACGAGCGCGGCTCGTCCCAGCCGTCGCAGGATGTCCGATGGGCCCACCAGCACCCACGCCGCGAGCGATGCGAGCGCGAGGTAGCCGGCGAGCAGGTGGCACGCCACGGTGAGGGCGAGCACGAACGCGGTGAGCGCGTACGAGCGGCCCTTCGAGACCGCCCGCCAGCTGAGGCCCCACGCGAGCGGGAGCAACCACATGCCCCACGCCTGCGCCCAGACGCCGTAGCCGCGCCACAGGTAGCTCCCCCACTCGAAGCCCAAGCCGGGCTGGCTCGAGACGAGCGGCGAGACCGCGGCCGCCATCGCGCACACACCCGGCCCCCAGCCCAGGAGCCGGCCGCCCGCGTAGACCGAGATCGGCCAGAGCGACAGCAGCAGGTACATCGTGATCGCGACCGCGCGGTCGGCCCCGAGCGGCACCGCGAGGTAGCCCGTCAGGACGTGCGGCAGGCTCTGGTAGTGGTGGAACCGCGACGAGCCCAGCGCGAGGTCGGGGTACCAGCCGTCGAGCGGCAGGTGCCCGGCTTCGATCCGGTCGCTCGCCCACGCGACCATGGACTTGTGGACGGACGCGTCGTTCAGGTACTGGACGGGCGTGGCCTCGGCCCGAAGCACGACGAGGTTGAACAGCACGGTGAGGCCCACCACGAGCAGCGGCCAGCGAGGGCGGCGCGTGGATGGCTCGGCGCCGTCGGTCCCGACGGATGCGGGCTCGGTGGGCGCGCTCCGCTCCATATGGAGGTCGCTCGCGGTGTCGTGCACGGCCGTCATGTTCGCACGTCACCCTCGCGTGCTACGTTGCGCGCGACTCCCCCGGACCGAGGGGGAAGGAGTCGAGGTGGACGTCCTGGACACCGTGGTCAGCACGACCGTGCTCGTCGCGCTCGGGCTCGTGTTGGCGTGGATGGGCAACCGGCGTTTCGACGCGATCGACCGGCGATTCGAGGCCGTCGACCAGCGGTTCGAGGCCGTTGACCGGCGGTTCGAGGCCGTCGACCAGCGGTTCGAGACGCTGGGATCGGAGCTCCGCGGCGAGATCGCGGCCCTGGGATCCGAGCTCCGCGGCGAGATCGCGGCCCTGGGATCCGACCTCCGGACCGAGGTCCGCGCCGTCCGGGCCGACCTGACCCAGATCGCTCTCGCCGTCGGCGCGCAGCAGCCGACGCGAGATACGGCGTAGCGCGGCTACGAGCCCGCCTGGGCCTCCTGGATGCCCTTCATGCGGTTGGTGTCGATCGAGATGCCCGGCCCCATCGTGGTGGAGACCGTGAGGCTCATCACGTACTTGCCCTTGGCCGCCGACGGCTTGGCCCGCAGGACCTCCTCGACCACCGCCAGGTAGTTCTCGAGCAGCTGCTGCTCGCTGAAGGACTTCTTGCCTAGGATCGCGTGGACGTTGCCGACCCGGTCGGTCTTGTACTCGATCTTCCCGCCCTTGATGTCCTGCACCGCCTTGGCGATGTCGTTCGTCACCGTGCCGGTCTTCGGGTTGGGCATGAGGCCACGCGGGCCGAGGACCCGGCCGGCCTTGCCGACCGCGGCCATCATGTCCGGCGTCGCGACCGCGGCCTCGAAGTCGATGGTCCCCTTCATGACCTCCTCGACGAGCTCCTCGCCGCCGACGACGTCCGCGCCCGCCTCGCGGGCCTCGGTCGCCTTCGGGCCCTGCGCGAAGACCGCCACGCGGACGGACCTGCCGGTGCCGTTCGGCAGCGAGACCGTGCCCCGGACCAGCTGGTCGGCCTTGCGGGGATCGATCCCCAGGCGGAAGGCGATCTCCACCGTCTCGTCGAACTTGGCGTCGGGGAACTGCTTCAGGGCGCGGAACGCCTCGACCGGCGTGTACTCGCGCTCGGCCTCGAGGAGGCCGGACGCCGCCGAGTAGCGCTTGCCGCGGCCGCTCATGCCTCCACCTCCACGCCCATGCTGCGCGCCGTCCCCGCCACGATCTTCATCGCGGCGTCGACGTCGTTGGCGTTGAGGTCGTCCATCTTCTGCTCGGCGATGCGGCGGACCTGATCGCTGGTCAGCGCGCCGACCTTGGTGCGGTTGGGCTCGCCCGATCCCTTCTCGAGCCCCGCGGCCTGCTTGATCAGCTCGGCGGCCGGCGGCTGCTTCGTGATGAACGAGAACGAGCGGTCCTCGTAGATCGTGAGCTCGGCCGGGATGACCTGGCCGGCGAACTGCTGCGTCTGCTCGTTGTACTGCCGGCAGAACTCCATGATGTTCACGCCGTGCTGACCCAGCGCGGTGCCCACGGGGGGCGCGGGGGTCGCCTGTCCGGCGCGGATCTGGAGCTTGACGACGGCGAGCACCTTCTTCTTCGCCATCTCTTCGGTTCACCTCCTGCGGTGCGAACGGCCTCTCGGCCTCCCGCGTCGTCGGATCGCTAGACCTTCGCCACCTGGTCGAAGGACAGCTCGACCGGCGTCTCCCGGTCGAAGATGTTCACGAGCACCTTCAGCTTGCTCTGGTCGAGATTGATCTCACTGATCGTCCCGTTGAAGTCGGCGAACGGTCCCGCGATGATCCGCACCACGTCGCCCTCCTCGAACCCGAGGCGGAACTGCGGCTTCACCTCTTCCTTCTTCACCGCGAGGATCTTCTCGACCTCGCGCTTGGACAGCGGCGTGGGCTTGCTGCCGGTGCCCGCCGCGACGAACCCGGTCACGCCGGGCGTGTTGCGAACGACGTACCACGAGTCGTTGTCGTAGATCATCTTCACGAGCAGGTAGCCGGGGAACACCTTGCGCTGGACGACCTGCTTCTTGCCGCCCTTGATCTCCATGACGTCCTCCATGGGGATGTGGACGTCGAAGATCTTGTCCTCCATCTGCATGGTGTGGATCCGCGACTCGAGGTTGGTCTTCACCTTGTTCTCGTATCCGGCGTACGTGTGCACGACGTACCAATCGCCCGGGCCCCGGAACGGATCCGGCCCGCCGACCTCGACCTCCTCGACCTCCTCGACCGCGGAAGCGGCCGGCTCGGGCTCGGGCTCAGCGGTCTCGGGCTCGGGCTCGGGCTCGACGGCCACCGGTTCGGGCTGGGCCTCGGCCTCGACGGTCTCGGGCTCGACCTCGACGGTCTCAGCCGGCGCCTCATCGACGGCCTCCCCGACCGTGGTTGCTTCCTCCACGGCCTCTTCGACGGCCTCTTCGATCGTCTCCTCGAGCGCCTGCGCGATGGCCCCGTCGGCGATCGCCTCCTGGACGTCGGCGTCGGCCGCCGCCTGCGCGATCGCGTCCTCGAGCTCGTCGCCGCCCAGGCCGGACTCGACGGCCTCGACGACGCGTTCCTCGTAGGCCTCCTGGATCGCGGCGTCCGAGACCGCCTCGGCGCCGATCGCGTCGGCGACGGCCCGGTTGAGCGTCTCCTCGAGGGCGTCCTCGGCGACGGCGTCCTCGACGACGGCGTCCTCCACGGCAGCCTCTTCGGCGGCGGCCTGCTCGGCCTGCTCCGGGGCGGCTTCGTCCGAGTGCTGGGTGGGGGTCTCGTTCATGCGGTGTGAGCCTTAGCCGGTGAACACGTTCAGGACGAACTTCGAGAACAGGACATCGAGCCCGAACACGTACGACGTGAGCACGATCACGGTGACCAGCACCACGACGGTGTAGGTACCGAGCTCCCGACGCGTAGGCCAGATCACCTTCTTCAGCTCCTGACGGACCTCCTTCAGGAACTGGCGCGCGCCCGTGCGCTCCTTCTTCTGCTGCTGGAGCTGCGCACGGCGCTGGGCTGCGGCCTGGGCACGGTCGACCTGCGTGCCCTGGCGACGCTGCGCTCGCTTCATCTGCCTGTTCATCGTGCTCCTTGCAGGGGCGGAGGGACTCGAACCCCCAACCGCCGGTTTTGGAGACCGGTGCTCTACCAGGTTGAGCTACGCCCCTCCGTGGTCGGTCCAGCCGGAAGGCGGGGACTCGGAGGGTCAGTATAGGTGGCCCCCCAGGGTGCGGCAAAGGCACGGCGGGACCGCTCCCTCCTCCTCACGAACCGTGCCCGATGTGCGTGATGTTGCGCCTGGGCTCTCCTACACTCATCCGGACGCGCCGCGCCGGCCCCGGATTGCGAGCGCCCATATGCAGCAGCGGGAACCTTCCCCCCCGCCCGCCCACCGGGCTCGGCGACGCGGTCGCCTGGGTGGTCGGCCGGAGGCCGACGCCGTGACGATCGAACACGCGCCCTCGGATGCCGAGGACGTCATCGCCGCGTACCAGGGCCAGATCCAGCGCCAGCTCGACGACGGGCTGCGGGCGATCCGGGACACGGCGAACACCCTCATGCACGAGGTGGCCGCCGAGGTGTGGCGGACCGCCGCCGGCGACAAGCACGAGGTCGGCGACACCATCCTGAAGGAGCTCGCCCGCGATCAGGCGATCCGGAGCCTCATCGCGCACTCCGACGAGCGGTTCCAGGCGCTGGCCGCTCGGACCGGGCGGCTCGAGGACACCCTGAACGCGCTCAACGACGGGGTCCGGGCCGCGCGCGAGCAGATCGAGGAGGCGACCGGCGTGCTCGCCTCCTCCCCGGGCGCTCCCCCCGGATCCGCGAGTACCGCGCAGGTGCGCGCCGAGCTCTCGCAGGTCACCAAGCAGGTGGCGAGCGCGTTCGAGGCGCTGGCCGAGCGCGACCGCGCGATCGTCGAGACCGTGAACGCCAGGATCCGGGAACACGGCGACATGATCGCCAAGGAGACCACCCGGATCTCGGCGGCGATGGAGTCCTACGTCCAACACGGTGTCGTGGCGATGGGCCAGCTCGCCGGCTCGACGGACACCCAGGTCCACTCGATCACCACGCGGGACGAGCACATCAGCGATCGGGTGCAGGCCACGCTCGACGACCGGATGGCCGGGCTCGCCGAGCAGCTCCAGCTGATGTACGACCGGATGGCGTCGGGCACGATCGCCCTGCACGAGGAGATGCTGTTCCTGTCCGACCGGATCGGCGTCGACGCGCGTGAGACGACCCAGGAGATCGGCCGCTCGGTGGATTCGAGGGCGAGGGCGCTCGCGCAGCTCGTCCGTTCGGACTCGGAGGCGCTGCGTCAGGAGCTCGTCCGCCTCACCGAGGCGCACGACGAGCAGCTCGCCCGGATGCTCGATGGGCGCCTGGGGCACGTGGCGGATGCGCTCACGCGCACTGCATCCACGATGGCCGCCGAGGTCACCGGCCGGATCCGCGACGAGATGTCCCAGGCGATCCGCCTCCGCCTCGACGAGACCGCCGCGCGGATGGAGGCGCTCGCCGAGGACCAGTCCCGGCTGATCGACGCCCGGATGCACGAGGCGGTGACGGCCATCGACCGCAACGTCGTGCGACTGACCGACTCGGTCGAGGGGCAGTTCGAGCGCATGGGCCGGACCGCGGGCAAGGAGGCCGCCGCCGAGCTCGCGCAGGTCATGGACGCGCGGATCGCCGGACTCGCCAAGTTGGTCCGCTCGGACAACGAGATGCTCGCCGAGCAGATCGTGGCCGACCAAGAGGCATCCAAGCAGTCGCTCCGGGCGATGAAGGAGCTGCAGGCGAGCCTGCCGGCCGAGGTCGTCGGGATGGTCGAGGAGCGCCTCGCCTCCCTCGCGGAGTCGATCGAGCGGTCCAACGAGATGCTCCTGTCGCGGCTGGACCGGATGGCCGAGCGGGTCGGCGAGCAGCCGGGCGACGAGATCCAGATCGTGCTCGACCGGATGGGCGACGCGATGCACGCGCTCGCGAGCCTGGGCAAGCCGGCGGCCCAGCCGTCCGAGCCGCGGATCGCGCTCGAGTAGCTAGCCGAGCCGAACCTCGGCCTCGCTCTTTCGGATCGGCCACTCGGTCGCGCCGCCGCGCTCGACGCGCACCCACACATCGAGCACCACCGTCCCCGACGCCGCATCGATCGAACGCACGCTCCCGCCGCAGACGATCGTCTCGTTCAGGAACACGGGCGCCCGGAACTGCACCCGCATCCGCGCGAGGGATCCCTCCGAGCCCGCCCACGCCACGATCGCCGAGGCGAGCGTGCCCATCGTGTACATGCCGTGGGCGACGATGCCGGGGAACCCGGCGGCGCGCGCGACGGCGTCGTCCTGATGGAGCGGGTTCTGATCGCCGGAGGCGTCCGCGTAGGCCTTCACGTCCTCGCGCGTGACCAAGCGGGAGACCTCGAAGAGGTGATCGCCGACGGACAGCTCCGCGAGTCGGGCGCTCACTCGCCCTCCCGCACGATCAGCGTGCTCCTAGCGGCGACGACCGTCTCCCCGGCCTCGTCGCGCAGCAGGGTCCGCAGCACGAGGAAGCGCATCGAGGCGCGGCCGCGGATGCTCTCGATCGCGGTCTCGGCGGTCAGCGTCTCGCCGACCTGCATCGACCGGGCCCACTCGTACTCCTGCTCGCCGTGCAGGATCTTCGCGAGGTCCAGACCGAGCTCTGCGTCGGCGATCACGTTGGTCAAGCCCGCAGCGTGTTCCGGTGCCGTCGCGAAGGTCGGTGGCACCCCCGCGCCCGCGTGCCCCACCGCGGCCGCGAACGCCCGCACGCGCCGTTCCTCGATCTCGAAGATGACCGGCGGATACGCCTTGCCCTGCAACGCCTCGTTCAGGCTCACCCGATCACCCGCCCAAGGGCCGACAGACCGTGTGGTCGTTCAGCCGACAGCATGTCGGACGCCCGGGCGTCTCCCGCACGGGCGATTCACAGGGCCGACGCATGCTGCGAACGTAGTAGTCGTGCGAGGGGCAAGCAACCTGCTGAGGGTGCGTGACTCGGCCCTCCCGCGACCCTACGATCGGTGGACCCATGGCCGTTAACGGGAACGGATCCGGGACCGGGAACGGGAAGGCCAACGGGAGGGCCAAGTCCAATGGCTCTTCGAGCCGGCCCATCACGGTCCTCATCGTCGACGACGAGCGCACGTTCGGCGAGGCGCTGGAGGTCGCCCTCGGGCGTGAGAAGGACCTGAGGGTGGTCCACGTCGCCGTCGACGGGTCCGAGGCGGTCATCGCCGCCGGTGAGCGGCATCCCGACGTCGTGCTGATGGACGTCTCGATGCCGGGCATGAGCGGGATCGAGGCCACCCGCCGGATCAAGGAGACCGACCCGAACGCCGCGGTCGTGATCCTGTCCGGCCACGACGACACGCACCTGCTGGCGCGAGCGGTCCAGGCGGGCGCCTCCGGCATG
>DASSJM010000045.1:0-8774 GCA_035691205.1 Actinomycetota bacterium
CGGGATCTTCGAGCACCAGGACTCCAACGGCGGCGGCGGCACGATCACCGACGGCGACACGCAGTGGATGACCGCCGGCGCAGGCATCCTGCACATCGAGAAGCCACCCGAGCACCTGGTGGTCTCCGGCGGCCTGTTCCATGGGACCCAGCTCTGGGTGAACCTGCCGAAAGCGCAGAAGTGGGCCCCACCCAGGTACCAGGACCTGCGCGCGAACGAGGTGTCGCTCCTCGCCTCGCCGGACGCGGGCGCGCTCGTGCGCGTGATCGCCGGCGAGCTCGACGGTCACGCCGGCCCCGGCGTGACCTACACGCCGATGACCTACCTGCACGCGACCGTCGCGCCCGGCGCGCGGCTCGAGCTCCCCTGGCGCGAGGACTTCAACGCCCTTGCGTACGTGCTCGCGGGCGCCGGCACGGTCGACGAGGAGCGCCTCGCGGTCTCGACCGGCCAGCTGGTGGTGTTCGGTCCAGGGGAGGCGATCCGCCTCGACGCCGCGACCACGCAGGAATCGCGCATCCCCGCCCTCGAGGTGCTCCTGCTCGGCGGACGCCCGATCCGCGAGCCCGTCGCGTGGTACGGCCCCTTCGTGATGAACACGAAGGACGAGCTCCTCCGGGCCTTCCAGGACTACCGGGCCGGCCGGCTCGGGCAGATCCCGGCGGCCCACCACACGCCCGACCACATCGTCGAGTCGACCCCGGCCGAGTCGCCCGGGCGACCGGACCCCGGCTAGCCGCGGGGAGCGACACGCCCGTCGATCGGACGGATCGGCGGCGGTCCGAACGCGAGAGCGCCGCCCCGACACCCGCCGGGGCGGCGCTCCTTGCGTCTCCCCTCAGGCTGCCATGGCCGGCTCGCGGACCGGCTCCGCCTCCAGTGCCACGGGACGGCGTCCGGCCGCGAACAGCGCCCAGAGCGCTCCGGCCAGGGCGATCGCCCCGCCGACGATCAGCGTCCACACGATCGGCACGAAGGCCACCTCGGTGAGCACCAGGTAGTCCTCCAAGTGCGTGCCGAAGGTCTCCACGAGCGCGGTGAACCGGCCCATCGCCTCCGGCATACCCTCGATCACGCCCGCCATCGCCGGCATGTTGTCGCCCAGGAAGGCCTGGAGCGTCGCCTCGTCCATGCCGAGCTGGGCGCCGAGCGCTGGCAGCATCTCCTCGGTCATCTGCGTTCCCATCGCGCCGACGACCGCGAGGCTCTGCTCGGCGCCGGTCAGGAGCTCCTGCGTGTACACGGGCTTCAGGTTCTCGTTCATCTGGTCCGCGTCGGCCGCCTTCGTCGGCAGCGAGAGCGCGAACGGCACGACGACGAGGAGCCCGCCGACGACCGCCGCGATGATCGGCGCGGTCCGGCCGCGCAGCACCGCGATCAGGACGCCGAGGATGATCAGCAGCCCCCCGGCCACGAGCATCCCCCAGGGGATCGTGGTCGCGGGCAGCGTGGTCGTGGGGATCGCGTCGGCCGAGGCGAACCGCTCGAGCTCGGCCTCGAGCGTGCCGACCACGCCCCCGAAGCTCTCCGTGATCGCCGGCAGCTGCTCGATGCCCGCCGCGACGTCCGGGTACTGCTCCTGCATGAAGGCCGTGAACTCCTCGGGGGTCATCCCGAGCGCGTCGGAGAACATCGGGACGCCCGTCGTCTGGAACTCCTCGCCCGCCGCCTGCATCCCCTGCAGGTCCTGCTCGAGGGTGGCGATGGTCTCCTCGGTCATCACCGGGCGGAAGCCGTCGCTCATGTCCTCGAACGCCGGGCCGACCGAGAAGAGGTCGTTCACGATGATCGAGCCGATCAACACGACCCCGACGAGCGCCACGATCACGCCCGCCGTCTTGCGCTGCCAGGTGCCCATGGTGGTCCCTCCCCTTTCCGGACCGTGCGTCCGGTTCTACGGGAGCAACCCTCCCCGACGCGCGGTCGTGCCCGCAGGGCCGAACGCCCGGGTGCGACGGGGAGGAACGGCCCCCTTGGGGGCGAGGCCTCAGGCCGTGAGGCGGCTCCGCGGGATGAAGGTGCCCCAGCCCGGCTGGCCGTGGAACTGGCCATCGCTCACCAGCACGCGCCCTCGCTGCATGACGACCTCCGGGAGGCCGCGCACCGTGCGCCCCTCGTAGCAGGAGTAGTCGACGTTCATGTGCTGGTTCTCGGCCGAGAGCACCCGCTCGGCCTTCGCGTCGAAGACGACGATGTCCGCGTCCGACCCCGGCGCGATCGTTCCCTTGCGCGGGTACAGGCCGAACATCTTGGCCGGCGCGGTCGCCACCAGCTCGACGAACCGGTTGAGGCCGATATGGCCTGCCTCGACACCGCCGTACAGCAGCGTGAACCGGTCCTCGACCGAGGGCAGGCCGTTGGGGATCTTCGAGAAGTCGCCCTTGCCCAGGTCCTTCTGGCCCACGTAGTTGAAGGGCGCGTGGTCGGTGGAGACGACCTGCAGGTCGCCGCTCTGCAGCCCCTTCCACAGGTCCTCCTGATGGTCGGCGGGTCGCAGCGGCGGCGAGCAGACGAACTTCGCGCCCTCGAACCCCGGCCGAGCCATGTCGTCGCTCGACAGGTACAGGTACTGAGGACAGGTCTCGGCGAACGCGGGGAGCCCGCGGTCACGAGCCTCGCGGATCGCGTTCAACGCGTCGCGTGAGGACAGGTGCACGATGTAGGCGGGCGTGCCGGCGAGCTCGGCGAGCTTGAAGACGCGGTGCACGGCCTCGCCCTCCATCACGGCCGGGCGCGTGAGCCCGTGGTTCACGGGGTCGGTCTTGCCCTCGGCGACGTACTGCTTGACGAGCACGTCGATCGGGCCGCCGTTCTCCGCGTGCATCATGATCAGCGCTCCGCTGCTCGCGGCCCGCTGCATGGCGGTGAAGATCGAGGCGTCGTCGAGCATGAACACACCCGGGTACGCCATGAAGAGCTTGAACGACGTGATGCCCTCGCCGACGAGCTCATCCATCTCGCGGAGGACCTGGTCGTTCACCTCCTTGACGATCATGTGGAAGCCGAAGTCCGTGCAGGCCTTCTGGGCCTTCTCGTGCCAGGTGTCGAGCCCCTTCCGGAGGCCCTCCCCCGTGCCCTGGAGCGCGAAGTCCACGATCGTCGTCGTGCCCCCGAACGCCGCCGCGCGGGTTCCGGTCTCGAAGTCGTCCGAGCAGAAGCTCCCGCCGAACGGCAGGTCCATATGCGTGTGCACGTCCACGCCTCCGGGCATCACGTAGCGGCCGGTGGCGTCGATCACCGTGTCGGCCTCCACGCTCATCCCGGTCCCGATCGCGGCGACCTTCTCGTCCTCGATCACGACGTCCGCGGTGGTCGTCTCCGTCGCGGTGACGACCGTCCCGCCCTTCACCAGGGTCCTCATCTCCTGCGTCACCTCCTGCCAAGCATCATCCGATGCCCGGTCCGGGGGAGGCAAACCGAGCCGTCGACCAAGGCCCGATCGCGTCCATCCGGCTAGGCTGCAGCGCGTGGCGATCGAGTGGCACATCGCGCAGGTCAACATCGCGCTCCTCGCTGCGCCGCTCGATTCACCGCAGCTCGCCGGCTTCGTGGAGATGCTGGAGCCGATCAACGCGCTCGCCGAGGACGCACCGGGATTCGTGTGGCGCCTGCAGACCGACGGTGGGGACGCCACCGGGATCCGCGCCTTCGGCGATGACCGGATCATCGTCAACCTGACCGTCTGGGAGACGGTCGAGGCCCTCGCCGACTACGTCTACTCGTCGCGTCACGCCGACGTCTTGCGGCGGCGGCGCGACTGGTTCGAGCGGATGACCGAGGCGCACCTGGCCCTGTGGTGGGTCCCGGCCGGCACGATCCCGACGATCGAGGAGGCCGAGGAACGGCTCGCCACGCTTCGTGAGCGCGGGCCCACGCCCGAGGCCTTCACCCTGCGCGAGCGGTTCCCAGCCCCGACCGCGCACGCCACTCGATGAACGCCCTGAGGACGGAGCGCCTCGATCTCCGTCCGCTGGTGCCGGAGGATCTCGACGCGCTCGCCGCGATCCTGGGCGATCCGGTGGGGATGGCGTCCTGGCCGGCGCCCCTCACCCACGAGGAGTCCCGCGCCTGGATCGAGCGGAACCTCGCCCGCTACGAGGCGGACGGCTTCGGGCGGTGCGCGATCGTCTGGCGCGAATCGGGTGAGCTCGTGGGCGACGCCGGCCTCGTCTCGACCGAGGTCGAGGGGACGCCGGAGATCGAGCTCGGCTGGATCGTCCGCCACGACATGAAGCGCCGCGGCATCGCCACCGAGGCGGCCGCCGCATGGCGCGACTTCGCGTTCGAGGTCCTGGGGCTCAGCCGGATCGTGTCGATGATCGACGAGGCGAACGCCCCATCGCGTCGCGTGGCCGAGAAGCTCGGCATGAGCGTCGAGCGCGAGGCGATCTGGGGCGATCAGCCGATGCTCATGTACTCGGCCGAACGCCCCTGAGGGGCCGCGAGCGGACCGGGCCCGCGTGGGCCCGGTCCGTCCGCAGCACGTCGCCCACGAGCGCTTCCGCCTCTCTGGCGAGGCTTCGTCCGGTAGACCAGCCGGAGCTCGTGAGGGCGGTGAACCGGTTGGATTCTGCCGGTCTCCCGGCAGCGGGCGGGGCGGTGGCCCCGGCCCGCGAGGGACGGCTCAGCAGCCGGTCACCTCGGGGGTCTCCTGCCGTCTATGCAAGTTGGACCACCTCCTTCCTCCCGTGCTGCCATGGTGCGGGAGGAGCCGGCGGAACGCAACACACCGGGACGACCGGGCCGCGCGAGGGGCTAGTGTTCCCTTGTGGTCTGTCCCGCCTGCGGCGCCGAGAACCCCGACGACGCGAGGTTCTGCAACGCGTGCGGGACGGAGCTCGCCCACGCCGAGCCCCGGCGCAAGGAGCGGAAGTACGCGACGGCCCTGTTCGCCGACCTCGTGGGCTCGACGACGCTCGCCGAACAGGAAGATCCCGAGGTCGTCCAGTCCGTGGTGGGGCGCGCGTTCGACCGCCTTGCGGAGGAGATCGGCCGCTACGAGGGCCTGCTCGAGAAGTTCATGGGCGACGCAGTGCTGGCGGTGTTCGGCGTCCCGCGGTCGCACGAAGACGACGCCGAGCGGGCGGTGCGAGCCGCGCTCGAGATGCACGCGGTCCTGTCCGAGCTGAATCGGGGCTTCGCATCCGAAGGCAAACCCACGCTCGAGATGCGGATCGGGCTCGAGGCGGGCGACGTGCTCGTCGACGTCGAACGCGCCTCGGGCCCGCGCGACCGGATGCTGACCGGGGACGCCGTCAACACCGCCGCGCGCCTCCAGACCGCGGCCGAGCCGGGCAGGATCGTCGTCGGCCCCGCCGTGTACGCGTCCACGAAGGACGTGATCGAGTACCGGGAGCTCGAGCCGCTCACGCTGAAAGGCAAGGCCGAGCCCGTCCCCGCGTGGCAGGCGCTCCGGATCAAGGCGCGAACGCGCGGCGAACGTCCCCGGCTCGGCCTGGAGTCGCGGCTGGTCGGCCGCGACGAGGAGCTCGCCGTCCTGAAGCAGACGCTCCGCCGCGCCGAGACGGAGGGACGGCCGGCGCTCGTCACGGTGGTCGGTCCCGCGGGCGTCGGGAAGACGCGACTGGTCGCCGAGCTCGAGCGCTACGTCGAGGGGCTCCCCGAGACCGTCTACTGGCGGCGCGGGCGGTGCCTCGCGTACGGCAACACCTCCTACTCGGCCTTCGCCGACGCGATCAAGGCGCAGTGCGAGATCTTCGACGACGACGACGCGGAGGTCGCCGGCAAGAAGGCCGACGCCGCGGTCCGAGAGCTGTTCGGCGACGAGGAGGTGGCGCCGCAGATCCGAGCGCTCGTCGGCGCCGGCGAGGCGCGCGGGGCGAGCCGCGAGGACCTGTTCGAGGCGTGGCGCCGGTTCCTCGAACGGATGGCGGCGCGCTACCCGCTCGCGCTGGTCCTCGATGACTTCCACTGGGCCGACGAGGGGCTCATCGACTTCGTCGAGCACGTCGCCGACTGGGCACAGGGCCCGATCATGCTCCTCGCGACGGCCCGTCCGGAGCTGTTCGAGACGCGGCCGACCTGGGGTGGCGGCAAGCGGAACGCCGCCTCGATCTACCTCGACCCGCTCTCGGAGGCAGAGGGCGAGGAGATGCTCGACGACCTGCTCCCCGGACGGATCACGCCCGAGCTGAAGCACACGATCGTCGAGCGGAGCGAGGGCAACCCGCTCTACGTGGAGGAGATCGTCCGCAAGCTGATCGACGACGGGGTGATCCGCGCGACCGAGGCGTCTCGGTGGGAGGTCGCGAGGCCGGTCGAGGAGGTCGAGCTCCCTCGGTCGGTCCAGGGCCTGATCGCCGCCAGGCTCGACGGCCTGCCGGAGGACGAGAAGGTGATCCTGCAGGACGCGTCCGTCGTCGGCCGTGTGTTCTGGGTCGGCGCCGTCGCGGACCTCACCGGGATGGGCGTGAGCGCGGCCCGCGACGCGCTCGGGCGCCTGCGCGTGAAGGAGCTGGTCCTGCCCCACGAGCCCTCGTCGTTCTCCGACGAGCACGAGTTCGGGTTCCGCCACAACCTGATCCGCGACGGCGCGTACGACTCGCTCCCGAAGGCGCTACGGGCGGACAAGCACGCCGGCGTCGCGCGGTGGGCGGAGCGTCGCGCCGGCGATCGCGCCGACGAGATCGCCGAGTTGATCGCCACGCACCTGCTCGAGGCCCTGGCCTACCTCGAGGAGCTCGGCGAGACGGGCGCTCGCCGGACCGATCTCGAACGGAACGCCTTCCACTGGACGGTGACCGCCGGACAACGCACGTCCGCGCTGTGGCAGCGTTCGGAGGCGACGCGGTGGTTCCGCGAGGCCGAACGCCTGGCCGACGCGCTCTCCCTGGAGCCGAGCGAGCTCGTGACGCTCCGACGCTCGCATCTGGAGGCATCGTGGGGGACGGACCCGAACGCCGAGAGCGAACGCGTGGCGCGACGGGCGCTTGAGACCTTCACGGCGCTCGGCGACCCCGTTCCGATCGGTTGGGCGCAGTCCCGTCTCGTGCTTCCCCTGTTCATGTCGACCCGACACGACGAGGCCGAAGAGGCCGGTCGACGCGCGGTCGCGATCCTCGAGCCGCTCGGCGAGGGCGAGGAGCTGGCCGACGCCCTCCACCACCTCGGCTGGTACCTCTGGCGGCGAGGACGCGGAGACGAGGCGGAGCCGCTGCTGCGCCGCGCGGTGGACATCGCCGGGCGGGTCGACGCTCCCCGGGTGCGGGCCGAGGCGACGCAGACGCTGGCGGTATGCCTCTCGCAGATCGGGAGATCCGTCGAGGCGCTCGAGATGATCGAGGAGGCCTACCGCCTCGCCAAGCAGAACGGGGAGTTCTCGAACCTGATGCGCTGCTACAACAACCTGCCATCGATCGTCGCGGACATCGGCTCTGATCTGCGCCGGGCCGAGTCCGTGCTCCGGGAGGGACTCGAGTTGGCGCAACGCGCGGGCGCGAGAGGCCACGAGGCGTGGCTGACCGGCAGCCTGGGGGACATCCTCTTCGAGCTCGGTGACCTGGAGGAGGCGGAGGCGCTCCAACGTCGGGCGGTCGAGCTCGCGGTCGAGGCCGGGGACGAGCCACTCCTGGGGATGCGCCTGACGGGACTGGCTGCGGCGCTCCTGTTCCGGGGCGCGCTCGACGAGGCCGAGGCCACCCATCGCCGGGCGATCCCGGTCCTCAACGCCAACCCGGAGCCGCAGAGCCAGATCTACATCCCCGAGGTCGTGGCCGCCCTCGCGCTCGCCCGGCATGATCGCGCCACCGCTGCCGTCGAGCTCCGCGCGATGATCGACCAGCTGCGTGACTTCAACGTGGACATCGCGCCCCGAGCCTTCGCCGAGCTCACCCGCACCCTCGTGCGTGAGGGACGCGTCCAGGAAGCCGAGGCGTACCGCGACCTCTCCGATCACGGTGGGTCCCGCAAGTCTCGCGCCAACGCCGTGCTCGTGGAGGGGCTCCTGGCGGCCGATCCTCGCGAACGTCGGCGCCTCCAGGAGGAGGGGGTGATCGCGCTTCAGGAGCTCGGCCTGAGGATCGAGGCGGCCCGGGCGATGGTGGACCTCGCTCACGTGATGGCCGAGCTCGGCGAGGACCCTCGGCCCACCCTCGAACGGGCCCGCGCGCTCCTGCTCGAGTGCGACGCGCGCGCGTGGCTGTTCGAGGTCGACGACGCCCTAGCCGAGCTCGACGCGTGACGTACTCGATCCTGCTCGACGTCTCGAGCCTGATGTACCGCGCGCACTTCGCGTGGGGCGACCGGTACCACTCGCCCGGCGGCCGCCTGGTCGGCGCGCTGCACGGGTACCTCGACATGACGACGCGGCTGCTCACGTCGCGGCGGCCGGACGAGCTCGTCCACGCCTACGACCACGAGTGGCGCCCGAGCGCCAGGACCGACATCTACCCCGACTACAAGGCCAACCGGCCGCCCGATCCCGAGGGACTGCCCGACCAGTTCGTGATGCTGCGGCAGGTGCTCGACCTCGCCGGTATGGCGCAGGCGATGACCCGGGGATGGGAGGCGGAGGACGCGATCGGCGCGATCTGTGCGGCGTCATCGACGAAGGACCGCATCGAGATCGTGAGCGGCGACCGTGACCTGATCCAGCTCGTCCGCGACCCGGTCGTCAAGCTCCTCTACACGGTCCGCGGCGTGTCCGACCTGCTCGAGCTCGACGAGGCGGGCGTGATGGAGCGCTACGGCGTCCCCGCATCGCGGTACGCGGAGTTCGCGATCCTGCGCGGCGACCCGAGCGACCACCTGCCCGG
>DASSJM010000046.1:0-3029 GCA_035691205.1 Actinomycetota bacterium
GGAGGGGTTCGCGACGGCCACCCGCGCCGCCGCCGCGGGCGGGGTCACGACGATCGTCGACATGCCGCTCAACAGCATCCCGCCGACGACCACGCCCGCGGCCCTCGGCGTGAAGCGCTCGACCGCCGAGGGCAGCTGCCACGTGGACGTGGGGTTCTGGGGCGGCGCGGTGCCGGACAACCTCGGCCGGCTGCGTGAGCTGCACGACGCCGGCACGTTCGGGTTCAAGGGCTTCCTGTGCCCCTCCGGCGTGGACGAGTTCCCCGCGCTGGATCTCGAGCAGCTGCGGGCGGCGATGGCGGAGATCGCCGCGCTCGATGGCCTGCTGCTCGTGCACGCCGAGCTCCCCGGTCCGATCGAGGAGGCCGCGGCCGTCCTGGGCGACGCCGACCCGAACGCGTACCGCACGTACCTGTCGTCCCGGCCGGCCGAGGCCGAGGAGCGCGCGATCGCCGAGGTCGTGGCGGGCGCGGCCGAGACCGGCTGCCGCGTCCACGTCCTGCACGTCGCCTCGGCCGACGCGCTCGGGCCGATGGCGGGCGCGCCCGACGGCACGATCACCGCCGAGACGTGCCCACACTACCTGACGTTCGGGTCCGAGGCGATCCGCGACGGGCACACGCAGTTCAAGTGCGCCCCGCCGATCCGCGAGGAGGACAACCGCGAGCGCCTGTGGGACTCCCTGCGGGAGGGTCGGCTCGACATCGTCGTCACCGACCACTCGCCGAGCACGCCCGAGCTGAAGACCGGCTCGTTCCTCGACGCCTGGGGCGGGATCTCCTCGCTCCAGCTCGGCCTGCGCGCGACGTGGACCGAGGCGCGAGCCCGCGGGTTCGGGCTCGAGGACCTCGCGAGGTGGATGAGCCAGGGCCCCGCGCGGATCGCCGGGTTGCGGACCAAGGGCGCGATCGCCGAGGGCATGGACGCGGACCTCGTGCTGTTCGACCCCGAGCGCTCGACCGTGTGCGAGCCCGACGAGCTCCACTTCCGGCATCCGTTCACGCCGTACGCGGGACGCCGCCTCGACGGGTGGGTGGAGGCCACGTACGTTCGCGGGATGCGGGTCTACGGGGACGGTGGGTTCCTGGACACGCCGGCGGGGCGGCTGCTCGAGCGGGGTCGCGCGTGAGCGATCCGGAAGCGTTGCCGGACTTCACGGCGCTGCCCGATCTCGCGGCCGTGCGCCTGGGCGGCGTGGTGCTGGAGGCCAACGACGAGTTCTTCGCGCCGAAGGAGAACCTGCTGAGGCCCGATGCGCCGACGTTCGATCCCCTGGCGTACACCGACCGCGGCAAGGAGATGGACGGGTGGGAGACGCGCCGGCGCCGCGAGCCCGGGCACGACCACTGCACGATCCGCCTCGGCGTCCCCGGGATCGTCCGCGGGGTGGTCGTCGACACGAGCTTCTTCCGCGGCAACTACCCCGAGCGCTGCTCGCTGGAGGCCACGGGCGCCGACGACCTCGAGGGCGCGGACTGGTTCGAGCTCCTGCCCGAGTCGCCGCTGCGGGGCGACGCGCGGAACCCGTTCGCGGTCGATCCGGCGCCGCGGGTGACGCACCTGCGGCTCCACATCTACCCGGACGGCGGGGTGGCGCGCCTGCGCGTCCACGGCGAGCCGCTGCCGGACCTACGGGCCGCGGTCGCGGGCGGGGTCACGGACCTCGCCGCCTCGGTCGCCGGCGGATGGATCGAGGACGCGAGCGACCGGTTCTTCTCCTCGCCGCACAACCTGATCGCGCCGGGCGACCCGCACGGCATGCACGACGGATGGGAGACCCGGCGCCGGCGGGGACCGGGCCACGACTGGGTCGTCATCCGGCTGGCCGCCGAGGCCGAGCTCGACCGGATCGAGGTCGACACCTCCTTCTTCAAGGGGAACTACCCGGACACGTGCTCGGTGGACGCCCGCGTCGGTGAAGGCGGCTGGGCCGAGGTCCTCGGCAGGCGGAAGCTGGAGCCCGACCGCCGCCACGCGTTCGAGCTGCTCGCGGGCGCCACCGCGACGCACGTGCGGCTGAACATCTACCCGGACGGTGGCGTCGCGCGGCTGCGCGTGCACGGGCGGGTGACGCGCGCCGGCTGGCGCTCGTTCGGGGTGAGGTGGCTGAACGCGCTCGCACCTGATGCGTTCGAGCGGGAGGTGCTCGCGTGCTGCGCCTCGGTCGTGTGGGCCCACGCGATGCGCGAGGCTCGCCCGTTCCCGGACTTCGACGCGGTGCTCGAGGCCTCGGATGCAGCATGGGCGGGGCTCGGGCGGCAGGACCGGCTCGAGGCGTTCGCCGCGCACCCGAGGATCGGCGACCGCCAGGGCTCGGCGTGGTCGCGTCAGGAGCAGGCGGAGACCGCCACCGCGGACGAGGAGGTCCTCCGCGCGCTCGCTGAGGGCAACCGTGCGTACGAGGGGCGGTTCGGGCACGTCTTCCTGATCAACGCGACCGGAAGGGGGCCCGAGGGGATGCTCGCGGAGCTCCGGCGGCGGATGGGCAACGACGCCGATGCCGAGCTCGAGGAGGCCGCCGAGCAGCAGCGCCAGATCGCGCGGATCCGCCTCGAGAAGCTGGTCCGCCCGCCGGCGTGAATGACACGGGCTCGCAGCCGCGGGCATGATGGGCGCCGTGGCGGGCATCTCGACGCACGTGCTGGACACGGCCGCGGGGGTTCCCGCCGCGGGCGTCCCGGTCACGCTCGAGGTCGCCCGCGCGAGCGGCTGGGAGCGTGTCGGCGCGGGTGTGACCGACGAGGACGGGCGCGTGGTGGACCTGCTCGTCGAGGGCGCGGTCGTCGGGACCTACCGGATCGTGTTCGACACCGGCGCGTACTTCACTGCGCGCGGTGAGCCCGGCTTCTACCCGGAGGTCTCGGTCGTGTTCGAGGTGAAGGAGGCCCACGCGCACCACCACGTGCCGCTGCTGCTCAGTCCGTTCGGCTACTCGACGTACCGGGGGAGCTGAATGAACGCCGAGATGGCGGCCAACCGCTACGGGAAGGCGGGCATCCACGTCGCGACGGTGGTGCGCCGCGCGGATC
>DASSJM010000047.1:0-28041 GCA_035691205.1 Actinomycetota bacterium
CCCCAGCACGCTCGCCGAGCCCTCGTCCGGCGTGACGAGCCCGAGCACGATCCGAAGCGTCGTGCTCTTGCCGGCCCCGTTCGGACCGAGGAACCCGGTCACGACGCCCGGCCGCACCTCGAAGCTCAGGTCGTCCACGGCGGTGATGTCGCCGAAGCGCTTCGTCACCCCTCGTACCGCGATCGCCGGCGAGCCGAGCGACCCCCGCTCGTCCAACGATCCGTCCGTAGATCGTGTCTGCATCTCGATCGCCTCCTCTCCGTCTCGGAGGCCACGGTATGGACGGGAGGTCGCAGGGTCGTCGGTCTGCGGTCCGATCTTGCGGGTCGTCCCGAGGGAGGAGGCGTCGTCCCGTGGGAGGACTACGAGCCGGGCTGCACGAGCCCGGACTCGTACGCGAGCACCACGGCCTGTGCTCGGTCGCGGAGGCGGAGCTTCTGCAGGACGCGGCCCACGTGCGTCTTCACCGTGGTCTCCGCGACGAACAGCGAGGTCGCGATCTCGGTGTTCGAGAGCCCGTGCGCCATGAGGACGAGCACCTCGCGCTCCCGCGGTGTGAGCTCGTCCAGCCCCGCCGGCGGACCCGCGGCGCCGGGACGCTTGGCGAACTCCTCGATCAGCCGCCGCGTGACTGAGGGCGCGAGCAAGGCCTCGCCCGCCGCGATCACACGGACGGCCGCGACGAGCTCCTCGGAGGGACGGTCCTTCAACAGGAACCCACTCGCGCCCGCGCGGAGCGCTTCGTACACGTACTCGTCGAGGTCGAACGTGGTCAGGATCAGGACGCGCGCCGGCGGATCGGCGACGCTCAGGCGGCGGGTCGCCTCGATGCCGTCCATCGCCGGCATCCGCACGTCCATCACGACGACGTCGGGATGGAGGCGCTCGAACTGACGGATCGCGTCGGCCCCGTCGATCGCCCCGCCCACCACCTCGATGTCATCCTGGGCGTCGAGGATCAGCCGGAACCCCGTGCGCATCAGCTCTTGGTCGTCCGCGATAAGGACGCGGATCGGCTCGGTCGTGCCCGCCGGGTCGTCGGTCACGCCGGCGTCTCCTCGAGGACCGGCAGGCGCGCGCGAACGACGAACCCGCCACCGGGCCTCGGCCCGGACTCGAGCGTGCCACCGAACAGCTGCACGCGCTCCCGCATGCCGATGAGTCCCTGCCCGCCATCGGCGGAGGCCGTCGGTGCGCCCCGTCCATCGTCCGCGACCTCGATCTCGATCGCGTCGGGTTCGTAGCGTAAGAGCACGCGCGCGTGCGCCTCGCCGGCATGCTTCAGGGTGTTCGTGAGCGCCTCCTGCACGATCCGGTAGGCGGACAGGTCGACGCCCGGCGGCAGCGGGTGCGGCGCGCCCTCGACCACGGCCTCGACCGGCAGGCCGGTGGCGCGCATCACGGCGAGCAGCTCGTCGAGCTGGGCGAGCCCGGGCTGAGGCGCTCGCTCGTCGCGCTCGTCCGACTTCAGGATGTCGAGCAGCCGGCGCATCTCGGTGAGGCCGGCCCGCCCGGATACCTCGATCCGTCGGAGGGCTTCCGCCTCGGCCTCGGGGTCCCTGCCCGCCACGGCCCGGGCAGCGCCCGCCTGGACCACCATGACGCTCATGTGGTGCGCGACCACGTCGTGCAGCTCGCGCGCGATGCGCGAGCGCTCGGCGGCGACGGCCTCGCGGGCCGCGACCTCGCGGTCACGAGCGATCCTGAGCCGTCGGTTGTAGACGTTGCGGCCGAGCGCGATGGGGATCCCCGCGAAGAACGTGACCGTGAGCAGGACCTCGACCCAGTTCCCGCGCTCGAGCGCGACGGGGACCCCCGCGATCACGGCGAGCGGGACCAGGACGGGGATCAGCCGCCGGCGCTCCTCGTAGGCGGCCGCGGTGTACAGGGCGATCGCCACGCCCACCCCGACCTCCGTCCCGTAGTCGAGGAGCGAGAGTGCGGAGTCCGCGACCACGATGACGTAGGCGACGATCAGCGGTGCTCGACGCCGCCACGCGAGCGGGACGGTCGCGGCGACGATCAGGACGAACCCGAGGAGGTCCCAGTCCCTCGCATCGGCGGGCTGCGGCGGGAGCTGGGTCGCGAGGACCGTTCCGCCCAGCACGAGCAGCGCAAGGAGCGCGTCCCAGATCCGCCGATCGACCCGCCGAAGCGCCGCCCAGACCCCTTCGCCCTCCACGGCCGCCAGGGTAGTGGCCGGTCAGAGCGCTGTCGTCATCCCGCGGGAGGACGCGCGCTACGCGTTCGCTACCCGACGATGTACGGCATCCAGGACGATCTGGACATCCCGTTCCTCCGCAGGGTCATCCGCCAGGGCGACCCGCTTCCGCCAACAGGATCGACGGACTTCGTCAGCCAACCACGTCGATGCGGGCATCAGGGGTGTTCGTCCCGCTTCGCGAGCGCCGACGCGAGCCGTTTGCGCTCCAGCGAGACGCCGCGAAGCTCGGCCTCGGCGGCCCGCAGCCGGTCCTTCGCCTCCGAGCGTTTGCGATCAAGGCCCTCGATCGCTCTGCGCTCGCGCTCGACGGCGGCGGCGGCGCGTCGCTCGCGCGTCTCGGCCGCCGCCAGCTCGCGCCGGAGCTTCGAGCGGTCCGGGGTGGGCTTAGGAACCTCTTCGGGCTCGGAGCGCGAGGACGACCCCTCGAGGACCTGCAACCCCGTGGCGGCGAAGGTGGCCGGAGGACGCACCGGCTTCGTGAGTCGGCCGGCCCGGACCAGCTCGGCCGTCTCCTCATCGACGGTCGCGGCCTCGAGCGTTCCCGCGATCGCATCGACCGTGACGGCCGTCGCGCCGCCCGCCCGCTGGAGGATCGCACCCGCCTCGCGCGTGAGGTCCTTCACCAGCCTCCGTCGTTCCTCGGTGACCGAGCGGAACGGCTCGACGTCCCCGCCCGACACCGCCCGGCGGTGCGCCGAGCGCAGTCGCTCCCCGAGCTCGATCAGCTCCCGGATGCCGTCGGGATCGTCCCGCGCGAGCACGTTCACGGCCCACGCTGCGACCACGGGCTTGCGGAGCGACTTCACGCGGGCGGAGCCGTCGCGATCGCCTCCAGCGGCCAGCTCCTTGGCCAAGGCGTCGCGCTCGGTGGTGAAGCGTTCGAGCGGGAGCGCGTAGAGCTCGTCGATCCGCTCTTCCAATCGATCGGCCACAAGCTCAACCTCTCATCCTGAGGGCGACGGCGCTACTCCAGGTCCGTCACCGCTGGTCCGAAAGGGTGCGGCGGGGCGAGCGTTCGTCGGATCCGCTGTCCAACAAGATCAACCGGAGTCAAGTCGAACCTCAAGTGACGCGGTTGTTCCGTCCAGCATCATCCGGCACCGGACACCTGCTAGCGCGCCGGGAGGGAGTCGAACCCCCAACCTTCTGATCCGTAGTCAGATGCTCTATCCATTGAGCTACCGGCGCTGGTAGGCCATGGTACCGCGCCCCCAGGGGCGTCTGAAGCGGAGCATCTGAAGGGGGTCGCTCAGCCGAGGTGCTGCCCGCCAGCGACCGTCGGCCCCGAGCCGCCGTGGCGATCCCTGATCTCGTCCTCGAGGGCGCGCCGCTCCTTCGGGTCGAGGGGCTCGTCCGGGCCGGGGGCCCGCGTCGCTCGCCACCGTCGCGCGGCCAGCCACACCGCAACCGGGATCAGGACGAGCAGCCAGACCCACCACATCGGACCACGCCCCTCGCTCAGTCCCTTACACGGAAGCGGGCGGAGTCCGACCAGAACGTTCCCTGCGTTCCGTCGTCGAACTCATGGAGGCACTTCACGTAGACCTTGTAGCGGTCTCCCTGGTACTCGCGGCTCGTGATCTTGAACTTCAGGATGGTCGTGCCCGAATCGTCGGCGTCGACCAGCGCGGAGTCCATGAGCTCCCCGTCGCGCGGGTCCTCGATGCGCACGAGGATGACCGCGCTCCAGCTATCCCCCGACTGGCAGTCACGGACCATGATCTTCAGCTTGTCGCCCGGATCGACGGCATGAGGGACGTCGACGTGCTCCCCCGCAAGCGCCGAGCCGCTGGTCCCCAGGACACCCAGGATGACGACGATGCCGACCGCGATCCGACGCATGAGCCCCCCGTTTGTCGGTTCGTGAACGCTACACCACGAACCCGAGGTCCGGAGGTCGCTCCGAGCTGGCGTTGGCGGCGCCTGGCGCTCCGCGGGCCCCTCGCGTACCCTCGGTGAGTAGCCGAGAACGGGACGACAGGGGGCGAACAGCATGAGCCGGCGAACGATCCAGGTCTCATTTGCGATCGCGCTGATGAACGTGATGACGCTCGGCCTCGTCGGACCGGCCGCGGGTGACGTCACGCTCGGCCGGCGCTCGTACCCAGCGGATCTGTCGATCGAGTACGACCAGGCGCATGACCGGTTCGAGGGCAACCTCGATACCGCCTCCTTCTGCCAGGGAGCACGCCTCGTTTCCGTGTACGAGGTTCGGCCGGGCTCCGACCGACTCGTGGGAAGGGACAAGACGAACCGGCGCGGCATCTACGAGGTGGAGAACGCGAACGGACGGACCGGCAACTTCTACGCACGCACCCTCGTCTCGCTCCGCGGCGAGGGAGAGCGTCTCTGCAAGGGCGACAAGTCGGACACCATCCAGGTCACAGAGCCGTAGCTTCCTCACGTCTCCGGGAGCCGGACGAGGCGCCGCCCGTCGCGCGCTGGCTACGCCCGGTGCATGCTGCGAGAGGGCGGCCGCAGGGCGACGCCCCGGCCCAACCGCCGTCCCTTGTAACAAGTTGGCCCGGGTGCGCGTTTGAACGACGATGGACGCGATGGACGCGATGGCGGAGCAGGTGTCCTCCGAGGCCGGTCTGGTCGGCTTCACGGACTTCTTCCGCACCGAGTACGGGACCCTCCTCAGGGCGATGTACCTCCTGACGGGCGACCGCTACGAGGCTGAGGAGCTCGCGCAGGACGCGTTCGTCAAGGCGTGTGAGCGCTGGGATCGGGTGGGCCGCATGGGCAACCCGACGGGCTATGTCTATCGAACAGCCGTGAACGCGCACCGGAGCGCCCTTCGCCGCATCCGGAGCTCCGCACGACGAGCGCTCACGCCCCAGGCCTCCGACCCGATCTCCGAAAGCGACGACCGTGACCGGCTCCGCCGGGCACTCGCCACCCTCCCCGCCAACCAGCGAGAGGCGATCGTGCTCGTCGAGTGGCTGGGGCTCTCCGACGTCGAGGCCGGTCGCGTGCTGAGGATCTCGCCGGGCGCGGTCCGCGTTCGGATCTCCCGAGCCAGGACGTCGCTCCGTCCCCTGATCGAAAGGTCCCGGTCATGAGTCAGCTGAAGGAACTGCTCGACCGGGAGGCGTACCGGATCGACGCTGCCCCGGACGCACTCGACTCGATGTTGCGCCGCTGGGACCGCAGGCGCCGGAACCAGCGCATCACGGCGGCTGCGGTCGGGATCGCGGTCTTCGTGGCGGCGATCTGGATCGTGACGAGCGGCGCGTCGACCGACCACACACAACGGCCGGCCGACGAGCCCTCGACGGTGAACCCGACCGATGCAGCAGAGGATGTGGCCCGCGGGTTCCTCGCGGCATTCAGCGCTTTCGACGCGGAGGCGGCGATGAGTTACATGGCCGACGACGCCGACCTTTCGGGACTGGTCGATCCACCGGCGCCGGCGAACGAGCGGGGCTTGTCCCTGCAGCTCGCCCTGCACGACGCCCAGCGTGTCCAGGGGACGATCACATCGTGTCAGGCCGCTCCGTTCGGATCCGCGACGAGTGTGGTCTGTGAGTTCGAGCTCCATGCGATCGCGTCGGACGTGCTCGGCCTGGGTCCGTTCACGGGCACGTTCGTGATCACGGTTCGTGACGGAGAGATCGTCAAGGCCGCGGGGATTTGGGATATCGATCAGTTCCATCAGTTCAAGTCTCAGATGCGGGCGCCCTTCGCCGAGTGGGTGGCCGAGAGATACCCGAGGGACTTCGAGGTCATGTACGGGACCACCATCCCGCGGTCCCCCGTAGGGTTCAGGCGGGTGTTCGGCCGCCCCACCGAGGAGTCGATCCGGCTCTGGGAGCGGCACACCCGCGAGTACGTGGAAGCGGTGCAGGAGGGGACCGCTTAGCAGGCGATCTACCCGCGGAGACGACAGGATTCGAACCTGTGAGGGACGGTTAAGCCCCTAACCGCTTAGCAGGCGGCTGCTTTCGGCCACTCAGCCACGTCTCCGTCGCCCATCCTAGCGAAGCCGTGGGATGCGACCGGCTGAGCCGGACCAAGGCGCTCGTGGCGCGGATGGACCCACCGGACCGTCGGGCCTAGTCGGGCTCGAGTGACGGCGCGCCCGGATGCGTGCCCACCGGTAGAAGTTCCCGAACGGCGCGCGCGATCGCGGTGATCACGTCGTCCCGGGCGAGGATCCCGACCGTCTGCGCGAGCTCGTCGACCACCGGGAGCCGGTTCACGCCCTCGGCGTCCATGAGCTCGGCGGCCCGGATCACGGGCTCGTCGACCCCGATCGTCACGACCTCGCGGGTCATGGCGTCGGCCACCGTCAGGTTCGCGAGGTGCCGCTCGCCGCGGAGGAACGGCCCGCTCGTCTGGGGGGCGAGGTGACCCTCGCGCGCGAGGAGATCCCGGAGCGACACCACGCCGATCACGCTCCCATCCTCACGGACCACCGGCGCGCCGGCGATCCCCTCGACCGACAGCCGGATCGCGGCGTCGCTCGCCCGCGTCTCGGGCCCGAACGTCAGCACCTGCGCCGTCATCGCGTCCCGGACCCGGCCGAACGCAACCTCGGCCTCTCGGCGGAAGGCGTCCCTGTCCATCGATGCCTCCTTCCTTGGGCATCGTGAGGCCCCGCGCTTGGAAGCGGTCGGGGCGAGGGACCCCCCGGGGACGTGCCCTCCGGCGGGACGTCCGAGTGCCGGGCTACCGCGGCCCGCGACCGTAGCGGGTCAGGATCTCCAGGGTCCGGTCGATCGGCAGGGCGTGATAGACGTTGCCGTCCCGGCCGCTGGTGGTCTCGGCCACGAAGAGTGCGTTCACCACGGACTCCTCCACCGCCTCGACCGTGGCCGCGAACAGGTCGCTGTAGACGTCCGGCGAGTCGCGCCCCGGACCGTCCAGGATCGCCCGCACGGGGACCGTGCCATCCGGCGAGTCGAGCGGGATCCGATTGGCGGTCGAGAAGGCGATCATCAGCTCGCCCGACCCGTTGTGCGCGGTCGATCCACACCGCGCGAGCCCGAGCCCGGCCCGGACCGCGAGCCGACGCACCTGGTGCGGCAGCATCGGCGCGTCGGTGGCGACGACCACGATGCACGAGCCCTCGCGGTGTTCGGACGGCATCAGGTCGGTGATCTCCCGCCCGACCGGGACGCCGTCGATCCGCAGGTGCTGCCGCTCGCCGAAGTTCGTCAGCGTGAGGATGCCGATGGTCCACCCGCCTGGGACCAGCCGGGACGCCGTCCCGATCCCGCCCTTGAAGTCCATGCACTGCATCCCGGTCCCGGCGCCGACGCAACCCTCGGCGACGTCGCCGCTCACTGCAGCGTCCAGCGCCGCGGACACGTCGGCGTCCGCGAGGGGGAACGTCGTGACGTCGTTCAGGAACGAGTCGTCGCACTCGGTCACCACGGGCATGTCGCCGCCCTCGTGCGTGGTGGTCGCGTAGCGCTCGGCGCGCCAGCGGATCGTGGCGTCGTAGGCCTTCCCGATCGCGAGCGAGCTCGTCATCACGATCGGCGAATGCAGCAGGCCCCACTCGTCGATCTGGTTGATCCCGATCATCTCGCCGTACCCGTTCAGGACGTGGGTGCCCGCGTATACGCGCTCGACCCACGGCAACCCCTCGTGCGGGAACACCGCCGTGACGCCGGTGCGGACGGCGCCCCGCCCATCCGATGGCGAGGGATCGCGGACGACCGTCGCGTGACCGACGCGGACACCGTCCACGTCCGTGATCGCGTTGCGGGCGCCGGTCGGGTAGGTGCCGATGACCACGCCGAGATCGCGGGCCCTGCCTCGTTCCACCGTTCCTCCGGGTGCGCGGGAGGCCCACGATATCGCTCCGCCGCCGACCTCCAGGCGGGCGGGCCGAGCGGGCGCGCGCGTAGAATCCTCGGAACCCATGGCCATCCTCGCCCTCGGCGTCTCCCACCGGCACGCGACGGTCGAGCTGCTCGACCGACTCGCCTTCACGGAGGAGGACCTGGCCAAGGCCTACAGGCGGATCCTCGACGACCCGGCGATCGAGGAGGGCGTCATCCTCTCCACCTGCAACCGCGTCGAGATCTACGGGGCCGTGCCCTCGTACCACGCGGGCTTCCAGGCGCTGAAGCGGATCCTGACCGAGACGCGCGACGTGAGCCCCGAGGACCTGACCGAGCCGCTCTACGCGCACTACGAGCTCGAGGCGGCCGAGCACGCGTTCGCCGTCGCGAGCGGCCTGGACTCGATGGTCCTGGGCGAGCCGCAGATCCTCTCGCAGGTGCGGGACGCGCTGCGGCAGGCCGAGGCCGAGGGGGCCGCGGGTCAGACCGTCAAGGCCCTGTTCCACGCGGCCGCCCGGACCGGCCGTCGCGTGCGCACCGAGACCAGCGTCGGCGCGGCGCCAGACGCCTTCGTGGACGCCGGCGCGGACCTGGGTGCCGAGATCCTCGGGGGGCTCGGCGGCCGGCACGCGGTGGTCGTGGGCGCCGGGCCGATGGCCGCCCTCGCCGTCAAGCATCTCCGGGGTCGCGGCGTCGCCACCGTCCGGATCCTGAACCGATCGCTCGAGCGCGCCCGCGCCCTGGCCGAACGCACCGAGGCCGAGCACGGCGACCTCGACGCCCTCCCCCGCGCGCTCGCCGACGCGGACCTGCTCGTGTCGGCGACCGGCGCCGCCGGGATCGTGGTCCCCGCGTCCACGCTCGCGGGCCGCGAGCGCCCGCTGTTCGTCTTGGATCTGGCCGTGCCGCGCGACGTCGATCCGACCGCGCGCGACCTCGCCAACGTCACGCTCGTCGACATCGACGACCTGCGGGAGACGCTCACCGTTCGAGCCGCCGAGACCGCGCGCGACCTCGAGCGCGCCCACACCATCGTCGACGACGAGGTCCACCGCTTCGCGGTCCGGCGGCGCGCCGAGCACCTGGCGCCGGTGATCCACGCGCTCCGAGAACGCGGCGACGCGGTCGTCGCCGCCGAGCTCGAGCGCTTCCGGTCGGACCTCGCGGCCCTGACCCCCGACGAGCGCGAGGCCGTCGAGGCCCTCGCGCGGGGCATCGTCGCCAAGCTCCTGCACGACCCGATCGTGCGGCTGAAGGAGCTCGCCGCGCCCGGGTCACAAGGGACGCACACGCGGGCGCTCACCGAGCTGTTCGGGCTCGAGCTCCCGGACGAGTGACCCTGCGGATCGGAACGCGCCGCTCGCGTCTCGCGCTCGCACAGGCGACCGAGGTCGCCACGACCCTCGCCGCGCACGGCGTCCCCGCCGAGCTCGTGCCGATGGAGACCTCGGGCGACCGCGGGGCCGACCCCGCGACCGATCCCGCCGGCCTGAAGGGGCTCTTCGTCGCCGAGATCGTCCGCGCGCTCCGCGACGGGGACGTGGACCTCGCGGTGCACTCGGCCAAGGACCTCCCCGCCGTCGGCGACGAGGACCTCCAGATCGCCGCCGTGCCCCGACGGGCGTCGGCGCTCGACGTGCTCGTGACCCGCGAGGGGGAGCTCGCCCCGGGTGCGCGTGTGGGGACCTCGAGCCTGAGGCGCCAGGCGCAGGTGTTCCGCTGGCGTCCCGACGTCCTCCTGAAGGACGTACGCGGCAACGTGGACACGCGCCTGCGCAAGCTCGCGGAGGGAGAGGTCGAGGCGCTCGTGCTCGCCGCCGCCGGGCTCCTGCGCCTGGGCGTCGTGCCCGAGCACGTCGCGCCGATGTCGGTGGCCGAGATGGTGCCGGCACCCGGTCAGGGGTGTCTGGCGGTGCAGGCCCGCGCGGACGACGCGGCGACCCTCGAGGTCGTCGCGCCCCTGGACCACGCGCCGAGCCGGGCCGCGCTCGAGGCCGAACGCGCGCTGATGGCTCGCCTCGGCGGCGGGTGCGCGCTCCCCCTCGGCGCCTTCGCCCAGCCCTCGGCGTCCGGCATGAAGATGGTTGCGATCGTGCTCTCGCCCGACGGAGGGCGGTTCGCGCGCGCCGAGGTCGAGGCCCCCACGCCGGCCGAGGTCGCCGAGCTGGCGGCGCTCGACCTGTCGGCGGGCGGCGCCGACGAGATCTTGGGCCTCGTCCGACCGTGAAGCCGCTCTCGGGACGGATCGTGCTCGTCACGCGCCCGCGCGAGCAGGCCGACGAGCTCGCGCGCCTGCTCCGCCGACGAGGCGCCGACGTGATCGTCGCGCCTGCGATCCAGATCGCCCCCGCGAGGAGCGCCGCGCTCACCCGAGCCCTGCGCGAGGTGGCCGACGGCGCGTTCGCCTGGGTCACGCTGACCAGCCCGCGTACCGTCGACGTGCTGTCCGAGCGCCTCGCGCCGAGCGAGGTCCAGGCTAAGGTGGCCGCGATCGGGGAGGGGACCGCCGAGGCGTTCCGCCGATGGTCGCGGAGCGAGCCCGACCTGGTCCCCCGGACCTTCACCACCGCCGGGCTCGCGCGTGCCTTCCCGCGAGGGGCCGGCCGGGTGCTGTGCCCACGGGCGGAGATCGCGCCCGAGGGCCTCGAGGACGCCCTCGCCGCGAAGGGCTGGACACCCACGCGGGTGGACGCCTACCGGACCCACTTCCCGCGGTCGCTCCCGGCCGATGCCCGCGCCGCGCTGCGCGAGGGCCGGGTGGACGCGGTCACGTTCACGAGCGCGTCGAGCGTCCGTGGCTTCCTCGGCGCGCTCGGGGGCGCGAAGGGCGCGCCGAGGGTCGTGGCGATCGGCCCGGTCACCGCTCGCGAGGCGCGCGAGCGCGGCCTGTTCGTGCACGCGGTGGCGCGTCCGCACACGCTGGAGGGGCTGGTCGAGGCCGTCGAGCGCGCCCTGCGCCCGAGGTAGCATCTCCGCCATGACCTTCCCCGGCCACCGACCTCGGCGGATGCGCCGGACGCCAGCGCTCCGCGCCCTGATCCGCGAGACGGACCTCGCGCCGCGCCAGCTGATCGCGCCGCTGTTCGTGAAGGAGGGCGTGTCCGAGCCGGTGCCGATCGCCTCGATGCCGGGACAGGCGCAACACACGCTCGAGTCGCTGCGCAAGGAGGCGGTCGACATCGCCTCCCGCGGGGTGCTCGCCTTCATGCTGTTCGGCGTCCCGCAGCGCAAGGACGCCGAGGGCTCCGAGGCCTGGAACCCCGACGGCATCGCGCAGCGCGCGCTGCGGATGCTGCGCGAGGAGCTGGGCGACGACCACGTGATCGTCGCCGACCTGTGCCTGGACGAGTACACGGACCACGGCCACTGCGGCGTCCTTGACGCCGACGGACACGTCGACAACGACGCCACGCTCGAGCGCTACCGTCGGATCGCGCTCGCCCAGGCCGAGGCCGGGGCGCACCTGGTCGGACCGAGCGGCATGATGGACGGCCAGGTCGAAGCGATCCGCACCACGCTCGACGACGCCGGGTTCCAGCGCGTCGGGATCATGGCCTACGCGGCCAAGTTCGCATCCGCGTTCTACGGCCCGTTCCGCGAGGCGGCTGAGTGCGCGCCGCGGTTCGGGGATCGGGCCGGCTACCAGATGGACCCGCCCAACGCCGACGAGGCGATCCGGGAGATCACCGCGGACATCGAACAGGGCGCCGACCTCGTGATGGTCAAGCCGGCCCTGCCGTACCTCGACGTCATCCGTCGCGCCAAGGGCGAGACCCGCTTCCCGATGGCCGCCTACAACGTGAGCGGCGAGTACGCGATGCTGAAGGCCGCCGCCCGCAACGGCTGGCTCGACGAACGCAAGGCGGTCCTCGAGGTACTGACGTCGATCCGCCGCGCCGGCGCCGACCTGATCCTCACGTACCACGCGCGCGACGCGGCCGACTGGCTCTCCCCGTAGTTCGCCTTCCGCAGGGTCTCCTCGTGGATCGGTCAGCGCAAGACCGTGTGCTAACGTGTGTGCCGATGCGTGTGCATATCAACCTCGACGAGGACCTCCTGCGTGAGCTCGACGAGCTCGTGGGCCCGCGTGGCCGAAGCCCGTTCATCGCCGATGCCGTCCGTAGGGCGGTGGACCAGGAACACCGCTGGCGACTCATGCGCTCGGCCATCGGCTCGATCTCCGACGAGGGCCATCCTTGGGATCCTGACGTCGCCGGGTGGGTCCACGAGTCCCGGCGCGAGGATCCGCGTCGCGCCGGCTGAATGGCCTCCGTCCTGCTGGACTCGACGGTCGCCATCGACGTCCTCAAGGGCCGTCCCGCTGCCGTGTCGCGGTTCCTGGGTCTCGAGTCCGCCGGGGACGTCCCCTACGTGTGCGCGGTGACCGTCGAGGAGGTCACCTCCGGACTCAAGCCTCGTGAACGCGATCGAGCCACCAAGCTCTTCGAAGGCCTGCGGGTCGCACCGCTGGGGATGGCCGAGGGGCGCCTCGCCGGATGGTGGCGACGCGCCTATCGGGAGAAGGGCCGAACCCTCTCGCAGGCGGACGCGTTGATCGCCGCGGCGGCGGTTGGCGTCGGAGCTCGGTTGGCCACCGGCAATCCCAAGGACTTCCCGATGTCCGATCTGGTGGTCGAGCACTGGCCGGCGGGCGGATGAAGGCGATCGGGGGTCGCAGGCGGTGAGCGGCTCCGAGGAGCTCTTCGACCGCGCCCGGCGCGTGACCCCCGGCGGCGTGAACTCCCCCGTGCGCGCGTACCGCGCGGTCGGGGGGGTGCCGCGGTTCGTCGTCCGCGGCGAGGGCGCGTACGTCTGGGACGCGGACGGGACGCGGTACGTGGACCTGGTTCAGTCCTGGGGCGCGCTGCTCTTCGGACACGCGCGTGCCGAGATCGTGGACGCGGCGGCCGCAGCCGCAGCCCGAGGCACGAGCTTCGGGGCGCCCACCGAGCTCGAGGTGGAGCTCGCCGAGCGGATCACGGCGGCGATGCCCTCGGTCGAGATGGTGCGCCTGGTCTCCAGTGGCACCGAGGCCGCGATGAGCGCGGTCCGACTGGCTCGCGGGTTCACGGGACGCGAGCGGCTCGTGAAGTTCGAGGGCTGCTACCACGGACACTCGGACGCGCTCCTGGCGAAGGGCGCCGGCTCGGGGGTCGCCACGCTCGGCATCCCCGGCTCGCCAGGGGTCACCGAAGGCGCGGCGATGGACACGCTCACGGTGCCGTTCAACGATCTTGAGGCGGTGCGGGGCGTCTTCGCGGAGCGCGGGGAGCGGATCGCCGCGCTGATCGTCGAGCCCGTGGCGGCCAACATGGGCGTGGTCCCGCCCGAGCCGGGGTTCCTCGAGGGCCTCCGCGCGCTCTGCACCGAGCACGGCGCGCTGCTGATCTTCGACGAGGTGATCACCGGGTTCCGGATCGGGTACGCGGGGGCGCAGGGGCGGTTCGGCGTCGCTCCCGATCTCACGGTCCTCGGCAAGGTGATGGGCGGCGGGTTCCCGTGCGCGGCGTTCGGCGGCCGGCGCGATGTCATGGATCACCTCGCACCGACCGGGCCCGTCTACCAGGCCGGGACGCTCTCGGGGAACCCGGTCGCCGTCGCGGCCGGGATCGCCGCCCTGGACCTCGCCGCGGCGACCGACCCCTACCCGGGCCTCGAGCGCACGGCCACCGCCCTCGTCCGGGGCATCGGCCATGCCCTGGACGGCGTGACGATCAACCGCGCCGGCTCGATGTTCAGCCCGTTCTTCTCCGCCGGGCCCGTCCGCGACTTCGCGGGCGCGAGCGCCGCCGACCACGAGCGGTACGCGCAGCTGTTCGGCCACATGCTCCAGCGCGGCGTCCTCCTGCCTCCCTCCGGGTACGAGCTCTGGACCCTGAGCACCGAGCACGGCGACGAGGAGATCGGGCGGATCGTCGAGGCCGCGGGCTCCTTCGACGCCTGACCCGCCGCCCGCTCGGCCTCGGCGGCGGGGGGCCAAGGACCCGGGTCTGGCGAGGCCGAACGAGCGACGATGCCCCCGTCGGACGACGCCGGAGGAAGGGGGATCCGATGAGGCTCACGTGGAAGGACGGCGTGGCCACCCTGCTCGCGGCGGCGGTGGTCCTGGTCGCCGTGGCGGTCGTGCAGGACTGGGGGTGGCCACTCCTCGGCAGCTACCGGGCCGGGTCGGTCGCGATCCTGGTCCTCGGCATGGGGATGTGCGCCACCGGCAACTCGGCGGTCGAGGGCAGCTCGATCCGGGAGCCGTACACGGCCGTCACCTCGGTCCTCGGGATCGTGACGCTCGGCATCGCGATCTGGGCGATCGTCGCCGACACGCAGACGTCGATGGTCGCGCTGACGATCTCGACGATCGTGCTGTGGGCGATCTCGACGCTCGCGCACGCGGTCGGCTACCCGCAGGCCGGCCGGCACGCGGTCGCCGGGGCCAGGTAGGGACCACCGGGCACGCGGAACACGTAACGTTCGGGGGGCTCGCCGGACGGTAGGAGTGAACCCCACCGAAGGAGGGATGTCCTGCATGCCCACCCAGACCGCCACGTTCGGCGCCGGATGCTTCTGGGGCGTCGAGTACGTCTTCGAGCGCGTGCCGGGCGTGGTCCGCACCGAGGTCGGCTACGCCGGCGGGCTGATGGAGCACCCTACGTACCGTGACGTGTGCTCGCACACCACGGGCCACGCCGAGGTCACCCGCGTGACCTTCGACCCCGACGTCGTGTCGTTCGACCAGCTCCTCGAGGTGTTCTGGGCCATGCACGACCCGACCCAGATCGACCGCCAGGGGCCGGACGTCGGCGACCAGTACCGCAGCGTGATCTTCGCCGCCTCCGACGAGCAGCGGGCGGCCGCCGAGGCCTCGAAGGCGAGGGCCCAGGAGCGGTTCGACCGCCCGATCGCCACGCAGATCGAGGGCGACGCCACGTTCTGGCCGGCCGAGGACTACCACCAGCGCTACTACGGTAAGAACGGGCACGAGCCCTACTGCCACGTCGTGCCTTGGCGAACGCTCGAGGAGCTGGGGCTGGTCCGGACCTAGGGCAGGTCCACGACCCCGAGGAACTCGCGCCACGGGCCGACCGCGTCGCGGTAGCGCTTCGCGAGGGTCTTCACGATCTGCGACTCGTGGTTCAGGTCGTGGACCGTCCACGTCGCGAGGAGCTGCGCCAGCGTGACGGGGCCGAAGTCGCCGTGCCGGCCGATGCGGGCCAGGTCGTCCTCCCCGACGCCGAGCTCGTCCAGCCGCGCGAGGTTCGATGCCCGCAGCTCCGCGAACCGGTCCAGCACGCGGCCCACGCTCCAGCCGGCGAACCGCTCGAAGCCGGCCTCGCGATCCACGGGCCCGAGGACCTCCTCGGGCCCGTGCGCGAGGATCGTCTCGACGCGACCGAGCCAGTCCTCCTCCTCGATGTGGGTCAGGTGCGCGAGCGCCTGCCACGGCGTCCAGGTCCCCGGGCCCTCGTCGGCGACGAGCCATGCGTCCGACAGGCCGGCGAGCGTGCCGCGGAGCGCGGCGGGCGTCCCGGCGAGGATCTGGCGGCCCTCCTGCAGCGAGAAGGTCACGGCTGCAGGATCCGGTCGGCCTTGGCCGCGAACACGAAGTCGGCCTCGTTCAGGCCGTCGATCTTGTGGGTCCAGATCGTGAGCGACACGCGCCCCCACGCGAGCTCGATGTCGGGATGGTGTCCGATCTCCTCGGCGAGCTCGCCGACGCGGTTCGTCGCGTCGAGCGCCTCGCGGAAGTCCTTGAACCGGAACTGCTTGCGCAGGTGATGGTCGTCCACGACCTCCCAGCCGTTCCCCAGGTCCGCGAGGTACGGCTCGATCTCCTCGTGCGTCAGGGGCGGCACACCGCCGCGACAGGGCACGCACTCCATCGAGGCGAGGTCCCGAGGCATCAGACGTTCCGCCCGGCCATCAGCCGCTGCTCGACCATCGCATCGGAGGCCGCACCGCTCGAGATGCCGTCGGCCTCGGCCTTGCGGAAGACCTCGCCCAGCGTCTGGCCGATCGCCCGCAGGCGCGCGTTCACCTCGTCGTCGCTCTCGCCGAGCATCTCGTAGCCGACGAGGTGGATCACGCCGCCGGCGTTGATCACGTAGTCGGGCGCGTACAGGATCCCGCGCTCGTGGAGGCGCTGGGCGTCCCGCGGCTCGGCGAGCTGGTTGTTGGCCGCCCCCGCCACGACGCGGCAGCGCAGGCGCGGGATCGTCGTTGCGCTCAGGACCCCGCCGGTGGCGCACGGCGCGAGCACGTCGCACTCGGCCTCGAGGATCGCATCGGCGGGGACCACCTCGGCGTCGAGCTCGCCGGCGAGCTCCTTGGCCCGTACCTCGTCGATGTCGGCGAGCGTCAGCCGCGCGCCCGCCTCCGCGAGCATCCGGGACAGCGGTCCCCCGACCGCCCCCAGCCCCTGCACCGCCACGGTCCGCTCTCGCAGGTCGTCCGAGCCGAACGCGTGGGCGACCGTGGCGCGCAGCCCGTGGAACACGCCGACCGCGGTGTTGGGCGCCGACGTCCCCGAGCCGCCGTTGCCCTCGGTCCGGCCGAACACCGAGGAGCAGCGCTCGGCGATCACGTCCATGTCGTCGGGCGTCGTGTTCATGTCGCACGCCGTGACGTAGGTGCCGTGCAGCGACTCGACGAGCTCCCCGTACCGCAGCATCAGCTCGCGCCGCGCCGACCCCCGCGGGATCTCGGGCACCGCGAGCACCGCCTTGCCGCCACCGAGCGGCACCGAGGCCATCGCCATCTTGCTGGTCATCGCCGAGGAGAGGCGAAGGACGTCGCGGAGCCCGTCGGCGGGCATCGCATAGGACTTCATCCTCGTCCCACCGCACGAGGGGCCGAGCACGGTCGAGTGGACACCGACGAACATCCAGGCGCCGCTCGGCGGGTCGAAGCGGACGACGGCCTCCTCGCCGTCCCAGGCTCGGAGCGCTTCCTCGAACACGCGCTACTCGGCCCTGGGCATCGAGGCCTGCTTCTTGGCCTTCTTCTGGGCGCGCTTCTCCTTGATGGACTTCTGCGCGGTCTTCTTGACGTGTTTCTCGCCCTTGTCCTTGGCGTGCGCCACGGCGACCTCCGTTCAGCTCGGCCGGAGCCCATTATCGCGCGCCGGCGACGACCCGGGCTCGGCGCTCGCCGGAGAGCGGCGTCTCCGGCTCACGCGAGATCGGCGAACGCGCCTCGCACGTCCTTGCGGATCCCCGTGACGAACGGGACCTCCACCTTCGTGAAACGACGCGCCTCCGCGTCTCGGAGCCGTCGGATGCAGTCGACGATGCGGTCGAGCTCGTCCGCCTCGAACGCCAGGATCCACTCCCAGTCGTTGATCCCGAACGCGCTCGTGGTGTTGGCGAGGACGTCGGGGAACTCGCGGCCGACCTCGCCGTGCTCGCGCAGCATCGCGGCGCGCTCCTCCCGCGGGAGCAGGTACCACTCCGGCGTTCTGACGAAGGGGTAGACGCACGCGTACCGCCCCGGCGGCGTGCCCTTCACGAACGCCGGCGCGTGGTCGGCGGTGAACTCCGCCGGCTTCACCACGCCCATGAACGTCCACGAGGTCGCGAGCTCGCGGCCCGCCCGCGTCCGGCCGAACGCGACGAGCGCGTCCTGCACCGCGTCCGGGCTCGGGCCAACGAGCCACAGCATCAGGTCGGTGTCGGCGCGGAACCCGGCCGTCGAATACATGCCGCGGACCGAGACCGTCCCGTCCCATCCCTTGAAGAGGTCCTCGACCTCTCGCGCGGCGTCGTCCGCGTCCAGGTCGCGGAACGCGCGCGTCGCCTTGAAGCACGGGTACATCGCGTACACGGTCTCGCTCATCGCTTTCGCTCCGTTCCGATCGGCTCGCCGGCCAGGTGCGCGAGCACCCCGTCGGCGGCCTCGTTCGCGCCCCGGACGGCATCGGCCACGCCGACCCCTCCGTACGCGTTGCCGGTGACGACGATACCGGCGGGCAGGGCCTCGTGGATCGTCGCCACCCGCTCGAGGTGGCCGACCTCGTACTGCGGCATCGACCGGGGCCACCGCACGACGCGGGATGCCTGCGGCCGCTCGGGGAGCGGCACGACGGCGGCGAGGTGCCTGCACACCGCCTCCACGATGTCGTCGTCGCTCGCCTCCAGCAGGTCCTCGGAGCCGGCCGCGCCGACGAAGCACCGCAGCACCGCTCGATCGCCGAACGCCGGCGACGGCCACTTGCGCGAGAGGAAGGTCGCGGCGGTCATCGGCGCCTTCCCGGCCGGCACCACGAACCCGGTCGCCTCGGGCAGCGCGTCCGCGGTGCCGTCGGCGAACGACAGGAGCACGACCCCGGTGCTCACGTAGGGGATCGCGGTCAGCGCGCCGGCCGCCTCCCCCGCGATGCCGCGGACCAGGTCCGCGGCGATGAAGGCCGGCACCGCGAGCACGACGGCGTCGGCGCGACGCTCGAGGCCGTCGGCCCGGACGACGAACCGGTCGCCCTCGCGGCCGAGCTCCGTCACCGGGGTGGACGTACTGAGGCGCTCCGGGCCGATCGCGTCGGCGAGCGCGGCGGGCAGCGTCGCGACGCCGCCCTCCGGGCGGAGGAACATCGGCCCCGCGTCTCGCCCGGTCCCTGCGGCGGCCCGCGCCCCTCGGATCAGGCTGCCGAACTCCCGCTCCCACGCCGAGAGCTCGGGGAACGTGGCGGCGACGCCCATGCGGTCCACGTCGCCCGCGAACAGCCCCGCGAGGAGCGGCGCCACGAGCAGCTCGGTGGCCTCGTCCCCGAGCCGGCGCCGCAGGAGCGAGCCCAGCGACTCGTCGTCCGTCGGCCGAGCCTTCCGCACCAGGTCCGCGAGCGCGCGCGCCCGGCCCGAGCGCGAGAGACCCGGCCAGCGCAGGAGGTCGTCGAGGTCGGTCGGCACGCCGAGCGCGGAAGGCGGGAGCGGCACGAGCCCGCGATCGGTCCAGACGAAGGCGCCACGCGCGCCGGGCTCGACGAGCTCGAGCCCGAGCTCGCGGCAGAGGTCGACCGCCCACGGCTTGCGCGCGACGAACGAGTCGGGCCCGGCCTCGACCTCCAGGTCGCCGACGCGCGCGGCGACGAGCCGCCCGCCGGGCCCGGGCGCCGCCTCGAGGACCTCCACCTCGAGCGACGCGTCGGCCGCGATCAGACGATGCGCCGCCGCGAGCCCGGCGACGCCGCCTCCCACGACGACGACGCGAGGGGTCATCGCGGGGCGAGGTGGTCGCGCACGACCTCGGCGAGCACGGACACGAAGGCGGGGTCGGCGTTGGGCATCTGCGTCCGCACGAACGTCATCCCCGCCTCCTCGGCGATCGCCCTCGCCTCGATGTCGAGGTCGTACAGGGTCTCGAGGTGATCCGCGACGAACCCCGCCGAGCACACCACCACCGCGGGGCGACCCGCCTCCGCGAGCGCCACGATGACGTCCTCGATCGGGGGGCCCCACCACGGATCGGCCGTCCGCCCCGCGCTCTGCCACGCGATCGTGTGGTGCGGCAGGTCGAGCTCGCGAGCGACCAGGTCGGCCGTCTCCTGCAGCCCGTCCCGGTACCCGCAGGCGTCCTCGCAGGCAGAGCAGTGCTTGCAGCGCATCGAGCCATCCTCGAGCGTCCGCACGGGTAAGCTGTGCGCCGAGAAGATCACCGCCGCGCCCTCGCGCTCCGCCGGCATCAGCGTGCCGAGCGCGTGGGCCACCCGCTGCGCGAGGAACGACACGAACCGCGGGTCGTCGTGGTAGCTGCGGATGAACCCGAACTCCGGCCCGCCCTCGGCGGCGGCGTCGCGCACCCGGTCGATGTAGGTCTCCACCGACATCCCCGACCAGTGCGGGGCCATCACGAGGCCGACCGCGTGCTCGATGCCGTCCTCGCGCATCTGGCGGACCGCCTCCGGGATGAACGGCGGCGAGTGCTTCATGCCGAGGTACGTGCGGAACGTCTGCCACCCGCCGCCCTCGTTCAGCGCCTGCTCGAGGCCCTCGGCCTGCTGCCGCGTGGTGTCCATCAGCGGGAACCGGTTGCCGATCGCCGCGTATCGCTCGCGAAGCTCCTCGAGCTGCTCGGGGGCCGGTGGACGCCCGCCTCGGATGTCCGTGTAGTAGCGCTCGATGTCGTCGGGGCCATCGGCGGTCCCGTAGGCCATCACCAGCACGCCGATCGGCGAGGTCATCGCTCCGTCTCCTGGTGCACGAGGTCCACGAGCCGCCGCAGGTTCTCGACCGGCGTGCCGGGGAGCACGCCGTGCCCGAGGTTGAACACGTGCCCGTCGCGACCGCCCGCGCTCGCGAGCACGTCGCGGGCCTTGCCCTCGACCACCTCCCACGGCGCACCGAGCACCGCCGGGTCCAGGTTCCCCTGGATCGCCCGATCCGGCCCGATCCGCTCCCACGCCGCGTCCAGCGGCACCCGCCAGTCGATGCCGATCGCATCCCCACCGGCCTCCGCCATCGATCCCAGCAGCTCGCCGGTCCCCACGCCGAAGTGGATCGAGGGCACCGGCAGATCCTCGAGCACGCGGCGCACCCACGGCCGCACGTGCCGCTCGTAGTCGTCCGGTGCGAGCGCACCGACCCACGAGTCGAACACCTGGAGCGCCTGTGCCCCCGCCTCGGCCTGGGCGAGCAGGTGGGGACGGACGATCGCGACGAGCGCGTCCATCAGCGACGACCACGTCGAGGGCTCGCCGTGCATCAGCGCCTTCGTGCGCGCGTGGTCGCGGGACGGACCGCCCTCGATCAGGTAGCTCGCCAGGGTGAACGGCGCGCCGGCGAACCCGATCAGGGGCACCCGCAGCTCCTTGCGGAGCAGCCGGATCGCCTCGAGCGCGTACGGCTCGTCGGCCTCGGGCTCGAGCGGACGCAGGCGCTCGACGTCCTCCGCCGAGCGCACCGGGGGATCGACGATCGGTCCCGTCCCCGGCGCGATGCGGACGGGCACGCCGATCGCGTGCAACGGCGCCAGGATGTCGCTGAACACGATCGCGGCGTCGAGCGGCATCCGCCGCAGCGGCTGCATCGTCACCTCGACGACGAGCTCCGGTTCGTGGACCGCCTCCAGGATGTCGCGGTCGCCTCGGATCTCGCGGTACTCGGGCAGGTATCGACCGGCCTGTCGCATGAACCAGACCGGGGTCCGGTCGACGGGCTCGCGTCGGAGGGCTCGCAGGAATCGATCGTCCACGCCCGCAAGGATACGGATGCCCACCCGATCGATGTGACGGCCGTCACCGAACAGGCAGCGCCGGGCATCCGATGCTCCGCCCGGTCATGCGGAGCGCGGGGACGACCAACGGTCACGTCCCGACGCGTTAGCCTGCCGCGTGCGGGAGGAGGAGGCGCTGGCGAAGACACGTCTGACGGGTGGCCCGAACCCACTGTGGTCCAGGGCACCCCTCATGCTGCTTCGCTACCCGGGGCTGTTCGCCGCCCTCGCGGTGGGCGCGATGCTGCTCGTGCTCGCCGCCGCGGCGTACCCGCTGTTCGTGTCGGCCTCCGCGGGCGAGCTGCTCGCCGAGCGCATCGACGACCCGCTCGTGACCCGGTTCGGTGCTGGCGCCCGGTACCGCAACGGGACGATGCCCCTGGATGGCGCCAGCGACCCGGGATCGCCGGTCACCAAGATCGATCGGGCGTTCCGCCGGCTCGTGGATCCGGTGCCGCATGTCGGGCCGATCGTCGCGTCCACGCTGGGTCCTCCGGTCGTCGTCTCCACCCCAGATGGGAGCCGGTCGCGCGAGGTCCGGCCCCTCGTCGGCGACGAGGCCGTCGCCCACGTTCAGAGGGTCGCCGGTGAAGGGGACTCGGGGGTCTGGATGCCACAGCTCGCGGCCGAGGCGCTCGGCGTGGGCCCGGGCGATGCGATCGTCGTGTCCGAGGATCAGCGGGACGTGACCCTCACCGTGGACGGCGTGTACCGGGACATCTTCCGGGAGCCGGGCGACGGATACTGGCGCCCGTGGAACGACGAGATCGTCCTGTACTGCGAGGACTGCCCGCCCCCGCCGCAGCCGTTGATCGTCGATCCGCCGGTGTTCGACGAGCTGGTCTCGACGCTGCGACTCCAGCGCGGCGGCGTCGCGTGGCAGGCGGCGGTGGAGCCAGACCTGACCTTCGACGACGCCGTCGAGATCGATCGCGCACTCGATGCCGTCGCGGATACCGTCGTCGATGCTTCGTCCCACCCGGGACGGTTGTTCCAACGCTGCTACACGGGCTTCTGCGGCCGGGTCAACGGCCCCTCCTTCTCCTCATCGATGGGCGACGTGCTGAGCCAGGCGCAGCGTCGTCTCGCGGCCGTCGAGTCTCCGGCCGAGCTCCTGCGGGTCGCCGGGTTGCTCGTCGCCCTCGTCGTCGTCGCTGCGGCGGGAGCGTTCGCGATGTCGGCCCGGCGGGTCGAGGCCTCGCTGCTGTTCGCGAGAGGGACCGGACCCCTCACGGTCGGCGCCCGAGCTGCCCTCGAAGCGCTGTTCCCGTGCCTGGTCGGCGCGGGCCTGGGGCTCGTCGCCGCCGGCGCACTGGTCTCTGCCGTGGGCCCGGACGGCCAGATCGCGTCGTCGGCCACGCAGACCGCCGTCCGAGCGACGCTCCTCGGCGCCGCGGTCGCGGTCCTCACGATCGCGGTCGTCTCCGCGGTGTCCTTCCTCCGGCACTCCGAGCTCCACCGCGCGCGGCTCCGGTTCCTGACCAAGGTGCCATGGGAGCTCGCGCTGATCGGGCTCGCGATCCTGGTCCTGTCGCGCCTACGCTCGGAGGGTGCGCTCCTGACCGACGCCGCGAGCTCGACCACCCGTCCCAGCTCACTCGTCCTGCTGTTCCCCGTCCTGTTCCTCGCCGGGTTCGCGACCCTCGCGGCGCGGCTCGCGGTCACGGCGCTCCGCGCCGGCCGGCGCCGGAGCGCGAACCTGCCTCCGGCACCGTTCCTCGCGTTCCGCCGACTGGTCGACGCCCCGCAGCTCACGATGCTGCTCGTCGGTGCGGTCGGTCTGTGCCTCGGCCTGTTCGTCCAGGCGCAGGCGATGGCCGATTCGATGCGCACCACGATGGACGCCAAGGCAGGTGTGTACGTCGGTGCGGACGTTCAGGCGCGGATCGACTACGGCTACGAGTCACCATCGTCGGACTTCGGCGCGCCGTATACCCGCGTCAACCGCCAGTACCAGGCGGGAACCTTCGACACCGGCGCCACGTTCGACCTGCTCGCCGTCGACTCCGAGACGCTGACGGACGTCGCGTACTGGGACGATCGATTCGCCGACGAGTCGTTCGAGGATCTGGTCGGAAGGCTGACCCCGGACGACCGAGCGGGACCGCTCCCGGTGATCGTCGCGCGCCCGCGCGGCGGGGAACCGACCCAGATCTCACTGGCCTCGAGCACGCTCCCCGTTCGGGTGGTCGGAGAGGCCCAGGCCTTCCCGGGGATGTCGTCGCTGCGCCCGCTCGTCATCGTCGATGCCGAGCGCCTCCTCGAGGCGGTCGGGGAAGGCGTGAACCCGCTCGACGTCCCGGGCGCGAGCAACGAGCTCTGGATCCGCGCCTCGGAGGAGGAGGCGGCCGACGCGCTCTCGACCCTTCCCTACGTCCCCTCGGTCGTCCTCACGACCCAGGAGGTGAAGGACATCCCCCACATCGCGGCGGTCATCGATGCCTTCCTGGTGCTGAACGCCCTCGGCCTGGCCGCGGCCCTCCTCGTCCTGGCCGCGATCGTGATGTACCTGCAGGCTCGGCAACGGTCGCAGGTCGTCTCGTACGGGCTCTCGCTTCGGATGGGGATGGACGGGAAGGGGCATCGTCGAGCGGTCGCCGCCGAGCTCATGGCGATGCTGGCCGTCGCCGCCGTCGTGGGCGTGGCCCTCGCGATCGTCGCCGCCCGCCTCGTCGTGCCGCTGCTCGACCCGCTCGCGGCCGTGCCACCCGACCCGATACCGGTCGTGCCGCTGCTCTCGCTGGTCGTGCTGCCCGTCGTCCTCGCGTTCGTCGTCCTCGTGGGCGCGAGCCTCACCGAGCGGCGCGCCCGCAAGGTGGACCTTGGGCAGGTGATGCGCCTTGCCGACTGAGGGAGCGGTCGCCGCTCGGTGCGAGGACCTGGTCAAGACCTACCGGACCGCGACCGGCGAGGTCCGGGCGCTGCGCGGGATCACCGAGACGTTCCCCGCGGGCGCACTCACGGCGGTGGTCGGTCCCTCCGGCAGCGGGAAGTCCTCCCTGCTCCGACTCCTCGCCGGGCTGGACCATCCGACGTCCGGAACGATCCGCGTCGGCGACATCGCGGTCGAACGCGCGAGCGGCCGCACCCTCCGGCGGTTCCGGCGCACGGTGGTCGGCTACCTGTTCCAGCGCCCCTCGGACAACTTCCTCCCGCACCTGACCGTCGCCGACCACCTACGTCTGGCCGGGCGCCTCACCCACCGGCCGCCCCGGATCGCGCCCCAGGAGCTGCTCGAGACCCTCGGGATCGCCCACCGCCTCGACCACCGGCCCTCGGAGCTCTCCGGGGGCGAGCAGCAGCGCGCGGCGATCGCCGAGGTGCTGATGGGCGGCGCCGAGACGATCGTGGCCGACGAGCCGACCGCCGAGCTCGACTCCGCCTCCGCCCGTCACGTGCTCGACACGATCCGCCTCCTCGTCGACGCGGGCGTCACGTTCGTGCTCGCCACGCACGATGCCGCCGTGATGCGCCGAGCCGACGAGGCGCTCGAGCTCGACCACGGCGTCCGGCGCTCCCGGCCGAGCGGGGGCGGGCCGGGGACCTTCGTGGACCGTGTCGCAGCGGCGCCGACGCCGGCCGACGAGCTCGAGCCACCGATCCTCCTCGCCGACGGCATCTCGAAGACGTACCGGCGCGGCGAGGAAGTCGTGCACGCGCTGGAGGACGTTGAGGTTCGGCTGCGGCAGGGGGAGCTCGTCGGTCTGATCGGCAGGTCGGGATCGGGCAAGACGACGCTGCTGAACGTGATCGCCGGGTGGGAGCGACCGGACGCCGGGCGGCTCGAGCGGCCGGGCGAGGACGCACCGGGGTGGACGGACATCGCCGTGGTGCCGCAGAAGCTCGGGCTGCTCGAGGAGCTGACCGTCCGCGAGAACGTCGAGCACCCGCTGCGCCTGGCGGGCGTGCTCGACGACCGGGACGATCGGGCCGAGGAACTGCTCGAGCGCCTCGGGCTCGCTCACCTGCAGGATCGGCAGCCGCGGGAGACCTCGCTCGGGGAGCAGCAGCGGGCCGCCGTCGCCCGCGCCCTGGTCCGGAACCCGCGGCTCCTGCTCGCCGACGAGCCGACGGGCCACCAGGACGCCGGCTTCGCCAACGTCGTGTTCGAGGCCCTCCGCGATGCGGCCGCCCAGGGGACCGCCTGCCTCGTCGCCACCCACAACGAGCAGGTCGTGCCGCACCTGGACCGGGTCCTGCACATCGCGGACGGGCGGCTCACGTGAGCGGGAGGGGTGGGATTCGAACCCACGAGCGAGTCGCCCCGCTAACGGTTTTCAAGACCGTCGCCTTCGTCCGCTCGGCCACCCTCCCTCGGGCATCCTACCTGCGCAGATGCGCACAACTTCCTCGAGCGTTGCTCCGCCGGTTCGTCGGACGGCCGAACCGCTCGCTCACCTGAGCCGGCCGCTCGCGACGTGCGGGACCGGGTTGTGCCACCTCCGGCGTGAGGCGATACTCGCGGGTGGTCGTCGCCTGCCGGTTCCGGACGCGGACCGATATCTCACCTAGCGACACTTGGCGAAGAAGGGGGGACGAGATGCGTCGACTCATCGCTGTCGTCGTCGCCGTGGCGGCGATCGTGGTCGTTGCCGGCATCGGCGGAACCGGCGTCGCCAGCTCGGCGAATCAGCCGCTGAGGGTGATCGAGCAGAACAACCCGGCGTTCTCGCCGTTCCAGGTCGAGCTGTTCCCCAAGACCGGTCAGTGTCAGACCGCGGATGTCCCCGCCGGAACCCGCCTGATCATCGAGTACGTGTCGGCGAGGGTCGAGACGCCGCAGGATCGAGAGCTCGTCGTCTCCACGACCGCCGGCGGGGTGACCGCTCTCCACTGGGTGCCGCTGTCCGAACCGTACGTCACCATCTCGAACGCCGCGGAGGACGTGCGCCTGTACGCGGACCCGGGCACCGAGGTCGAGGTGTGCCTGACCGGACTCGGGCAGGTCACGCTCTCGGGGCACCTCGTCTCCGTGAGCGGGTGACGGCCAGGCCGGCGACGCTCATCATCGCCTCGGCCCTGCGTACCATGGGCGGATCATGAGCCGAGATCCGGCCGATCACGACGACCCGGGGCTCGCCCCCTGGGGCGAGGCCCTGTATCGCAACCTGGTCGAGCGCGTTCCCGTCGTGGTCTACGTCGATTCCGACGAGCAGCGCCCGGCCTCGCTGTACCTGAGCCCCCAGGTAGAACAGCTGCTCGGCAACCCGCCCGAGGCCTATCTCGCCGACGGTGAGCTCTGGATCCGGCAGACGCACGCGGACGACCACGCTACCGTCGCGGAGCGGTGGCGGGCGGCGCGCGAGCACGCGTCGGCGTTCGAGTGCGAGTACCGGATGATCCGCGCCGACGGCGAGCTCCTCTGGGTCCGCGACACCTCCGTGCCGATCCGGGGATCCGACGGCCGGGTCCGGTACTGGCAGGGCGTGGTCAGCGACATCACCGGCGTCAAGGATCTCGAGCTTGCCTTGCGCCACTCGGAGGCCGAGTACCGGGGGCTCGTCGACAACCTGCCCGCCGTCGTCTACCGGGTGGCGAGGGACGACGACCGACGCACGATGTACGTCAGCCCGCACGTCGAGACCGCGCTCGGGTACTCGCGGGCGGAGTGGCTGGATCAGCCGGACATCTGGATGGAGCTGCTCCACCCGGACGACCGTGAGGCCACGCTCGCCGCCCACGACCTGCACAACGAGACCGGCCGACCCTGGAGTCGCGAGTATCGCCTGATCGCGAGCGACGGCCGCCCGGTGTGGTTCCGAGACGTGGCGCACCTGGTCCGGGACGAGGAGGGTCGCCCCCGGTACTGGGAGGGCGTGCAGCTCGACATCACCGAGCTCAAGCTCGTCGAGGACCAGCTCCGTGCCGCACGCGACGACCTCGAGCGCCGCGTCGCCGCGCGGACCGCGGCGCTGGAGGAGGCCAACGCGCTGATGGGCCTCGAGATCGGGGAGCGCAAGCGCGTCGAGGAGGACCTGCGAGCGGCCGAGCATCGGTACCGGGTGCTCGTCGAGCAGATCCCGGCCGTGACCTACGTCTGGGATGCCAACCCGCTCCCCGGCGCGCCGCTCGAGTCGTACACGAGCCCGCGGATCGAACAGCTCCTCGGATACCCGGTCACGGGGTGGACGCCGGACTTCGCGCTGTCGCGGGTCCACCCCGACGACCGCGCCGACGTCGAGGCGGCGATGCTCCACGCGCAGACGACCGGCGAGCCCCTGTCGATGGAGTACCGCTACCTGCACAAGGACGGGCACATCGTCTGGGTCGTGGACCAGGCGATCGTCCTGTCGAGGTTGCCGGACGGTCGCCCGCACCTGTTCCAGGGCGTGGTCATGGACATCACGACGCGCAAGGAGGCCGAGTCGGCCGAGCGCGGGCGGCTCGAAGCCGAGGAGCGCTACCGGACCCTCGTCGAGCAGATCCCGGCGATCACCTACGTCGAGCTGCCGACGGACCGTCCCGACGAGTCACGCCTGGCCTACGTCAGCCCGCAGGTCGAACAGCTCCTCGGCTACACGACGCAGGAGCTGCTCGACGACCCGAGCCACTTCGGACGCCTCGTGCACCCCGAGGACCGGGAGCGCGTCTTCGCCGAGAACGCGCACGCGGACGCGACCGGTGAGCCGTTCGACTCGTCGTACCGCGTGGTCGCGAGGGACGGACGCGTCATCTGGCTCCACAGCCGCGCGGTGTTGGTCCGGGACGAGGAGGGGAACCCACGCTTCTGGCATGGCCTGTCCCTCGACGTCACCGCTCACCGCGAGCTGGAGACGCGCTACGAGGAGCTCGCGGGGCGGGTCTTCCGGGATCTGGGGCTCC
>DASSJM010000048.1:0-11154 GCA_035691205.1 Actinomycetota bacterium
CGCGCGTCGTGCACGGGAACAGGCGATCCACCAGGGCGGGTGCCTCCCGCCCGGCGATCAGGAACTTGCCGAGGGTACCGACGTCCATCACGCTCACGCGTTCCCGCACGGCTCGATACTCGTCGTGCCAGTCGCCGTAGGCGAACGGCCGCAGCCACCCCCCGGACCGGTGCAGGCGAGCGCCGGCGGCCAGGTGCGTCTCGTGGAGCGCCGTGCGCTTCTCGATCACCTCGTGGACGGCGGCGGCCAACGTGCCCAGTCGTGCCGGCCGAGTGGGGGGTCTGGCCGTCGTGCGGCGGCCGGCCCGTTCTCCCATCCCGGCTGCGGACGCGCGCTCCCTGGCGAAGCAGGACAGGGCGCGAGCGCACATCGCACCCTGGCACGGACCCATGGTCGCCGTCGTGTACCGCTTGAGGATCTCGGAGGAGCGGTAGCCCTCCCGCCAGGCCCGGTCGAGGTCGTGAAGCGAGACGTCCTCGCACAGGCAGACGGTGCCGTCCTCGTGGAGGGCCGGATCGTCCCCGCGACGTTCCACGTCCCCCGCCAGCTGGATGTCCTCGTCAACCGCCATGCGGGCGAGGGCGTCACGCGGCTCCAGGCCGATGGAGAGCACGAGCGCGTCGCAGGCGATGCGCCGCTCCGCTCCGGCATGGCGCACGGTCACCGCGGCGAGTCGCCTGCGTCCCTGTGCCGCCACGACGGCGCCGTCCGGGTAGGTGTCGATCCCCGCCGGCACGCGGTCGGCGAGCTCGGAGGAGACGATCACCGCGAGGACCGGCGCCCCGGCGCCGACGAGCGCGTGCAGGTGCTCGATGCCCTCCGGGGTCGAGGCAGCAACCACCACGCGCTCGCCGATCGGGATCTCGTGGCGCGCGACCATCCGGGCAGCCGCGCGGCCGAGCCAGATCCCGGGCAGGTCGTTGCCGGGGAAGACGGGATGCGACTCGGTCGCCCCGGTGGCCAGCACGATCCGCTCGGGGTGCACCTGGACGAGCTCGTCCTCGGCGGCCAGGGGGACCAGGGGACCCTCGTACAGGCCGAGCGCGGCGTGGCGGTCCAGGACCTCCACGTCGGTCCGGACGAGTCGGTCCGCGAGCGCACGGACCTGGTCCAAGGTGGGGCCCGGGGCCAGGCGCGAGCCGATCGGCGCCTCGTCGCACAGCAGGACGCGCCGGCCCGCCTCGGCCGCCTCGAGCGCCGCGGCGAGCCCGGCCGTGCCGGCGCCGATCACGAGCACCTCCGTGCGGATGTGCCGGGCGATCGGTCGTTCCGTGACGGGTGCGTCCGGGAGCCGCCCGAGGCCGGTCGCCCGTCGGATGATCCGCTCGGCCAGGGGCCAGGCGAAGCGCGGATGGATGAACGTCTTGTGGTAGAAGCCCACGGGCATCAACGGGTGGAGCCACTCCGTGACGTGCAGCAGGTCGTGGTCCGCGGACGGCCAGCCGTGTTCGCGCTGGACCCGCATGCCGTCTCCTGCCGGCGTGACGCAGGAGCGGATCCCGGGGACGCCGTCGACCGTGATGAGGCAGTTCGGGCACTCGCCGATCCCGCAGTACAGCGATCGTCGACGGTGGAGCTTGAGCGACCGAGTGAAGGTCCGGACGCCCGCTCGGTAGAGCGCGGATGCCACCGTGTCGCCGTCTGCGAGGGCGACCTCGCGGCCCTCGAACGACAGGCTCGCCATCGTCAGCCGATCGCGTTGGTCGTCGTGTCCCGCGAGACGGTGAACCAGGTCCGGCAACCCAGGGCGTGGAACCACCGCTCACGCCGGGGCCCTGCCGAGTTCGCAGGGAGGAACACGCGCGCGAAGTCCGTCTCCGTGTCCGCGGCCCGGACCGGTCGCTCCTCGCCTCCGAACGTGAACTCGGCGTGAGGTCGGAGGCCGCAGTGCGGGCAGGGGATCTGAAGCGCCACCGTGGGTCAGGTCCCTTCGGCCGGCCTCGGCGGGTTCGGCGAGGGGGATAGGGTCCCCGTCCCACGAGCCGCCGCGAGGTGGCACGCGGCGAAATGCCCCGGCTGAAGCTCGATCAGTGCGAGATCCTCCCCGCGACACCGGTCCTCGACCCCAGCCGCGGAGGCCTCCCCGGAGACGACCTGCGGGCACCGGGGGTGGAACCGGCATCCCTCGGGGATCCGGGTCGGGTCCGGGGCCTCACCGGTGAGCTGAGGTCGGGACAGACCACCTGCCTCCGGGACCACCTGGAGCAGCGCCTGGGTGTACGGATGGAAGGGGCGCGTGAGGACCTCCTCGGTGGGCCCGATCTCGACGATCCGACCGAGGTACATGACCGCCACGCGGTCGGCGATCGTCCACGCCAGGCCGAGGTCGTGGGTCACGACGAGCATCGCGATGCCGAAGTCGTCGCGCAGGCCGAGGAGGAGCTTCAGGATCTCGCCCCGGACCGAGGCATCCAGGCTGGAGACCGGCTCGTCCGCGACGATCACCTCGGGCTCCAGGACGAGGCAGCCGGCGATCACCACCCGCTGTCGCTGCCCGCCCGAGAGCTCGTGAGGGTAGAGCAGGAAGAATCGCTCGGGAGGCCGGAGCCCCGAACGGGCGAGCGCCCGAGCGACGAGCTCCTCCTCGGGCATCCCGTCCTGTCGCGTGATGCCGTGGATCCGCAGGGCCTCGGCAACCGACTCGTAGATCGTCTGCCGAGGGTTCAACGCCGCGGTCGGGTCCTGGAACACGATCTGGACCCGACGACGGTACTCGCGCAGGATCTTGGTGCTGGTGCCGAGCGATACGCCCTCGAAGAGGATCTCCCCCTCCTTGGGGCGCTCGAGCCCCATGATGGTCCGCGCGAGGGTGGTCTTCCCGCAGCCGGATTCGCCGGCCAGGGCCAGGACCTCGCCCTGATGCAGCTGCAGGTTGACGCCGTCGACCGCGCGCGCGACGGTCGCCGACCTCCCCGCGAGGCCGGCCCCGATCCCGACCCGCCCCTGGAACGACACGTGGAGGTCCCTGACCTCCACGACCGGGGTCGCGGTCTCCTTCGAGGTTCCGCTCCACGTGGCCGGCTCGCTCACGAGGTCACCTCCACACCGTCCCGCACCAGCAGGCAGGCCGCCCTGCGACCCTTGCCGGCCGGGTAGAGATCGGGGTCCGTGTCCGGGCAGGGCTCGAACGCGACGGGGCACCGTGGGTGGAACGAGCAGCCGGACGGGACGGCGTCCGGCTGCGGGGGGTCGCCTCCCAGGCCCGAGGGCTTCCGCCGGAAGCGCGGGTCGCCGACCGCGGGGAAGGCGGCGGCGAGGGCCGCCGTGTACGGATGGGCCGGCCGCCCGAACACCTCCTGCGAGGGCCCCTCCTCCACGATCTTGCCCGCGTACATGATGGCCAGCCGGTCGCAGACCTCGACCAGCACCGACAGGTCGTGGGTGATGAACAGCATGGCCAGTCCGAGCTCGCGCTGGAGCTCGTTCAGGAGCCGGAGCACCTGAGCCTGGACCATCACGTCCAGGGCGGTCGTCGGCTCGTCGGCGATCACGAGGGAGGGGCTGCACGCGAGGGCCATCGCGATCATGACCCGCTGCTTCTGCCCGCCGGAGAGCTCGTGCGGATAGTCCCTGAGCCGGCGGGGCGGCAGTCCGACCTGCTCGAGCAGCGCGCCGACCCGGACCATCGCCTCGCGCTCGTCCGCCTGGCCGTGGATCACGATCGCCTCCGCGAGCTGGTCGCCGATCCGCTGCACGGGGTTCAGCGCGTGCATCGCGCCTTGGAAGATGACCGACGCCTGGGTCCACCGGACGGCGCGCATCCGTCCGGGCTTCATCGCGAGCACGTCCTCCCCGTTCAGCAGGACCTCGCCCGACACCTGGGTGCCTGCGGGTAGCAGGCGGAGGATCGCGTTGACGATCGTCGACTTGCCGCAGCCGGACTCGCCGGCCAGCCCGAGCACCTCGCCCGACTCGATGTCCAGCGAGACGCCGCGAACGGCGGGGATCGGCCCGACCTGGGTCTTGTAGGCGACCTCGAGGTCGCGGACGGAGAGGACGGTCATCGTTCCCTCAGCTTCGGGTTGAGGATCTCGTCGAGCGCGAACCCACACATCGTGAACCCCAGCACGACGAACACGATCGCCAAGCCGGGCGGCACGAGCCACCACCACTGTCCCGCGGACGCCGCTCCGGCGCTGAAGGCGAAGTCCAAGATCGTGCCCCACGAGATCGACAGGGGATCGCCCAGCCCCAGGAACGCGAGCGTGCTCTCGGACAGGATCGCGATCGCCACGGTCAAGATCGTATTGGCGAAGATCAACGGTCCCACGTTCGGCAGGATGTGGCGCGTGTTCAGGTGCCAGCCGCTGGCGCCGAGCGCCCGGGAGCGCTCGACGTAGGGTCGGGTCTTCACCGAGAGCACCTGCGCCCGTACGATCCGCGCCGTTCCCGGCCAGGACGTCACGCCGATCACGAAGATGATCACGAGGAGCGACCGGCCGAGGATCGAGGCGAGCACGATCGCGAGGGGCAGGAAGGGGATGACGAGGAACCAGTCGGTGAACCGCATCAGGACCGACTCGGTCGCCCCGCCACGATAACCGGCGACGATCCCGATGAGGGAGCCGATCAGCATGGAGATCGCCGTTGCGAGCAGGCCGACGGTCAGCGAGATGCGCGATCCCCAGATCGTGAGCGTGAGGACGGAGCGCCCGAAGTTGTCGGTGCCCAGCGGGAACTCGGCCGAGGGAGGCGAGAACGGCACGCCGTTGCAAGGGCAGGTCGCCTCGAGCCCCTCCTCGGGCGCGAGGAGCGGGGCGAAGATCGCCACGGCGATGAAGAAGATGAGGACGACCAGCCCGGCCATCCCGAGCCTGCTCTTGCGATAGGTCCGCCAGATCCGTTTGGCGGACAGGCGTCGCCGTGTCCACAGGATCGCCCGGGCGCTCTTCGGCACCTCGGGAGGGGTCGGCTCGAGCTCGCCGCCGGTCGGCGGACCTCCCTCGAACGTCGGCAGGGCTTCGGGGGGCCGCATCAGCCGGCCCTCACCCGTGGGTCGAGGTACGAGTAGGTGATGTCGGCCACGAGGTTGGCGATGATGACCGCGGCCGAGAACAGCAGGAACAGGCCCTGGAGCAGCGGGAAGTCCTTCGAATCGATCGCCTGGACCGTCAGCAGGCCGAGTCCCGGGTACGAGAACACGTACTCGATCGTGATCGCGCCGCCGAAGATGAAGCCGAGCGAGAGCAGGACGAGGGTGAACGTGGGGAGCATGGCGTTGGGCACGACGTGCCGCCACAGGATCTGCTTCTCCCGGACCCCCTTGGCACGCGCCGTCATCACGAAGTCGTCGTTCATCACGTCGATCAGCGAGTTCCTCATGATCAGCGCGTACTCGCCGAGGTAGGCCACGGTCAGGACGAACCAGGGCAGGGCGAGATGGTTCAGCACGTCGGAGACGTGCTCCCAGCCCGTGAGGTCCGCGCCCGGCGTCTCGTAGCCACCGGCAGGGAACAGCGCCGGGAACGGGCCGACCCCGCCCGCGAACGCCATGAGGACCAGGATGCCGAACCAGAACTCCGGCATCGCGTAGACGAACAGCGTGAACCCCTGGGACCCGACGTCGAACTTGCCCCCGTGCTTCCAGCCGCCGTAGATGCCGATGATGAGCCCGATCGCGGCCGAGGCGATCGTCGAGGTCCCGACGAGCAGGAGCGTCGGCCAGATGCGGCCGGAGATGACCTCTGCCACGTCCTGACCCCGCAAGAAGAACGACTGGCCGAACGTCAGGGTGAGCGTGTTCTCGACGTATGTGACGAACTGCCCGAGCAGCGGCTCGTTGAGGCCGAGCTCCTCCTGGATCTGGGCCACGTTCTCCGGGTTGAAGGCGGTGGTTCCGCGGAGCAGGAGCGCGGCGGGATCACCCGGGATGACCCGGAACAGGAAGAAGTTGAAGACCATGACGAAGGCCAGCGTGAGGAGCGCCTGGGCCACCTTGCCCAAGACGTACCGTCGCGTTCCCACCCCGCGTCCCGAGCCCTTCCGTCGGCTCCAGCCCCGCTAGACGTCCTCCTCCTCGGGTCTGCGGCGCCGAACGAAGAAGACCACCGCCAGCGCGACCACGATGAGCGCCGCGACAGCCCAGATCCAGGCGGGAAGGCCCGTGGTGCCGGTCGAGCTTCCGCCCCCGCCCTCGGCCGCGCTCACCGGGGTGAGCGTCCACCACACCTCGCCCGGACCGCTCCAGCCTTCGAGGGGGTCGCCCTCCGGCTCGGGCTGCACGACCCAACCCTCGAAGCGGTCGGTGCGCCAGGCGGACAGGAGCGCGTCGTACCACATGATCGAGTACGCGGCGTCGTCGTAGAAGATCTTCTGCGCCTCTTGGACGATCTCCATGCGCGCTTCCTGGTCCGGCTCGGCGAGCTGTTGCTGGTACAGCGCGTCGTACTCGGGGTTGCAGTAGTAGGCGTCGTTGTTGCCGTAGGTCGAGCCGTCGGGCGGCCGCTCCGCGCACGTGAACAGGTTCAGCGTCCCTGCAGGCTCGGGATCCGGATACCAGCCCCAGCTGAACAGGTCGAAGTTGCCCGCGTTGATGAGGTCGGTGAGACGCCCCGAGGTCATCGCCTCGACCTCCGTCGCGATGCCGATCTCGGAGAGCCACTCGGACACGAACGGCGCCGCGTCCACCGAGGTCTGCTCGCTGGTCCGCACGAAGTACCGGAAGTTCAGAGGCCGCCCGGGATCGAGCGACCCTTCCGGCATCTCACGGACGCCGTCGCCGTCCGAGTCGACGTAGCCGTTCTCCTCGAGGAGCTGCCTGGCACCCTCGAGATCCCAGGCGATCAGCTCGTCGCCGGTGGGCTCCCACCTGGATCCGGTCACCGAGACGGGAGGGATGATCGTCGTCCCCGGGACCCCGTATCCGAGCTGCACCTTCTCCAACAGCTCCTCGCTGTTGATCGCCATGCGGATCGCGCGCCGCACGTTGACGTCGGTGAGGGCGGGGTGTCCGTCGCCGTGGGGCGTGAAGCCCTCCGTGGGCTCCTGGTACGCGGAGCCCGTGTTGAGGCCGATCTCGGAGAAGGAGGGGATCGTGCCGGCCATCGTGTCGATGTTGGGCTCGTTCTGCAGGGAGTTGAAGATGTTCGGCGTCGTGAGCTGTGCGAAGTCCACCTCGCCGGTGCGGAGCGCGGTGGCGAGCGCGTCGTCGTTCTTGTAGATGCGGTAGATGATCTCGTCGATCGCCGGCTCGGGACCGGGCCAGAACTCGTTCCGCTCCAGGCGGACGAACTCGCCGACCTGGTATTCGGCGATGTAGAACGGGCCGCTGCCGACGCTGGGGACGTTCTCGAACCCCTTGGGCCGGTCGAGTCCCTCGAAGACGTGCCTGGGGACGATGTACATGTACATGTACGGCGCATCGCCCTTGTAGAGGCCGGTCGGTGACTTCGTGTCGAACTCGATCGTGTTCTCGTCTGCCAGTCGGACCTCGCCGTCGATCAGCTGCAGATAGGCCGACGGCAGGTAGGCGTGGTTGAACTTGTAGAGGTTCATCGTGAAGGCGACGTCGTCGGCCGTGAGCGGGGTGCCGTCCGACCACACGATGTCGTCCCGGATCGTGTACTTGTAGTTCGTCAGGTCGTCGCTGTACTCGATCGCCGTCACCAATCCGGCGTCGAACCCGCCGAACGGCTCCGTGCTGAAGTCCTTGTCGTAGTCCAACAGCATGTGGTACGTCGGCGTCCACTGGTAGAAGTCGATGGCCAGGTACCCGCTCATCGGGTTCAGGGAGCTCGGTTCGCCGGTTGCGCCCCAGGTGAAGGTCACGTGCTCGTCGGTGGCCCCGGTCTGGCCGCCGGTCTCGCCAGTGGTCTCCTGGGCGGCGGCGCTCTGGACGAGCGCGCCGATGGCCATGGTCGCTGCCAGCGCCAGGGCGACTCCGGCCCTGGTCTTCGCCCCTCGTGACATCACGCCTCCTTCGTCGCTCCCCCTCCCATCATCGGGTACGGGCTGGGGTGCGTCCTCGGCTTTCGCGGTCGGCCGGAACGGACCTCGATGGACGGGATCCGCGATCGGCCGGCTCTGATATAGCACGGAAGCGCGGAGACGGGCAGGGACGTCCGACCCCTCCGCCGGTCTGACCGCAGGTCACCACGTCGGCGCCCAGGTCCGCGATCCGAACGTGCGGCCGAGCCGCTCCGGGTATCGTCGAGGCGTGACCCGGCACCTCGAGCCCGTGCCCGACCCCGCCGAGGAGGCGTTCGTGGGCGATGAGCGCTGGGACGATCTGGAGGAGGACTTCGAGCCGCTTCGGCGCCCGACGTGGTGGCGCCCGGTCGCGATCGTCGTGGTCGTGGCGATGGTGGTCGCGACGCCCGTCGCCTACGCCCTGTACGTGCTGCTGCGCTAGGAGCGGTGCGCCGCTCGGACGAGGGAGTCGAACAGGCCCTGCTGGGACGGGTCGCCCGCCGCGGTCTCCTCCGGGTGCCACTGCACCCCAACGACCCATCCGGTCTCGCGCTCCGCGGCCTCGACGAGGCCATCCTGCGTCCAGCCGGTCGCGATCAGGCCCTCGCCGAGCGAGTCGAGTCCCTGGTGATGGTGCGACGATCCCGAGACGACGTCGGCGCGCATCGCCTCGGCGACGCGGCTGCCGGCGGCGAGCTCGACGTCGTGGGGGACCGGGTCGCCCGACAGCGGCGCGCCGTGGACGCCGATGCCCTCGACGTCGGGCAGGTGGGGATGCAGCGTCCCGCCGAGGGCGACGTTCAAGACCTGGAGCCCCCGACAGATCGCCAGGGTCGGGACCCCACATCGATCGGCCGCGTGGACGAGGTCGATCTCGAGCGCGTCCCGATCCGGCTCGAGGCCGTACACCTGGTCATGCGGGTCACCGCCGTACCGCGACGGCTCGACGTCACCGCCGCCCATCAGCAGCAGTCCGTCGACGAGAGAGAGGAGGTCGTCCGGGTCGTCTTCCGGAGACGTGACCAGGACGGGAAGGCCACCGGCTCTGCGGAGCGCCTCGACGTACGCGGCCGGGACCCCGAAGGAGCGGGACCCCCACCCGCGCACCCTTCCCTCGGCGAGCGACTGAGCCGGGATCCCGATCCGTGGCCGGGAGGGGTCGATCGCCGCCGCGTCAGACCGAGCGGTCGTAGCGCTCACGCTCCCAGTCCGTGACCGTCTCGCGCCACGCCTTGAGCTCCCAGGCACGCGACGTCCGGTAGTAGGCGCTGAAGACGTCGCCGAGCGCGGCCTGGAACGCAGCATCTTGATCGAAGGCGACGAGCGCGGACTCGAGCGAGCCGGGCAGCTCCGCGAGGTCCAGCGCGTACGCGTCCCCGACGATCGGATCGGGCGGCGTCGCGGCCTTCCGGATGCCGTCGATCGCTGACGCGGCGAGGGCGGCCAGGACGAGGTAGGGGTTCGCATCGGCGCCGGGCCGCCGGCATTCGAACCGCCAGAGCTCGGGGCGGGTGGAGCGGATCGCCCGGACGGCGCAGGACCGGTTCTCGTACCCCCACGTCGAGTTGATCGGCGCGAACCAGCCGGGCACCAGACGCTTGTAGGAGTTGATCGTCGGGTTCAGCAGGAGCGAGGCCGCCGGGAGGTGCTCGAGCACCCCGGCCACGGCCGACGCGAACACGGGTGGGAGCGGATCCGTCGCCGACGTCGCCGCGAACGCGTTGGTCTCGCCCTGCCACAGCGACAGGTGCACGTGCCCGCTCGAGCCCTCCTCGCCGGGGTTGGTCTTCGCCAGGAAGCTGGCGCGAAGGCCCATCGACGCAGCCACCTGCTTCACCGCGAACTTCACGAGGGTCGCGTCGTCGGCGACCCGGAGCCCGCGGCCGGCGCCGAGGTTCAGCTCGAGCAGGCCCGGTCCCGCCTCGGTGTGCGCCGCGAGCAGCTCGATGCCCATCCCCTCGAGCGCGCGGACCAGTGCGGCCAGGAAGGCCTCGTACCGGCCGATCTCACCCAGGCTGTAGCTGATCCCACTGGACGTCGGGCTTCCCTGCTGGTCCCAGATCCGGATCTCGTACTCGATCGCCGCCATCACCTCGTACCCGAGGCTTGCCGCGTCCTCGACGACGCGGCGGTAGACCTCCCGCGAGGCGAACCCACAGGGCGATCCGTCCGGCCAGCTCGGGGTCGCGAGGCAGACGCTCCACCCCGGTCGCCAGGGGAGGTCGCGGAGCGTGTCGGGCTCGGGGCGCACGATGAGGTCGGCCGCGCCCGTGCGGATGCCGAACGTGTCGTAGTCGGTGATCGGTGTGTCCGTCGGGTCCAGCCCGAGGATCAGGTCGGTCATCACGCTCCCGTCGCGCACGGCCGAGTCGAACGCGTCCGGGCGAAGCGCCTTCCCGCGGATCTGGCCGTTCATGTCCGGGATCCCGAGGAGGACGAACCGCTCGGGGGCTCCGGAGCCCGTGGTGTCGCTCATCGGCTCCCTCCGGCGCCGGCGAGGGTTCCCTTCACGCGCCGCTCGACATCCGCGATCGTCGCGGCGAAGCGCTCGACCATCTGCGCGAGCTCGTCCTCGGTGGCCGTGTACGCCGGCGCGAGCAGCGACTGGTCGCCGGCGAAGCCGTCGGCCTGCGGGTGCGTGGAGGTGACGAGGAGGCCGTGCTCGAGCGCGGTGTCGTCGACGAGCGCTCCCGCGTCCAGCTCCTCGGGCAGGAAGGACGTCCCGTCGCGCGGGTCGACGAGCTCGACGCCGAGCAGGAACCCCCGACCGCGAACCTCGCCCACGATCTCGGATCCGGCCACGGCCGCCCGGAGATCGTCGAGGAGCTTCGGTCCGAGGTCGCGGACGCGATCGACCAGCCCGCGCGACGCGAGCTGGTCCAGGACCGCCAGGCCGATCGCCGTGGGAAGCGGTGCGCCGTCCCAGGTGTGGCCGAGGTCGAACTCGCGCGAGCCCTGGTCCAGCGCGTCGTACACGTGCTGTCGGCAGAGCACCGCTCCCAGGGGCGCGTAGCCGGCGCCGAGCGCCTTGCCGATGGAGACGATGTCCGGCTCGATCGGCAGCTGGTGTGCCGCCAGCCAGGTGCCCACGCGCCCCATCCCGGTCACGACCTCGTCGAAGCAGACCAGGAACCCGTGCTCCTCGCGCCGCTCGGCCAGGCCTTCCCAGAAGCGGTCGGGCGCGGAGTGGCCCGGGAGGGCCGCCGCGCCGATCGGCTCGCAGACGAACGCGGCGATCGTCTCGGG
>DASSJM010000049.1:0-24329 GCA_035691205.1 Actinomycetota bacterium
CGGCGCCGCAGCTTGTCGACGCGCTGTCGGGACCGCCGGCGTCTCCTCGCGTCGGAAGAGCCTGGCGGTCTAGGGGAGGGCGAACGCTGCCGCGGGGACGCTCAGCGAGACCTCGGTGGCCTCGACCGTCGAGAAGGAGCCGAGGCCCGTGATCGCCGTGAAGGAAAGCAACACGCCCGAGCTCGAGTAGCACCACTCGACGTGTTCGCCTCCGGCGTCGCGGCTCCCTGCCGAGAAGCACTCCGCCTCGATGCCCGCGATAAGGCGGTCCTCGGTGCGCAAGACATCCCGAACCTGGAGCGCCGAGGACCCGAGGATCTGGTTCGGATCGAGCAGGAGCGGTTCGAACGGGGTCTGAAGGACATCGATGGCCGAGCACGACGAGGCTCCGTCGGCGTCGAGCCCGCAGCGGAAGGTGCCCTCGGGGGCCGAGATGATCGTGAAGCTCGTCGTGGGGGTCGATACCTCCATCCGCCACCGAGGCGGATCCTGGATGAAGCGGAGCGTCCCCTCGCCGCTGCAGATCCGGATCGCTTCCAGACGATGGATCTCCGTTGCCCGATCCGCGCACTGGCGCAGGCACTGGTGGGTCGAGGTGGCTTCGCCGGCCTCGCGCTCGAGCGTCCGGTACGTCACGGTGGCCGGTGTGTCGAGCCATCTCGTCCCGAGGTCGTCCAGACGCGTGAGGTCCTCGTCGGAGGAAAGCGAGGACAGGCAGGCGGCACTCACGATGGCCATGAACGCCACGAGTGCCACGGTGTTCGGCATCCTTCCCAATGCACCCTCCCGAGCCGTTCGCCAGAAGGTACGGCGCGGGGTCCCCGTCCGCGGTACCGACCGTCACCTCCCGAGCCGGCTGAGCCGTGGGGAGCGGACCTCACCCCGCATCCCTCCTCGGGCGCTCGGGGTTCTCACTAGCTCGCGGCGATGATGTACGCGCCCGTCAGCTGGCGAACGTGCGGGCAGGTGACTTCCATCCTGATCGAGGTGAGGTTCGTGGCGCAGTGGACCCGGGGGACTCGAACTCCGGACCTCATGGTTGTCAGCCAGACGGGCTAGACCGTGTGCTGAACATCGAAGACGCACGTCACAGACGAGCGGAAGCGGCGTTGCTATTCGGTGTGGTTGCGAGAACGCCTCGAGGGAAGGATTCGCCGATCCTCGGTGCGAGAGGGGGGAGTCGAACCCCCACGCCCTTTCGGACACCGGATCCCAAGGTTGCTGCAGCTGGGCACGGATCTCGCTCCCACGTGTCGTCCTGTGTCATCTGGTGTCGTCCTGTGCCGGTAGGTGTCGCCGTGTCGTGAGCAAGCCGTGAGCAAGAGCCTGGGGCCGGGCATGGGCTCCGTTTCCGTGGAACCTTGTCTTCCGACCTCCAAGGCGAGAGTTGGCCCGCACAACACGAAGCCCCGGAACGGCGAGTCCCCAGGCTTCGATGATTGTGAGATTCGGAACTAGCCGCTCGCCGGAGTCACGAATCCCGTCCAGACTAGGTGCGCCGCCGCGTCCTTGCCTACGGGTGGGTAGCAGGGCAGGTAGTACTCGAGCGTGATCGTCCAGCCTTCGAGCTCGCCCCAACCAGGGCCTGAGGCCGTGCCTTCATAGACCCTGTTTCGCTCGTGGTCGAAGACGGTGTCCGCGGAGTAGGTGATGTCGAACCCGCCATCGATGTTCGCGTGGCTCAGCTCGATGTGGAACGTGCCGAAGAAGTGGCCCTGACTGTCCTCCGTGGGTGGCCACCCGACCGGCGGGGGAGAGATCCACCATCCACCGTTGACGTCCCACTTGCCCCGGCAGTAGTCGTCCCCGTGGACCTCGTGCCACCCGGTCCCGATATGCCAGAGGTAGTTGCCGTACGGGTTCTCGTCCCATCCGCGTCGCCGAGCCAGAACTCGAAGACCTCTCTATTCAGAACTCCGGGGGGCTGAACTGGCTCGCAGCAGCGGATGTCACCTGCCCCACTACACTCGCGGCCGATGGCGGAACCCGATCCCACCAACCTGAACGAACTGCTCGCCATGATGGACGAGGGCGAGAAGCGGTTCGTCGGGCTGCTGCCCGACGACACCATGACGCCTACGTACGGGAAGCTCGTCGCCGGGTCCCTGCTATCGGACTGCCTCGCCCTCCACCTGGGAATCCGCACGCTGCTTGAGAGGTGGTTGAGCGACGAAGCCGGGGTCCTGCTGCGGAAGATGATGGAGAACACTGCGGCGCTCGTGTACCTGGGCGGTAGCCGCGGCAAGCTCGAATCGTTGGCGGTGGAGTTCATGCACGCGCTGACGAAGAAGGAGCTTGCCCTCTGGCACGCCGACAAGCAGGCGTACGGGGACGATGCCGCAGAGGAGGGGCTGAAGGCGACGCAGGACGAACTGCAGCGACTGAAGAACGAGTGGCGTGCGCTCGGGAACAAGGGAAAGGTTCCCTCGTTCCCGAAGACCGACGCGCTGCTCAGGAAGATGCGGCAGGACGACAAGCGGGGCCTCATCGTCCGGGGGCACCTGTATGCGCACACGTCGGCGATGGGGCTTGAGGGCCGGCTGAACACCAATCGGGAGGATGCCGCCGTCTTCGAGACGCACAAGGACCCGAACCTGGGCGTATCGGTGGGAGCGACGGCGCTCGATCTGCTGATGGGGGCGGGGCTTGGGGCGGCTGGCGCCATGGGATGGTCGTCGGAAACCTCCACGACCATCCAGGACCTGCGGACCGATCTGGGCGAACGCATGGTTCCCGTGATGCGTGCGGCCCGGAAGGCGTCAGCGGACCGGTAGTTCATCCGTAGGCGCGCGGCGGTTGGGCGTGGTGGACCGGGTCGAACAAGGGGGCGTGGTGGCCCTCGACAACCTGAGCCGACGACGGCCTGATCGAGGCGTGGTGGCCTCTTTGGTCAGGGCGCTGCGGGAGGGCTTCATACCCTTCGACCGCCCCCAGGTCCCCAGAGAGATCTCGGAGCTCGACGCCTGCTGCTTCATTCGAGGCCCCGATTCCGGAAGGACCCTCCACGAAAGGCAATCCTCAGACGTCCATGGAGGCATACGGAACGACGCTGGAGTCTTGGAGAGGAGGCATCATGCGCAAGATCGTCTCGGTTGCGGGCTTGGTCTGCTTGCTGGGAGTCATCGGGGGGGCTGTTGTCGCCAATGCCGGCTCCGGCATCCCCTCGCCGGAGACCTTCACGCTCGTCGGAATTGGTGAACGGCTCTACCTCGATGACCAGGGAAAGCCAGGTGTAAGCCCAGGAGACGCCATCCTCTTCACGTTGCCACTCACCGACGAGACGGGCGCGACCGTCGGCAAGAACAGGGGCCAGTGCACGATCCATGCTGGCAGGTGGGAGATCTGCACCTACGTGTGGGACATCGTTGGTCGCGGTGAGATCGTCGCCGGGGGGACGTATCCGCCCCATGCAGGGCTGGACACCCCGCCCTTCGACTTCGCGGTCACCGGCGGGACGGGTGAGTTCTCCAACGTTCGCGGCACGGTCCACGTCGAGGTACTCGATGCGGCCGAACGGTTCACGTTCTCGCTGATCCCATAGTCGGCCGACGCAACGTCGTCGATCGCCGGCGAGCTGGACCCCATGACCAAGCTCGCCGGCCTTCGGCTGCGCGAACGCTTGCGGGGATAGAAGCGCAAAGCCTTCGATCCGACCGGATGGCGCATCCTGGTGTTCGAGGCGGCAGCTTGAGGCTGACCTCTCGGAGTTCCTCCCGCGCGGGACGACTCCAGCACGACGCGGCCAGCAACCGAGGCAGCGGAGGCGCAGGATTCGGGAGAGCATCCACAAAGAGGGGGCCTCGAGCGTCCATGGACCAGATGGAACGAGCCTGGAACGTCGAGGAGCAGATTCACGCGGGGGTCAAGGCCCAGCCGACATTCGATGACCTTTTCTCCGACCACCACGAGCGGCTCTACCGCGCCCTGTACCTGATCGTTGGGAACAGCCACGAGGCCGAGGAACTGATGCAGGACGCGTTCGTGAAGGTGCTCGAGCGCTGGGACCGCATCGACAACCCAGCCGGGTACCTGTATCGGTCGGCACTCAACTCGACACGCAGTCGCTTCCGTCGGCTCCAACTGGCGGCGAAGCGGACCTTGATCGCCGATGTGGCAGAGGATCCCTTCGCCGCCGCCGACCTTCGCGACCAGGTCGTCCGCTCCCTTCGCCAGCTTCCGACGCGCCAGCGCACCGCGCTCGTGCTCCTTGATCTCCTCGATCTGCCGAGCGAGGAAGCGGCCAAGCACCTCCGGGTCACGCCCGCCACCGTCCGCTCGCTGGCATCCCATGCTCGAGCGGCCTTGAAGCTCTCGATGGAGGCCCCCTGATGACGAGCAACTCCGAGCCGACACTGGAACGCATCGCCCGCCGCGTTCCGGTCCCGGAACCTGCCTACGAGCGGATGTTGCGCCGACGCGATCGCAAGCGCCGGAACCAGCGCATCGCGGCGGGGGTCGTCGGGATCGCGGTCTTCGTAGCGGCCATCTGGATCGTGACGGCGGGCCTGCCGATCGATCAGTCCCAGACTGCAGTCGGTCCGGCAGGGCAAGGCACCGGACCTGCGGAGACCGGACCGGCACAGCCCACGACTGTGGCTCCCGATACCGCATGGGATGGGCTCGGCATCCCTCCCGAGGGAACGGCCCTCAGTTCCCCGGTGGAGGGACAGCCGATCGGTCGGGACTCGGATTACCTCTACTACCTCGTCGTGTATGCGGACGGGCGAGTGCTTTCGTGGAACGCTCTGCGTAGCGGCGGTGGGGACTACGTCCTCGAGCGACGCCTCACCCCCGAAGGCGTCGATCTCGTGCGCTCAGGTGCCATCACGGCAGAGGATCTGGCAACTCCTCCAGTGTTCGGCCGGGTACCCGCGAGCGCGTGGGCGGACGCCGAGGCGAGGCCGTACGCGCCACCCCGGTACTCCGTCTGCTTCGTCATCAGTCGGCCAGACAGAGAGGAAGTTCCTTCCGCCACGGACGTGGTCCGTGCGATGGACCTGCTACCTGCGCCTGCCAACGCTCTCCTCCGTGGAGCCGACCCCGATCCCTTGCACCCCGGATGCGTCGTTGTGACCACGCAGGACGCTCGCGTCTTCTCCAGCATCCTGTCCGAGGAGGGCCTCGAGACGGGGGTCGATGGCGTGGCAGCGGAAGGAACCCTCGGCGTTACGCCGGGTAGCTGGGCGGGTGGGTGGTTGCTGCGTGGTGCAGAGCGCGTCCTTGGCGAACCGCTCGGGGTCAATCTCCGCCTCCTCTGGCCCGACGGCCAGTGGCACGACCAGTACAAGGCGTAGCCGGAACTGATGGATCCACGCGTTCAAGCGGAGCACGCCAGCACGCCGTACGCATAAGGAGCCTTGACCGCGGATCGAGAGGGCTTGGCAGCGCAGGCACGAAGGATGGCGCTGGGTGTGACGAGGGCTACCTGACGACGGAGGTCGGCGAGCGGAATAGGGTTCCGGCTGTGGACTGGCGCGACCCCGACTGGCTCAAGGATGCTCACTCTTGGATTCGCGTGCATGTCCCCGGCACGGTGATCGAGCCGATCGAGCAACCTCACCTCTACCCTTGGGCGACCGTCCTTCGGGTACCCACCTCGGGCGGCGTCGCGTGGTTCAAGGCGAACGCACCGATCCAGCGTTACGAGGCCGCGCTCGTGCTGGAGCTCGTAGACGTCGTACCCGAGCTGATCGTTGAGCTTGTCGCGGTCGACGTCGATCGTGGGTGGTTGCTGATGCGTGATGCCGGGAGGCGGCTCCGCGAGCTCGTCGCCGGAGCCGAGCAGATCAAGCATTGGCTCGCGATCCTGCCCCGATATGCCGAACTCCAGTTGCTACTCCCCCTCTCGTCGAACGGTTCCTGGCGCTCGGCGTCCCGGACGAACGCCTCGGGCAACTAGCCCATCACCTCGAGCGCGTCCTTGGCGACGAAGACACCCTGTTCGTCGGGCGGCCCGACGGCGTTACCCTCGATGAGCTCGGGCACTTGCGCCACGCGGTGCCGATGGTGGCGTCGATGTGCTCGGAGCTCGCCGCGGTGGGGATCCCGGGGACGATTCAGCACGACGACTTCCACGACGGTCAGGTCTTCATCCGAGAGGACCGGTACCGTTTCCTTGACTGGGGAGACAGCTGCGTCTCGCACCCGTTCCACACGATGGTCGTGACGCTCCGTGTGCTGGCGTGGCAGCAGGGACTGCCGCCGGGTGGGCCCGAGCTTCTCCGCTTGCGTGATGCGTACCTCGAGCCGTTCGAAGAGCTCGCCTCGCCGTCCGAGCTCCGGGCGGCGTTCGGCCTCGCGCATAGGACCGGCACCATCGCTCGAGCGCTCGCATGGCATCGCTACTTCGTCGGCGACCCGGAAGCGGAGCGCGACGACACCGTCGCCTACGGGTTGAAGATGTTCCTCGCCGACGGCCCCATCGGTAGCTGGGAGTCATAGGTACGAGCGCCGAGTTCAGGCTCCTCTGGGTCAATACGCGAATGAGGTCACGCGCCTCGCCGCGAGAGCGAGTTCTCCGCGACCGCGGCTGAACGACGCTCGCTCGGGATCGCCACGTCGATGACCGTCGCACGAGTCTCCGTGAGCAAGTGTGAGCAAGACGGCCTGTTCAGAGGGATCTCCCGAAGACCCCGGAACAGAAGAACCGCAGGTCAGAGGGGGTGCGAGAGGGGGGAGTCGAACCCCCACGCCCTTTCGGGCACCGGATCCTAAGTCCGGCGCGTCTGCCGTTCCGCCACTCTCGCGGCCCCCAAGCCTAGTCGGTCGGGTCGTCGCCACCCGCCGAAGCGTCGTACTCGCGGGCGACGCGCTTGGGCACGACCATCCGCCAGGCGTCCAGCACGAGCTCGCGCATCTCGGTCAGGTCGAGCGCCGCCAGCCGCACGAGCACCCAGTGGTACCGGAGGTCTGATCGGTCGGGCATCATGAACTTCTCGGGCTCCGAGCGCACCAGGGCCTCGCGCTCCACTTTCGGGAAGCCGAAGCCCATCACGGTCTCGTCACGTGAGAAGGCGACGTAGACGAGCCGTCCCACGCGGAACTTGACGCGGTCCCGGACCAGGGCCTCCGTGGTGCGCGGCAGGCCGAGCGCGAACGCCCGTACGTCGTCGATCGTCACCATGCGCGTGCCTGGAACTGTTCGCGACGCATCACGGTCCCAGCGTGCCGAAGATCGGCCCCACGCTCAAGGCGGGCGCCCATCGGCCGACCATCTGAGGAGGGACGGGAGGTCCAGGCATGAGCACGTACGGGTTCACGGCCGCGTCGCGCGCCCGGGTCGCCGCCGGTGAGGCCGGCACGGACCGGCGAGCCGAGAAGCGCAGCGCCGAGGAGCGCCTCGAGCGCTCGCTCATGCTGCGCCTGGAGGCGTTCATGTCTCGGCGCTCGCCGGCGTTCGTCGTGACCCTGGGGTTCCTGCTCATCGCCCTCATCGGCCTGATCGACGCGGTGACCGGGAGCTTCGACATGGCGCCCCTGTACATCGTGCCGGTGGCGCTCGTCACCTTTGCTCGCGGGCGCTGGCTGGGCGCGATCCTGGCGCTGGTGGCCACGATCACCCGCGGAGCCGCCGAGGTGGCGAGCAGCGTCGCCGACCTGCAGAGCTCCGTGACCTACTGGAGTGGCCTCACCCGCTTCTACGTGTTCATGGTCGTCGTGCTGCTGGTCGGCCCCATGCGCGACGCGCTCCGGTGGCAGCGCGAGGTCGCGGAGAAGCTCTCGGCGACCAACGCGCACCTGATGGCCCTCAACGAGCTCCGCCGCGCGCTGGTCGAGCACGACGAGGCGCGTGCGCTCGAGAGCACGGAGGCCCTCGACGAGCTGCAGGTGGCGCTGGAAGAGCTCGGGGAGCTCTCCAAGAGCCGGTGACGCGCGCCCGGTTCGCCCGAGGACGCGACCTCCTCGTGATCGCGATGCCCGTCTGCCATGATCGAGCGATGACGCGCCGATCCCTCGCGCTCCTCCCGGCCGTCGTCCTGTTCCTGTCGGCGTGCTCGTCGGGCGCCGGTATCGACCCGGTGGATGTCGGGCCCGGGGTGACGATCGAGACGAACCTGAGCGTCACGACCAGCGCTGCCGACCCGGCGGTCATGGGCCTCGACCTCGGGGCGGGCGAGCCCAGGGAGCCGCTCCTGCCGAAGGACGTCGACGTCGTCGCGGTCCCGCGCGAGCGCCTCATCCGCGTGTGGGAGGAGCCTCGAGCGGGCGACCCGGATTTCCTGTTCGACACCCGCAACTCGACAGGGGAGCGAGCGCCCCTCCTGGTGGCGGACGCACGTCGCGTGGACGGACAGGCGTGGTACGAGGTCTACCTCCCGATCCGGCCCAACGGCCGGTCCGTCTGGCTCCTGCCCGATGAGGTGAGGCTGCGCGAGCACGACCATCGGATCGAGGTGGACCTGTCCGAACGCAAGCTGCGCTACCTGGTCGAAGGCGAGGTGGTGGAGCGGGTCTCCGTCGGGGTCGGGACGCCGTCGACCCCAACGGCGACCGGCACGTTCTACGTGTGGGTGAAGGTGCCCTACCCGAACACGCATCCTGCTTACGGGATCATGGCGTTGGGACTGTCGGGGTTCTCCGAGGTCCTGAAGGACTGGCCCGGAGGTGGCCGGATGGCCGTGCACGGTACGTCGAACGCCGGCGATCGGGGGCGGTCGGTTTCGCACGGGTGCGTCCGCGTGTACAACGAGGACATGCAGGCGCTCCTCGACGTGCCGCTCGGCACCCCCGTGATCATCTCCCGCTAGCCGATGAAGGTCGTCGAGCACCTCGCGAACGCCACCCGACCGCTCGTGTCCGTCGAGATCATCCCGCCGCGCCGCGGCGGCGACGTCCAGCGGATCTACGAGGCGGTGGCCTCGGTGATGCCGTTCGACCCGCCGTTCATCGACATCACCTCGCACGCGGCCGAGGCGCGCATGGAGGAGCTCCCCGACGGCACGTACCGGCAGCGGATCACGCGGAAGGCGCCGGGGACCTTCGGGCTGTGCGCGGCGCTCAAGCACCGGTTCGGCGTCGATCCGGTCCCGCACGTGCTCTGCAACGGGTTCACGCGCGAGGAGACCGAGGACGCGCTGATCGAGCTCAACTACCTCGGCATCGAGAACGTGCTGGTGATCCGCGGGGACGGAGAGCCGCGTCCCGCGGCCGGGGGTCGCACCGTCAACGAGAGCGGCCTGGACCTCGTCCGCCAGGTCGCCGACATGAACCGCGGCCGGTACCTCGAGGACCTGATCGAGGCCACGCCGAGCGACTTCTGCATCGGCGTGGCGGCCTACCCGGAGAAGCACGTCGAGGCCCCGAACCTGGACTGGGACATCGACGTCCTGCTGCAGAAGCAGCGGGCGGGGGCGGACTACGCCGTCACCCAGATCTTCTTCGACAACGAGGCCTACCTGCGGTTCGTGAAGGCCTGCCGCGACCGGGGCGTCACGATGCCGATCATCCCCGGCCTGAAGATCATCACGCGCGCCGAGCAGCTCGGCGTGATCCCGAGGGTGTTCGGCGTCGACGTCCCGCAGGTCCTCGCGCAGGAGATCCGCGCGGCCGAGCCCGAGCGCGTGGTCGAGATCGGGACGCGGTGGGCCCTGGACCAGTCGCTCCAGCTCCTCGAGGCCGGGGTGCCCTCGCTGCACTTCTACGTGATGCAGAACACGCGGCCGTTCGTCTCGCTGATGGAACGCCTGCGGCCTCGGCTGTAGCCGGGGCGGGATTCAGATCGGCACGACGCGGAGGACCTCGGCCTCCAGCCGTCTCGGGACGCTCACGTGGAGCTCGGACTCCAAGCGGTCGCGAGCGCCTCGGTAGGAGCGGATCGCCCCCTCGATCGATGCGGGCACCCGCTCGACGCCGAGGGGCCGGAGCAGGTGCGCGGTCATCGTCCCCAGCTGCTCGGAGACGAGCTCGTCCTCACCGCGCTGGCGCTTGGAGGCGAGCCACAGGATCCAGTCCCAGAAGTGCCCGTCGATCCCTTCGAGGGTGTCGCGCGTCACCGTCCATGGCGGCTCGGGCGTGTGCGGCGTGTCGAAGATCAGGTCCACCTTGCGCGGCCCGGCGAGCATGAGCATGTAGCAGGAGTACGAGGGTTCCCCCAGCCGGTCCCACTGCTGGGCGAGCGGCTCGAGCCCGGACACGAGGGAGGGCAGGTCCGCGGCGACGGCTCGGAAGTCCTCGACCCGAACGACGAAGTCCCAGTCGGACAGCGGCACCGGCCGGCCGTCGGCACGCGAGCCCACGAGCTCCACGCCCAGGACCGAACGGTGTCGCAGGAGCGCGGCCCTGACCGCCGGGACGATCTCGCGGTCATGCTTGGCGACGGTGTCCGTCACGACGGTTCCAGGCTACGGCGTCTCACGCGGGGGACCCCGCGGGCGTTCTCACGTCGGTGGACAGCCCGTCGCGATGAGGAGGTCGTTTCCATGGTGCAGACGCATGCGGTGATCGAGTCGCCGGTGGGGGCGCTGACCCTCGTCAACACGGACGGCGCGTTGAGCGGCCTACGGATGGGGAGCCGCTGGTCCGCCGGCGGGCATCCCTCGGTCGGGGAGCGCGTGGTGAGCGGCTTCGAGCGGACCGTGGAGGAGCTGGGGGAGTACTTCGCGGGCGACCGGCGGGAGTTCACCGTGCCCACGGCCGCCCGGGGGCACGCGTTCCAGCGGCGGGTCTGGGACCTGATCCGGCAGATCCCCTTCGGGCAGACGCGCTCCTACGGGGACCTCGCCCGGGACCTGGGCGATCTTGCGCTCGCGAGGGCGGTCGGCGCCGCCACCGGCCGGAACCCGATCGGCATCGTCGTGCCTTGCCACCGGGTGATCGGCAGCGACGGCTCGCTGACGGGCTACGCGGGCGGGCTCGAGCGCAAGCGGTACCTCCTGCACCTCGAGGCCTCGGTGGCCGACCGGGCGTCCACGCTGTTCTGAGGCACCGCCTCAGGCCTCGGCCTCGAGCGCGGCGCGCATCCCCTCCATCGCCCGACGGCCGACCTCCTCGAACTTCGATCGCAGGAGCGGCTCCGCCGCGCGGAGGACCCCTTTCAGCCGAAGATCGGCCGTGTAGAGGATCCTCGTCCCCTGGTCGGTCGCCTCGAACCGGATGTCGTCCCGCGCGTTCACGGTCGAACCCGTCCCGACCAGCTCGACGCGGCGGGGAGGGTCGAACGCCGTGACCTCGTAGGTCATCTGCAGGCGCCGGCCGTTGAACACGACGGTCAGCGCGTACCGGCTCCCGACGCGGACGGGTCCCTCGGTGATGGCTCGAGACTCCTCCACGCCGGGATCCCAGACCTCGGCGTTCGCGAAGTCGCCGATCAGCCCGAACACCTCGTCGAGCGGTCGGCTCACCTCCAGCTCCTCGTTCAATACGGTCATCGTCCTGCCTCCTCGTCGCGTGCATCGGTTCGTGGGATCGGATGGGCACCCGTCGCTGCTAGCGTCGGGTGTGAGGGACGGACCTCCAGGGAGTTGCGATGTTCGATCTCAAGCGGCTGGCCGACGACGTGATCGAGGCGTCCGTGGTCCTGAGCTTCACGGACCTCGGTCCCATGATCCGTTCGTCGCTGTTCGGCTGGGAGGACCTCGACCGGCTCGACCTCACGGGCCGCGTCGTGGCGATCACGGGAGCGAGCTCGGGTCTCGGCCTGGCCGCGGCGACCCGCCTCGCGACGATGGGTGCCGGGCTCCGGTTGCTGATCCGCGACGAGGGCAAGGCGGCGCGGGCGCGCGAGTCGATCCTGCGCGTTGCTCCCGGTGCCGACGTCGCGACGTACACGCTCGACCTCAGCGACCTCGCCGCGGTTCGGCGGGTCGCCGACCAGATGACCGAGACCGAGGACCGGCTCGACGCGCTCGTCAACAACGCGGGCGCGCTCCTTCCCGAGCGCCGGGTCTCCGTCGACGGCTACGAGATGACCTTGGCCACGATGGTGCTCGGGCCCTTCGTGCTCACGAACGGCTTGGTGCCGCTCCTCGAGCGCACCGCGGGGGATGCCGGCGTCGCGCGCGTGGTCAACGTGGCCTCCGGGGGCATGTACCTGCAGGGGCTCCGCCTGGACGACCTGCAGATGGAGCGCGAGCCGTACCGCGGGAGCATGGCCTACGCGAGGGCGAAGCGGGCGCTGGTGACCCTCACGCGCGAGTGGTCCCGCAGGCTGCGGGGCCGGGCCATCACCGTGAACGCGATGCATCCCGGATGGGCCGACACCCCCGGCGTGGTGGCTTCGCTCCCGACGTTCCATCGGCTGATCCGCCCCCGGCTCCGGACGCCCCAGGAGGGCGCGGACACGATCGTCTGGCTGGTCGCCTCGGAGGAGCCCGCGCGCGCGACCGGCCGATTCTGGCTGGACCGGGGACCCCGCCCCGTCGACCGCCTCCGCAGCACCCGCGTGGACGACGCGGACGCACGTCGGCTGTGGCGTGCGTGCGAGCGGCTGACCCGGGCGGCGACGGAGGTCGGCCCGAGTCGAGCCCCCAACTCGTGAGGGCGTCCGCCCTCGCAGGGTGAACCGATCCATACCTGGACGGTACGTCCGTGAGGGGCGGCGCAACCTCTGCTGAACCTATGCACATCTCGGTCGAAACGATGCAGCGGACCCGATCCGCCTCTACCGTCGGGCCATGGCGAGGATCGGGGTCATCGGCGGCGGCATCGCCGGGATGGGGGCCGCATGGGCGCTGGACGCGCGTCACGACGTGGTCCTGTACGAGGCCGAGGCGCGGATCGGCGGGCACTCGAACACGGTCGACGTGGAGGACGAGGGGCGCGTCGTCCCGGTCGACACGGGGTTCATCGTCTACAACGAGCGGAACTACCCGAACCTCGTCCGCCTCTTCGACTCGTTGGAGGTGCCCACCGAGTGGAGCGACATGTCGTTCTCGGTGTCGGTGGGCGCAGGCGCGTTCGAGTACCAGAGCCGGGCCGGTGGTCTGCTGGCGCAGCCGTCCAACCTGCTCCGACCGGGCACCTGGCGGATGCTCCGTGACTTCCGTCGGTTCTGTCGCGACGCGCCCCGGGTCCTGTCATCCGGGACGCGCGAGTCGCTCGGTTCGTACCTGGAGCGCGGTGGTTACAGCGACGAGTTCCGCCTGGACCTGCTGCTCCCGGTGAGCGCCGCGATCTGGTCGTCGGGACTGGACGACATGCTCGAGTTCCCCGTGACCACGCTGGTCGGCTTCCTGGCGAGCCACGACATCCTGCAGGTCCGAGCGCGCCCACGATGGCGCACGGTGAGCGGCGGGAGCCGCGAGTACGTGCGTCGCCTGACCGCGGGGTACCGCGACCGGATCCGGCTCTCGAGCCCGGTCGTCGCCGTCCGCCGGGACGAAGACGGCGTCGAACTGCTCGACGCGTCGGGTGGGCTCGACCGGTTCGACGAGGTGGTGTTCGCCACCCACCCCGACACCACGCTGCGGATCCTCGGGCCCGAGGCGACCCTGCGCGAGCGCCACGTGCTCGGGTCCGTCCGCTACCAGGACAACGAGGCCGTGCTGCATCGGGACGCCGCGTTGATGCCCAGGCGCCGAGCCGTGTGGTCGAGCTGGAACTACCTCGCGGACGGACGCGGTGAGCCCGACCGGACCAAGCCGGTATCGCTCACGTACTGGATGAACCGGCTGCAGAACCTGCCCACCGAGCGACCGGTCTTCGTCACGCTCAACCCGATCCGCGAGCCGCGAGGCGAGGTGCAGCGTTTCCGATACGCGCATCCGCAGTTCGACCGGGCCGCCATCGACGCACAGCGCTCACTGCCGGCGATCCAGGGGACCCGTCGCACGTGGTTCGCCGGGGCCTGGTGCGGGCACGGGTTCCACGAGGACGGGCTGCGCGCCGGCCTGGACGTCGCCGCCGCCCTCGGGGCGCCGGCCCCCTGGGGCGTCATGCCGCGGCCGCCCGCGCTGGTGGGTGAGATCGCCGCATGAACAGCGCCGTGTACGAGGGGACCGTGATGCATCGCCGCTCGTTCCCGGCGACGCACCGCTTCTCCTACGGCGTCTACTACGTGTGGCTCGACCTCGACGAGCTCGACGAGCTGGATCGCTTGGCGGCCGGCTTCGGCCACAACCGAGCCGCCCCGTTCTCGTTCTGGGACCGGGACCACGGGCCGCGCGACGGGTCGCCGCTGCGTCCGTGGCTGGACGGCTACCTGCGGGAGGCGGGGGTCGACCTCGAGGGCGGTCCCGTCCGGATCCTCACCATGCCGCGGGTCCTCGGTCACGCGTTCAACCCGATCTCGGTGTGGTTCGGCTACGGGCCGGGAGGCGACCTGCGGGCGGTCCTGTACGAGGTGTCGAACACCTTCGGACAGTGGCACCATCACCTCGTGAGGGTCGACGGGCTCGATCCCGCGGGCAACGCCCGGCACGTGTTCGACAAGCAGCTCTTCGTGTCGCCGTTCATCGACCAGGACGCCACGTACGAGTTCCGCGTGCGCCCGCCGGACGATCGGGCGGCCCTGATCGTCCGTGAGTTCGTCGCGGGCGGCCGGGTGCTGACGGCGACGCTGGTCGCCAAGCGTCGAGAGCTCGGGCGGTTCGGCCTGTGGCGGGCGTTCGCCACCCACCCGATGGTCACGCTCAAGGTGCTCGGCGGGATCCACTGGGAGGCCCTCCGGCTGTGGCGCAAGGGTGCCCCGTTCCGCCGACACGGACCTGCCCCGGACCACCCCGTGACGATCGAGCGCGGAACGACGGTGGTGGCGACATGAGCGCCGCCGAGCGCTGGCTCCTGGACCGGATCGCCGGCGGGCTCCGCGCGGGCTCGCTCCGCGTGCGGTTCCCAGACGGCTCGGTCCGCACCTACAAGGGAAGGCGGCCGGGCCCCGACGCCGTCGTCGAGCTCCGCGACGAACGCGTGATCCGACGGCTCCTCACCACCGGTGCGATCGGGCTGGCCGACGGCTGGATCGCCGGCGAGTTCGACTCCCCGGACCTCGCGTCCGTGATCGAGCTCGGGGCCGTGCACCTGGAGCCCGCTCATCGCCCCCGGGTCCCCGCCGTGCTCGAGCGCGCCGGGCAGGCCGCCTGGCGCGCGATCGGCCGGGCGAGCACGCCGCGGGGCCCCCTCCGGACCACCGTCGAGCACTACGACCTCGGGAACGCGTTCTTCCGGGAGTGGCTGGACGGGTCGATGACGTACTCGTCGGCCGTGTTCGCGCGCGAGGACATGTCCCTGGAGGAGGCGCAGGCGGAGAAGTACCGGCGCATCTCCGCGGCCGCCGGCCTCCGAGCCGGCACGCGTGTCCTCGAGATCGGGTCCGGGTGGGGAGGGTTCGCGACGTTCGCCGTCGGTGAGCTCGGCTGCAGCGTGACCACCGTCACGGTGTCGCGTGAGCAGGCGACCTGGGTGGAGAAGCTGGTCGCCGAGCGCGGCCTCGGCGACCGCGTGGAGGTGCGGCTCGAGGACTTCTCGCAGACGCCCGGCACCTACGACGCGATCGTGTCGATCGAGATGATCGAGTCGATCCCGGGGACCCGGTGGGCCGAGTACTTCCGGGTCCTCGCGGAGCGGCTCCGCCCGGGCGGCCGGGTCGGCCTGCAGGCGATCACGGTGGCCGATCGCCACTGGGCGTCGTCGAACGCGAACCCCGACTTCATCCGCCGGTACGTCTTCCCCGGGGGACAGGTGCCCTCGCCCGGCGTCCTGCGGGCGGACGCGGCGGCCGCGGGCCTGCGGATCACGGCCAGGCAGGGGTACGGCTCCTCGTACGCGCTCACCCTGGCGGAGTGGCGCCGGCGCTTCGACGCCGCGTGGCCCGCCATCGAGGGTCTCGGGTTCGACGAGCGCTTCAAGCGGATGTGGCAGTACTACCTCTCGTACTGCGAGGGGGGGTTCCGGGCCGGACGGACCGACGTGAGCCAGATCGTCCTCGAGGCCGCATGAGTCCTCGCGCCGGGCAGGGGCCGTGCGGCGGAAGGAGATGAGCACCATGAGCACCAGGATGCGGGGGTCGGATCAGATGAGCGTTAGCCCGAGCGAGGAGCTACACGGACTGCTCTTCCCGGGCGCCTCCGAGGCCGAGGTCTCGAGCCGCATCGGCCGTCTGCGGGGGGTCAACCTCGCCCTCGGCCTCCTGCATGCCGCGCAGGGCGTGCTGATCCTCGTCCTCGCGACCGGCTTCTCGATCCCGATCGTCATCCACTCGCTGACCGGGCCTCCGGGCTCCGCGTCGGAGACGGTCACGCTGTTCGACCTCCGGGTGGCGTGGGCGGTCGCCGCCTTCCTGTTCATCTCGGCGATCGCCCACCTCCTGATCGCCTCACCGCTGGGCTTCCCTCGGTACCGGCAGATGCTCATGGTCGGGCGCAACGACTTCCGGTGGATCGAGTACTCGGTGAGCGCCTCGCTCATGGCGGTGCTGATCGGGCTGCTCCCCGGTATCAACGACGTGGCCGCGGTGATCGCGATCTTCGGGGCGAACGCGGCGATGATCCTGTTCGGCCTGCTCCAGGAGCACTACGAGCGTCCCGGCGGGAGCCTGCTGCCGTTCTGGCTCGGGAGCGTGATCGGGGTCGTCCCGTGGGTCGCGATCGGGCTGTACCTGGCCGGGATCGGCACGGATGCGACGGCGCCGGGCTTCGTCTACGCGATCTTCGTCTCGCTGTTCGTGTTCTTCATGTCGTTCGCCGCGAACATGTGGCTGCAGTACCGGCGGGTCGGGCGGTGGACGGACTACCTGTACGGGGAGCGGGTCTACATGATCCTCAGCCTGGTGGCCAAGTCCGCGCTCGCGTGGCAGATCTTCGCGGGGACGCTCGCACCGACCGGCTGATCGGGGCGTCGCTCCACGGTCCGTCTTGCACGGGTTCGGCGGCCTCACGGCGACGCGCGGCTCCTACAGTCGAACGCATGAGGATCCTCGTCCTGTTCACGCGCGACCTGCGGGTCCACGATCACGCCGCGCTCGACGAGGCGTGCCGGACGGCCTCCGAGGTCGTCCCGCTGTTCGTACTGGATCCCGCGCTCCTGGGGGCCTCGGCCAACCGTGATCGGTTCCTACTCGAGAGCCTCGTCGACCTGGATCGCTCGCTCGAGCGGCTCGGCGGCCGGCTGTTCGTCCGCCGGGGTGCGGTGGTCGACGAGGTGATGGAGGTCGCGGTCCAGGCGGGCTGCTCGCGGATCTTCGTGACGGGTGACGCGAGCGCGTACGCGCGCCGCCGTGAGCGCCTGCTCGCCGCGGCGTGCGCGCGAGCTCGTCTCGAGCTGCGCGTCTTCCCCGAGAACGCCGTCGTCGAGCCCGGCGGCCTGCCCAGGGCCACCGCGTACCGCGTGTTCACCCCGTACCTGCGCGCCTGGGGGGATCGGCCGCCGCGCGGCCTGGTGCCCGCGCCGCGGCGGGTCAGCGTTCCCGGCGACCTGGAACCGGGCCGCCGGCCGGATCCGTCGACGGTCGCGCCCCACGCGGTCGACGTGCCCCGCGGCGGCGAACGCGTGGGACGGCGGCGGCTCCACGCGTTCCTGGGACGCGAGCTCCAGGGGTACGCGGAGGGACGGGACGACCTCGCGGTCGAGGCCACGTCACGCCTGTCTCCCTACCTGCGGTTCGGGTGCGTCTCGGCGAACGAGGTCGCGATGCGGGCGAACGGCGCCGCCGTCGCCGAGCCGTTCGTCCGGCAGCTGGCGTGGCGCGACTTCTTCCTGCAGCTGCTCGCGGAGGACCCGGCGCTCGCGTGGCGGAGCCTCCGGGACCCGGTGGGGATCGCCGAGGCCGGGGTGCCGGCGGAGCGGGCGCTCGCCGCCTGGCGCGATGGCCGGACCGGGCTGCCGCTCGTGGACGCCGGGATGCGTCAGCTCCTGCGCGAGGGGTGGATGCACAACCGGGCGCGGCTCGTGGTCGCGTCGTTCCTGACGCGGCGCCTGGGGGTGCCGTGGCAGCGGGGCGAGCGCCACTTCTCACGTCTGCTGATCGACGCGGATCCCGCCAACAACGCCGGCAACTGGCAGTGGGCGGCCGGCACCGGCACCGATCCCCGCCGAACCCGGACCCTGAACCCCGTCCGGCAGGCCAGGCGGTACGACCCGAGCGGCGCCTACGTCCGTCGGTACGTGCAGGAGCTTCGCGACGTCCAGGCGCCCCTGATCTTCACCCCCTGGACCGATCCGTCGCTGATGCGGCGCTCCGGCTACCCCGAGCCGATCGTCCCGGTCGCGACCTAGCGCGACGCGCCGCGGCTCGAACGGGTCCTTGCCAGCGCGGACTCCAGCAGCTCGGCCGCCTGGACCACGTCCTCCCCGAGGTACGTGCCGGGGACGCCGCGCCGAGCGGACGCCGCGACGAACGCGTCGCCCGCGTAGAAGGCCCGGACGCCCGGCACGGCGTCCACCCCCGCGAGGGACTCGATCGCCGCTCGGCGCGTGACGCCGCGCTGGGAGATCACGACCGCCGCCGCCGCCCCGATGGTTCGGACCGCCGACAGGAGCGAGGGCGCGGGCGTCATCGCGCCGAGCATCCGCAGGGGCCAGCCCCGCCGGGCGAGGACGACGGCGAACGCCTCGAGCCCGATCGTGTGGAGGTCCTTCGGGCCGCACGCGAGGACGATCGGGTCCGGCCGGAACGGGGGCGGCGCCATCGCCGTCTGGCGGGCGAGCCACGCTCGGACGGCCTCGCTCGCCAGGTGCTCCTGCTCGATGTCGCAGGTTCCGGTCTTCCACCGTGTCCCGATCTCCCGCATCGCGCGGAACATCACGTCGCGGATCGCCCCCTCGACCCCGAGGCGCTCGCCCGAGCCATCGAGCGCTTTGCGCACCCCGTCGCTGTCCAGGCGCATCGCCGCGTCGATCAGCTGGTCGACGAGATCCCCGTCGTCGGTCCCGAGCGGAACCGCGTTCACGCGCGCGACGGCCTCGCGGGCCGAGTGCCCGCGGGTGATGAGGTCGCGGAGGTGGCGGAGCTGCTCGATCTCACGCGGCGTGTAGCGGCGATGCCGGCCGTCCGTCCGGGGCGGCTTGGGGAAGCCGTACCGCCGCTCCCACGAGCGGATCGTGGGGACGGGGATGTCCAGCGTCTTCGACACGGTGGCGATCGGCACGCCCGGCTTCGAGGTTCCGTTCGGATCAGGCATGCCCAGATGGTACCCGTGTCGCCGCCGAAAAACAATGCGGAGTGCATAGGTTCACGCATGGATTGTGGCGGTGTCCTCACGTAGCTTCCTGGGAGGACGGAGCGGGAGTGGCCCGCTCCCGAGGCAAGAGGAGGAAGCAGGATGAGGAAGCGACTCCTGGGACTCGGCGTCGCCGCGACGCTCGCGGTCTCGATGCTCGGCGTGGGGACGGCCTCGGCCGCCGACGCGTCGCTCAACGTCGTGCACGGGATCCCCGGCGTGAACGTCGAGGTCTGCGTGAACGGGGCCGTGGCCATCCCCGGGTTCAACCCCGGCGAGGTCGTCACCGGCGTGCCGCTGCCGGCCGGCACCTACGACGTCAAGATCGTGGCGGCCGGTGATACCTGCGACGACGCGGCGATCCTCGAGGCCGAGGGCGTCGAGCTCGCGAGCGACAAGAACTACACGGCGATCGCGTACCTGACGGCCGACGGCAGCCCGACCCTCGGGCTGTTCAAGAACAACGTGAAGGCGCTGAAGAGCGACACCGCGCGCCTCACGGTCCGCCACACGGCCGCGGCCCCCGCCGTCGACGTGTGGGCGAACGGCGCCGTCTTGCTCGAGGACGTGCCGAACGGCGCCTCCGCAACGATGAAGGTGCCCTCGGGCGTCTACGCGGCCTGGGTCTCCCTGCCGGGCGACTACGCTCCGGTGATCGGGCCGGCCGTCCTCAACCTGCAGGAGGGCACGGCCTACCAGGTCTACGCGTGGGGTAACGGGACCGCCGGCTACGACTTCGCGGTCGTCGCCGTGCAGGTCGGCACCAAGTAGGGACACGGCGCCGAGAGGCGTATGAGCGGCCCCGCCGGGTATGCCGGCGGGGCCGCTCCACGTCGTCCGGGCTGGCCGTAGCCTGGAGGCAACGACCCTCGGGAGGATGCATGGCCACGATGCTCACGCGCGCGATCGACCGCGTCGACGCCCGCCTGATCCCGTTCCTGCGCCGCGCGGCGGTTCCGATGCTCCGGGTGTCGCTCGGGCTGGTGTTCGTGTGGTTCGGGCTCCTGAAGGTGCTCGACCGCTCGCCGGTGGCGGACCTCGTCGCCAACACCGTGTACTGGGTGGATCCGGACCTGTTCGTCACCGCGCTGGGGTTCTTCGAGGTGTTCGTCGGCGTGATGCTGCTGTTCGGCTGGGCGCTGCGGCTCACGCTGGCGCTGTTCACCGTGCAGATGATCGGGACCTTCCTGACCTTCTTCGTCCTGCCCGAGGTCACCTTCCGCGACGGCAACGCGTTCCTGCTCACCGTCGAGGGCGAGTTCGTCGTGAAGAACCTCGTGCTGATCTCGGCCGCGCTGGTTGTGGGGACGACGGTACGGGGGAAGCGTTCCCGCCGGCGGTAGGCCGGGGGTCGTCTACCCCAAGGGGACTGTCTCGCAACGGGAACCGGCGATCCTCCCAGTGCAGGACGGCTCCGACCTGGGGGTGATACCTTCAGCGCAGATCAGCCTCGATCCCGAGGGTCCGGTCGATCGGTCGCGGGACGCGTAGAAGGGGGAGTGGCGGTGGACCTTGGCGATGTGCTCTGGGCGATGCTGGTGTTCTTCTTCTGGTTCATGGCGATCTGGATCTTCATCGCGGTCTTCGGCGACATCTTCCGCCGCGACGACGTCTCGGGCTGGGGCAAGGCGGGCTGGATCCTCCTGATCTTCGCCCTGCCGTTCATCGGGATCCTGATCTATATGATCGCCCGCCCGAAGATGACCGAGCAGGACCGCCGGATGGCGCAGGAGGCGGCCGAACGGCAGCGCCGGGTCGCCGGGTACTCGGCCGCGGACGAGGTGGCCAAGCTGGCCGCGCTGCGCGACGCGGGTCAGATCACGGCCGAGGAGTACGAGGAGATGAAGCGCCGGGCGATGCTCGAGATCTGACGAGGCAGAGGCCGGGAGCGGGGGAGGTCGATGGCTGACGCGACGCAGGGCATGACGACGACGACCGAGCCGATCGCCTGGCACGCGAAGGACGCCGCGGACGTCGCCCGGGAGCTCGACGTCGATCCGGAGCGTGGCCTGTCGGCGGGTGAGGCCACCGAACGTCTCGCGAAGCACGGCCCGAACCGGCTCGCGGGAGCCAAGAAGGAGTCCGGGTACAAGGCGTTCGTGCGCCAGTACCAGGACTTCATGCAGATCATCCTGCTGGGCGCCGCGGTGATCAACGCGCTCGTCACCGACGACATCGGGACGACGGTCCTGCTCGCCGGGCTCACGGTCTTCAACGCGGTGATCGGACTTCGCCAGGAGGCCAAGGCGGAGGAGAGCGTCCAGGCCCTGGCGCAGATGATGAAGACGATCGCTCGCGTCCGCCGCGACGGACAGGCGATCGAGATCGACGCCGAGGAGCTCGTCCCGGGCGACGTGGTGCTGGTGGAGGCGGGCAACCGTGTGCCGGCCGACGGGCGGATCTGCGTCGCCGCCACCCTGGAGATCGAGGAGGCCGCCCTCACCGGCGAGAGCCTGCCGGTCGGGAAGCAGGTCGGCCCCGTCACCGGCGACGACGTCCCGCTGGGCGACCGCATCTGCATGGCCTACATGAACACGTCCGTCACGCGAGGGCGTGGCGAGATGGTGGTCACCGAGACCGGCATGGGGACCGAGATCGGCCACATCGCCGACATGCTCGCCAGGACCGAGGCCGAGAAGACGCCGCTGCAGCGGCAGCTCGACGGCCTGTCGAAGATCATCGCGTCGATCGCCGGGGTCGCGCTGGTGCTCGTCGTCGCCCTAGGCCTGCTCCGGGACGAGTCGTTCGACACGCTGTTCGTGACCGGCGTGACGCTCGCCGTCGCGGCCATCCCCACCGGCCTGCCCGCCGTCGTGACCGCGCTGCTGTCGATCGGCACGCGGGAGATCGCGCAACGCAACGCGATCGTGAAGCGCCTGCCGGCGGTCGAGACCCTCGGCTCGACGTCCGCGATCTGCTCGGACAAGACGGGGACCCTCACGCTGAACAAGATGACCGCCCGGGAGATGGCGATCCCGGGCCAGAACCGGTTCACGGTCTCGGGCGAGGGGTATGCGATCCGCGGCGAGATCAAGCACGTCGGCGGCGGCGCGATGGACCTCGACGCGTACCTGCTCCCGATGATCCTGTGCGCGGACGCCGTGCTCGACGGCGAGAGCCTGATCGGCGATCCGACCGAGGGCGCGCTGATCGTGCTCGGCGCCAAGGGCGGCCTCGACGTCGACGAGACCCGGGCGACCTACCCGCGGGTTGCCGAGGTCCCCTTCGACTCCGACTACAAGTTCATGGCCACCTTCCACGAGATGACCGGTCCCGAAGGACCGGTCGTCCGCTGCTACGTGAAGGGCGCGCCGGACGTCCTGATCTCGCGGGGCGGCTCGTACCGGGCGCCGGACGGGACGCTCGTCCCCGTGACGGACGAGAACCGGCACCTCGCCCTGGAGGCGAACGATCGGATGGCCGAGGGCGGCGAGCGCGTGATGGTGGTCGCCCAGCGCGACTTCGATCCGGCCACGTTCGATCCGCAGGCGGACCTCCTCGGCCAGGTCGAGGACCTCACGCTGCTCGCGATGGTCGGGATCGTGGATCCGCCGAGGCCCGAGGCGAAGGCCGCGATCGCCGAGTGCAAGAGCGCCGGCATCCGGGTGCGGATGATCACGGGCGACCACGCGACGACGGCCGGCGCGATCGGCGCGGAGCTCGGCATCGAGGGCCGGGCGATCACCGGGGCGGAGTTCGCGGCCCTGTCCGACGAGGAGGCCCTCGCGCAGCTCCCGGACATCGGGGTGATCGCGCGCGTCGCTCCCGAGGACAAGGTTCGGCTGGTCCGGCTCCTGCAGCAGAGCGACAACATCGTGGCGATGACGGGGGACGGGGTGAACGACGCCCCCGCGCTCAAGGCGGCCAACATCGGCGTCGCGATGGGCATCACCGGCACCGAGGTCTCCAAGGAGGCCGCGGTGATGATCCTGACCGACGACAACTTCGCCACGATCGTCGGCGCGGTGGAGTACGGGCGGGGGCTGTACGACAACCTGCTCAAGTACCTGCGGTTCCAGATGTCGACGCTCGTCGCCTACATCGCGATCTTCATCGGGGCCGGCATCTTCAGCATCGCCGGCGGGATCCCGCTCAACCCGCTCCAGATCCTCTGGGTGAACATGGTCATCGACATCCCGATCGCGGTCGCGCTCGGCTTCGACGAGCCGACCGCCGGGTTGATGAAGCGGGCCCCCAGGCCGGTCGGCGCCCCGGTGCTGACGGCCCCGAACTGGGTCCGGCTGTGCACGCAGGGCGCCGTGATGACGGTCGGCACGCTCGTCGCCTACCAGATCGGGGAGTCGGAGTTCGGTGTCCCGGTCGCGGCCACGATGCTGCTGACCACGCTGTCGCTCTTCCACCTCGCCGCCGGACTCCTCGCCCGCGACCAGGTGCATACGATCTTCGACGTGCACGCGCTGCCGGGCGCCACGCAGCTCCGCCGGTACGGGCTCGCGCTGGCCGCGATCGTGCTGGTGACGGAGATCGGGTTCCTGCAGCGCGTCTTCTCGACGGTCGAGCTCAGCTTCTCGCAGTGGTGGATCTGCATCGGCATCGCGCTCACGCTCGTGGTCGTCGAGGAGCTGATCAAGGTGTTCATCCGGCGGCGTGCGCGGCGGGGTGCGTCGGTCCCCGCGCGGGCGACTGCCTGAAGGAGGAGGAGGAGATGGCGTTCAACCTTCGGAACCGGAGCTACGTGAAGGAGCTCGATTTCACGCCAGATGAGCTGCGATTCCTGCTGAGGCTCGCCGCCGACCTCAAGGCGGCCAAGTACGGCGGCTACGAGGTCCCGCGCCTGGTCGGGAAGAACGTGGCCCTGATCTTCGAGAAGTCGTCGACGCGCACCCGCACGGCTTTCGAGGTCGCCGCCTACGACCAGGGCGCCCACGTGACCTACCTTGGGCCCGAGGGCAGTCAGATCGGCCACAAGGAGTCGATGCGAGACACGGCTCGGGTCCTGGGCCGGATCTTCGACACCACCAGCCTCGACCTCGACGCGTGGGCGATCTGCGTGGGCCTCGCCCTCGCGCTGGTCGTCGTGGAGGAAGTCGTCAAGTGGATCCTGCGGCACCGCCACCGAGACCCCGTCGCGGTGGCGCCGGCCACGGAGCCGGTCACCGCCTAGAACCAGAGCAAGCCCAACGACAGAAGGACTTCGACATGGCGCTCAACCTCCACCACCGCCACTTCCTCAAGGAGCTGGACTTCGCCCCGGAGGAGCTCCGGTTCCTCCTGCGG
>DASSJM010000050.1:0-5595 GCA_035691205.1 Actinomycetota bacterium
CCAGACCTCCATCTCGCCGAACCGCTGGCCGCCGAACTGCGCCTTCCCTCCGAGCGGCTGCTGCGTGATCATCGAGTAGGGGCCGGTGGAGCGGGCGTGGATCTTGTCGTCCACCAGGTGGAGCAGCTTCAGGATGTAGGCGACGCCCACGGTGACCGGCTCCTCGTAGGGCTCGCCGTTGCGGCCGTCGAACAGCACGGCCTTGCCCACGTCGTCGACGAGCTTCACGCCGTCGGCGTTGGGGTGGGCGCTGCGGATCGCGTCGAGGATCTCGCCCTCGCGGGCACCGTCGAACACCGGCGTGGCCACGTGCACCGGCCCCTGGTGGTCGACCCCGTCCTTGGTGAACCCGACCAGGCCGGCCCAGCCAAGGTGGGCCTCGAGCACCTGCCCGAGGTTCATCCGGGAGGGCACGCCGAGCGGGTTCAGGATGATGTCGACGGGCGTGCCGTCCGCCAGGAACGGCATGTCCTCCTCGGGCAGGATCGTCGAGATGACGCCCTTGTTCCCGTGGCGACCGGCGAGCTTGTCGCCGTCGGAGATCTTCCGCTTCTGGGCGACGTAGACCCGCACGAGCTGGTTCACGCCCGGCTGGAGCTCGTCGCCGTCCTCGCGGGTGAACACGCGGACGCCGATCACCTTGCCGCTCTCGCCGTGCGGGACCTTGAGCGAGGTATCGCGGACCTCGCGCGCCTTCTCGCCGAAGATCGCGCGGAGCAGGCGCTCCTCGGGGGTGAGCTCCGTCTCGCCCTTGGGCGTGACCTTGCCGACCAGGTAGTCGCCGGGGTTGACCTCGGCGCCGATCCGCACGATCCCACGCTCGTCGAGATCCTTCAGGATCTCCTCGGAGACGTTGGGGATGTCACGCGTGATCTCCTCGGCGCCCAGCTTCGTGTCGCGGGCGTCGACCTCGTGCTCCTCGATGTGGATCGAGGTCAGGACGTCCTCCTTGACGAGGCGCTCGGAGATGATGATGGCGTCCTCGTAGTTGTGGCCCTCCCACGGCATGTACGCCACGACGAGGTTGCGGCCGAGCGCCATCTCGCCGGCCTCGGTGGAGGGGCCGTCCGCGATGACCTGGTTCTTGGCGACCTTGTCGCCCTCGGTCACGAGCGGCTTCTGGTTCAGCGAGGTTCCCTGGTTGGACCGGCGGAACTTCAGCAGCTTGTAGGTGCGGAGGTTCCCGGTCCGCTCGCGGATCACGATGTCGTCGGCCGAGACGTCCTCGACCTCGCCGGCCTCCTCGGCCAGCACGACGTCGCCCGCGTCCACCGCCGCCCGGAACTCCACGCCGGTGCCCACGATCGGGGCCTCCGAGCGGAGCAGGGGTACGGCCTGACGCTGCATGTTGGCCCCCATCAGGGCCCGGTTGGCGTCGTCGTGCTCCAGGAACGGGATCAGGGCCGCCCCGACCGAGATGATCTGCTTGGGCGAGACGTCCATGTAGTCGACCTCGTCGCCGGCCACCGAGTCGACCTCGCTGCCCTTGCGGCGGACCAGGACCGTGGTGTTGACGAAGGACCCGTCCGGCCGGATCGGCTCGTTGGCCTGCGCGATCACGTGACGGTCCTCCTCGTCGGCCGAGAGGTAGTCGACCTTGTCGGTGACCTTGCCGGCGGTCACGCGCCGGTACGGGGTCTCGATGAACCCGAACTGGTTGATGCGCCCGTAGGTGGACAGCGACCCGATCAGGCCGATGTTCGGCCCCTCGGGGGTCTCGATCGGACACATCCGGCCGTAGTGGGACGGGTGGACGTCGCGGACCTCGAAGCCGGCGCGCTCCCGCGAGAGCCCGCCCGGCCCGAGGGCGGACAGGCGCCGCTTGTGCGTCAGGCTGGCCAGCGGGTTCGTCTGGTCCAAGAACTGCGACAGCTGGCTGGTCCCGAAGAACTCCTTGATGCTGGCCACGACGGGTCGGATGTTGATCAGGGTCTGCGGGGTGATCGCCTCGACGTCCTGCGTGGTCATGCGCTCACGCACGACCCGCTCCATCCGCGACAGGCCGATCCGGATCTGGTTCTGGATCAGCTCGCCCACCGAGCGCAGCCGGCGGTTGCCGAAGTGGTCGATGTCGTCGGGCTCGTAGCCCTCCTCGCCGGACGCGAGCTTGACCAGGTAGCGGACGGTCCGGAGCATGTCCTCGTAGGAAAGGATGCCCTTGTACTTGGGGCCGCCGGTGCCCTGCTCGTCCTTCTGGAGCTCCGACCAGACGCGGAACCGGGGCTGGTCCCAGCCCTTCTTGTCCGGGTTGTCCAGCTCGGTCAGCTCCTTGGCTCGCGCCTTCAGCTGCTTGAGCAGGATGTCCCTGGCGGGCTCGAGCTTCTTGTTGACCTTGTAACGGCCGACCCTGGCCAGGTCGTAGCGCTTGTGGTTGAAGAACAGGTTCTCCAGCAGGGTCCGGGCCGACTCGGCCGTGGGCGGCTCGCCGGGACGGAGCTTGCGGTAGATGTCCTCCAGGGCCTCCTCGGGCGTCTCGACGTGGTCCTTCTCAAGGGTGTTCTGGATGGACTTGGCGTTGTCGAACAGCGCGAGGATGTCATCCGCCGACCACCCGAGGGCCTTGAGGAGCACCGTGACGTTCTGGCGGCGCTTGCGGTCGATCCGAACGCCGACGGTCTCCTTCTTGTCCACGTCGAACTCGAGCCAGGCGCCCCGGCTGGGGATGATCTTGGCCACGAAGACGTCCTTGTCCGAGGTCTTGTCCAGCTCGCGGCTGAAGTAGACGCCCGGGGACCGCACCAGCTGGGAGACGACGACCCGCTCCGTGCCGTTGATGATGAAGGTCCCGCGCTCGGACATCATGGGGAAGTCCCCCATGAAGACCTCCTGCTCCTTGATCTCGCCGGTCGTCTTGTTGACGAACATCGCCTCGACGAACAGCGGACGGCTGAAGGTCTGATCCTTGTCCTTGCACTCCTCTTCGGAGAACTTCGGGTCGTTGAAGTGATGCTTGCCGAAGTGCAATTGGAACTGTTCGGTGAAGTCCTCGATAGGACTGACTTCCTCGAGGACCTCCTTGAGGCCTTCAGCTAGGAGCTGATCGAAGGAGCTCCTCTGGACGCCGACGAGGTCCGGCAGCGGAAGTGCCTCGTCGAGCTTGGCGAAACTGACACGGTCGCGGACTGGCACGAGGGCGTCAGGCAAGAACTATCCCCCCTAGGGTCGAAGCGCGCGGAAACTGAGCAGGCGGAACGCGGCACGGCAAACGAGCAGTGTAGTTGCGCGTGCGCGCAGCGTCAACCCCCGGGTGGGGTCCCGGTCGAAACCGGCGGAAGCCTACCCCCGACCGGGCGGCAGGTCAACCCGCGATCGCGAGGTCCCGGGACCCCTCACGAAGCGGACTCGGGATCCGCGCGGCCCCCCCGCGCGACGGCCCGGACCGCCCGCGTGAACGCCTCGACGTTCTGGTCGACCCCCCACTGCCCGATCTGGTCTCGCGCCCCGCGAACCAGCCGTTCGCGCAGCTCAGGGCTCCGGGCGAGCGCCTCGAGGTGACCGGCCAACGCGGCGACGTCGCCCGGGGGATAGGTGAAGCCGGTCTCGCCCTCGCGGATCAGGTCGTCGACGGCTCCGCAGGCCGTGGACACGATGGCGGGGGTGCCGGACGCGAACGCCTCGTTGACGACCAGCCCGAACGGCTCGAACTCGGACGGCAGGACCAGGACGTCGGCCGCGCGGTAGGTCGCCGGGAGGGCCGACTGGTTGACGAACCCCTGGAAGCGGACCCGTTCGGCGAGGCCGAGATGCCGGGCGCGCTCGGCCAGCTCTTCCCGAAGCACCCCGTCGCCGGCGAAGACCACGAACACCTCCGGCACGCGAGCGGCGGCCTCGAGCAGATCGCCGGGCCGCTTCCACGGCGCGAGCTTGCCGGCGAAGAGTGCGACCAGGCCGTCGGCCGGAACCCCCCAGTCGGCCCGGACGGCTTCGCGGTCCGCGGCGGCCGCCCCCCGCTCGAAGAACTCGTTGTCCACGACGAACGGGGCGATGAACACGCGAGACGGCGGGACGCCGATCCCGGAGAGGAACCGAACCGTCCGCGTCGAGGGAGCCAGCACCGCATCGGCGAGTCCGAAGATCGCCGGCAGCGCAACCTTCTTGACCGGGACCTTCCATCGATGCAGGGGGCCCCGCGCCCACGGGGAGATCCGGGTCGCATCGGTCGCCCACATGAGCTTGGCGCCCGCGGACTTCGCCGCTACGGCCGCGATCCAGAACGAGGCCGCGCGGTACCCGTAGCAGACCACGACGTCGAAGGCTCCCCGGCGGACGATCCGCCAGAGACCCGGGTTGACCGAGCCGAGGAGTCGCCTCGCGACCGACCCGGCCCGATCCGGTGGTTGGGTCCAGGCATAGCCGTCGAGCAGCGGGACGTCCCACGCGACCTCGACCCCGAAGTCCCGATCGACCGAGGGCGCCGCCCCTCGCAGTGATAGGAACGCGACCCGGGCGTCGAGACCCTCCTCTCGCGCGTACCGACGCAGGAGGGGCGCCGCGTACTGGACGGGATGAGACTGAACGAGGAGAACCCTCACCCGGCGAGCCACTGGCGGACCCCCGCGAACTTGCCCTTGAACGACGCCGTGACGATCGCCGGGCTGGTGCGCCCGGCGATCAGATCCACGACCGCGGTCGCCACCCCGTAGGATCCGCGCTCCCCGATCAGCAGCCACCACAGCCAGAAGGCCGGCAGTCGGAGCCCGCGCAGGTGACGGCTCGCGATCAGCGAGTAGTTGCGGCTGTACGTGAACGTCCTGGGGACCCGATCGTCGCGGGCGAGCGACGGATCCCTCGGGGCACCTTCGTTGACCACGACGGCGGCCGGCTGATAGACAACCCGGGACCCGCGTTCCCGCGCCTGCAGCGTCAGGTCCAGCCCGTACATCGACGCGTCGTCGAAGTCCAGCCGAGGGTCGAACCGCACCTCGCGAAGGACCGCACGTCGCCAGGCCCAGTTGCACTCCATGACGCCCGCGACGTCGAAGGGCTCCGGCGCCCGAACCATGGCGACGTTCCCGATGTGATGCCCGTACCAGCGGATCTGTCCGGCGTCCGGGCGTACCCGGGCGCGCTGTCCCGGGGTGACGACCCTGCCTCCCACGCAGGCGACCGATGGATCGGAGAACGGGTCGAGGAGCGCCGCGAGCCACCCGGCCTGCGGGACGACGTCGTCGTCCACGACCGCGACGACGTCCCCGGCTGATGTGTCGATGCCGAGCCTCACCGGGGCGACGTGACCCGGGCGCTCCACCTCGACCCAGCGGATCGGGATGTCGGCGCTGGACGCCCTCGACGCCACGACCACCTGGGCGTCCTCGTCCTCACGGCGGCCGACCACGACGATCTCGGCGGGCGAAGGGTCCTGGGCCTGCAGGCCCGCGAGGCACCGATCGAGCCACGGTGCCCGCCGCCACGTGGGGACGACGACGCTGACAGGGCCCACGTGCGAGGGGTCGCCGATACCCTCCATGGACGGGTCGGCCAACCCGGGCTACCGACGGTCCGGGAGGATCAGGATCTGCTGGCGGCGTGCCGCCGCTGTCGGCGCCGACCGGCGGCGACGAGCACGGCGCCCGTGCCCAGCAGGAGCGCGATGAG
>DASSJM010000051.1:0-3058 GCA_035691205.1 Actinomycetota bacterium
TGGCCGACGAGCCTGTCGTGTTGCGTTTCGGGCGGCTCGTCCAGGGCGACGGCAACGTGACGAGCGACGCCGTCGTGGTCGTCGACCGCGAACGCGTCGTGTCGGTCGGTTCCGGCGACGCCGCGGTGCCCGCGAGAGCGAAGCTCATCGACCTTCGGCCCCTGACGGCGATTCCCGGCCTGGTCGACGCGCACACCCACATGTCGTTCTATTGGGATCGCAGTCCCGGCTCGCGGCCGTTTGCGCAGCTCGGCAAGCTGGGCGCCGCCGTCACCGTCTTCCTCGCCCAGGAGAACGCTCGCCGAACGCTGGAGACGGGCGTCACCACCGTCCGGGACCTGGGCTCGTGGGAGTACACGGACATCGCGCTCCGCGACCTCATCGCCCGGGGCGCCATGCCCGGTCCACGCATGTACGTCGCGGGGTACGGGCTCGCTGTCACGGCCACGCCCTACAAGCCCGTGGCGCTCGTCGATCCCGGGACCGCGGACGGCGTCTCCGAGGTGAGGAGGGTGGCGAGACAGCAGATCGCGGCCGGCGCCGACTGGATCAAGATCTACGCCTCGACCGGCAGCGACCAGGACGTCACGGGATACCAGACGTTCACGCACGACGAGATCAAGGCCGCCGTCGAGGTCGCACACTTCGCGGGCAAGCGGGCCGCGGTCCACTCCTACGGTCCGGCCGCGGTTTCCGACGCGATCCGGGCCGGCGCCGACTCCATCGAGCACGCGACGGACCTCGACGACGGCGTCGTCGCGGAGCTGGCGCGGCGGGGAACGTTCTACGTGCCGACCGTCGACCACAACCGCTACTACGTGGATCACCGCGCCGAGTTCGGCTACGACCAGGCCGTGGTCGAGCGCCTTGAGCACTACCGCCGCCGCAACCTCGCCACGCTGCGCGAGGCGGTGCGCGCCGGCGTGCGCGTCGCCATGGGCTCGGATGCCGTCTTCACCGGCTTCGGCGAGAACACGCGCGAGCTGCAGGCCTTCGTCGACGCCGGGATGACGCCAGCCCAGGCGCTGGCCACCGCCACCGTGAACGGCGCCGCCTTGCTCGGTGCCGAGAAGGAGCTCGGCGCGATCCGTCCCGGCTTCTACGCGGACATCGTCGCCGTCGAGGGGGATCCCGTTCGCGACGTCGGAGCGGTCATCGGTGGCGTGCGCTGGGTCATGAAGGCCGGACGGGTGGTCGTCGACCGACGTTAGCTCACCGCCAGAAGGCGGGAGCCACCTCCGGGGCGGCGTGGAGCTCGCCGGCGGTTCGCGCCGGCCCGACAGCAGCTCGTAGGCCGTCGCCCCCAGGGAGAACACGTCGGAGCGGGCGTCACGCCGGTCGAAGGCACGATCCTAGATTGAATAAGGGCCGCGTCGAGGGCCGCGATCGAGCGCGCGCTCGAGATCGACCCCAAGCTGGCTCGCACAGCGGTCTCACCTGGACGATCACGACTGAGCCGACGTGCCGTATCGCCTGGCGGCCGTCTATCTGGCCTTGGGCGATCGCGACGGAGCGATCCGAGAGCTGCATCGCGACCGCGACCCGCATGGCAGTTGGATCGTGCAGCTCAAGGTCGATCCCGTCATGGACCCGCTTCGTTCCGACCCGCGCTTCGCGGAGCTCCTGCGGAGCATGAAGCTGGAGTACACGAGCGGGGCGCCTAGGCGGGCTCCGGCTCGCGCAGTGGGACCTCGAGCACGACGTCGTCCTGGGCAAAGTCGTGGTCCACGGTGGAGCTGTGGTACTGGTCGCCCTGGGTGTTGTCGTACTCCTGGCTGCCGGTCACTGGCAGCGGCGTCGTGTGCCAGACATCCGGCAGCATGCACAATCCCAGCGAGCCGTCGGAATAGAGGGCGACGAAGTCCTCGGCCCGCGCTCGCTCGGCAGGCGGAGCGACCAGGAAGACCGTGGCCTCACGTCTCCTGCTGATGAAGGCCTGGCTCGCGTCCGAATGGAAGTTTACGTGGCTGACGCGCGCGCAGCCATCCACGAGCGTCGCGACCGGCCCCGAGTCGCCCACGGCATGGTTCTGGAAGTGCAGCCGATCGCCTCGCCGGGTTACTTCGATCCGCTCCACGACCATCCGACCCCGGCGCAGGGCGGGCCGCGCTTCGTCGAGGTGCCGGATCACCTGACCGATACCGCTGGCGCTCTCGGCCGTGAGCCGCTTCAATGGAACGCGTATCACGCGAGGCATCCTCGCAATCATACCGTCCACCGGATCTCGGACCCGCCGGATAGAATCGAGCGTGCGGACGCTCGTCCAAGCGGTTGAAGCGGGTCAGCCGGCACTGGACGGGGCACTGACGGATCTCGCTCTCGACGTGGGCTTCTCGAGCCACAGCCACTTCACCGACACGTTCCGGCGAGCCTTCGGCATTCCTCCTGGCGCCGTGGCCCGCGGCGCGTCTCGATCGCGAACGGCGGTCCTGCGGGGATCAGCGTGACCGAAAGGCTCGCGTGTACAGTGGCGCTCGTTGCCGTCGGCTTCGCCTCGTCTGCTGGCCCCGCTGATGAAACCTTCAGGGCGCCGAGCCCCGGCGTCCGAAACGGCCATGTCCTTGCCTATGACGCGGACGCCGCCCGCGTCGTGCTCTTTGGGGGGGCGGACGAGGGCAAGGTGTTGGGTGACCTGTGGGCGTGGGACGGGCGTCGCTGGAGCCAGCTCGCTTCGGACGGCCCGCCCCCGAGGACCTTCCCGTCGCTCTCCTACGACCGCCGGCGGAAGCGTCTCGTGTTGTTCGGGGGAAATCGCGTCCTGTTCGGAAGGGACGGGGGCGGCGACACGACCTTGCGGGACATGTGGGAATGGTACGAGGGCTCCTGGCATGAGGTCGCCGCGCAGGTTCCCGGCGCGCGTGCCGAAGCGGCGATGGCGGACGACCGCGGTCGCCGGCGACTCGTATTGTTCGGTGGCTACCGCGGCTCCGGCAGCACGCGCGAACGCCTCGGCGACACATGGGAATACGACGGCTCGAGGTGGATGCGTGTGGCGACGAACGTGGGCCCATCCCCCCGAAACGGCGCTGCGATGGCGTATGACGAAGATCGGCGACGG
>DASSJM010000052.1:0-27621 GCA_035691205.1 Actinomycetota bacterium
GGCGCCGTCAGTTGGCGATCGGGCCGAGCCAGATGCCGGAGGTGAGGAAGATCGCCGGGAGCACGAACAGGACGGCGACGAACAGCCAGAGCCGCCGGTTTGACGCCACGACCCACTCGTCCAGCCGCATCACCGCCTCGACGAGGGGCCGGTACGCGAATGCGAGGAACAACAGCGAGATGATCGCCACCGCGATCGCCTGCGCCAGCACGATCTGCACCGCAACCGCGTTCCCAAGCACCATCGCCGCGACGAGCGTGTCCGCGAGCGTCGTGATGTTGGCACCCATGATGTAGGGGATCGCCTCGCGCCGCTTGACGTAGCCTCGGCTGGCGAGCGGGACGAGGAGCGTGAGCGCGACCGAGACCGAGAGCGTGAGCGTCGCGACGATGCATCCGAGCGCGAACATCGGCCACGGTCGGCGCAGCCAGTCGGCGCGCTTCCCTCCGTGGTGCTCGCCATCGAGCTGTGGAAGCACACGGTCCAGCAGCTTGAACGAGATCAGGACGATCGCGAGCCCGACGAGTAGCAGGGTCCATCCCGGGAGCCGTGTCAGCAGGTCCAGTGCGGGCCCCCAGATGTAGTCCACCAGCGAGAGCACGTCGTCGGAAGCGTGCAGCCGGATCCCGCCGAGGAAGCCGCCCTTCAAGATCCAGTAACCGACGAACATCCCCGGGATGTAGACGACGGCGGTGAGTGAGAGCGCGAGCACGCCCATCCCGATCGCCTCGGTCCGGTTCTGTCCACGGTTGCGCACCGCGTAGAGGAACCCCACGAGCAGCACCACGAACGACGCGCCCAGGCGCGAGCCCGACAGCATCGTGAAGGTCTGGAGCTCGGTCATCGCACCGCCGACGTACAGGCTGAGCGCGACGGCCGCGACCGGCGATCCGGAGAGCACGATGTAGGCGCCCAGCCACCCGGCGCCGAGCGTGGAGAACGCGTTGCTGAACAGCGGGCTGTCAGAGAGCGAGGGTGCGAGGGCCTTCGCCCCCTCCTTCATCAGCTGGATCGCGAGCACGAACAGGAACAGGGCGACCGCGAAGCTCGCGAGCCTGCCTGCGATCGCGACCCAGTCGCGCTCGCGAGCGGCGGGCAGAGCCGTCTCATCGAGCGCGACGCCGCTCACGGGGGGCGGGTCGCTGGGGGCGTCGGCGGGCACGTCGGTCTCGTCTACGGGATCGGCCATGGTGGGTCCGAGGGAGCTGTCACGCTACCGGCTCCGCGCAGGGGACAGCAACCGCTGGGGCCGGGTCCGGAGCGGACCGCCGATCCTCCGCACCCAACCACGCACGGCCGAAGGTCCTGCCCGGGACGGGCGGACCGACCCCTGTCGGTCCTGACCTCGGCGGCGAGCCTTGCGGGTAACCGAACCACAAGGGGTGCGAGATGGACGAATCGACGCTCTCGCTGGTCATGTTCTCGGGGACCGACGACAGGCTGAACGCCGCCGCCGTGCTCACGGCCGGCGCGGCCGCGATGGGCCGCAGGGTGAACATCTTCCTGCAGTACTGGGCCCTGGACGCGTTCCGCGCGGACCGGGTCCTCAAGGACCACGGTGTGGCGCCGGAGGCGGGCCCGGACGGCGCCGAGCTGATGCAGCGACACGGCAGCCTCCACTGGAGCGAGATCTTCCGCCAGGCCAAGGACATCGGCGAGGTGAAGATCCACGCCTGCTCGCTCTCGATGGAGATGTTCGACATCCAGGTCGAGGACCTGGACCCGCTGGTGGACGGACAGGAAGGGGTCGCGTCGTTCTTCATGGACGTCGACGGCCCGGTGACCTTCATCTAGGAGGTGGGGGAGATGACGACGGCCAACGTGACCCGCTCGATCGACGCCCGTGGGATGCCCTGCCCGGGACCGCTGATGAGCCTGATCGGCGCGATCCGCGAGGGCACCGTCGGCGACGTGATCGAGGTGCTCTCGTCCGACGAGGGCTCCAAGACCGACATCCCGGCCTGGATCGCCAAGGCCGGCCACGAGATGGTCGAGGTCGCACAGGAGCCGGACTTCGCCCGCTTCGTGATCCGCAAGGCCCGGTGACCGGCGATGCCGGCCAGGGTCGTAGTTCTCGGGGGTGGGGTGGGAGGCACCCTCGCCGCGAACCTGCTCTCGAAGGAGCTCGGGCGCGACGCGAAGGTGACCGTGGTCGACCCGACCGGCATGCACCACTACCAGCCCGGGTACCTCTACGTGGCGCTCGGCCAGGCGAACGGGAGATGGCTCGTCCGGGACGAGCGCACGCTGCTCCGTCGCGAGGTGGACCTGGTCATCGACGGCGCCATCCGGATCCATCCGGATGCGGGAACCGTCCAGCTGGAGCGCACGGGGAGCCTGGAGTGGGACTACCTCGTCATCTCGACCGGCGCTCGCCTGATGCACGACCAGATCCCCGGACTCGTCGAGGGCTCCTTCGGCTTCTACTCGCTGGACGACGCGCAGCGCCTCCGGGAGGAGCTGCGCCGGTTCCGAGGGGGGCGGATCCTCGTCGGCATCGCCGGCATCCCGTACAAGTGCCCGCCCGCGCCGGTGGAGTTCGTCTTCATGCTCGAGGAGTACCTGCGCAAGCGCGGCATCCGTGAGCGAAGCGAGGTGACGCTCCTCTCACCACTGAACCGCGCGTTCACGATCGAGCAGGCGAGCAAGGTGATCCAGCCCTACATGGAGGAGCGAGGGATCGGGCTCACCACCTTCTTCAACGTCGAGGAGGTGGACCCCTCCGCGGGGACCGTGTCGAGCCTCGAGGGCGAGAAGGCCGAGTACGACCTGCTCGTGCTCGTCCCCCCGCACCGTGGCCAGCAGGTCATCACGGACTCGGGCCTCGGCGACGTCTCCGGGTGGCTGCCGACGGACCGCTACACCCTGCAGGTGCAGGACCAGGAGCGCATCTTCGCGATGGGCGATGCGACGAACCTACCGATCAGCAAGAGCGGCTCAACGGCGCACTTCGAGGCGCCGGTCGTGGCGAGCCGGATCGCCTCGCTCGTGCGGGGCACCACGCCGAAGACCAACTACGGCGGCCGCGTGATGTGCTTCCTGGAGACCGGCAATCGCCAGGCGACGGTGCTCCGGTTCGACTACGAGAACCCGCCGGCGCCGCCGCAGCCCAACCTCTTCTGGCACTCGGCCAAGTGGATGTTCAACCGCCTGTACTGGGAGACCGTGCCGCAGGGACGGATCCCAGAGTTCCCGCGGAGCAAGGAGAAAGGACCCGACGATGAGCATGCAGATCGCGCGAACGCTTGACCTGAAGGGGCTGTCCTGCCCGTTGCCGATCGTGAAGACGGCGCAGGCGGTCAAGGAGCTCGCCTCCGGCGAGCTGATCGAGGCGCTCGCCACCGACCCCGGCGCCGTCGCCGACTTCAACGCGTGGTGCACGAGCACGGGCAACGAGCTCGTCGACCAGAGCGACGCCGACGGCGTCTACCGGTTCGTGATCAGGAAGAAGTGAGGTGACGACGATGGCCGTGCAGGAGGCGGAGCTCGAGGCCCCGGTCCGCGAGGAGCACCCGAAGCACCAGAAGCTCGTGATCATCGCGTGGAGCGGAGACCTGGACAAGGTGTGGCCCCAGATGATCCTCGCGACGACGGGCGCCGCGATGGGCATGCAGACGATGATCTTCTTCACGTTCTGGGGGCTGTTCTCGCTGGTGAAGAACGAGAAGCACCTCACCGGCGAGAACTGGATGCAGAAGATGGTCGCGATGATGGATCGGCCGGGCATGGAGCACCTGAAGCTCGGCAAGATGAACTTCGTCGGGGCGGGCCCCGCGATGATGAAGAAGCTCGCGAAGGAGCACAACGTCGCGAGCCCGGGCGAGCTGCTCGAGATGGCTCAGGAGCTCGGCGTCAAGCTCGTGCCGTGCCAGATGACGATGGACCTACTGGGGCTGAAGCGCGAGGACATGATCGACGGGCTCGGCGAGCCCGCCGGAGCGACCACGATGCTGATGGAGGCGCAGGACGCGGTGACGCTCTTCATCTGAGCTTGTCGGGAGAGTCCATCGCACCCCGACAACGAGGGCCGGGAGGTTCAGTCCCCCACCGCCTCCCGGCCCTCACCCTTGCCCGGGAGGACCGGTCGGAAGCCGGACACATGGCCTCATCGGATGCGATCTGCCAGGCGGCTGCCGGCGACGATCGCGGTCGCGATCCCGGCGCCGATCGCGCCGAGGAACGCCACGGTTGGGCCGACGGGCGGGTCCCAGAACAGCCCGGCGACCCGGACGCCGATCAACCAGGTCAGCATCAGGACGATCAACCCGATCCCGATGCCGGTGGCCCAGGCGGCGACGATCTCGGAGCGGTCGGCGCTCACTCCGCCGCGAACGCGGTGAAGATCGGCGGGAAGGTGCCCAGCACGCCGATGATCCCGAGGACCACCGATGCCCAGATCCACTTCTTCAGGTCCACGTCCTTGCCCCGGAGGATCAGCGAGAGCACGATCCAACTCGCCACCCAGACGATGACGGCAACGGTGGTCTTCCCCGCGAGCGGACCGACCCCTTGGTCGAAGTCCCATGCCTCGAGCCAATCGTGGATCGACGCGGATGCCTCCGAGAGGATCGTGAGGAGACCGAGCGCGAAGACCCCGATGGCTGCGGCGAACATCGCTGCCGCACCCAGGCCATCCGGCCGCTCCTCCAGGTTCAGCGCGGCGATCTCCGGCGCCCGCTCGTAGTCGCGCTCCGTGGTGCCCGATCCCATGGTGTTCTCGCTCGACATGTCCCCCTCCTCAGACGATCGGTGCGACCTTGTTGATGAAGGCCCCGAAGGCGCCTCCCACCACCGCGGCGCCGAAGGCCGCCACGAACATCACGATCGCCACGGCCCGGAGCTTGGTGCGAGGGATCAGCCTCGGTCCGTAGTAGGTCACGAGGAAGGCGACGGCGGTGGCGAGGATCGGAGCCATCCACGCGACGTGCTCCTTCCACTCCATACCGAACGTGTGCCAGCTCTCGGTCTGCCCCGAAACGTTGGAGAGCAGGAAGTCCCGCGGGGAGCACACCGCGGCGTCGGGGAGGGACAATCCGCCGCAGCCCTCGTATGTCTCACCGGCGAGGGCCGCCCGGTACCAGGGATAGACGATCCACGTGCCGCTGATCACGGTGATCCAGGCGGCGCCCGCCATCACCCACACACCGACGTAGAGGCGCCGCATGCGCTCCTTGATCGCCTCGGGTGTCAGGAATCCGGGGCGCAGGCTCCACAGGCCCGCCAGGCCGCCGGCGAACGCGATCAGGAAGAGGGTGCCGGCCACCAACCCGTGGATCACGGTCCACGTCTCTCGTTCCGAGAGCTCCATATCGCCGCTCCTTTCCTCGGTCGAGCCTGACACGGGGAAGCCTTCCGAGGATCGCAGGACCAGCGAAGGGCCGGGTGCCCCGTCGCGAGGCGGCCACACGTCCCTCGAGCCTCTATCTAACTCCTGCGGGGCTCGCAGGTCGAGCGCTGAGGCCGAGGCGTTCCTCGTGCCCGAACGAACCCGGCGTCGTCAGGCCTCGGGCAGGAGCACGCGGAAGGACGAGCCCCCGCCGGGGCGGTCCTGCACCCAGGCCCGCCCGCCGTGCAGCTCCGCGAACCGCGCGACGAGGGAGAGTCCAACGCCGACCCCCGGCGAGACCCGAGCGGGACCCGGGGCCTGGCGGAAGGGCTCGAAGATCGCGTCCTTGAGGTGGTCGGGCACGCCGTCGCCCTCGTCCTCGACGACGAGGAGCACGTCGGTGCCTTCGCGGCCGGCGCTGACCCAGATCTGGCTGGCGGGCGGGGTGTGGCGGACGGCGTTCGCGAGCAGGTTCTCGACGATGCGTTCCACCTTCGCCGCGTCGACCGCCGCGGTGAGCTCGCCGGCATCCACGTGCACCACCCGGTCGTCGCTGAGCTCGAACTCGTCGACGACCTCACGCACGAGGGCCCCGACGTCCGTCGGCCGACGCTGCGGTGCCACGATCCCGCGCTGCAGGCGGTCCAGGTCGAGGAGGTCGCCGAGCAGGCGCTCGAGCTTGCGAGCGTTCGCGGCGATCCGGCGCAGCAGGTCGACCGCGTCCTCGCGTGGGATGTCGAGACCCGCCTGCTCGAGCGTCACCGCGGAGCCGAGGATGGAGGTCAGCGGCGTCCGCAGGTCGTGCGAGACGGCCTCGAGGAACGTGTTCTTCATCTCGTCGAGCGCCCGGAGGCGCTGGGTCGCCTCGCGCTCACGGTGGAACGCGTCCGAGTACTTCTGCTCACTCCGTCGCAGCGCCTGCTCCGCGCGCTTGCGCTCCGTGATGTCGACGACGAGCCCACGGACCACCGGTGCGCCCAGCGCATCGACCTCCACGCGGACGTTGTCTCGGAGCCACCGCGTGCGCCCGTCGTGACCGACCGCCCGGTACTCCAGGTCGAGATCCTTGCCCGGCGCGGAGATCGCCGACCGCAGCGCCTCGAGGACGCCGGCGCGATCCTGCGGCAGGATGTGATCGCCCCAGTGCTCGGGGAGTGGATCCGACGCTCCCAGGACCAGGGCCGACCTCCGAGACAGGAACGTGAACTCCAGCGACACCGGATCGGCCTCCCAGAACATCGCGTCGAGGGTCTCGACGAGCTCGTGGAACCGCTCCAGCTCGCTCACGCGCCTGGCGCTTCCGAGCGCGAGCGATGCGATGTCCGAGATGCCGTGCGCGAGCGAGATCTCGCGCTCGGAGAAGCGGTCGGTCGGGGAGGGGGCCAGCACGACGACGGCGCCGAACGCGTCGGGATCCCATCGGATCGGCGCGACCAGGACCTCCGTCGCCTCGTCCGACATCCGGTACTCGGGCGGGGCCATCTCGGCCGCCTCCTTCGGGATCACGAACGGCTCGTCCATCGACGCGATGAAGACGGCAGCCACCTCTGCGGGGACCGAGCGCACCCGCGCGGCTCGCTCGGGGAGGGCGCCGCGCTGGTGGAGCAGGTCGAAGTCCCCGGTGTCGGGGTCGCGGTGGAACGTGGCCACCACCGAGCAGGGCACGATCGCGGGCACCGCGGCAGCGACGCGGTCGAACACGGTCGAGACGTCTCGCGCGCCGGTGAGCGCCTGCGACAGACCGAGGAGCGCCGAGGCCGTGGCTGCCGCCTCCCGTTCCTTCTGCAGGAGCCGGGCGTTCTCGTACGCGACCGCCGCGTGCGACGCGAGGACCTCCAGCACCCGGCGGTCCTCGTCGTCGTACTGGTCGATCCCGAGGTTCGAGAGCACGATGACGCCGGTCACGCGATCGCCGACCTTCATCGGCACCGCCAGGATCGACTCGTCGATCTCGGTCGTCCCCTCGATCTGGACGGCGATCGCGTCGCGGACCGCATCAGCCGCGTAGTAGGTCTCGCCGATCAGCGCCGCGTGGCCGGTAACCCCTTCGCCGACCCGGGTCACGAGCTCCTCGTAGGTCTCGGACTCGTACTCGGACAGCTCGCCGCGGAAGACGACCGGCCACAGCGTGACCCCGTCCTCCTGCAGGAGGTAGACGCGGCAGTTGTGGTAGTCGATGAGGGTCCGGAGCTCCGAGGTGATGGCCTCGCCGATGGCCGCGACGTCGTCGAGCGCGTTCAGTCGCGTGGCGAGCGCATGCAGCATCCGGAGCTGCGCCACGGAGCGCAGCTCATGCTCCTCCACGGTGCCGCTCGCGCGGTGGCTGGCCTCGATCATGCTCCCCCGGGGTGGGACGGCGCCCACTCTCTCATCTGTCGGCTCGACCCCGTGGGAAGTGAAGCCCGTTTCCGGGGGATCCGGCCCGGAGCCGGCGGGTGCCCCAACGGCCACGGGTACGATGTCCGGGTGAGCGCCACCGACGAGCTCGCCGAGGGCGTCCCCGCGGTGCTCGAGCTGGTGGAGCCTCGGGTCCCCGCCGAGCGGGCGGAGGCCGCCCGCGCGTTCGTGGGCATCTTCTGGCGTCGCCTGTCGCCCGCGGACCTGGAGGAGCGGACACCCGAGGAGCTCCTGAGCATCGCGCTCGGGCTGTTCGAGCTGGCCGACGGCCGCGTGGGGGACGAGGCGGCCGTCCGCGTCCTCGATCCCACCGCCGACGCGGACGGCTACGAGTCCCTCGGCACCGTGCTCGAGACCAGCGCGCCCGACTCCCCGTTCCTGTTCGACTCCGTGAACGAGGAGCTGCAGGCTCGCGATCTCGGCGTTCGGCGCGTGATCCACCCGGTGGTCGGGGTCGAGCGCGACGCCGACGGCCGGATCGCGAAGGTCCTGCACCTGCGGGAGACGGACCGGCGGGAGTCCGTCATGCACTTCGAGATCGACCGCCGCCTCTCGACCGCGGACGCCGCGGAGCTCGAGCGGGCCGTCCGCGAGATCTTGGGAGACGTCGCCCTCGCGGTTCGCGACTTCCGAGCGATGCGGTCGGCCGCCCGCGGCATGATCGACATCGCTCGGGGGGGCTCGCCCCTGTACGCACCGGCCGAGGTCGAGGAGACGGTCGCCTTCCTCGACTGGCTGCTCGATGACAACTTCGTCTTCCTCGGCTACCGGGAGTACGAGCTCGTCGACCTGGCCGAGGGCCGGGCGCTCGCCGCGAGGAAGGAGACCGGCCTCGGCATCCTCTCCAAGCCGGACTGGTCCGCCTACGCCGAGCCGGTGCTCCTGTCGACCATCGAGCCGGCCCTCCGCGCGAGGATCGAGGGTGGCGACCTCCTGATCTACTCGAAGACGAACCGTCCCTCCACCGTGCACCGGCGCGGGCGGATGGACTACATCGGCGTGCGCCGCGTCTCATCGAACGGCCGGATCGTCGGCGAAGCCCGCATGATCGGGCTGTTCACGTCGAAGGCGTACATGGAGCCCGCGGTCCGAACGCCGCTCCTGCACCGCAAGCTTAGCCAGATCCTCGAGGCCGAGGATCTGTTCGAGGGCTCCCACGACTACAAGGCGGTCGTGTCGATCTTCGAGTCGTTCCCGAAGGACGAGCTGTTCGCCGCCACCCCCGAGGAGCTCCGCGTGCAGATGATGGGGCTGCTGCACCTGCAGGAGGCCCAGCACGTCCGGCTGTTCGTGCGCCGCGATCTGTACGGGCGCAGCGTGTCGCTGTTGGTGGCCGTACCGCGGGATCGATTCGAATCCGAGATGCGGCAGCGCCTCGAGGACCTGTTCATGGAGCGGTTCCACGGCTCCACGATCGACTACCACCTCTCGATCGCCGAGAGCGATCTGGCCCAGATGCACTTCACCGTGCACGTGGGTGAGGGCATGGTCCCGGACGTCCCGTTCGACGAGCTCGAGCGAGACGTGATCGAGATCGCTCGCACCTGGGACGACCACCTGCTCGAGCGCCTGAGCGAGTCCCACGGCGAGAACCGGGCTCGCGAGCTGTTCGACCGGTGGGCGGAGCGGTTCCCCGACTACTACAAGCACTCGACCGACGTGGAGCTGGCGGTCGAGGACATCGCCCGGTTCGAGGAGCTGGAGCGGGGAGACGAGGCGTTCGTGATCGGCATGGCCAACGAGACCGACGACGGCGAGGTCCTCACGCGCGTCCGCCTCTACAAGGTAGGCGGCAAGGTCGAGCTGTCGGACTTCGTGCCCACGCTCGAATCCCTCGGCCTGCGGGTGGTGGAGGAGTTCCCGACGACGCTGCTCGGCGAGGGTGGGAGCGAGCGGTACCTGCACGACTTCGGCGTTCGAGGGGCCGACCACCTGGCGCTGGACCTCGAGGGCAGGGACACGCGGATCGCCGAGTGCATCGCGGCGGTCTGGCGCGGCGACTGCGAGTCGGACTCGTTGAACCGCCTGGTCGTGAGCGCGGGCCTCACCTGGGACCAGGTCCAGATCCTGCGCGCGTACCGCAAGTACCACCACCGCGTGAACTCGACGTTCCCGGTCGAGTACAAGAACGACGCGTTCGCCGCCCACCCGCACATCGCGACCCGGCTCGTCCAGCTGTTCGAGCTGAAGTTCGACCCCTCGAGGAAACGGGACGCCACCGGGGAGGCGGCCCTGCGCGCCCGGATCGTCGCCGACCTGGACGCGGTCGCCTCGCTCGAGCAGGACCGGATCCTGCGCAATGCCCTCGGGGTCATCGACGCGACGATGCGCACCAACGCCTACGTCGAGGGGCGGCACGCCCTCGCCTTCAAGTTCCGCTCGCGGCAGGTGCCCGAGATGCCGAAGCCCGCCCCGCTGTTCGAGATCTTCGTCTACTCCTCCGAGATGGAGGCGATCCACCTGCGAGGAGGCAGGGTCGCGCGCGGCGGGATCCGCTGGTCCGATCGGCGTCAGGACTACCGCACGGAGGTCCTGGGACTCCTGAAGGCGCAGATCGTCAAGAACGCCGTGATCGTGCCGACCGGCGCGAAGGGCGGCTTCGTGCTGAAGCGCACGATGACCGACCCGGAGGCGCTCCGCCAGGAGGGCGTTCGTCAGTACGTCACGTTCATCCGCAGCATGCTCGACATCACGGACAACCTCGTGGACGGCGTCGTGGTCCATCCCGAGAGCGTCGTGATCCACGACGAGGACGACCCGTACCTGGTGGTCGCCGCGGACAAGGGGACCGCGACCTTCTCGGACATCGCCAACGGCATCTCGGCCGAGTACGGGTTCTGGCTCGGCGATGCCTTCGCATCGGGTGGGTCCGCCGGCTACGACCACAAGGCGCTCGGCATCACCGCCCGCGGGGCGTGGGAGTCGATCAAGCGTCACTTCCGTGAGATCGGGACCGACGTGATGAACGAGCCGTTCACCGTGGTCGGCATCGGCGACATGTCCGGCGACGTCTTCGGCAACGGCATGCTGTACTCGGACCAGATCTGCCTGGTCGCCGCGTTCGACCACCGGCACGTGTTCGTCGATCCGAACCCTAGCCCCCGCGCCGGGTACGCGGAGCGCCGGCGGCTCTTCGACCTGCCGCGATCCACGTGGGACGACTACGACCGCTCGTCGATCTCCGAAGGGGGAGGCGTCTGGCCGCGAACGGCCAAGCAGATCCCGGTCTCCCCCCAGGCTCGGCTGGCGTTGGGGATCGAAGCCGAGGAGCTCACGCCGGCGCAGCTGATCAGCGCGATCCTCCGCGCGCCGGTCGACCTGATCTACAACGGCGGGATCGGAACCTACGTGAAGGCCTCCTCCGAGTCGCACGCGGAAGCCGGCGACCGCGCCAACGACGACCTACGGGTGGATGGCAAGGACCTGCGTGCCCGGGTCGTGGCCGAGGGCGGCAACCTCGGAGCCACGCAGCGCGGCCGGATCGAGTTCGCGCTGCGGGGTGGTCGGATCATCACGGACTTCATCGACAACTCCGCGGGGGTCAATACCTCCGACCACGAGGTGAATCTGAAGATCCTGCTCGGCACGGCGATCGCGCGCGGCGAGCTCACGATGGACGAGCGCAACGTGCTGCTCCCCGAGGTGGAGCCGGACGTCGTCCGCCACGTGCTGTACGACAACTTCCTACAGGCGCAGATCCTGTCGCAGGAGGTGGAGCTCTCGCCGCTCCGGATGGAGTCGTTCGAGGACCTCATGCAATCGCTGGAAGGGGAGGGGATCCTCGATCGGGAGCTCGAGGCGCTCCCGAACGGTGAGGAGATGGCCGAACGCCGGCGCGCGGGCCGCGGCATGACCCGCCCGGAGCTCGCCGTGCTCCTCGCCACCGCCAAGCAGGGCCTCACCGACGCGCTGCTCGATTCGTCCCTCCCGGACTCGGAGTACATCGAGCAGGATCTGCGTGCCTACTTCCCACCGAAGATCGTGGAGCGCTTCGGTCACCTGATCGCCGGTCATCCGCTGCGGCGCGAGCTCGTCGCGATGATCGTCGCCAACGACGTGGTGAACTCGCAGGGCATCACGTTCGTCTCGCGCGTCGTCAGCGAGACGGGCGCGGAGGCCTCGGACGTGGTGCGCGCGTACCGGATCGCTCGCGACGTCACCGGCGCCGTCGCGCGCTGGGAGCGGGTCGAAGCGCTCGTGGGCCGCCTCGAGCCCGTGCTGCTGGACGAGCTGATGGCGAGGACCGACCGGCTGGTGGAGATCACGAGTCGGTGGTACCTGCAGCACGCGCCCGGACAGCTCGGCCGGGCGATCGAGGCTCACGCGGCGCCGTTCCGCGCGTTCGCTGAGGCCGTCCCCGTCGTGGCGCCCGAGACGTGGCGCCAGGAGCGCGAGCGGGCCGCCTGGCACCTCGTGGATCGCGGCCTACCCGAGGAGGTCGCACGCGATCACGTCCTGGAGCCCTTCCTGGTCCACGGGCCGAACGTCGCGAGCGTGGCGTCCGCCACCGGTCGCACCATCGAGGAGGTGACGCGTGCCTTCTTCCTCGTCGGCGAGGCCGCCTTCATCGACTGGCTCGAGGGCCGCCTTGCCGAGGTCGGCACGACGACCCGCTGGCACCGATGGGCGCTGCAGGCCGTCGAGGACGACCTCCTGCTGCTCAGGCGCCAGGTCGCCGAGCGCGCCCTCGCACACGGTGAGGGGGCGCCGGTGGACGAGGCGGTGGCCGCGTACCTCGCGGCGCGAGGCGAGGCGACGGCGCGGCTGGGTCGGTTCATGCGCGGGCTCGCGTTGGAGGAGGCGAGCGACCTGGCCGCCCTCACGGTCGCCGTCCGGCAGGTCCGGGCCCTCGCCGGCTGATCTTCCGGAAATGCTTGCGGTGTCAGGGGCGGGCGATACGCTCGCCCGGTGAGTATCTCTCCCGAACAACTCGCATACGATCTCGACGAACGCAGCCGCCAGATCCTGGACTTCGAGCGCTCCTGGTGGAAGGAGGGTGGACCCAAGGAGCGCCGGATCCGTGAGCGGTTCGGCCTGTCGTCCACCCGCTACAACCAGCTGCTGATGAGGGCCATCGATCTCCCCGAGGCGCTCGTGTACGACCCCATGCTCGTCCGCCGCCTGCGCCGCCTCCGTGAGTCGCGGCGGCGCACCCGCGTGGCGCGTCGGCTTGGGCTTCCCTCCTGACCGAGGGTAGGATTGGGCGCGCACGAACCACCGACGAACAGGAGCTTCTACCTCTCCGTGGCCGCCAGCACCCTTCGCTTCGCGATCATCGTGGCCCTCGTGATCGGGGGCGTGGTCGTGATCGACCAGGCCTTCCCGGCCGCTCCCTCCGCCGAGGGGGGCGAGGGGGTGACCGTCCCGATCGATGGCGGTGGCATCGACGTATCCGAGAGCCCGTCGCCCGAGCCACCCACCGGCGCGACCGGCGAGGAACCGGTCCCGAGTCCGACCGTGGTCGGGGTCCGGATCGCGGTGTTCAACGGCACCGGGGTGAGCGGCCTCGCCGGCGACACCCAGACGCAGCTGACGGAGGAGTACGGCTACGTCGCGGCGCAGGACCCGGCCGACGCGCCCGCGCCTGTCGCGGTGACCACGATCTACTACCGAGCCAACAAGGACGAGATCGAGGCGGAGTTCCTCGCCAACGACTTCTTCCGGAAGCTCGACGACGTGAAGATCCAGAAGCTCGAGCCGGGGACCGAGGACGTCGGGCGCGACGTGCAGCTCGCGATCTACCTCGGCAACGACTACGCCGCCCTCTGACGCCGATCTCGTCGCGCTCCGCGAGCGAGCCCTCGCGGCGGGCATCTTGCTCGACTTCGACGGCACGCTCTCCGAGATCGTCGCGCGCCCCGAGCTTGCGCGCCCGGCGGAGGGTGTCCGCCAGGTCCTCGGCGCGCTGACCTCGCGGTACCGGTTGATCGCGGTCGTCACCGGTCGGCGGACCGAGGAAGCGGCCGCGCTGCTCGGCGTTCCGCACGTGGCTGTCTTCGGCCTCTACGGGTTCGAGGACGTGGCGCCAGAGCTCGTGACCGCCGCGGTGCCGCTCGTCGAGGCCGCCGCCCGGACGGTCCCCGAGGCGTGGGTCGAGGACAAGGGCGCGTCGATCGCCGTGCACTACCGGCAGGCGCCCGATCCCCCCGCGGCTCGCGGCGCGCTGGTGCTCGCGCTGCAACCCGTCGCGACGGAGGCCGGGCTCGAGCTCGTCGAGGGCAAGATGGTCGTCGAGCTTGTCCCCCGCGGGCGCCCGATGAAGGGTGAGGCCGTCGAGCGCATCGCCGGCGAGCATGACCTTGAGGCGATCCTGTACGCGGGCGACGACCTGGCGGACATCGAGGCGTTCCGCGCGCTCGGGCGGCTGGCCGAACGGGGCCTCACGACGATCCGGGTGGCCGTCCGCGGTCTCGAGACGCCCGCGGAGCTCGTGGACGGCGCGGACGTCGTCGTCGATGGCCCGGGTGGTCTCGTCGAGCTCCTCCGAGGCCTCGGGGCCTAGGATCGGGTCCGACGTCTCCGGGCCCGCTCGAGGTCCTCCAACTGTCCTCCCACCCATCGAGACGGAGGGTTGGCCAGCACCAGGCGGGACAGCCCGCGTGACCTGCGCGCGCGCTCCTCCATCGGCATGTCCAGCCCGCGCTCGAGGGCGTCCGACATCTCGCCGAGGTCGAACGGATTCACGGCCAAGGCGTAGCGGCCCAGCCTCCCGTACGCTCCCGCGTTCCGCGACAGGACGAGCACCCCACGGCGACGATTCAGCAGCGGGCCCTCCATCGCGACGAGGTTCATCCCGTCGATGACCGGGTTCACGAACAGGACGTCGTAGAGGCCGTAGGCGGCCACCGCGCCCGGGTAGTCGTCCTTCAGTCGCAGCTCGATGGGTTCCCACCCATCGCGACCGAGCTCCCCGTTGATCCGGTCCGCCTCGGCCAGGCATGCGTCCGTGTACTCGCGGTACTCCGGGATCTCCATGCGAGAGGGGGACAGCATCGCCAGGAACCGGACCCGGCCGAGCCAGGCCGGGTTCCGGTGCAGGAGCAGCTCGTAGGCCTGGAACCCACGGACGATGTTCTTGGTGAGCTCGAGCCGATCCACGCGCAGGATCATCCGGTTGTTGCCCCGCCACGCGTTGAGCTCGCGCCGGAGCTCCCGGATCTCGGCGGTCGCAGCCGCCTCGCGCATCGCTGCGGCGTCCACCGAGATCGGGTGGATCCTCACGACCACCTCGCGACCCTCGGTGGAGACCCGCGAGCGCGCGAGGTCGACGCGCGTTCCCGGCAGCTGGCGCGCGGACAGGAGGAAGTTCTCCGCCCATGCTGGCGCGTGGAACCCCAGGACGTCGGCGCCGAGCATCCCGCGGAGGATCTCGTCGTGGATCCGCGCGGGGAGCATCCGGAAGTAGGTCGGGCCGGCCATCGAGGTGTGCGAGAAGTGCGCGATCAGCGCGTCCGGCACGAGGTCGCGCAGCAGCCGCGGGACGAGCGCGAGGTGGTAATCCTGCACGAGGTAGGCGACGTCGCCGCCCAGGCGCTCGCCCTCCTCGGCGAGCGCGGTCGCGAAGCGCCGGTTCACCTCGACGTAGTGGCCCCAGGCGTCGTCGACCCCCAGGCCGAACGACGGCGAACGCACGGTGTCCCACAGGTAGTGGTGCGCGAACCACAGCACACCGTTGGAGATGCCGTTGTAGTAGCCGTCGTAGATCTCGGCCGGCAGGTCGAGGTAGCGGAGCCGGAAGGAGACGCCGTCCTGCGTGTGCTCGATCCGGCCTCCGGTCGCCTCGACCATCGCCCGATCCCCGTCGCTCATCGCGGCCGCGACCCACACCCCCTCGGCCTCGAGCAGCGCACCCGACAGGGCGGTCACCAGCCCCCCGGATCCTCGCCGCGCGGTGAGCTCACCGTCCTCGCCTGGCTCGAAGGTGATCGGGCCTCGGTTGGAGGCGACGATGAGGTGGGTGGTCACAGGAGCTTCTCGATGAGGCGGAAGGTGTCCTCGATCTCGCGGAGCGACAGCGATCGGCGGCGCACGCGCTCGCGCCCCGCCTCGCCCATCGCGCGGCTCCGGTCGGGATCTCCGAGCAGCTCGACGATCCTCTCGGCGCAGGCCGGGACGCCGTCCACCAGGTAGCCGGTCACCCCGTCCTCGATCTGGAGGCGGATCCCCACGACGTCGCCGCCGATCACCGGCTTCCCCTTCCACATCCCCTCCGCCACCACGAGGCCGAAGCCCTCGCGGAGCGACTTCTGCAGGACGACGTCCGCGGCGCGCTGGAAGGCGTTGACCGCGACGTCGCCCACACCGTCGAGGTTGGTGAACAGGTGGATGTCGGGGTCGCTCCCCGCGTGCTCCACGGTGAGGTCCAGGTACCGCATCCCCTCCGGATCGTCGTGCGCGAGGGAGCCGACCATCACGAGCTGGAGGTCCGGGACCTCTCGTCGCGCCAGGCGCCAGGCGTCGATCACGCCGATGGGGTCCTTCCAAGGATCGAACCGCGAGACCTGCACGATGAGCGGGCGCGCATGGTCGATGCCGTGGGACGCGAGGACCTCCCTCCATGCCGCCTCGGCCATCGGCGCGTTCTTCGGGCTGAGCGGGTCGATCGAGGGCGGGATGAAGGCGAGCTCCGGACCGGCCACGCCGGGCTGCACATACTCCTCCGCGGTGAAGATCGCGGCGTCGAATCGGTTCACGATCGGCTCGAACAGCTCCCAGACCGGCCGGTACGGAGCGGACAGGTCGATGTGGCACCTCCACAGCCACCTGCCCGCGCGTGCGCCGGCTTCCTCGACGACCTGCAGGAGCGCCGCCGGCTGCGGGTCGTGCACGAGCACGGCGTCGAAACCCTGGGGGAGTGCGGCGGCGTTGGCCCGGATCCGCTCCCAGTAGGCCGCGAGCGCGTCCTCCTCCAGACGGGTCTCGGCGCCCTGCAGCGCGTTGTGGATCGCCTTGGTGGCCGCGAAGAAGGCGTCGGTGCCCTCGATCACCACCCAGGACGTCTCGACGCCGAGGTCGCCCATCAGCGGGACCTGCGTGTGGAGGAGCTCGGCGACCCCGCCGCCGAACGCGGTGCTGTTCACGTGCAGGAGGCGCAGCCCCCTGAGGGGTCGTGCCGCCTCGATCAGTCGCTCGACCGCCTCCTGGCCGGCCGCCTCGGCGTAGTCGGCGACGTGCTTGGGCTGGACGGGGACGCTGGGAAGCACGTCTCCGAGTCTACCGAGCGCTCCCGGGGGGTCAGCCACCAAGGTGCGCGAGGGCGTGACGCCGGCGCTCCGAGCGCTGCTCCGAGGTCATCGCGTGCACCCGGCTGATCGCCTCGACCAGCTCGACGGGCGAGAAGGGCTTCGTGATGAACTCGGTGCACCCGGCGCGCCAGCCGGCGAGACGGTCCTTCATGCGCGTCTTCGCGGTGAGCAGGATCACCGGGACGTCCCGCAGGCCGTCCTCGGCGGCCATGTCGGCCATGACCTGCAGCCCGTCGCGCTGGGGGAGCATGACGTCCAGGACGACCACGTCGGGCCGCTCCCCCCGGGCGAGCTCGAGGCCCGCCTCGCCGCTCCCTGCCTCGACCACCTCGTGCCCCGCCAGGTCGAGATTCACCCGGCACAGCATCAGGACGTCTGGCTCGTCGTCGATCACCAGGACCCGCATGTTCCCTACAGATGTCGGCCGCTCGGGTGCCCGAGCGCATAGCCCGAACGGGCTATTTCGCCCCGCTGCGGCGTGCGAGGACCGCGTTGACATCGGGGGAGCCCGTTCCTACGCTGGCCCCGACCGACCATGCTGAAGATCTCCCAGAAGCTCGAGTACGCCATGCGCGCGATGATCGAGCTGTCCCTGCGCCGCGAGAGCGACGCGCTCGTCCCGGCGAGGGAGATCGCCAGCGCCCAGCAGATCCCCGTGCGGTTCCTCGAGCAGCAGCTCGGGGCCCTGCACAAGGCGGGGCTGGTCGAGAGCTTCCGGGGGGCGGGCGGCGGGTGTCGCCTCGCGAGGGAGCCCGCGGAGATCACGGTCGCCCAGATCGCGGACGCGATCGAGGGTCAGCTGTTCCCGATGTTCTGTCTGGAGCCCACCGATCACACGTGCTTCGCGGACTCGCGATGCGGTCTCCAGGGGTTCTGGGGCGACGTTGCCCGGGCGATCCAGGGGGTGTTCGAGCGGACGACGGTCGCCGACCTCGCCGAGCGCCATCAGCGCTCCGGCGGAGCGACCGTGTTCACCTCGGAGCAGCTGCTGTCGCGCCTCAGCTAGGCACGGATCGATCGCGACAGGGGAGCCTCAGGCACGGCCCGGGAACGGGCCGGTTCGGCTGGATGGGGCCCCTTGGGGCCGGTCGGAGCCGGCCGCGGCCGGCTCCGATGATGCTCGACGCTACGTGGCGGACTTGCCCAGGATGCGCATGACCTTGGTGCCGCACTTGGGGCAGATGCCCTGCGCGGCCTTCCGGCCGTTCTTCAGCTCCACGACCGTGCCCTCGAACTTGACCTTCTCCCGATCCTTGACGCAGTAGCCCTCGTACTCCACCGGTCCTCCTTCCCCCTACGGGGTTCGAGGCCGCCTCCATGGCGGCCTCGTACGCACGATGCTGGGCCCTTCCAGGCACGGATGCAAGCACATCCGTGCCTGATCCCGGTTGGTGCCGCGAGCCTTCGCGGCCGTAGCATTGGGCCCGAAGCCCGTACCCCCTGCCGTAAGGAGGTCACCTCAGATGGCCGATGTCCAGCGCAACATCGCCGCCCTGCTTTCGGAGGACCGCGTGTTCGAGCCCTCGGAGGCGTTCCGGGCCGCGGCGCTCGTGAAGGACCGCTCCGTCTACGAGCGTGCCGAGGCCGACCACGAGGCCTTCTGGGCGGAGCAGGCGGATCGGCTCCACTGGTTCCAGCGGTGGGACTCGGTGATGGACTGGAACCCGCCGTGGGTGAAGTGGTTCACGGGCGGGAAGTTGAACGCCTCGTACAACTGCCTGGATCGGCACGTCGAGGCCGGGGGCGGCGACAAGGTCGCCTACCTGTGGGAGGGCGAGCCCGGCGAAGAGCGGGTCATCACGTACAAGGAGCTGCTGGATGAGGTCTGTCGGTTCGCGAACGCGCTGAAGGCGCTCGGGGTTCGCAAGGGCGATCGCGTGGCCATCTACCTGGGGATGATCCCCGAGCTCCCGGTCGCGATGCTTGCGTGTGCGCGCATCGGAGCCCCGCATTCGGTCGTCTTCGGCGGCTTCTCCGCCGAGTCCCTGCGCGACCGCATCATCGACGCAGAGGCCAAGGTCCTGGTCACGGCCGATGGTGGCTATCGGCGGGGCTCGCTGGTGGCGCTGAAGGACCACGCGGACGAGGCCGTGAAGGAGTGCCCGAGTATCGAGCACGTCGTCACGGTGCGTCGAACGGGCGGCGAGCACGCGTTCGTCGAGGGGCGGGACCACTGGTACCACGAGCTCCTCGACGCTCAGCCCACCGAGTGCGAGCCGGAGCCGATGGATTCGGAGGACCCGCTCTACCTGCTCTACACGAGCGGTACCACCGGTAAGCCCAAGGGGATCGTCCACACGACCGGCGGCTACCTCACGCAGGTCGCCGCGACCCACCAGATGATCTTCGACATCCACGACGACGACGTGTTCTGGTGTGCGGCGGACATCGGCTGGGTCACCGGCCACTCGTACATCGTGTACGGGCCCCTCGCGAACCACACGACGGGGATCATCTACGAGGGGGCCCCGGACTGGCCCGACAAGGACCGACTCTGGCAGATCGTCGAGAAGTACAAGGCCACGATCCTGTACACGGCCCCGACCGCGATCCGCGCGTTCATGCGGTGGGGGACCGAGTTCCCCGACAAGCACGACCTGTCCTCGCTGCGGCTCCTCGGCACGGTCGGCGAGCCGATCAACCCGGAGGCCTGGGTCTGGTACTGGAAGGTCATCGGCGGGGAGCGCTGTCCGGTCGTCGACACCTGGTGGCAGACCGAGACCGGCTCGATCCTGATCACGCCGCTCCCCGGGATCACGCCGCTCAAGCCGGGCTCCGCCACGTTCCCGTTCCCCGGCATCGTGGCCGACGTGTACGACGAGCACGGACAGACGGTCGGGCTCGGCGGGGGCGGGTACCTGGTGCTGACGCGCCCGTGGCCAGCCATCGCGCGCACGATCTGGGGTGACCCCGACCGGTACGTGCAGACCTACTTCTCCAAGTACGGGCCCGAGGTCTACGTCGCAGGCGACGGCGCCCGTCGCGACGAGGAGGGCTACTACTGGCTGCTCGGCCGGATCGACGATGTGATGAACGTCGCGGGCCACCGACTCTCGACCTACGAGATCGAGAGCGCATTGGTGGACAACCCGAAGGTCGCGGAGGCCGCGGTGGTCTCCCGCCCCGACGATCTCGTCGGCGAGGCGATCGTCGCGTTCGTCACGCTCAAGAGCGGATACGAGGGAGACGATGCCGTCGCCTCCGAGCTGCGAGGGCACGTGGCCGACAAGATCGGCAAGATCGCGCGCCCGCACTTCATCGTCTTCACCACCGACCTACCCAAGACGCGCTCGGGCAAGATCATGCGACGGCTCCTCCGCGATGTGGCTCAGGGTCGCCAGCTCGGCGACGTGACGACGCTCGCGAACGCCGAGATCGTGGAGCAGATCCACACGATGGTCGAGTCCGGGTCCAGTTCCAACGACGAGTGAGGGCATGATGCCGATGCTGAGCCCGGCGCAGGCCGAGTTCCTGCGCTGGGCGCGTGTCGCGCGACTGGCCTCGACCGCCCCCGACGGCTCCCCCCACGTCGCCCCGGTCTGTCCCGCCCTGGACGGAGACGACGTGGTCGTGGCGCTGATGGCCGGCAGCGTGAAGCTGCGGAACGTGGGAGGGGACGGCAGGGTGGCCCTCGTCGTGGACGACTATCGCGAGGATTGGGACGCGAACGCCGGCCTCATGCTCCGCGGGCGCGCGCGGTTCCTCGACGGGCAGGAGTGGGAGCGGGCCCGGGGTCTCCTGTACGAGAAGTTCACGCAGTACGAGCACCTGGCACCGATCGAACGCGACGCGATCGTCTCGATCGCCGTCGAGCACGCCGTGTCCTGGGGCGTGTGACCACGGTGCGCCGGCGGCTCGCGGCCGGCGCCCTCCTCGCGGCAGCGCTCGGCGCATGCCACGCGGCATCGGCCATCGGATCGGCCGCCGAGCCCTCACAATCGGGGGACCCGATCGAGGGCCCCCCGCCGACCGTCCATGGCGTCGAGTGCACGGTCGTGGGGAGCGACGGGGACGACGTTCTTCGCGGCACCGAGGGGGACGATGTGATCTGCGGCCTCAGCGGCGACGACGCCATCGTCGGAGGTGGCGGCGACGACCTGATCGCGGGCGGACGCGGGAACGACCGGATCGACGGCGGCCCCGGGCGTGACGAGGTGGCCGGCGACCGGGGCGCCGACCTGGTGATGGGCGGTCCCGGCGTGGACGAGGTCGAAGGCAACCACGGTCCGGACGCCGTCTCGGGCGACCGGGGGTCCGACGTGGCACAGGGAGGCCGGGGGCGGGACCTGTGCGTCGCCACCCAGGACGGGGTCCAGGGCAACGACGTCGCCAACGGTGGCCGGGGCATCGATGCCTACGACGCCGATGCGGGCGACCTGCTCGTGGACGTGGAGCGGGCCCGCGACTGCTGGGGCGCCACCGAGCCGACGGGCTGACCTCGGGCCCTTGCCAGATCCGGGGTGGTTGCGGGTACAATCCGTTAGCACTCAGAGCCTAGGAGTGCTAGCAGTCGCAGGCGGAGAGCAGGAGCCGCCGGCGGGAGCGGACAGGGAGCAGGAGACAAGGAGCAGGAGGAGGACCGATGGCACCGAAGCTCATCTCGTACGACGAGGATGCCCGCCGGGCGCTCGAGCGCGGCATGGACATGCTCGCCAACGCGGTCAAGATCACGCTCGGGCCCAAGGGCCGCAACGTGGTCCTGGAGAAGAAGTGGGGCGCCCCCACGATCACGAACGACGGCGTCTCGATCGCCAAGGAGATCGAGCTCGAGGAGCCGATCGAGAAGGTCGGGGCGGAGCTCGTGAAGGAGGTCGCCAAGAAGACCGACGACGTCGCCGGCGACGGCACCACCACGGCGACGGTCCTGGCCCAGGCCATCGTGAAGGAGGGCCTGCGCAACGTGGCGGCCGGCGCCAACCCGATGTCCATCAAGCGGGGCATCGAGCGCGCCGTTGAGCTGGCGGTCGAGAGCATCAAGAACCAGTCCAAGGAGGTCGAGCAGAAGGAGGAGATCGCCCACGTCGGCGCCATCTCCGCCGCCGACCCCGAGATCGGCGAGCAGATCGCCGAGGCCGTGGACAAGGTCGGCAAGGACGGCGTCATCACGGTCGAGGAGTCCAACACCTTCGGCATGGAGCTCGAGCTCGTCGAGGGTATGCGGTTCGACAAGGGCTACATCTCGCCGTACTTCATCACCGACCCCGAGCGCATGGAGGCGGTCCTCGAGGAGCCTTACATCCTGATCGCCAACCAGAAGATCAGCGCGGTCAAGGACCTGCTCCCGGTGCTCGAGAAGGTCATGCAGACCGGCAAGCCGGTCCTCGTGATCTCCGAGGACGTCGAGGGCGAGGCCCTGGCCACCCTCGTGGTGAACAAGATCCGCGGCACCTTCCGCTCGGCCGCCGTCAAGGCTCCCGGGTTCGGCGATCGCCGTAAGGCCATGCTGCAGGACATCGCGATCCTCACGGGCGGACAGGTCGTCTCCGAGGAGGTCGGCCTCAAGCTGGAGAACGCGACCCTGGACCTGCTCGGCACGGCCCGCAAGGTCGTCATCACGAAGGACGACACCACGCTGGTCGAGGGCGGCGGCAAGGACGAGGACATCAAGGGCCGCATCAACCAGATCAAGGGTGAGATCGACAAGACCGACTCCGACTACGACCGCGAGAAGCTCCAGGAGCGCCTGGCGCGCCTGGCCGGCGGCGTCGCGGTCATCAAGGTCGGCGCGGCAACCGAGGTCGAGCTCAAGGAGAAGAAGCACCGCATCGAGGACGCCGTGCAGTCCACGAAGGCTGCCGTCGAGGAGGGCGTCGTGCCCGGCGGCGGCGTGGCCCTGCTGAACGCGCAGGCGGCGCTCGACAAGGTGGATCTCGAGGGCGACGAGCTCACCGGTTCCGCGATCGTACGGCGCGCGCTGGAGGAGCCGATCAAGCAGATCGCGGTCAACGCCGGCCTCGAGGGCGGCGTGATCATCGAGAAGGTCCGCAGCCTGGACCTCGGCAGCGGCCTCGACGCGGCGACGGGCGAGTACGTCGACATGTTCAAGGCCGGGATCATCGACCCGACCAAGGTGACCCGCTCGGCGCTGCAGAACGCCGCCTCCATCGCGGCGTTGTTCCTCACGACCGAGGCGGTCATCGCCGAGATGCCGGAGAAGGAGAAGGCCCCGCCGATGCCCGGCGGCGGCGACATGGACTTCTGATCCGGTCGCGTACCCGAAACGCCCGAGGGGCCCTCTCCGGAGGGCCCCTCGGGCGTTCCGCGCGCGCCGATCCGCCGAGTCGTCCGGTCCGGGGCGTGCGAGGATGCCGAGCGTGACGAAGGCACGCCTGCACCTGACCTTCCCCGAGCGCCTGGTCTCGCAGCCCATCGTGCATCGGCTCGGGACCGAGTTCGGGCTGGTGACCAACATCCGCCGGGCCAACATCGAGGAACGCGGCGGGTGGATCATCGTGGAGGTCGACGGGACCGACGAGCGCATCGCCTCGGCGGTCACCTGGCTCGCCGAGCAGGGCCTCCAGGTCGACCGGATCGAGGCCTAGGTGCTCGAGAAGCGCATCGAGCTCCGTTGGCGCGACGTGGATGCGTACGGCCACGTCAACAACGCCGTCTACCTGACCTTCCTCGAGGAGGCCCGCGATGCCTGGGTCCAACGGACCCTCGGAGGGGCGACCGATACGTGGGACTTCGTGCTCGCTCGCGTGGCGATCGACTTCCGCTCCGAGCTCACCCTGGAGGACGAGGCGGTCCTCGTCCGCTGCCGGCTGGACTCGACCGGCCGCTCGAGCATCCGGACGCGCGAGGAGGTCGTGAAGCTGGACGGGACGCTCTCGGCATCGGCCGAGTCGGTCATCGTTCCCCGGGATACGAAGACCGGACGCTCGCGCGTGCTCACCGACGACGAGCGTCGGGTCCTGGAGGCGGAGCTCACCCCGTAGGCGTCAGCCGAGGATCCGGCGGCCGTGCACGAAGTGATCCTCGTACCAGTTGCCGGTCACCGAGGTGATCGTGGTCCCGCCGTTGCTGCTTCCGGTATCCATCGCCCAGCCGTTGCCGATGTACGTGTTGACGTGATCGACGGTGCCGTTCCCGTCGCCGTCGTAGAAGAGGAGGTCGCCGGGAACGAGCTCGTCCCACGGGACCTGCCCGCCGACCGAGGCCATCGATGCGGAGGTCCGCTGCGGCAGCTCCCATCCCGGGTACCCGCGCACGGGGGTCGGGTCCCATCCATCGACCGCGCTCTTCATCACCCACCACGTGAATCCGGAGCAGTCGAACCCGCCGATCGGCTGGTAGCCGCAGCAGTAGCCGGAGGACGCGGGCTCGTGCCACTCGCCTCCCCACACGTAGGGATACCCGACGTACCCGACGGCGAAGGCGACGACCTGCTGCATCTTCGTGCCGAGGTTGGGCAGCTCGAAGTCCAGGTACGGCGACAGGGAATCGTGCATCCACGTCGGGACGGTGGCCGCCCGGTAGATGGACCAGGCGACCTCGGCGCGCGAGAGCTGCGAGTCCGGGCCCACGTCCAGGGTCTCGTCGCCGTGGTTGTAGCGAAGGCCGATCCGCATGCCGATCAGCGTCGTGCCGAAGTCCGGCGGCACGGCGATCGGGGTCCCGTTCCGAAGGTGCAGCGCGTTCGCGCCGTCGGCGAGGTCCCCGAACCCGATCGCGCGGACGAGCGCGCGGTGGGCCTCGCGCATCGTGACCGGCTCGGTGGGCCGGAACGCGCCCTGGTCGTCGACCGCCATCCACCCCGCCGTCACCGCGACGTTCGCCGCCGCGTAGAAGCGGTCCTCGCCGGGCAGGTCGGGGAACGAGCGCGCCGGGTCCTCCGGCAGCCCGGCGCCGAAGGCCCGGAGCAGGGCCCGCGCGAACAGCTTGCGGCTCTCGCGACGATCGGGCTTGAACGCGAACGTCCCGTCGGCTTGCGGCTTCGAGTCGCGCATCCATCGGTTGGAGCCGGCGACGAAGTCGATCGCGTCCCGAGCCCAGTGCGTGGCGTCCACGTCCGACCACGTCACGCTCGGCTCGCCGGGAGCCAGCGCACGGTCCGCCGTCCAGGTGGGCGGTCCCGAGCCGGCCTCGCCGCGGACGGTCCAGTCGGCCGAGCCCAGCGCGGATGACGCCTGCGGAGCCAGGAGCAGGCTGGCCAGACACGTGGAGACGGCGACGATGCGCCGCAGGGGCCGTGCGGGCATGACGCTGCAATCCTCGACCGGCGGGTGCGTCTGCTGAAGTCGGGCGATGGGGGGGCCGCCGTTCGGCCGACCCCTGCTACCCTTCGCGTTCGTGCTGGGGGAGCGTGAGGCCGTGGTGGTCGAGGTGAAGTCGTGGGACGTGCACGGGGTCGGCTACGTGGACGTGACGGTCGCCTACCCGGACCGGGTGCTTGAGACGGCTCGCCTGGGGCCCGAGAGTATCCCGAGCGACCTCGAGGCAGGGGAGCCGGTGCTCGTGAGTCGGGCCGTCAACATGATCGTGTCGATCCGGAGGCCGTGATGTTCGCCTGGACCTACCTGGACCAATCGGGCGAGGAGCTGGGGCACTCCCCCCGCTTCGCCGACGCCGATCAGGCGGAGGAATGGATCGGAAGTAGCTGGCCCGATCTGCTGGAGAACGGGGTGGAGGCCGTCGTCCTGTACGACCACGACCGCGGCCGCCGCGTCTACCGGATGGGGCTCGGCGCGGAGTAGTCGCTAGGCCGCGGGCCCTTCCCCGCGGACCTTCTGGACCGTCGTGAGGGCCTCGCGGAGGTCGCGCAGCCACTCCTCCTGTTTGCTCGCGACCAGCCGCACGCACCAGGCGAGGGCGTGACTGCGCGAGCGCGCGACGCCCGCCTCGACCAGCGTATCGAGCACCTTGCGCTCGTCCATCCGCAGCCGGGTCATCGCGGGGATGCTCACGGTGGTGAAGTTCCTCGCGAGGTCGCCACAGCGCGCCCCCCACGACACGTGGCGGCCGAACCGATGTTGTGCCTCTTGCGCGATGCGCATCCGGCGTTCCCGGGTGTCCTCCCGGAACCCGTCGATCCGAGCCGCTCGGGCGGCCGCCACCGTGTCCTCGCCCGATCCCGCCGGGAGCTCAGGCTCCTCGAGCCGCCCCACGACGAGGATCTCGTCCCGGTCGACGAGCACGTCAGGCGGGGAGGTGTACCAATCGGCAGGGAGCCGACCCGCGAACCAGCCGGCGATCTCCGCCTGTGCGCCTTCTCCTGAGGTCGTCATGAATTGAGATTACATCATTACACACAGTCGAGGCAACCTCGTCCTTGCGGCCATCGCGAGCCCGCTGGCCGCCTGAGGGCCGGTGATAGCCTGCGCCCATGGACCCGGTGCCCGCGGAGGCCCTGGCCGGTGCCTACGGCGGCAGCCGACCCTCGCCGCCCGACCCCCACGCGCCTCCCGGCTTCGGCTTCGACGGCCGGGGCGTGCCCGGCGCGATCGAGGAGGCCGCTCCGGACGAGCTCGGGCGGGAGATCGCCGAGGCGGTCGCCGCGCAGGCGCAGGGCATCGAGGACCTCCTGTGCTCCCTGATCGAGCAGCCGACGACGCTCGGCAACGAGGCGGGTGGCCAGGCGGTCATGCGCGAGGCGCTCCGTGAGCTCGGCATCGAGCCGATGGAGGTCGCGATGGACGCGGCTGCCCTTCGCTCGCATCCCGCGGCTGCTCCGTTCGATTGGGACCCGGACGGCAAGGTGAACCTGGTCGGGGCCTGGGGGGGCGAGGGTGATGGCCGCTCGCTGATCCTGAACGGCCACGTCGACGTCGTGCCGGTGGAGTCGGACGATCAGTGGTCGCGGCCACCCTTCCGTGCCTCCCGCGAGGGGGACTGGGTCTACGGCCGCGGCGCCGCGGACATGAAGTGCGGCCTCGCGGCGATCGTCGGGGCCGTCCGAGGGTTGCGGGCGCTCGGCCTCGAGCCGGCCGGGCGCGTGCTGGTCGAGTCGGTGGTCGAGGAGGAGTGCGGCGGGAACGGGACGCTCGCGACCGTGCTCGCCGGGCACACGGCGGACGCGGCCGTGGTCGCGGAGCCGTTCGGGGCGGCGATCACGACCTCGCAGGTCGGCGTCCTCTGGTTCCAGGTGCGGATCCGTGGGATGGCCGTTCACGCCGCCGAGGAGCGACGCGGCGTGAACGCCATCGAGAAGAGCTTCGAGGTCATGCGGGCGCTCCGAGGTCTCGAGGCCGAGCTCAACGTCGCCCCCCCTCCTCCGTACGACCGGTTCGCACATCCCATCAACCTCAACGTCGGAGCCATCCGGGGCGGCGGCTGGGCCTCGACCGTGCCGGGCGAGTGCCTGACCTCCTATCGGATCGCGCTGTACCCAGGCGCATCGATACGAGACCTGCAGGATCGGATCGAGGCGGTCGTCGCGGAGACGGCGGTCGAGGATCCGGAGATCTTCGCTCACCCTCCCGAGGTGCGGTACTCCGGCTTCACCTCCGAGGGCTATGAGATCGGCGACGACCACCCCCTCGTCACCGCGCTCGCTGGCGCGTACGCACGGACGACGGGGTCGCCCCCGGCCCTCGTCGCCACGACGGGGACGACGGACGCGGGGATCCTCGGGAGGGTCGGCGGGACGCCGGCGGTGTGTTTCGGGCCCTACGCCGAGCAGTCCCATGCCGCCGACGAGCGGGTCTGGTTCCC
>DASSJM010000053.1:0-3970 GCA_035691205.1 Actinomycetota bacterium
CGGCAACCTGAACACGACGGTGATCGGTGAGTACGCCACGCCGAAGGTACGGCTTCCGGGCTCGGGCGGGGCGTGCGAGATCGCGATCCACGCTCGGAAGATCCTCGTGATCATGCGGCAGGCCCAACGCTCGTTCGTCGAAACGCTGCATTTCCGCACGTCGCCGGGGCACTCGGGCGATCCCGAGCACGATCGGGCGCGCGGCTGGTCGGGGAGCGGGCCGACGAGCGTGGTGACCGACCTCGGGACCTACGGGTTCGACGAGGAGACCGGCGAGATGACGCTGCTCACGCTGCACCCGGGCGTCACGCTCGACCAGGTGCGCGAGAACACGGGCTGGGAACCGATGGTGACCGCGGACCTCGGTGAGACCCCGCCGCCCACCGACGAGGAGCTCCGGATCATCCGCGAGGAGCTCGACCCCGAGGGCGTGGCGACGTCATGAGCCATGTCTTCCACCGCGTCCTCACGCGCGACCTTCCGCGCGCCGTGAAGGCCGAGGGCGTCTGGATCGAGGATGCGGACGGCAGGCGCTACCTCGACGGCGCGGGCGGCGCGATCGTCGTGAGCGTCGGCCACGGCGAGCGCTCGCTCGTCGAGGCGATGGCCCAGCAATCTGCCCGGACCTCGTACGTGCACGGGACGATGTTCACGACCGACGCGCTCGAGGCGTACGCGGCCGACGTGGCCACGGTGTTGCCGCTCGAGGACGCGCGCATCTATCCCGTCTCGGGGGGCAGCGAGGCGGTCGAGACGGCGATGAAGCTGGCGCGTGCCTACCACCTCGCCCGCGGGGAGGGGTCGCGCACGCTGGTGATCGGCCGGTCCGCCTCGTACCACGGGAACACGCTCGGCGCGCTGGACGCCGGGGGCAAGCAGACGTTGAAGCGGCCGTACGCGCCGTGGCTCGGGCGATCCACGCAGGTCTCGGCAGCCTACGAGTACCGCTGCGCGAACCCCAAGCACCCGGTCTCGTGCGGAACCTGGCTCGCGGACGAGCTCGAGGCGGCGATCGTCCGGGCCGGGGCGGGCAACGTCGCCGCCTTCATCGCCGAGCCGGTGGCCGGCGCCACGCTCGGGGCGGCGGTCCCCCCCGAGGACTACTGGCCCGCCGTGGCCGAGGTCTGCCGCCGCCACGGGGTGCTCCTGATCGCGGACGAGGTGATGACCGGGTTCGGACGGACCGGCCGTTGGTTCGCGCTCGACCACTGGGGCGTCCGGCCGGACATCCTCACCGCCGGGAAGGGCACGACGAGCGGCTACCTGCCCTTCGGGTTCGCGGCGTGCTCGGGCGACGTGTTCGAGACCGTACGGTCGACGGGGTTCGTCCACGGCTTCACGTGGTCGCACAACGGGGTGGGCGCGGCGGTCGCCCACGCGGTGCTCGGCCGCCTGCGGGAGGGCGATCTGGTGCGTGCCTCGGCGGAGAAGGGGGAGCGCCTGCTGAAGGACCTCGGGGCCGCGCTCGTGGACTCACCCGTGGTCGGCGAGGTCCGCGGGCTCGGCCTGATGATCGGCATCGAGCTCGTGAGCGACCGGTCGACCAAGGCTCCGTTCGCTCGGGCGGAGCAGGCCACCGAGCGCGTGGTCGCGGCCGCCCGCGAGCTCGGACTGCTGCTGTACTCGAGCACCGGTCACGTCGACGGCCACGACGGGGACCTCGTGATGATCGGTCCACCGTTCGTGATCTCCGAGGAAGAGTGCGACCTCCTCGTCGAGCGGACCGCGGCCGCCGTCGGGACGATCGCCGGGTAGCTGTGAGTGGGGACGTCGCCCTCGTCCGCTGCCCAGAGGCGGGGATCTACGATCACGGTCCGCAGCATCCCCTCCGTCCGCAGCGCGTCCTGTTCACCTGGAGCCTGATCGAGGCCTGCCGCCTCCTGGAGGCGCCGCACGTCGAGAGCATCGGATGCCGCTCGGCCACCGCCGATGAGCTCGAGCTGGTGCATGCGCCGGAGTTCCTCGAGGCCACGCGACGGGCGGGTCACGGCGAGGATGGGGATTGGTGGCGGTACGGATACGCGCCCGGCGACAACCCGATCTTCCCGAACATGCACGAGGCGGGATCGATCGTCGCCGGTGCCTCGCTCGCGGCCGCCGAGGCGGTTCACAGCGGTCGTGCCCTCCACGCCTTCAACGCGGCGGGCGGGCTGCATCACGCGATGCCGGCTCGAGCCTCGGGCTTCTGCGTCTACAACGACCCGGCGGTCGCGATCTCGTGGCTCCTCTCGATGGGCGTGCACCCGATCGCGTACGTCGACGTCGACGTGCATCACGGAGACGGCGTGCAGGCGGTCTTCTACGAGGACCCGCGCGTGCTCACCGTCTCCATCCACCAGTCGGGCGACACGTTGTTCCCGGGCACCGGCTTCGTGACCGAGCGCGGTGCGGCGGGTGCGGAAGGGACCAAGGTGAACGTCCCGCTGCCGCCGGGCGTATCCGACCGGGCCTGGCTCACCGCGTTCCGCGAGATCGTGCCGCCGATCGTCCGGGCGTTCGCCCCGAAGGTCCTGGTGACGCAGCTCGGGTGCGACACGCACTGGACCGACCCGCTCGCGAGCCTCCGGCTCACGACCGGCGCGTACCGTGAGACCGCCGCCGAGCTCCACGCGCTCGCCCACGAGGTCGCGGGCGGTCGATGGGTGGCGACCGGCGGCGGCGGCTACCAGTGGGCGAGCGTGGTGCCGAGGGCCTGGACGATCTACTTCGCCCGGATGTGCGACTCGGAGCTTCCCGACGCCCTCCCGGAGTCGTGGATCGAGCAGGTGGAGTTCGAGGTCCGCCGCGAGGTCCCCTCGACCTTCTCCGAGCCCGCGCTAGAGCGCGACCTCCTCGACCCGGGCACGGAGCGCACGATCGAGACGGTGAAGCAGGCCTGCTTCCCGTTCTTCGGGCTCGAGCCGTAGGCGGCGGTCCTCGCAGGCGGTTCGAGGCGATCGTCACTTAAGCCGCCGGCGGCCGCGGTCGGCCGAACCGACGAGCGATCGTGCCCATGCCCCAGCGGTACAGCGGCGGCGTGAGGACACGGAAGACCTGGAAGGCCGCCAGCGTGCGCGGGATCGAGATCTCGGGGGCCCTCCCGCGCCGGACGACGTCGACGATGGTCCGTGCGACGCGATCGGGGTCCAGCAGGATCGGCGTCGGCGTGCCGCGCATCGGGAACCCCTCGGTGGGCGAGAAGCCGGGGTTCACGCTCGTGACGAGGACGCCCGTGCCGTGGAGCTCGTGATACAGGGACTCGGAGAACGCGACCACGCCGTGCTTCGTCGCTGCGTAGACGGCGGCCCCCGGGGGAGCGAACCGCCCGGCGAGCGAGGCGACGTTCACGATGTGCCCTCGGCGCCGCTCGAGCATCGAGGGCAGGAACGCCTTGGTGCACAGGACCAGCCCGGTGAGGTTGGTCGCGATGACCCGATCGAGCTGTTCGACGTCGACGTCGCGGAATTCGCCCCCGCCGGCGATGCCGGCGTTGTTCACGAGCACGTCGCACCGCTCCAAGATCTCGAGGGTCGAGTCCCGCAGGCGCTCGATGTCCCCGGGGACCGTCACGTCGCAGCGGACGGCGAGCGCGCGGCCCCCGTGCGCGGCGATCCGCTCGGCCAGCGCCTCGAGCCGCTCGAGTCGCCGTGCGGCGAGCACCACGGAGGACCCCGCCCGAGCGAACCGGAGCGCCGTGCGCTCGCCGAAGCCCGACGAGGCGCCCGTCACCACGACGATGGCACCGCGGATCTCCATCAGGTCTCGCCGCCGATCCGGTCCCGCGGCATCCCCTCGGACATGGGCGAGCTCCCCGTACGATGGTCGGTCGATGGACGTTATCGGATCCCATGCCGCCCAGCTCCCGGCGATCGACGACCGGTGGTCGCCGAGGGCGTGCGACCGGCCGGAGCTGATCCGCGGGCTGCTGCGGGCGGGGATCGCCGGCGAGCAGGTGAGCCATCCCCTGGACAACGTGCTGCGCAACGTCGGG
>DASSJM010000054.1:0-5095 GCA_035691205.1 Actinomycetota bacterium
GGGAAGGCGCAGTTCGGCGGCCAGCGGTTCGGCGAGATGGAGGTCTGGGCGCTCGAGGCCTACGGGGCCGCGTACGCGCTCCAGGAGCTGCTCACGATCAAGTCCGACGACGTGCTCGGCCGCGTGAAGGTCTACGAGGCCATCGTCAAGGGCGAGAACATCCCGGAGCCCGGGATCCCCGAGTCCTTCAAGGTCCTGATCAAGGAGATGCAGTCGCTCTGCCTGAACGTCGAGGTGCGCTCGGCCGAGGGCGAGGAGATCGAGCTGAAGGAGACGGACGAGGACGTGTTCCGCGCGGCCGAGGAGCTCGGCATCGACCTTTCGCGCCGGGAGCCCGCCGGCGCCGACTTCGACTAACCCTGGGGAGGCGCTGAAGCTTGCTGGACGTCAACTACTTCGACGAGATCCGGATCGGACTGGCGACCGCGGACCAGATCCGCGCGTGGTCCAACGGTGAGGTCAAGAAGCCGGAGACGATCAACTACCGGACGCTGAAGCCGGAGAAGGACGGCCTGTTCTGCGAGCGGATCTTCGGACCCACGCGGGACTGGGAGTGCCACTGCGGCAAGTACAAGCGCGTCCGCTTCAAGGGCATCATCTGCGAGCGCTGCGGGGTCGAGATCACCCGCAGCAAGGTGCGCCGCGACCGGATGGGCCACATCGAGCTCGCGGCCCCGGTCACCCACATCTGGTACTTCAAGGGCGTCCCCAGCCGCCTCGGCTACCTGCTGGACATCGCGCCCAAGGACCTCGAGCGGATCATCTACTTCGCCGCCTACGTGGTCACGCGCGTGGACGCCGACCGGCGCCACAAGGACCTCCCCGAGATCGAGAAGCAGATCGAGGAGGAGAAGAAGGAGTTCGAGGCCGAGCGCGACGACGAGATCAAGACCCGCCTGAACGAGCTGGAGGATCGCCTCCGCGAGCTCGAGGGCGAGGGCGCCAAGGGCACGCAGCTCTCGGCGGCCCGGCGCGAGGCCCAGCGCGACGTCGACCGCATCACCGAGGCGACCAAGCGCGACACCGAGCATCTGGACGAGACCCTCACGGCCTTCAAGGCCCTGTCGATCAAGCAGCTCGTGGCCGACGACGCCGTCTACCGCTCGCTCCGTGAGCGCTTCGGCGACTACTTCGACGGCGGGATGGGCGCCGAGTCGATCAAGCGCCTGCTCCAGGACCTGAAGCTGGAGGAGGAGGCCGCCTCGCTGCGCGAGCAGATCGAGACGGGCAAGGGCACCCGGCGGCTGAAGGCGATCAAGCGCCTGAAGGTCGTCTCCAACTTCACCGAGGGTCGCAACTCGCCCATGGGCATGGTGCTCGACGCCGTGCCGGTGATCCCGCCGGACCTGCGCCCGATGGTGCAGCTGGACGGCGGTCGGTTCGCGACCTCGGACCTGAACGACCTGTACCGCCGCGTGATCAACCGGAACAACCGGCTGAAGCGGCTGCTGGACCTGCAGGCGCCCGAGATCATCGTGAACAACGAGAAGCGGATGCTCCAGGAGGCCGTCGACGCGCTGTTCGACAACGGCCGTCGGGGCAGGCCGGTCACCGGCCCGGGCAACCGGCCGCTGAAGTCCCTGTCGGACATGCTCAAGGGCAAGCAGGGGCGGTTCCGCCAGAACCTGCTCGGCAAGCGCGTGGACTACTCGGGCCGCTCGGTGATCGTGGTCGGCCCCGAGCTCCGCCTGCACCAGTGCGGCCTGCCCAAGCAGATGGCGCTCGAGCTGTTCAAGCCGTTCGTGATGAAGCGCCTGGTGGACCAGGCGCTCGCGCAGAACATCAAGAGCGCCAAGCGCATGGTCGAGCGCGCCCGCCCGCAGGTCTGGGACGTGCTCGAGGAGGTCATCCGCGAGCACCCTGTGCTGCTCAACCGCGCGCCCACGCTCCACCGCCTGGGGATCCAGGCGTTCGAGCCGGTGCTGGTCGAGGGCAAGGCGATCCAGATCCACCCGCTCGTGTGCGCGGCCTTCAACGCCGACTTCGACGGCGACCAGATGGCGGTCCACGTGCCGCTGTCGGCCGAGGCGCAGGCCGAGGCGCGGATCCTCATGCTGTCCACCAACAACATCCTGTCCCCGGCGCACGGCCGCCCGATCGCCGTGCCCTCGCAGGACATGATCCTCGGGATCTACTACCTGACCCTGGAGCCGGACCGCCCGGACAAGGAGGAGGACATCCCGCGGTTCTCCTCGGTGGACGAGGCGCTGATGGCCCTGGACCACAACCGGGTCAAGCTCCACACGGTGGTCAAGGTGCGGCTGCCCGGCAAGGCGCTGCCGGCCGAGATGCTCCCCGAGACCGTCGAGCTGGAGGACGGTCGGATCCCGCTCGTCGAGACGACCGTCGGCCGGCTGATCTTCAACCAGTGCTTCCCCGACACCGAGGAGTTCGTGAACCGTCCGCTGATGAAGGTCGACGTGGCCAAGGTCGTGGACGCCGCGGTGCACCGCTACGACCGGGGCACGGTCGAGCAGATCCTGGACAACCTGAAGAACGTCGGCTTCCACTACGCCACGCGGGCCGGCGTGACCCTCGGCGTCGAGGACGTCACCACGCCCTCGGACAAGGCCCAGATCCTGGACCGGCACGAGAAGGACGCGTCCAAGATCGAGGGGCAGTACCGCAAGGGCATCATCACGGACGACGAGCGGCGCCAAGAGCTCATCACGATCTGGACGCAGGCGACCGATGAGGTCAAGGACGCGATGGAGGCCCAGTTCGGCAAGACCAACCCGATCTACATGATGGCCAACTCGGGTGCCCGAGGGAACATCATGCAGATCCGCCAGATCGCCGGCATGCGCGGCCTGGTGGCCAACCCGAAGGGCGAGATCATCCCGCGCCCGATCAAGTCCAACTTCCGCGAGGGGCTGTCGGTGCTCGAGTACTTCATCTCGACCCACGGTGCCCGCAAGGGACTGGCGGACACGGCGCTTCGGACCGCGGACTCGGGCTACCTCACCCGGCGGCTCGTGGACGTTTCGCAGGAGCTCATCGTGCGCGAGGAGGACTGCGGCACCGACCGCTCGATCCCCGTGCCCGTGTCGATCGAGACCCCCTTCGGGACCCGTGAGGCCAACGCGCACCTGGACACCTCGCTGTACGGCCGGGTGCTCGCGGAGGACGTGAAGCTCGAGCGGAAGAAGCTCGCCTCGCGCGGCGACGAGATCACGGACGCGCTCGCGGACCACCTGGCCGAGGCCGGCGTGGACGTGGTGCGCGTGCGGAGCGCGACCACCTGCGAGGCCGAGTACGGCGTGTGCCGTGCCTGCTACGGCTGGTCGCTCGCGACGGGCCGGCTGGTGGACATCGGCGAGTCGGTCGGGATCGTTGCCGCGCAGTCGATCGGCGAGCCTGGGACGCAGCTCACGATGCGGACGTTCCACACGGGAGGCGTCGCGGGTGAGGACATCACCCACGGTCTGCCTCGAGTCGTGGAGCTGTTCGAGGCCCGCAAGCCCAAGGGCGAGGCGCTGATCACCGAGCTCCCGGGCACGGTCCAGCTCGAGGACGACGAGGAGAAGAAGGAGCGGCGGATCACCGTCACGTCCGAGGACGGCGACCAGGTCCAGTACAAGGTCTCGTTCCGGGCGCGGCTCCTGGTCGGCGACGGCGACGCCGTCGACGTGGGTCAGCAGTTGACCGAGGGTTCGGTGAACCCGCACGAGAAGCTGCGGATCGAGGGCGTGCAGGCCCTGCAGAACCACCTGGTGGAGGAGGTCCAGCAGGTGTACCGCAGCCAGGGCGTCACGATCCACGACAAGCACATCGAGCTGATCGTGCGTCAGATGCTGCGCAAGGTGCAGATCATCGAACCCGGCGACACCGACTTCCTGCCGGGCGACCTCGTGGACCGTCGCCGCTTCGAGGCGAACAACCGCGAGACCGTCGAGAACGGCGGCCAGCCGGCGTCGGCGCGGCCGCAGCTGCTCGGGATCACCAAGGCGTCGCTGGCCACGGACTCGTGGCTGTCGGCGGCGTCGTTCCAGGAGACCACGCGGGTGCTGACCGAGGCGGCGATCGCCGGCCGGTCCGACGGCCTGCTGGGCCTCAAGGAGAACGTGATCATCGGCAAGCTGATCCCGGCCGGGACCGGCATGTCCCGCTACCGCAACGTCCAGGTGCGCATCAAACCCGAGGCGATCCCCGAATACTGGCTGGCGCGCCAGCGCGAGATCGCGGAGGCCGAGGCGGCCGGCGAGCCGGTGCTGGCGGGGACGATGTCCCGCGAGGAGGCCGAGCGCGAGCTGTTCGGCGGTGGGGGGTCGTTGGCGCCGAAGGAGTAGGGGTCAGCGGAACCACGGAGGCGGCCGGATGGCCGCCTCCGCCGCGTTCAGGGCTCGTACCAGCGCCGTGAGGGTACGAGGGTCGAGGTGGTCCTCGACGAGCTGGTGGAAGCCGTGGAGGTGATCGCGAGCCTGCGCGAGCCGTTCGCGGCCGAGGGGTGTGATCATGATCGGCAGGACCCCCCCGTCCCAGGATCCGAATGCGCTCAGACCGGCCGCCTCCAACCGGGTAGCGAGCGTGCGAGCCGCCTGGCGGCTGACCCCGAGGTGGCCGGCGAGCGATCCCGCGTGGTGGCCGTCGTCGTCCTCAACGATCTCGAGCGCCTCGAACTGAGCGTAGGTGAGGTCGACCAGATCCAGGGCCTCGATCAGGCGGCGGCGGAGGCGCCGGTGGAGGTGACGGATCGTCGCGACGAGCTCGGCCGCGGTGGCGGGCGGCGGCTCCTGGGACCCGCGAGGCTCGGGGCGGTCGGACACGCCTGACGTCGTCATCAGCTCCGGGCGCATCTGAGCACGAGGCGGTGACAACGTGTTGTCGCCCGACCGACCACCCACACGGGCCACCCGACAACGTGTTGTCGCCTGACCGACCCCCGACACCGACAACGTGTTGTCGCCACCGCGGGCCGCGCCCAGGCACGTCTGTTGACGCCCCAGGCACGCCCCTAGTAGCCTTAGCGGTCGCGTCGGGCTCGGCGGGCGGGCTCGACATCCAGCGCGCTTCCAGGGGGTTTCCGAAGGGACAACCTGCGCCCCAGATGGGCACCAACCCTGGAAGCCGGGCCCGCGGTCCGGCTTCTTGCATG
>DASSJM010000055.1:0-35611 GCA_035691205.1 Actinomycetota bacterium
GCGCACGTGGTACCACTCCCGGTGGAGCGTGCACCTGGCCTGCTCGTCGAAGTCGCAGACCAAGATCCCGTCCATCTCGGTCCGGCCCGCACCATCCTTGAACGAGACGTGCCAGTGGGCCACCCCGCGCCCGTCGCGGACGGCCAGGGGCTCGAACGAGGTCGCGAGGCCAGGCTGCACCCCGCCCTGCACCCAGCGGCGGACGATCTCCTCGCGTCCGCGTGCCTCGCCGCTGAAGGGCCCGTAGGAGTAGACGGCGTCCTCGGCGAAGAGCGCGGCCACCTCGACCGGGTCGTTCGAGGCCCATGCGCCGAAGTAGCGCTCGAGCCAGTCGGCGAACGCGTCGAGGTCCATCCCCCGCATCGTAGGCTTCCGCCGATGGCTCGCGCCGGCGCCCTCGTGGTCTGCGTCCCGAACTTCAGCGAGGGTCGCCGCCCCGAGGTCATGGACGCGATCTGCGACGCGCTCGCGAGCGTGTCCGGTGCGCGCCTGGTCTACCGGCAGGCCGACCCCGAGCATCACCGGCTGGACACGACGATCGTCGGCGCGCCCGAGGCCGTCCGGCGTGCGGCACTCGCCGGCGCCGCGAAGGCCGTCGAGCTGATCGACATGACGCGGCACTCGGGCGGCCACCCGCGGATGGGCGCGGCCGACGTGATCCCGTTCGTGCCGCTCGCGGGGATCTCGATGGAGGAGGTCGTCGAGCTCGCGCGCGGCTTCGCGAAGGAGCTCGCCCAGACGCTCGGCATCCCCGTGTACCTGTACGACCGCGCCGCGCTCGTCCCCGAGCGCGTGAGCCTGGCCGAGGTCCGCCGCGGCGAGTTCGAGGGGCTGCGCGAGTCGGTCGCGCGGGGGGAACGCCTGCCCGACTTCGGGCCGCACGAGCTCGGGCGCGCGGGCGCCACGGCCGTTGGCGCCCGCAAGCCGCTGGTGGCGTTCAACGTGTACCTCCACGGATCGGTGGGAAAGGCGCAGGAGATCGCGAAGGCGGTCCGCGAGTCGAGCGGCGGCCTGCCCGCGGTGCGCGCGATCGGGTTCGAGGTGCCCGAGCGGGGTGGCGTCACGGTCTCGATGAACCTGGTGGACGTCGAGGTGACCGGGGTCCGTGCCGCGTTCGACGCCGTCGCGACGATGGCGGCCGAGCGCGGCATGCGGGTCGTCTCCTCAGAGATCGTCGGCCTCGTCCCACGCGCGGCGCTCGGCGAGGGAGATGCGAGGCACGTTCGGCTGGAGGGCTTCGACGAGCACAGCCAGATCCTCGAGGCACTCGTGAGCGAGGACGGCGGATGAGCGAGGGAGGAGGCGGATGAGCGATATCGGTGGCCGCACGGTGGACGGGTTCCTGACGGATCTCGCATCGGACGCACCCACGCCCGGCGGCGGCGCCGTGGCGGGGCTCGTCGGGGCGGCGGGTGCCGGCCTGATCGAGATGGTGTGCAGCCTCACGATCGGCAAGGCCGGGTACGAGGAGGTCGACGAGCGGATGCGCGAGATCGCCCGGGAGGCCGGCGGGGCCCGGGAGGAGCTCCTGCAGCTCGCCGACCGAGACGCGAGCGCCTTCGACGGCGTGATGGCCGCGTTCAAGATGCCCAAGGAGACAGACGCGCAGAAGGCCGAGCGCTCGCGGTCGATCCAACGCGGGTACGAGGCCGCGGCCGAGGTCCCGCTCGAATGCGCCCGGCGCGCGTCCGCACTGATGGAGCTCGCGGCCGAGGTGACTCGCGACGGCAACGCGCAGGCTGCATCCGACGGCTCCTCCGCGGCGCAGTGCCTGTCGTCGGCCGTGTGGTGCGCGACCTACAACGTGGAGATCAACGCGGCGGCCCTGAAGGACCGGGCGAAGGCGCAGGCGCTGCTCGACGAGGTCTCGGCGCTCCGCGCCAACGCGCAGGCCCTCCTGGACGCGTCCAACGCTGCCTTCGCCGAGCGCATCGCCTGATCGCCGTGCGTCGGTTCGAACCCGGCGAGCCGGTCGTGCTCCGCGACGTCTGGCGCGACGCGATCTGGGCGGCCCGACCGGCCGTCGTCGTGCAGGACGAGCCCGCCCAACACGCCTTCTGCGTGTTCCCCGGCACGCGCTGGAAGGGCCCCGCGAAACGCCACAGAACGACGCTGCGGCTCCGCGAGACCGGCTGGCGGCTGGTCGACCGCCTCTGGGCGGGGTCGACGATCCTCTCGTTCGCCTGGCCGAGGACGCCGCACGCCGTGCTCCTGTACTTCGACCAGGCCAGCGGTGACCTGCTGCACTTCTACGTCAACCTCCAGGATCCGCTGCGCCGCACCCGGATCGGCTTCGACACGACGGATCACATCCTCGACGCGGTGGTGGAGCCCGACCGCTCGGCCTGGCGATGGAAGGACGAAGACGAGCTGGCCGAGGCGGTGGACCGAGAGCTGTTCACCCCGGAACAGGCAGGGTCCTTCCGCGCGGAGGGCGAGCGGGCGGTCCACCGCATCGTGAACGGCGACCCTCCCTTCGATCGCGACTGGACGATGTGGGAACCCGAGGCGACCTGGCCGATCCCCCGGCTCCAGGGTGGCTGGGACGACCCCGAGCCCTAGCCGAGGCCCGGCATCACGTCATCGACGAACGCCTCGAGGCGCGCGCGCCCCTCACTCGGCCAGTCCACGACGAGGTAGGTGACACCGTTCGCGACGTGGGCGTCGAACCGGCGACGGACCTCGTCCCAGGGCTCGCTGATCGACAGGCTCGATGCCCGAGCGATCGCCTCGGGGTCGCGGCCGGCGGCCTCGGCCGAGCGCCTGACCACGTCCCACTTCTCCGCGTACCGCCCACCCCACGTGTGCCAGACGTCCGCCCGACGGCCCACGATCGGCAGCATGAGCTCGCGACCGGACGCCCCGATCCAGATCGGCGGGTGCGGTCGTTGCACCGGCGGCGGGCGATACAGGGCCTCCTGCAGACGGAAGTGGCGCCCGTCGAACGACACCCGCTCGCCGCTCATCAGCAGGCGGAGGACCTGGATCCCTTCCTCCAGGCGTTCGGCCCGCTCGCGCATCGACGGGAGCCCGAAGCCCAGCTCGCGATGCTCGTCCACGTTCCACGCCGCGCCGACGGCGCACTCGACGCGTCCGCCGCTCACGTGGTCCACCGTCACGACCTCGGTCGCGAGCAGGGATGGGTGGCGGTGCGTCATCCCCGTCACGAGCGTGCCGAGGCGGATCCGCTCGGTCGCCGCGCCCAGCGCCGCGAGCAGCGTCCACCCCTCGAGGCACGGCCCATCCGGGTCCGCATACAGGGCCGTGAAGTGGTCGAACACCCACGCGCCGTCGAACCCGGTCGCCTCCGCGTACCGGGCCCGGCCGAGGATCTCGTCCCACGTGAGCTGGTGCTGAGCGATATCGAGTCCGAACCGCACGGTCCCTCCCGTCGAGTTGTCGAGGGTGGCTGGTCTGCGCGAGTGTAGAGCGCCATGGCCGACCCCTCCCACCTCCGGTCTCGATTCCCGGCGCTCGCCCGCGAGCAGGACGGGCGTCCGGTCGTGTTCGCGGATGCTCCCGGCGGCTCGCACGTCCCCGAGACCGTGATCGAGGCGATCGGGGACTACCTACGTTCGAGCAACGCCAACAGCCACGGCGCCTTCGCGACGAGCCGCGAGACGGACCGGGTGATCGAGGAGGCGCACCGGGCCGCGGCCGACCTGCTGCACGCCGACGATGACGAGGTCGTCTTCGGCCCGAACTCGACCACGCTGCTGCTGGCGTTCTCCCGCTCGGTGGCCCGGACCCTCGCTGCGGGCGACGAGGTGGTGGTGACGCACTTCGACCACGACGCCAACGTCCGCCCGTGGATCCTGGCGGCCGAGGACGCCGGCGCCACGGTGCGCTGGGCCGACCTCCGCGAGAGCGACGTCACGCTCGACGCCGGGTCGCTCGAGGCCGTCCTCTCGGGCCGGACGAAGGTCGTGGCGTTCTCGCTCGCGTCCAACGCGGTGGGATCCCTCACGCCCGCGGCCCACCTCGTCCGCCTGGTCCGCGAGCGCTCCCCCGAGGCGCTCGTCTGCGTGGATGGTGTCCATGTCGCCCAGCACCGCTCCGTCGACGTCCGGGCGATCGGTGCCGACGTCGCCGTGTGCTCGCCGTACAAGGTGTTCGGGCCGCACCTGGGGATCCTGTACGGGCGCCGCGAGCTGCTGGCCGCGCTCCGCCCGTACAAGCTCCGGCCGGCGAGCGACGAGGTCCCCGCCCGGTGGGAGACGGGGACGCAGAACCACGAGGGCCTCGCCGGGTTCGTGGCCGCGATCGAGTACCTGGCCGGGCTCACGGATGCGCCCGGCTCCCGCCGGCAGCGGATCGAGGCCGCCTTCGGGGATGCCATCGTCCCCTGGGAGGCGGAGCTGTCGCGACGGTTCCTCGACGGCGTGGCGACGATCCCCCACGTCCGCCTGTACGGCATCGGCGACCCCGCCCGGGTGGGCGAGCGGACACCCACGTTCGCGGTCCGGGTCGGGAAGCAGCACCCCCTCGCGACGGCCGAGGCGCTCGCCGAGCGCGGCGTGTTCGTCTGGGACGGTCACTACTACGCCATCGAGCTGATGGAACGGCTCGGCCTGCTCGAGTCCGGCGGCGCGGTGCGGATCGGCTTCTGCCACTACAACACGCCCGAGGAGGTCGATCGGGTCCTCGACGAGCTCGAGTCCCTCGCCTGAGGCGGAGCCGAAGGGCTCGCTCCCCGCGGATTGCTACGATTGCGGACGCTTCCCAGCGGCCCGGACCGGGCCGAGGAGACCGACACCCATGCGCATCCTGATCCTTGGCGGCGACGGATACCTGGGCTGGGCGACGTCGATGCACTTCGCCCGCCGCGGGCACGAGGTCCACGCCGTCGACAACTACCTGCGTCGCCGCGCCCACCAGGAGGCCGGGACGGACTCGCTCACGCCGATCGCCCCCTCGCTCCCGGACCGGGCCGAGGCCTTCCGGGAGGTCACCGGGTTCGAGATCGGGGTCACCGAGGGGGACCTGACCGACTGGGAGGTCACGGAGCGGGTGTTCCGCACGTTCCGACCGGAGGCGATCGTCCACTACGGGGAGCTCCCCAGCGCCCCCTACTCCATGATCGACCGCGAGCACGCGGTGTTCACGCAGACGAACAACGTGGTGAACACGTTGAACGTGCTGTACGCGATGGCGGAGATCACGCCGGACGCCCACCTGGTCAAGCTCGGCACGATGGGCGAGTACGGGACGCCCAACATCGACATCGAGGAGGGCTACCTCGAGGTCCACCACAACGGCCGCACCGACACGCTGCCGTACCCGAAGATCCCCGGTTCCATGTACCACCTGTCCAAGGTCCACGACTCGCACAACGTCCACTTCGCCTGCCGGATCTGGGGGCTGCGCGCGACCGACCTCAACCAGGGCGTCGTCTACGGGATCCAGACCGAGGAGACCGCCCTCGACGAGCGGCTCCTGACCCGGTTCGACTACGACGAGGTCTTCGGCACCGCCCTCAACCGGTTCTGCCTGCAGGCGGTGATCGGGCACCCGCTCACCGCGTACGGCAAGGGCGGCCAGACGCGCGGCTACCTGAACATCGTCGACACGCTGCAATGCGTGGAGCTCGCGGTGACCAACCCGGCAGAGGCCGGCGAGTTCCGGGTCTTCAACCAGTTCACGGAGCAGTTCTCGATCGTCGAGCTGGCCGAGCTGGTCCAGAAGGCCGGCGCCGAGGTCGGCCTCGACGTCCGGGTCGAGCACGTCGAGAACCCCCGGGTCGAGCTCGAGGAGCACTACTACAACGCGAAACACACGAAGCTGCTCGACCTCGGCCTGAAGCCGCACCTGCTGTCCGAGACGCTGATCGAGTCGATGTTCGAGACGATCGAGCGCTACCGCGATCGGGTGATCCTCGATCACATCGACCCGAGGACACGCTGGCGCGGCGTGCGCGAGCACGCCCCCCGCTGACGCGAGGCGCGAGACGCTCGCGTAGCATCGTCAGGCCATGATCGCCCTGCGGATCCTCGGTGGCGTGTTCGCCGTCGCGTTCTTCGCCCTGGCGCTGGTCCGGTACCGACGGCGTCAGATCAGCCGGCTCAACCTGATCATCTCCTGGCTGATCTCGCTGGTCATCCTGCTCCTCGCGATCGGCCCCGCGCTGTTCAACCCGCTGTTCGAGATCTTCAACTTCGAACCCCGCAGCGGGCAGCGGCTCACGGCCGTCCTGCTGTTCGCGGTCGCGATCCAGTTCCTGCTGCTGATCCGCGCCCAGTCCGAGATCGACACGAACGAACGGAGCATCCGGCTGCTCGTCGAGTCGCTCGGGCAGGCCGCCTTCGACTGGGATCCGGCCGAGCGGCTGCCCACGGGCCGGCGCATCGTCGTCGTCTCGCCCGCCTTCAACGAGGCGGAGAACGTCGGCGCGGTGATCGGGGCGATGCCTCGCGAGGTCGACGGCCACCACGTCGTGCCCATCGTCATCGACGACCACTCCGATGACGGCACCCCCGAGCAGGCGCGCGCGGCGGGCGCGCTCGTGTCGAGCCTCCCCGTCCGCCGCGGCGGCGGGCTCGCGCTCCGCGTCGGCTACGACATCGCCCTGCGTCTGGGCGCCGACATCGTGGTCACGATGGACGCGGACGGTCAGCACCAACCGGAGGAGCTACCCACCCTCGTCCGGCCGATCCTCGAGGGACGCGCCGACCACGTGAACGGCTCGCGCATGCTCGGGGAATTCGAGCGCGAGAGCCTGATCCGCCACGTCGGTGTGCATTTCTTCTCGTGGCTCGTGACCCTGCTCACCGGCCAACGGGTCACGGACATCTCGAGCGGCTACCGCGCGACCCGGGCGGACACGCTCCGCAAACTGATCCTGGAGCAGGACCAGTTCTGGACGAGCGAGGTCACGATCGAAGCGCTCCGGCAGCATGCGCGCGTCGTGGAGGTGCCCGTGACGTTCCTCACGCGGCGCGGCGGGGTCTCGAAGAAGCCGAAGTCGTTCCGCTACGCCTGGAACTTCTCCAAGGCCATCGTCAAGACCTGGCTCCGCTGAGCGTCAGAGCGTCGACGCCGCCACGGCGATCAGCCCGGCGAGGCGCGCGTTCTCCTCGAGCAACACGAGGTTCGCGTCCATGCTCGCGCCGCCGGTGCGCTCGGCCAGGCAGGACAGGAGGAACGGCGTGACGTCCTTGCCCCGCACGCCTCGGCGACCGGCCTCCGCCTCGCACGCGGCGACCGCCTCGGCGACCACGTCCGGGGCCATCGCCGCGTCGAGCGGGATCGGGTTGCACAGCAGGACCCCCGCCTCGGCGTCCATCGCCGCGATCGCGCGAAGGAGCGCGACCGCACCCGCCGGGTCCTCGACCCGCTGGTCGAGCTCGACCGGCGCCTCGCGCGCGAGGAAGAACGGCAACCGGTCGCATCGGTACCCGACCACCCCCACGCCCAGCTCCTCGAGCCGCTCGGCGGTCGCGACGGGGTCGACGATGGACTTCGGCCCCGAGGAGACCAGCAGGACCGGCGTCCGGGCCAGCTCCAGCAGGTCGGCCGAGACATCGCCGCTGTGCGGATGGACCCCACCCGTGCCCCCGGTCGCGCCGACCGCGATCCCAGCCCGATGCGCGGCCCAGATCGTGCTCGACACGGTCGTCGCCCCGAGCCCGCCGTGCGCCAGCGCGAACGGCAGGTCCCGCCGCGCGACCTTGGCGGCCCGACCCGGCTCCGCGAAGGTTCCGAGCTGGTCCTGCGACAGCCCGACCACGACGGATCCGTCGACCACGCCGATCCAGGCGGGCACGGCTCCGGTCTCGCGGATCGCGGTGCTCATGCGCTCGGCGCACTCGAGGTTCCGCGGCGGCGGCAGGCCCTGCCCGATGACGCTCGTCTCCAGGGCGACCACCCCGGTCCCCGCGGACGTCGCCTCGGCGATCTCGGCCGAGAGCCGGATCGCGCTCATCGTGCGGACCGCTCCGGCCACGACTCGTAGCTCGCGGCGACGACCGCGCCTGCGCGGCAGGCGGCGGCGAGCGCGTCACCCGGCGAGCGACCGGCCGCGAGCTTCGCGAGCAGGACGCCATCGAACGCGTCGCCCGCACCGGTGGGGTCGAGCTCGGGGACCGGCTCCGTCGCGTTGCGGATCACCAGCCCGTCCCACGACATCACCGCGCCCTCCTCGCCGAGCTTCACGCACACGATCGGGTAGCGCTGCGCCAGCGTATCGACGGAGCGCTCGCCGCGACGTCCCGTCAGCGCCTCCGCCTCGCGCTCGTTGGCGAGCAGGACGGTCGCGCATCGGGTCGCCTCGAAGAATCGATCGGGTCCGAAGTCGCGGATCATCGGCCAGCTCGCCCCATCCACGGCGATGAACCGCGCGCTCGCGCGCTCCAGGGCCGCGCGTCCCGCGGCGTGGGTGGGCTCGAACAGCAAGACGTAGCCGGACACGAGGACCGCGGTCGCCTCGATCGTCTCGGGAAGGTCGCCGGGCCGAAGGTGACCACCGGCGCCTCGGTCGGCGACCATCGATCGCTCGCCGGGCTCGTGGACGACCAGCATCGTCCCGGTGTCGGTGGACGGATCGGATACGAGTGCGGGCTCCACCCCGTGCGCGATCAGCTCCTCCCGGAGCAGCGCCCCCGCCATGTCCGAGCCGATCCGCCCGTGGACGCGCGTGCGCGCGCCGGCCTGCGCGGCCCACACGGCGGCGTTGGCCGCGCTCCCGCCTGGTCGGATCACGACACGTCCGTGCACGTCGCCGCCCTCCTCGAGGGCATCCGCCTCCACGCGAACGTCGACCATCACGTCGCCTACCGTCACCACGTCCATCGGGCACGCAGCCTACCCGCTACCGTTGGGGGCGATGGACGACCGAGGGATCGCTCGAGGCGAGCGCGTCTTCATCCGCTACCCGACGGCGGAGGACGAACGCGCCTTCCTCCGCGCGGTCGCCGCGAGTCGTGAACTCCACCGCCCCTGGACCTTCCTGCCGGAGACGGCCGATGGCTTCCGCGACCTGCTCGACCGCACCCGCGACCCGGCAGACGAGCTCCTCCTGATCTGCCTGCTGCAGGACGGCTCCCCCACCGGGGTGGCGCACCTGGGCCAGATCGTCCTGCGCGACTTCCGCAGCGCCTACCTCGGGTACTCGGCGTTCGTCCCGCACGAGGGGAAGGGGCTCATGCGGGAGGGACTCGCCCTGGTGCTCCGTCACGCGTTCGAGACGATCGGGCTCCACCGGGTCGAGGCCAACATCCAGCCCGAGAACGCTCGATCGATCGCCCTGGTCGAACGTCTGGGGTTCCGGCGCGAGGGGTACTCGCCGCGGTACCTGCGGATCGGCGGCGAGTGGCGCGACCACGTGCGGTACGCGATCTTGGCCGAGGACGTCGACGCCTCGGGCTAGCCCGTCTCGGCGATCCCCGCGGCCTCCTGCGCCCAGCGGCCGAACGCCCCCCAGAACGGGTCGAGGCCGGGGTGCTCGAGCGGACGCTCGCCCTCGGGCGTGCGCAGCACCGTCCCTTGGGACGCGTCCACGACCTCGCCGACGTCCGCCGCGTCGATCCGCTCGTCCGCGAGCGCCGCGAGGAACGCCTCGGCCCGGTCGGGGACGACCGTCGCGATCAGGGTTCCCTCGCTGATCGAGGTGTACGGGTCCATCCCCGTGTGCTCGCAGACGGCCTGCACCTCGGGGCGGACCGGGATCGCCCCCAGGTCGATCCGCATCCCCACGCCCGATGCGGCCGCGACCTCGGTCAGCCCGCCGAAGACGCCGCCCTCCGTGGCGTCGTGCATCGAGGTCACCCCCTGGTCACGCAGCCCGAACGTCCGCGCCACCGTGGCTTCGGGGACCACCGTCATCTGCTCGAACAGCGCGTCCGCCGCCTCCACGACCTCGGCACCGACGCCGGCCGTCAGGCGCTCGGGGAACGTCGCGGCGAAGAGCGCGGTCGCCTCGATCGCGGCGCCCTTGGTGACGACCACCCGGTCACCGACCCGCGCCATCGTCGGCGTGACGAACCGGTCCTCGGCGCCGCTCGCGATGCAGACGGCGCCGCCGACCATCGGCCACGTGCAGCCGTCGTAGCGGGCCGTGTGGCCGGTCACGACCGCGATGCCGATCCCCTCGCACGCGCGGTGGAACGCATCCCACAGCGCCGTGAGGTCGTCGTCCGTGACCTCGGGCGGCAGGTTCAGGTCGACGGCCATCCAGCGCAGGGGGAGCCCGCTCGTCGCGGCGTCGGAGGCGAGGATGTGCACGGCGAACCAGGCGGCGCGCTCCCAGCCGTACGCGGGCACCACGAACACCGGGTCGGCGGTGAGGGCCATCGCGACGCCGTCGGCGACCCGGACGACCCCGACGTCGACGCCGTGCTGGGGCCCGACCAGGATGTCATCGTCCCTCGCGCCGAGGCGCCGCAGGATCACCTGCTCGAACAGCTCCGCCGTCGCCTTGCCCGTCCGTTGCTCGCTCATCGCTCCCCCACGATCGCTTCGAGCGCTCGGGTCGCCGCCACCATGTCCTCGGCGGCGCCCACGGCCGACACGACCGCGATCCCGGCCGCACCCGCCTCCAGGACCTCCGGCGCGTTCCCGGCGTCGATCCCCCCGATCCCGACGACCGGCAGCGAGGTCGCCTCGACGACCGCACGGAGCCCGTCGAGCCCGCGGGGCACGGCGTCCGCCTTCGTCGGCGTGGCCCACACCGTCACGCCCAGGTAGTCGGCCCCCGCCCACTCGGCCGCCCGAGCCTCGGCGGGTGTGCCGACGCTGATGCCCAAGATCGCCTCCGCCCCGAGCGTCCCCCGCGCGACCCGCGGATCGTCCCCCTGTCCGACGTGCGCCCCGACCTCCGCCTCCGCGGCCACCGGCACCCGGTCGTTCACGACGAACAGCACGCCCGCTCGGCGGCACGCCTCGGCGAGTTCCTGCGAGAGCGGAAGCAGCCCGTCGTCGCCGAGCTCGGGGGCGCGGAGCTGGATCGCCGTCGCGCCACCCTCGATCGCGGCCAGAGCAACCTCGCGGTGGCCCCGTCCCGGGACGAGGTCGGTCGAGGTCACGACGTACACGGACAGCTGGTGGGGCTCGAGGCGTGGCATGTGCCTCCCTCCGCCGGCATTACCCGGTTCAGGTTCGGCGGGTCGCCGCCGCGATGTGGCGGCCTCTCAGCCCGGTCGCCCGAGCTCCCCGGTCCTTCGGCACCCAGGATACCGTCAGGGGCACGCCGACCACAGGCCCCGCCCGTCCTCCCGAGCGAGGCGCTGCGCGTCGACGAATCGCTCGACGTAGCGGACGTTCGGGGGGAACGTCGTCACGAGCGCGTACCCCTCGCGCACGAGGGTCTCGTTGAAGAGCTCGTCGCCGAGCCACACGTACGCGAGCGTCCGGTCGAACCGGTCGAGCCGCTCGACGTCGAACTCCAGGCGGACCGTCTCGCCCTCGAGGCGACCCCGCGTGTAGGCGGAGGCCTCGGGCCCGAAGCACTCGACCGGCGCCTCCGGCTTGACCGACTCCGGCGTGTCGATCCCGATCAGCCGCACGTCGAGCTCGCGGCCCCCCAACCCGACCTCCACCGTGTCGCCGTCGACGACGCGCGTGACGACGGCGTCGACCCCACCTCCGTCGCTCGGCGGCGTCCCGGCCTGCGAGCAGGCTGCCAGGAGGAACAACGCCGAGACCAGCGCCCGGCGCACGTCAGCGGTTCGCGTCCTGGGCGCGCGCCGCGCGCAGCTCGCGCCGGACCTTCTTCCAGTCGCTGTTCCTCGTCGAGAGCGCGACATCGGTCACGATCTGGACGACCCCGACCGCGACCAGCGCGACCGCCGCCCATCCCGGCGCGTCGGTCGCCGGCCAGAACGCGAACGCGAGGAACGGCGCGAGCTTCGTTGCGATCGCGCCCGAGGCGTGCATCCACACGCGGGATGTGGGCGAGGCGCGCAGGTAGGTCGCGTAGTCGGTCTTCACGCCCGGCCTCGGCGGGAACGGGCCGCCGAAGAAGTATGCGGTGAACCGGATCCCGACGATCCGCCCGACCAGCCAATGGGTCGGGGAGTGGAACGCGACCGCCCACGCGAGGCCGGCGAACACGAGCGCGAGCCCCGCCACGAGCGGGTCCTCGGCGTTCAGCGCGACCCAGGTCGCGACGGCCCCCACGAGGGCGCCGCCGAGCAGCACCAGGTTGCCGAACCAGACCGGGAACCGCAGCCGCACGCGGGCCTCGAAGGCCTTGCGATCGATCCGGCCGGCCTGGTCCGCCCAGTGGATCGACAGGGCCCGCTCCGCCTTCACCTTGGCGAGCAGCCGCCAGAAGCCGAGGGCGCGCAGATCCGCGTTCCCCGCATCCACGGCGGCCTCGATACGCTCGAACTCCGCCTCGAAGTCCGTCGGGACGCTCACGCAGCCTCCACGGTTGACCGAGGCGGAGGCGCTAGGATGCGTACTCGGACGCGTTCCCGGCCCCTGGACGTCCGCCCGCAGCGGCCACGAAGCAACGGGAGGCGACCATCTCGAAGAGCACGACCCCCGAGCGGTCCGCCCGCTCCGACCTGACGTTCACGCTGACCACGCTCGACGGGCGCTACCACGTCGTCGATCGTATCGCCGCGGGCGGCATGGGCGAGGTCTTCCGCGCGCGCGACGCCGTGCTCGAGCGCCAGGTCGCCATCAAGGTCCTCCACCGGAGCCTGGCCGGCGACTCCGGGTTCGTGGAGCGCTTCCGCCGGGAGGCACGCGCCGCCGCCAACCTCAACCACCCGAACATCGTCGGCGTCTACGACTGGGGTGCCGTCGACGGCATCTACTACATGGTGATGGAGCACGTCGCCGGCGTCAGCGCGCGCGAGCTCCTGAACGCCGAGGGCCTCCTCGCGCCGGCGCAGGCGGCCGACGTCCTGCTGCAGACCCTGGCCGCGCTGGACCACGCGCACCGCCAGGGCATCGTGCATCGCGACATCAAGCCAGAGAACCTGATGGTCACCCCTGCGGGGATGATCAAGGTCGCCGACTTCGGGCTCGCGCGCGCGTACGCCGACGCCCAGATCACCGAGGCCGGAACCGTGACGGGCACGGTCCAGTACCTGTCGCCCGAACAGCTGCAGGGCGAGCCCGCCGACCCGCGCACGGACCTGTACGCCCTGGGCGTCGTCGCGTACGAGCTGCTCACGGGCCGCCTGCCGTTCACCGGCGAGACACCGATGGCGGTCGCCTACAAGCACATCCACGGGCGCGTCCCCACGCCCTCTGCCCGCAACCCCGCGGTGCCCTCCGGTCTGGACGGTTGGGTCGCCTCGGTGACCGAGAAGCAGCGCGAGCTCCGCCCCGAGTCCGCGGCCGAGGCCCGCCGCGACCTCGAGGCCGAGGCGAGGACGCTCCCGCCGGCCGCTCCCCTCGCCTCGCTGGTCCCGGAGGTCTCGGTGATCCCCGTGGAGGCGGGTTCCGAGCGCGCGACGACCGTCACGATCCCGCGCCAGCGCGCGGGCAAGCACAAGCGTCGACGCATCGGCCGATGGGTGCTCGGGACGATCGTCCTGCTCGCCGCCCTCGCCGGCGCCGCCTGGGGCGCCTGGCAGTACCTGCTCCCCCACGAGGTCGACGTGCCGACCGTCGTCGGCCTCCCGCAGGACGAGGCCCAGCGTCGCCTCGAGACCGCCGGCCTCGTCGTTCGCCTGGGCGAGGGCCGCCACACGATGGCCGAGCCCGAGGGCGTTGTCCTGCGCGTCCAGCCGCCCGAGGGCACCACGCTCGAAGAGGGCGACCGCGTGACCCTGATCGTCTCCCTCGGGCCGCCGCCGGTGGACGTGCCTCGTCTCGTCGGCCTCACCGTCCAGGACGCGAAGGCGGCGCTCAGGGAGGTGCGGCTCAAGCTGGGCGGGGTCGAACACGACTTCAGCGAGAAGTTCGCCGCCGGCCAGATCGTCCGCCAGGGCGTTCCCGCCGGAGAGCGGTCGCCGCAGGGCAGCGCGATCGACATCGTCGTGAGCGACGGCCCGGCGCCGGTCGCCGTGCCGCGCGCCACCGGGCTGACGCGCGACCAGGCGGTCAGCGCGCTCGAGACGGCCGGGTTCCACGTGGCCGTCGAGGAGAGGTACTCGGACCAGGTGGAGGCCGGCGTCGTGATCTCGCAGAGCCCGGACAAGGGGACGAAGGTCCAGCCCGGCCAGACCGTCACGATCGTCGTGTCGCTCGGACCATCCCGCTTCGAGATCCCCAGCTTCGTCGGCGAGGGCCGCGACGCCGCCATCGAGCACATCCGCGCGCTCGGCCTCGTCCCCGAGGTGATCGAGCTCCCCGGCGCCGTCGGGGAGCTGACGGTCGCGAGCCAGCTCCCGATCGCCGGCACGGTCGTGCGGGTCGGCACGACGATCACGATCTACGTGGCGTGAGGATCGGCGCCCACCTCCGGACGGCGGGAGGGCTGCGCACCGCGGTGGAGGCCGCCCGAGACATCGGGGCGGACGCCGTGCAGCTGTTCATCTCGAACCCGCGATCGTGGGCGGGTCCACGCGCGGACACGGCCGAGGCGTTCGGCGCATCGTGGCGCGAGGGTGGCGTCGGCCCGCTCTACGCGCACGCGCCCTACCTCGTGAACGTCGCCTCCCCCAACCCCGAGTTCCTGACGAAGTCGCTCGACCTGTGCCGGCGCTCGGTCGCGGCCTGCGGCCGCATCCCGGCGGCGGGGTTCGTCGTCCACGCGGGCGCCGGTGGCCCCGGCGAGCGGAGCGCGGCCGTCGAGCGCGCGGCGGCGGTCCTCGCGGCCGCGCTCGCCGAGACGCCCGACACCACCCGCCTCCTCGTCGAGCTCATGGCCGGCACGAGCGGGGCCGTCGCCTCGACCCTGCCCGAGGCCCGGGAGCTGTTCGACGCCGTGGACGACGAGCGCCTCGGCCTGGTGCTGGACACCTGCCACCTGTTCGCGGCCGGCTACGCGCTCGACACGGTCGAGGGCGTCACCGGGTGCTTCGAGGAGCTCGCGCGCGTCGGGCTCGCGGGTCGACTGGCGCTGATCCACCTGAACGACGCGAAGTACGAGCGCGGCTCACGGCGTGACCGGCACGAGCGGATCGGCGAGGGGCGGATCGGCCTCGAGGGGTTCGCGGCCATCCTGCACCGACCCGAGGTCGCCGGGCTGGATCTGGTGCTCGAGACCCCGTCGGACCGCGAGCAGCGGATCCGCGAGTTCGAGACGCTGCGCAGCCTCGCGGCCTGAGCCGCAGGTCAGGGTTCGAGCTCGGCCCGGGGGCCCTCCTGGTAGGAGTAGCGCTCCTCGGCCCAGGGGTCGGCGTGGATGTGGTACCCGCGGACCTCCCAGAACCCACGCGTGTTGTGCGCCGCGAGCTCCAGGCCGCGGAGCCACTTCGCGCTCTTCCAGGCGTACCGCTTGGGGACGACCAGCCGGAGCGGGAACCCGTGCTCGGGCGTGAGGTCCTGCCCGCCGTGCGCCCAGGCGACCAGGACGTCCTCGTCCATCATCGCCTGCAGGGACAGGTCCGAGGTGTACCCGTACTCGCAGTGCGCGATGACCCACTTCGCCTCGCCCTGCACGCCCGCCCTCTCGGCGAGGGCCCGGAAGGGAACACCGGTCCACGTGTTGTCGAGCGTCGACCATCCCGTCACGCAGTGCATGTCGGCCTGGACGTCGACCGGGCCGAGCGCCTTGAGCTCCTCGTACGTGAGCCGGTAGGGCGTGTCGACCAGGCCCGAGATCTCCAGGTCCCAGCTCGCCGGGTCGAACTCGGGGATCGGGCCGTAGTGCAGGACCGGCCACGTCTTCACCAATCGCTGGCCGGGCGGAATGCGTTTGGCGACCTCCTCGGGGTACTTCGGGCCGAACAGCTTCACGTTGCCCTCCTCAACCGGCGCCGGCCGCCCGCCAGGCCGCCAGCGCCACCTCGACGTCCTCGTCGGAGATGTCCACGTGGGTGACCATCCGCACGCTCGGGGTCGCGAGCGTGCATCCCACGCCGACCTCCTGCATCCGCATCACGGCCTCGAACGGATCGAGGCCCATCACGGATGTGTCGACGAAGACCATGTTCGTTTCAACCCGGTCCAGATCCACCGAGCCCGGGAACGCCTCGGCCAGACCCTCGGCCAGGCGCCGGGCACGCGCGTGGTCCTCGTGCAGGCGGCCGGGCCCCTCCTCGAGGGCGACGAGCCCGGCGGCGGCGATCACCCCGGCCTGCCGCCAGGCCCCGCCGTAGAGGATCTTCAGGCGGCGGGCCTCGCGCATCGCCTCCGCCGGCCCGCACAGGAGCGAGCCGATCGGCGCCCCGAGCCCCTTCGAGACGCAGAACATCATCGTGTCGACCTCGCGGGTCCACTCGGTGACGTCGACCCCCCCAGCGACCGCCGCGTTGAAGATCCGCGCGCCGTCGAGGTGGATCGGCACACCGGCCTCCTGCGCCACCTTGCGGATCGAGCGCATCTCCTCGACCGGCAGGACCGTCCCGCCCGCGTGGCCGGCCGTGTTCTCCACCGCGAGCAGGTCGACCACCTCGACGTCGTAGTACGCGTCGGGCTGCAGCAGCTCGCGGGCCAGCTCGGCGGTCATCCAGCCGTTCGGGGTCTCCGCCGTGCGGTAGGTGATCCCCGATAGGACCGCGGAGGTCATCACCTCGGTCGTCGCGACGTGGGCGCCGGCCCCGGCCGCCACCAGGTGCCCGTTGCCGGACCAGTGCAGTCGCAGGCCGATCTGGTTGGCCATCGTGCCGGTCGGCACGTAGACGGCGCCCTCCATGCCCGTCAGTTCGGCGGCGCGATCCTGCAGGCGGTTGACGGTGGGGTCGTCGCCGTACCAGTCGTCGCCGACCGCGGCCTCGGCCATCGCGCGGCGCATCGCCGCGGAGGGCTTCGTGACGGTGTCCGAACGCAGGTCGACGCGGTAGGCGTCCACGATCGAGTCAGTCTACCGGCGCGTCAGTACAGGAACATGGGCTTGCCGTCGACGTGGCGGATCTTCGGTCGATACGAGTCCACGTCGTAGAGGGCGCCGACGTCCACGCGTTTCACCCCCTGGCGGACGACGCCGATCGGCACGTTCGCGTAATTGCCGTTGCGCAGCGCCACCAGCCGCCCGAACTCGCCTCTGATCACCAGGTCCGCGGCCATGACCGCGTAGTTGATCGCCACCATCAGGTCGAGCGAGTCCGGCGATCCCGATCGCATGAGGTAGCCGATCGCCTGGTAGATCAGGCCCTCCCCGGTGATCTCGCGCAACCCCCGACCGGTCACCAGCCCGATCCCGCCGAGCTTGCGATGCCCGTAGGCGTCGCTGCCCTCGGTCTGCAGCATCTCGCCGCCGATCATCGTGGCGCCCTCGGAGATGACCATCATCGCGTACCCGCTCGGGTTCGAGCGCTTGTCCTCCGTCAACAGACGCGCCAGCTTCTCCAGGTCGAACGGGACCTCGCTGATGATCGCGCGGTCGACGCCGGCCAGGTACGCGGAAACCAGGGCGGTCTCGCCGCTGTAGCGCCCGAACACCTCGACCACTGCCAGGCGTTCGTGCGAGCCGGCACTGGTCCTGAGCTGGTGAGCGAAGATCACCGTGCGGGTGATCGCCGTCGAGAAGCCGATGCAGTAGTCGGTCCCATGCACATCGTTGTCCATCGTCTTGGGGATCGCCACGACGGGGACGCCCTCGTCGTGCAGTCGGAGCGCGAACGACAGCGTGTCGTCGCCCCCGATCGGGATCAGCGCGTCGATCCCCAGTCGCTCGATCACCCGCAGCACGTGTGGGGTGTGATCTCGCGGCTCATCGTCCTCGCGTCCAGCCGCCAGGAACGCGGGCTCCTCCGAGGGCCGCACCTTAGCCGGGTTCGTCCGCGACGTGTGCAGCACGGTGCCCCCGGTCCGGTCGATCGTCCGCACCGCCGAGGGATCGAGGTCGACCACGTTGTCGTGAACGGAGGCTGGATCGTCCGGGTCGGTCGCGAGCAGGCCGCGCCAGCCCCGGCGGATCCCCACCACGTCGTGTCCCTCCTCCTCCGCCCGGAGGGTCGCCGCCTTGATGCACGCGTTCAGGCCGGGAACGTCGCCCCCGCCCGTCAAGATCCCGATCCGCATCCGTCCGCTCCCCGCTACTCGAAGAAGACCTCGGCCACCCCGTACAGCTCCTCGGGGACCGGGCGTACCTTGGCCGCGTCGGCGAGCGGGACGCTCCCGATCTCGCCCCCGCGCAGCGCGACCATCTGGCCGACCCCGCCGGCGACCGCTAGGTCCACCGCGGCCCGCCCGAGACGGGTTGCGACGATCCGGTCCTCCGCCACGGGCGTGCCGCCCCGCTGCACGTGTCCGAGCACCGTGACCCGGGTCTCGAACCCCGTGAGCTCGCCGAGGCGCGGAGCGATCAGACTGGCGATGCCGCCGAGGCGCGGGAAGCCACGCTCGTCGGTCGGGTAGGAGGGCAGCTCCATCGTCCCCGCGGCGGGGGCCGCACCCTCGGCGACGACGACGATCGAGAACGAGTGCCCCGTCAGGTGCCGGCGGCGGAGGCCGGCCGCGACCTGCTCGAGGTCGAACGGGCGCTCGGGGATCATGATCGCGTCGGCCCCGCCCGCCAGTCCGGCCGAGAGCGCGATCCAGCCGGCGCTCCTGCCCATCACCTCAACCAGCATCAGGCGGTGGTGGCTCTCGGCGGTGGTATGCAGCCGGTCGATCGCGTCCGTCGCGACCTGGACGGCGGTGGCGAACCCGATGCAGGCGTCGGTACCCGAGAGATCGTTGTCGATCGTCTTCGGGACCCCGACGACCGGCAGGCCGTCTTCGGCGAGGTTGGCGGCCGCCGTCATCGTGCCCTCACCGCCGATCGTGATGAGCGCGTCGAGCTCCAGGTCGGTCAGCGTCCGACGGACGGCGCCGATCCCCCCCGAGTGGTACGGATCGGTGCCCGAGCTCCCCAGGATCGTCCCGCCGCGGTGCAGGATGCCCTGGACCGACGACGCGTCGAGCGGCGCCACGTCGCCGTCGATCACGCCGCGCCATCCGTTCTGGAAGCCGAGGACCTCCAGGCCGTAGGCGCTGATCGCCGAGCGGACCGTGGAGCGGATCGCCGCGTTCAGCCCCGGAGCGTCACCGCCCGCGGTGAGGATGCCGATGCGCTTCAACCTGCTACTCCTTGTCGGTCCAGCGCGCGCCTCAAGGCGGCGCGATGGGGTGTCGAGACCGGGATTGTAACGGCGGGCCGATCCGGCCCAGCCCTGACGTGCGCGGGAGGATGGGTGAACGCTCGACGACCGAGGACGGCCATCGCGGTCATCGGGGTGCTGCTGGGCATCCTGCTCCCCGCGATGCCGGCGCGCGCCCACGGGATGGATCACCTCCTGGACGAGGCGCGAGAGCTGGACCTTCCCGAGGTCCGGCGCCTGATCGAGCTCCACGAGGAGGTCGACCGCCTGTTCGCCACCTACCAACGCCTGGAGGCCGAGGCGGGTCGCGGATGGATGGTCGTGATCGAGGCCGAGCGGTCCGCCGCGGAGGCCGAGGACCTGGTCGACGCGGCCGAGCTCCGCCTGGCGGATCGGGTCCGCACCGCGTACGAGTTCGGTCCCGGCGTGACGATCGAGGCGCTCCTTCGCGCCGGGACGTTCGCCGATCTCGCCTCGATCTCGATCTACTCGGAGCGCACGATCGCGCTGGAGGACGGGATGCTCCGCGAGTCCGTGGTCGCCGAGGCGACGCTGCAGGCTCAGCGCGCACTCGCCCGAGCGACGCGAGCCTGGCTCGCCCCCCGACTCGACGACCTCCGACACCGGATGGACCGGCTGCTCCGCAAGGAGGACGAGATGCTCGAGCTCGCGGAGGCGGCCTCGGTCGCCGATGCGGAGCTCCGGGCGCAGCGGCAGGCGATCGCCGCCGCCGCCGCGCGACAGGGGACGTGGGACATCGTCGGGCGCTTCGGCGAGGATCAGTCCTGGCTCCTCGCGCTGCTCGGCCCGACCGGTGGGCGATCGTGCGACACGCCCGAGGGCCTCGTGGCGACCGGCGAGACCTTCCAGGGCTACGCCTCCTGGTACGGGTGGGAGTTCGGGGGGCAGCCCACGGCCACCGGCGCGATCTTCGACCCCCGGCTGTTCACCGCCGCCCATCGCTCGCTGCCGTTCGGCACGTTCCTGCGGGTCCACCACGGCGACCGGTGCGCGATCGTCCTCGTGAACGATCGGGGACCGTACGGGCGCCTGGAGCGGGTGATCGACCTCTCGCAGGCCTCCGCCGAGTATCTCGGCGTCGGCGTGTCGTGGGTCCTCGCCGAGATCCTCGTCCCGACCCAAGGCGCGCCGGAGTAGCCGGCCGCAGATGCCGGTCCGCTACGATGGAGGCGTGCTGGCCGCCTGGGGACTGCTCGAGTGGTTCTTCGCCCTGCTCCTGGTCGGACTGACCGGGGTCGTCGGGATCTTCTTCCTCTATCTGGTGACCACCCTGTTCGTGAACCCGGGCCGGCGCAAGCGCGCGGTCTGAGCGGCCGATGCCCGGCGCCTCCGAGCTCGACGAGGTGGCGCGCCGCTTCCGCGACAACGCCGCGCTCCGCGCCAAGGCTTCGATCGGCATGGTGTCCCAGGCGTTCGGTCCCACCGACTGGCTGAGCGGTCCCGGGGACGACGCCGCCGCCCTCCCCGCGGGCGGCGATGGGTACCTCCTCGCGGCGGGCGAGGCGATGTGGCCGCCGTTCGTGGAGGCCGATCCGTTCGGCGCCGGCGTCGGGGCGGTCGTGGCCAACGTGAACGACGTGGCCGCGATGGGGGGCCGGCCGCTGGGGCTGGTCGACACGATCGTGGGGCCGGAGGAGATCGCGCGCGCTGTCCTGGCGGGGATGCGGCATGCGTCCGGTCTGTACGGCGTACCGGTGGTGGGCGGCCATCTCACCGTGCGGGATGGACCCGCCTCCGTCTCCGCGTTCGTCCTGGGCAGGGCCGAGGTCCCGCTCGCCTCACGGAACGCAGCGCCGGGGCTGGAGCTCCTCGTCGCCGTGGCCCTGGAGGGCGAGATGCACGAGCGCTTCCCGTACTTCTCGGCGCTCGCGGCCCGCGGGCAGGCCCTCGCGGGCGACCTCGATCTCCTGCCGCGAGCGGCCGAGCGCGGCTGGTGCCTCGCGGCCAAGGACGTCAGCATGGCGGGGCTGCTCGGCTCGCTCGCGATGCTCCTCGAGCCGACCGGATCGGGCGCGATGGTCGACCTCGACCGCCTGCCGCGGCCCGACGGCGTTCCCCTGCCGGCGTGGACCGAGGTCTTCCCCTCGTTCGGGTTCCTCCTCTGCGCGATCCCGGGTCACGCCGACGCGTGCATCACCTCGTTCCATCAGCGCGGGCTCGCGTGCGCTCGCGTCGGCGCGCTCGACGGCACCGGCGAGCTTCGGGTGGCGACCGGCGGCAGGGAGCTCGTCCTGCTGGACTTCCGCGATCGGTCCGTGACGGGTCTCGGCCGCACCCCCTAGGGGGAGGCGAGCCTGATCGCCATCTCCTGATGGGCATGGCCGACGTAGTCCACCGGCTCGCCCACCGTGTGCCAGCCGAGCTTGCGGAAGAACGCGACGTTCCGCGGCTGCACGTGGGCGACCATCAGCTCTCCCCCGCGCTCCCCGGCGGTGCGCACGGCGAAGCGCACGAGATGGGCACCGAGACCCCTCGGCCGGAACGTGGGCAGCACCGCGAGTCGGTCGCCCTTCCACGACCCCGGCTCGTCCAGGGGATACAGGCGGACGGCCCCGCCGGCGACGGAGCCGTACAGGGCGATCACCTTGACGGTGGACGGGTCCTCGTCGCGGGCGTCGCGATCGCTCCCCTCGAAGAACCCCTGTTCCTGCACGAAGACCGCACGGCGGATCGCATGGTGGGTCGCCACGTCCTGGTCCGTCGAGGCCGCCCGGCAGGCGACCGTTGCCTCCTCGGAGGAGGAACCCCGTTCAGCGGACGTCGAGGAGAGGGAGGTCACGGAGCCCACGCTCCTGGTTCTCGAACGCGCTCATACCCGAGCAGGCCCGGCAGCGCGCGCACCCGGCTCGCACGTCCCACGACCCGAGGCCGTTCGCGACCACGTACGGGACGACCTGTCGATACATCGACTCGACGTAGTCCGGCGGCGGTGGGAGCTCGTGCTCGAACAGGCTCCCGGGGATCGGGCGCAGCGGCACGACGAACGGGTACACGCCCATGTCCACCGCCCGCCGACACCGCTCGGCGGTGATTCGGGGATCCTCGCCCATGCCGAGGATCACGTACGTCGTCACCTGTCCCCGGCCGAAGATCTCGACGGCGCGCTCCCAGCAACGGAAGTAGCCCTCCACCCCGGTGCGTCCCTTGGCGGGCGCAACCCGGTCCAGGACCGCCTGGTCCATCGACTCGACGTGGATCCCCACGGTGTCGACCCCAAGCTCCTTGACGGCCTCCAGGACCTCGAGGTCGTCCGGAGGCTCGAACTGCGCCTGCACCGGAAGGCCGGTGGCCTCCTTGATCGCGTGGGCGCACCTGGCGATGTACATCGCGCCCTTGTCGGGTCCGCGCGTGGTCCCGGTGGTGAGGGTGACGTCGACGACGTGGTCGAGCTCCTTGGCCGCCACGGCGACCTCGGCGAGCTGCTCCGGCTTCTTCACCGGGATCGTCCGTCCCGCCTCGAGCGAGCGCTCGATCGCGCAGAACGCGCACTGGTCCTCGTTCCCCCAGTACACGCAGGTCTGGATCACGGTGCTCGCGAGCGAATCCAGGTGCAGGAGCGCGATCTGCCAGTACGGGATCCCGTCCTCGGTGCTGAGCTCGTAGTACCGAGGCCGCGGCGGCAGGTCGGCGCTCGCCAGGCGGACGTCGTCCCGATATAGGCCCCAGCCACCGTCCTCGCGACGGATCACGAACGGCGAGTCCTCGACGAACTCCGAGATGTAGGGGAACGTGACCGGCGAGCCCTCGATGTAGACCATGCCCGCGTCGGACGGTCCCGCGCCGGCGGTGCGCGCGTCGAGTACCTCGTCGACCCGAACGCCGCGGCTCTGGACCTCCGCCAGCAGGGTGACGAAGTCGGGACCGAGACCGCCGGGGGCCTCAGCCCTTGTTGCCATACAGCTCCTCGAAGTTGGTGGAGAACACGCGGTCCTTGAGCTCCTCGCTCACCGGCGCTCCGGCGATCTTCCAGTACTCCCCCCAGAAGTCGCTCCAGGGCTCGTCCGAGGCGAAGACCACGCGGTCCTCCCCCACGCCCCGGCGCTCGATCTCGGTCAGGAGGAACCGGGTGCCGAAGCCCACGGTCCAGGTCGTGTCCGCGTAGACCTTGTAGCCCTGCTCGACCCAGTCGAGGAACCACGATCCGAGCTTGATGTGCCCGGACGTGCCGCCGCCGAAGTGGACGAGGTAGGTCTTCACCCGCTTCGAGTACTTCTCGATCATCGGGACGTAGTTGTTGATGTCCGAGGCGCCGCCCGGGCTCGTGTGGAAGTGGAACACCAGGTCGTGCTCCTCCGCCGCGTTGAAGCAGGCCTCGGCGATCTCCCTGGTCTCGTCGTCCCACTCCCCCGGGTTCGGCGTGCCGCCCAACAGGAACGTCGTCTTCAGCGCGACGATCCCGCTCTCGCCCGCGTGCTTCAGCGACTCCATGGTCATCTCTTTGTTCTGGGGCAGGAACGACACCCACAGGCCGCCGACGAGTCGGTCCGAGCCGGCGGCCGCGTCGAGCACGACCGGGTTGAGGCCGAACGCCTGCTCCTGCACCGGGTGTCCGTAGTTGGGCAGGACCAACCCGCGCTCGACCCCGTACTTGTCCAGGTGATCGGCGATGTACGCCTTGCCGTCGGCGAATTCGTAGACGGTCGGATGCACCGGTTCCGGTGCCCCGTAGTACTTCCAGCCACCCATCTCGCCGATGTGGCTGTGACCGTCGATCACACGCCGCGGTACTCGTTCGTCCGCCATCTGGCACCCCCCTGTGCGGGCCGTCCAACGCTCGATGCGATGGCTACTTTAGGAAACGCGGTTCGACCGAACGATACGACCGAATCCTCTCGCCGGGCCCGATGCCTGTCAACCTCGGCCGCCCTCCACGAGACCCCGGAGCCGCTCGATCGCCTCCTCCCACTCGTGGCGCGTTCGATACGTGACCGGGGCCACCAGCGGCTCCACGTCCGGCAGCCGGTCGCCGGTCACGGGATCGGCCAGGTAGGCCTCGACGGCGTACCGCGGCTCTCCCGTCTCGGCGTCCGGCCCGATCGACCGCAGGAGGCACCCCCCGTCGGGGAGATGGAGATCCAGACGCTGGTACGGGCCCGCGTCGCGGTCCCCGCTCTCGCCGACCATCGCCCAGGCCTCGCCTCCCGCCCGCGCATCCTCGATCCTGGCGAGGGCCTCGGCGCGGGCGGTCGCGGCCAGGATCGCTCGGTAGCGGAGCGCGAACGCCGCCGTGGCGGCCAGGCCCACGTCCACGCCATCGGTCTCGACACCGGACCGGTCGACGGCGCGCGCCGCGATCTCGGCCGCCCGGTCGAACGCCTCGGCCAGCCCCTCGGGCGTTCCGTACGGTGCCAGCTCGGCCACGACCTCGTGGACCACGGCGAGTGATCGCGCGTAGACCTCCGGACGGGTCATGACGATCGGGTAGAGCCGCGCTTCGGCGGCCTCCCAGCTGGCGGCGAGCTCGGGCAGCGGGCGGGTCATCGCAGTGACGACGAGAGCCCGGGCCGTTCGGCCCGGGCCCTCGCGTCGAACGCAGCTACAGCGTCCAGGTGTTCATCTGGAAGGCGCCGGCCCTCCAGGCGGTCAGGGCGGCGTCGAGCACGTCCCGGTAGTGGAACGGCTGCACACCCGGGATCAGGTCGTCCTCGCGGTAGCCGTACAGCGCGCCCATCGCGAACCGGCACGCGTAGACCTTGGCGCCCTTGGCCATCAGGTTCTTGATCTGGTTGTTGATGGCCATGTGGCCCGGGAACGCCTCGGCGCCCACGGCCGGGAACCCACGGGTCCCCGACGCGAGCAGGACGCCGGGGCCATACAGCACGATCGTGACGTCGAATCCCTTGTTCAGCAGGCGCTCCGACGTCAGGAGGTTCACCAGCGCCACCGATCCCTCGAAGGGGACCGTGTGGATGAAGATGAACGCCTGCTCGCCGGGGTTGGCCTGGATGTCCTCGAAGACCTTGTGCTCGAGGTCGTACATGACCTCCCCGTCGGCGGGGCGTTCCACGTTCACGGTCTTGTCCACTTCCCGTCACCTCCATCCGGTCCGTTGCCTCGAACCCTACGCCGAACGCCCGGGTGGCGCTCGGCCCGTCCACGTCCGCCGATGGCTCCCCGGCATCGCCTGGATGATGGCCCGACGCAGGCTCCACGGGAGCAGGCGGTAGATCGGCGTGAACACGTTCCGCCACAGGAAGGCCATCCCTCCGCGCCGGGGAGGCGGTCCGGGGCGATCCAGGTACTTGCGCGCCATGTCCCTCTGCGCCGCCTCAAGCAGGTACCGCTCGGAGTTGGCGCGCATCCACTCGAAGAACGGCACCTCAGCCCCCCGCCTTCGAGGCCGCGAGTCCCTTCTGCGCCGCCAGCGCGATGGGCTCGTTCAAGGCTCCGATCGCCGGAGAGTAGACGTTCTCCATGAATGCGAGGTCCGTGAGGGTCACGCCCTTCTTCACGCACATCGCCAGGAAGTCGGCGCGCTCCTTGATGCCCTCACCGCCGACCATCTGCGCGCCCAGCAGGCGGAGGGAGCCGGGTTCGGCCAGGAGCTTCACGCGCACCTTCTTCACGTCCGGGTAGTAGCGGGCGCGCGAGATGCCGTCCGCCACGCCCATCACGAACGGGATCTTCAGCGCGGTGGCCGTGGTCTCCCCGAACGAGACGCCGCCGATCATCCATTTGCCGGCGACCATGCCCCAGGGGACGTTGACGGCCTCGTAGATGCGGTCGCCGCCGGCCGCGCTGGTACCGGCAACCTTGCCCTGGGAGTAGGCGTGGCTCCCGGACAGACCCTGGACGGGGACACGGGTCACGTTGTGCGGCAGCTCGGTGCAGTCGCCCGCCGCGAACACGTCCGTGGCCGAGGTCGCCATCCGCTCGTCGACGATCAGGCCGCCCGTCGGGCCGATCTTCAGGCCGGCCTCGCGGGCCAGGCGGTTCTCGGGCCGCTTGTGCGTGCACACGACGACCACATCGGCCGGAAGCTCGCCGCCCGAGGTCTTCACGGCTCGGACCTTCCCCCCCTCACCGAGGAACGCCTCGACCTGCGTGTTCCAGTGCATCTTCACGCCGAGCTCGGCCCAGGACTCCTCGACGGGCTGCATGATGTCGGGATCCGCGACGTCGGCCATGGCCCACGGGCGCGGATCCACCAGGTGGGTCTCGATCCCGCGATGGGCGAGCGCGGTCGTCATCTCCAGGCCGATCGGGGAGGCCTCGACGACGACCGCGACCTTGGCCGCGTCCAGCACCGGGTCCCACTCCATCGCCCTGCGGATGTTCTTGATGTAGTGCAGGTCCTCCAGATCGCTGCCGGGGATCCCCGGGTCCTCGTAATGGAACCCCGTCGCCACGATCAGGGCGTCGTAGGTGACCAGCTCGCCGCCCGCCACCGTCACCGTCTTGCCCGAGACGTCGATGGCGTCGATCCTGGTCTCGTACCGGATGTCGATCCCTGAGTCCACGTACGTCTGCTTCGTGGCCAGGAACAGCTGCTCGAACGTCGGGATCTCCTTCCCGTGCACGAAGGGGATCCCGCACGGGCTGTAGCCGACGTCCTCGAACTCCGTGTAGACGACGACCTCGGCATCGGGGTCCGTCGCCTTCGCCGCGCCCGCGGCGCCGATCCCAGCCGCTCCCCCGCCCACGACGACGATCTTCCGCGCCACCGACACCTCCGAGGATCGTGCGAACGCGAGCCGCGTTCACTATGATGAACGTCGCCTCGCCGTATGGGACGGACCCTACTACCGACGGCGCGGCGTTGTCGAGCGGGGGTTCGCGTGGAAGAGGTCATCGCTTCGATCGGGCCCAAGCTCCGCGAACTCCGACAGCAGAAGGGCCTCTCCCTCAAGCAGCTCGCGGAGCGCTCCGGGGTCTCGGCGGCGGCGATCCACAAGATCGAGCGCAACAACATGGTCCCGACGATCACCACGCTGATGCGTCTGGCCACGGCGCTGAACCGGTCGGTGGCGTGGTTCGTCTCCGAGAACGAGCACGAGGATCGCGCGGCCGCCTTGGTCCGCTCGCGGGACCGCCGACCCGTCTACACGTCCAAGACCGGCCTGGCGCTGGAGGGGATCAGCGGTCCCTACGGCCGGTTCCTCATCGCCGGGGCGCTCGCGCGCGTGGAGCCGGGGGCATCCAGCGGCAGGGCTCCCATGGAGCACCTCGGCGAGGAGCTCGTGTACGTGTTGGAGGGCTCGATCGAGATCCAGGTGGCAGGCGAGGACTTCGCCCTGCGGCGTGGGGACGCGCTGCACTTCCGGACCGACCGGCCGCACCGGTGGCGCAATCCCGGCGCCCGACCCGCTCGCCTGCTCTGGCTGGCCCTCCGTCAGCCATGAGCGTCCGACGGGTCGTCCTGCGACCGGACACCTACGTCGACTCGGTCCGCCTGATGGGCGCCGGCCGGGCCATGGAGTCCTCCCCCGGGGTCGAGCGCGCGTTCGCGCTCATGGCCACGCCGGTGAACGTGGCGATCCTCACCGGCCAGGGCTTCGACGATCCCGCACTCGGGTCGGCCAGGGCGAACGACCTCGTCCTCGCCGTCCAGGCGGCCACGGCGTCGGACGCGGAGGGCGCGCTCCTGCAGGGGGAGGTCGCGCTCACGGCCGAGCCGGTCGAGGCGCAGGCTGGGCGGGAGCGGGAGCGCCGGCCGGCGTCCCTCGGGGAGGCGACGAGGATCCTTCCGGATGCCAACGTCGCGCTCGTGTCGGTTCCGGGTGACTTCGCGGCGCTGGAGTGCCACCAGGCGCTCTCGGCCGGATTGCACGTGCTGCTGTTCAGCGACAACGTCGACGTGGCGGCCGAGGTCGCGCTCAAGGAGCGGGCCGAGTCGCTCGGCCTGCTCGTGATGGGTCCGGGCGCCGGGACGGCCATGCTCGGAGGGACGGGCCTCGGGTTCGCCAACGTCGTGCCTCGCGGCCCGATCGGGGTGGTGGCCGCAGCAGGGACCGGCGCTCAGGAGGTCATGAGCCTGATCGCGCGCTGGGGCTCGGGCGTCACCGACGTGATCGGGATCGGCGGTCGCGACCTGTCCGACGCGGTGGGGGGGCGGATGGCACGATCCGCGATCAGGGCGCTCCACGACGACCCGCGCGTGGAGGTGATCCTGGTGGTGTCCAAGCCACCGTCGCCCACCGTCGCGGCCTCGCTGGTGAACGAGCTCGGCGCGAAGCCCGCGGTCGTCGCGCTGCTCGGCCTCCGAGACGAGCTCTCCGTCGCCGACGGCGTCCGCGTCGCGGCGACGCTGGAGGAGGCGGCCGCCCTCGCGATCGAGGCCGTCGGCCTGCCCCGTCCGGTTCCGGGTCGGGGTCTCGTCGACCAAGTAGCCGCTGCCGCGAGCACGCTCGCGTCGGGCAGGACCGCGGTCCGAGGTCTGTTCTGCGGCGGGACCCTCTGCTACGAGGCCATGGTGGTGCTCTCGTCCCGGCTGGGCCCCGTGCACTCGAACACACCCCTGCGCGACGGCTGGGGGCTCCCCGCACCCGACGGCGGGCACATCTGTCTGGACCTGGGCGAGGAGGAGTACACGCGAGGTCGCCCCCACCCGATGATCGATCCCGGCGCGCGGTCGGAGGCCATCGTCGAGGCGGCCGCGGACCCGTCCACCGCCGTGATCTTGCTCGACGTGGTGCTCGGCCACGGCTCGCACGAGGACCCCGCGTCGATCGTCGCGCCCGTGTGCGAACGGGTGACCGCCGTTCCCGACGGACCGGCGGTCGTCGCCTACGTCCTCGGCACCGACGGCGACCCACAAGGCATGCGCGGGCAGGTCGCGCGCCTCGAGGCGGCCGGATGCCTGATCGGCGGGACCGGCGCCCGCTCGGCGCTGATGGCCGCCGCGATCGCCGGTCGACGTCCCGAGCTCGCCGCGGAGCGCCCGTGAACGATCCACGCGTGGCGATCGTCACCTACACGACGCGGCCGCGAGGAGGACCGGTCCACGCGGTCCGCCTGGCCGAGGAGCTGCACGCGCTCGGGTTCCCCGTCCACCTGTTCGCGCTCGGCGATCCGGACGAGGGCTTCTTCCGCCCCGTCGCGGTCCCCCACACGGTCCTGCCGCCCCCCGCCCGAGCGGCGACGTTGGAGGACCGGGTCTTCGCCGCGGCCGACGCCCTCGAGGCCGGGCTCCGCCCGGTGGCGGCGACGTTCGACCTCGTGCACGCGGAGGACTGCATCGCCGCGACAGCCGTCCTGCGGCTGCGCGACGCGGGCGCCGCGTGGACCGTCATCCGCACCGTCCACCACGTCGACGACTTCACCACGCCAGCGCTCGTCCAGTGTCAGCAACGATCGATCGACGAGCCGGACGTCCGACTCGTGGTGAGCGAGCACTGGCGCGAGCGGCTCCTCCGCGATCACGGCGCCGACGCGATCGTCGTCCGCAACGGCGTGGACGTGGAGCGTTTCGGTTCGGCCGATCCCGCCCTCGCGCGCTCCCTCCGGGAGCGGATCGGCGCCTCGGACCGCTTCGTGTTCCTCACGGTCGGCGGCATCGAGCCGCGCAAGGGCAGCCGCGAGTTGTTCGAGGCGCTCGCCGCCGTGCGCCACCTCGAGCCGCGACCGCTCCTCGTGATCGTGGGCGGGCACTCCTTCCAGGACTACGAGGCGTACCGGCAGGATGTGTTCGACCGGGCCGCGGAGCTCGGCCTCCTCGAGGGCGTGGACTTCGTGCGGCCGGGCACCGTCAGCGACGACGAGCTCCCCGGCTGGTACGCGGCGGCGGACGCCTTCGCATTCCCCTCGGCGAAGGAGGGGTTCGGGATCGTCGTCCTCGAGGCGCTCGCGTCCGGGTTGCCGGTCGTCTCCTCCGACCTGCCCGTCTTCCGCGAGTACCTCGTCCCGGATGTCGACGCGCTGATGGTCCCGGCCGGCAGCTCGCAGGAGCTTGCGGAGGCCATGGAGCGGCTCGTCCGCGAGCCCGATCTTCGGTCGCGTCTGGCCGCCACCGGCCCAGACGTGGCGCGCCGGTTCCCCTGGAGCGACACCGCGCGGGCACACGCCCGGATCTATCGAGACGTGGTCGCTCGGCCCTCGCGGACGGCGGGGGCCTCGACGGCGAGCCCCTCGGAGGCCGCGACCTCGTAGACCGCGTCACCGGACAGCGCCCACGTGATGCCGAGCAGCAGGTCCCGTCCCGAGGTCTCGCCGATCGAGGCCACCACCCGAGCGGCGGTCGCCGCGCCGGCGCGGTCGCCGGCCGCCGCCCGACCCACCAGATCGTGGACCGGCGCGAGCGCCTGGCCGCGCGCGGCGAACGCCACGAACGCGCGCCCGAGCGACCCGGCCGGCAGCGCGTCGGCCGCACGAAGGGTGCTCGCCTCGATCCCGGGGCCCAGGGCGGCCCGCAGGGCGAACGCGATCCCGGCGAGCGCGTCGTCGCCCGAGGGCGTGAGCCCGGGGCCGAGTCCGGCGAGCGCGCGGGCCGCGTCCTGGAGCCGGCCCCGTCCCAGCAGCTCCCGGGCGGTCGCCGCGGGCGCCTCGAACGGTTCGCGCAGGAGCGCGGACCCGGCGGTCGTCGACCCCGCGACCGACGCGATCGTGATCGCGTGCTCGCGGACCGCCTCCGGCTCGGGGAGGGCCCCCGACCACGTCGCGATCCCACCCACGTCGATCCGAACGCCGTCGACGACGAGGTCGGTCTCGGTCGTGCGGACCGCCCGACCCCGATCCGGCCGCGGCGGCTCGGCGTCGAGGACCAGGTGCACCGGTCCGGGTTCCACGTCGGGCGCGACCAGGACGACCTGCCTCCCGCCCAGGGTCAGGTAGCAGGCGCGACGGAAGGAGGCCACCACCCGCCCGTCCCCTCCTCGCTCGAGGGCCTCGCGCGCGCCCGCACCCGCGAGGATCCCCCTCACGGTGCGTCCGACAGCCGTTCGTCGAGCGCGAGCAGCGCCTCCTCGAACGGCGCCATGGGTGCCCGGGCGACGCCCGCGCCGACCTGACCGAGGCCGGCGCTGCGGTGCAGGATGCCGGTGGTGATCGCCGGTGTGACCTGCAGCTCCACCACCTTGCGCACGTCCACCCCCAGCGGCGAGCCTCGGTGGTCCAGGTACGGGAGCTTGAACCGCCGGCTCCGTCCGACGCAGATCGTCTCGACGGCCTCGGTGGTGGCCACGCAGTCCGCGATCGACCCGCCGATGAACGCGGCGACGGCCGGGCTGGCGGCCGCGGCCGCCCCGCCGAGCCCGATCAGCTCGAGCACCGCGCTGTCACCGATGTCCGGCGCCGAGTCCTCCGGTCCGTACCCCGAGTGGTACAGGGCGTCGCTCACGGGCGGCGCCTCGCCGACGAACCACCGGTCGCCGGTCCCCGACAGGCGGATGCCGAACGTCGTCCCGTTGCGCGCCATCGCGGTGACGATGCTCGAGCCCGGCACGCCCGATGCGTGATCGGCGATCGCCTTCGCGGCCGCCATCCCGAGGTTCAGGAAGACGAGGTGGTTCTGGGACAGGAAGGCCGCCGCTTCGACACGCCCCGGATGCTCCGCCCCCACGAGGTGCGGCAGCAGCTGCCGCACGAGCAGGTTCGTCGTGGCCTGGATCCGCATGTGCGCGTCATCGCCCATCTGCAGCCCCTGCGCCACGAGCGCGAAGACGTCCACGGGCCCGCCGCGCGAGATCGCCTCGCCGAGCACCGGTCCCACCACCTCCCGGAGGAAGACGAGGCGCTCGACGGCCTCCGGCGTCTCCACGCCGAACCAGGGCGTTTGGCCGGGGCCCTGGTTCAGGCCGGAGAAGGCCCGGCCGTCGCCGGAGGGCAGCTCGACCACGACCACCGGGGCCGAGGGTCCGAGCACCGAGGCCATCGGGATGGCGGTCGCGTGCTCGTTGGCGGCCTCCAGTTCGACCTCGCCGGACGCGACCAGCCGCTCGGCGCCCTCCGGGTCCGTCGCCCATCCCTCGGCGATGACCGCCGCCCTCGCGGAGCGGCGGAGGGGATCGCAGAACGACTCCCAGGGGATGGGGGGTCCCGGATGGAGCAGGGTCCGCGGCCCCATCGTCGGGACCTCGTCCGCGGCGGTCCCCACCCGCGTGAGCAGGGGCGCCCCCTCGTCGAGTCGCCGGACGACCTCCCCGTTGGCCTCCCGGGCCCGGTCGGCGAACACACCGTCGAGGCGCTCGAGGGCCGCGACCAGGTCCTCGCGACCGCCCGCGGGGATCCGCCAGTCGATGTCGACGGCCTCGGCGCCTTGCGCGCGGACCGCCTCCGCGAACATCCCGAGCCCCACGTTCACGACCCGCACGCTCTCGGGCAGCACCGGGGTACGGGGGGCCTCGGGGCTAGACTCCATCGGCGTGGAGCTTACTGCCTACTGGGAGGGCGGCTACCGGGTCCGGGTGCCGGTCCGGGGGTTCGAGCTCGTCGCCGACGAGCCCGAGCACGTGGGTGGGACCGACGAGGGACCGATGCCCACCGAGCTGTTCCTGTCCTCGCTCGCGGTCTGCTTCACGATGGCCGTCTACCACGCGTTCCGCAAGCGCGAGGTCGAACCGGCCGACCTCGCGGTCCGCGTCGAGGCGGATTACGAGGGCTTGCGCTTCTCGAAGATCCGCGTGGAGGTGCACTCGACGCATCCGCGCGAGGAGATCGAGGCGGTCCTGCCGAGAGCGATCGGCTACTGCTACGTGAGCAACACCCTCGCGGGGGCCTGCGACATCGAGTACTCGGTCGCGACCGACGTCCTCACGCGCGAGCACGAGCCTCCGCCGTCCTGAGCAGCGCGGCCTCGACCTCATCGATCGTGGTGAGCGCGCGTTCGGCCTCCGCCAGCACGGCATCGGCGCGCTCGCGGACCCCGGCCGCCATGTCCCGCACGACCTCGGGCGCCGCGCCGCCGGCCGAGCTGCGCGTGAGGACGATGCTGCGCGGGTCGAGCACCTCGGCCAGATCGACGTCCGATACGCCGAGCTCCCGTCCGATCGTGTCCGTCGCGGCGGCGTCGATCATCGCACCGGTGACGTCGATCCCGCGCAGGCCCTCGGCCGCCGCCCGCCGGACCGTGGTCCCCACCACCTGGTAGGCGGTGCGGTAGTCGACCCCGCACACCTGCATCACGTACTCGGCGAGGTCGGTCGCCTGCGAGAACCCTCCGAGCAGCGACTCCAGCATCCGCTCCTCGTTCACCTCGAGCGTCGAGACGACGCCGCTCATCAGCCGGGTGACCTTCCGCGCGAGCTCGAGCGAGCGCGGGACCTCGCCGTACGCGAAGATCAGGTTGTCGCTGCGGGCCGACGGCGTCTTCACGACCGACAGGAACCCGGACAGGCGTCCGATCAGCACGCCGGCGGCGCCGCGGACGATCGAGAGCGCGTACGGGTTGCGCTTCTGCGGCATCAGCACGCTGGCCCGTGTGTACGGCCCGGCGAGATCGACGAAGTCGAACTCGGCGCTGTCCCAGATCTCCAGGTCCTCGGCGAGCTTGCTCATGTTGGAGACGAGGCTCGCGCCGGTCGCCAGCAGGTCGATCAGGCCGTCCGTCTGCCACATCGCGTCGCGCGTGTGCTCGATCACGCCGCCGAACCCGAGCAGCTCGGCCTCGCGGTCGCGCGGGATCGACAGGCGGCTGCCGTTCACGCAGCCGGCGCCGCCCGGGCTCCGGTTCACCCACTCCATCCCCTCGCGCAGCCGATCGGCGTCGCGCAGGGCGGGGAACGCGAACGTCAGCACGTAGTGCCCGAACGTCGAGGGCTGGGCCTGCTGCAGGTAGGTCTGATCCGAGATGAGCGTCTCGGCGTGTCTCTCGGCGAGGTCGGCGGTCGCCGCCGCGAACCCGGCCGTGTCGGCGATCAGCCCGCCGACCCTGCGCCGCAGGCCCAGCCGGAGCGCGACCCGGGCCGCCTCGCGCCTCGGGCGCCCGGCGTGCAACCACCCGGCGTCATCGCCCAGGCGCTCCGCGACGTAGCGCTCGCGGGAGTTGTACGGGTCCCCGAGCGCCGGGTCGTACGGGAAGGACTCGGCCGGCGTCCTCGCGATCTCGAGCAGGAGCGCGAGCAGTCGGCGAGCCGCGTCCTCGGGCACGATCGCCTGTTCGAGCAGGACCAGGACGTGCGCGAGGTCCGCGAGGTTCAGCCCATCATGCAGGAGCGGTGCGTCCGCGATCTCGAGCGCGAACCCGGCCTCGATCAGCTCCGGTGCCGGCGCCTCGGTGGAGGACCCGGACTTGGGTCGTCGTGTCATGTCATCTCCTTCTTCCCCTGCTCGGCGCCTCGGCCGGGTCGAACAACGCGGGGATCCCTCCCGTGTGGACGAACACCACGGGTCCGTCCAGGCCCTCTCGCACGAGCCCGATCATCGAGGCCATCGCCTTCGCGGTGAACACCGGGTCCAGCAAGAGCCCCTCGGTCCGCGCGGCGAGCTCGGTCGCCTCCTCCGCCTCGCGCGAGAGGCGGCGGTACCCGGGACCCCGCGCGTCCCGCACCTCCACCCGTTCGGGCGCCGGCGGCGTGGAACCCAGCAGCGCGGAGCAACCCACGGCGAGGTCGAGCACGCGCCGGCGGCTCTCCCGCGGCGGGCGGCTGGTCGAGGCCCCGACGATCCTCCACGGCACGCCCAGCGCCGAGGCGCCGGCGACCAGACCGGCCTGGGTGCCGCTCGAGCCGTTCGCCACGACGATCGCTGCGGGCTCGACGCCCACCTCGCCCAGCTGGGTCGCGAGCTCCTCGGCCGCGATCGCGTACCCCGCCGCGCCGAGCGGGCTCGCTCCCCCGCGCGGGATCACGTACGGGGTCCGTCCACCCGCGCGCGCCTCGCCTGCGACCTCCTCGAGCGCGCGATCGACCGAGGCTCGTTCCGGGTCGCCGGTGAACGTGACCTCCGCTCCGAACGCTCGAGCGAGCATCAGGTTGGCGGGTGGGTGGGCCGGCTCGTCCCCGTACAGCACCAGCCGGCAGGCGAGGCCGGCGACCCGCGCCGCCGCTGCCGTCGCCTGGCAGTGGTTGGACCCCGGACCGCCGCCCGTCAGGAGCAGGTTGCCGCCTTGGCCGAGCGCGTCGGCGACCAGGAACTCGAGCTTGCGCGCCTTGTTCCCCGCGAGCGCGAAGCCCACGAGATCGTCGCGCTTGATCCAGATCGGCGGTGCGCCGAGCGCCTCCTCGAGCCGGGTGGCTCGCCGCAGTGGCGTCGGCAGTGCGGCGAGCGGGAACCGGGGAAGCTCGCTCACGGCCAGCCGTCGTCCTCGCCCGCGCGCGCCGTCGCCGCCCGGGCCAGGACCTCGTCGACCATGGCGACGGAGCTCCCGGTGTCGACCGCCTCGAACACGTCAGCGATCAGGGAGGCATCCAGCGCCTCCCCGACGTCGTCGGCGGCTCGAGCCGCTTCCTCGAGGCCGATCCCTTCCGAGCGCGCGGATGCGAGGAGCTCCTGGAGCCTCGCCTGGGCGCGGTGCTTGCCGAGGACGGGCGCGAGGGCCGAGAGCAGCCGCTCGGAGGCCGCGAAGCCCGCCGCGTCCAGGTTCCGGCGCATCGCGGCGGCGTCGACCTCGAGGCCGTCCAGCAGCGATCGGCCGA
>DASSJM010000056.1:0-14011 GCA_035691205.1 Actinomycetota bacterium
GAAGCGCTACGGATCCATCGGTGCCCCGAGCGGAACGGCCGGAACCCCGACCGCCGTAACGCCTTCGGGGATGTCCTTCACGACCACCGCTCCGGCTCCCACGATCGCCTCGCGACCGATGGTCTTTCCCTCAACCGTCACGACGCCGGTGCCAAGGAAGGCCCCTCGCCCGATGCTCGTCCGGCCGGACAGATGACAGCCGGGGGACAGGGTGACGAAGTCCTCGATGACGGTGTCGTGTCCGATCGAACAGTCTAGGTTCACGACCACATGCGCGCCCACGCTGATGTCGACCGTCAGCAGGTTACCGGCGCACACCACCGTCCCCGCCCCGAGCTGCAGGCTCACATCCGCATGGACGGAGGGATGGACGAGCGTGGGGAACGGAAGCCCGAGCGTCTCGACTTCGGCGACCAGGCGCCTCCGGAGCCGGGCATCGCCCACGGCGGTGATCGCGGCATCCGCCCCCAGGCCGCCTACGCCGTCGATCCCGACGACGGGCAGCCCGCGGAGGGACGCTCCTGACTCACGATCGAGGAATCCCACCAGCTCCCAGGTCGGGTGGGTCCTGTTGATATCGTCGACGAGCCACGCGACCTCGCGAGCGAATCCGCCCGCCCCGGCGATCAGCAGTCGTACGGTCACGGTCCGCCTCCAGAAGACGCAAGTGATCGTCCGCCGCATCGTAGCGCTGCCGGTCCGCGAGGGTGATCATCGCGTCGTTGGAGGCAGGATCCGACCTCCAGCGGGCCAGCCCGGTTCCGGGGTCGGACGTCCATACGGGGGTATGGTCCCAGCGTTCGATGCGACGGGCTCCGGAGCCGGTCCGATCCTGGGTGGGTGGGGTGATGTCTGATCCTGTGAGGAGGGCGCGAGAGCGCCTCCTACCTCGAGAGATCGGCGCGCTTACGCCTGAGGGCCGTGGTCGCGAACGGTACAAGCGCATCGGTCTAACGGCGGGCGCCTCGATGGCCTCGCGTGCCGTGAGCATCGCGATGTCGCTTCTGGCGGTACCCCTTACCGTCCACTACCTGGGGACCGAGCAGTACGGCCTGTGGGTCACGATCACCTCGGTCGTGGCGCTGCTCGGGTTCGCCGATCTGGGACTCAGCAATGGGCTGATGAACGCGGTCTCTGACGCCGACGGGAGGGGCGACCGTGACGCCGCTCGCGGCTACGTCTCGAGCGCGGTCGCGATGCTCATCGGGGTGGGGCTCGTGCTCGGCGTCGCGTTCGCGCTCATCTATCCGCTCGTGCCGTGGGCAGAGGTGTTCAACGTGGACTCGGTCTCCGCGTCTGAGGTTGCGGGCGCAGCGCTGGCGGTCTTCGTCGCGATCACGCTGGCGAGCCTTCCTCTCGGCGTCGTGTCGACGATCCAGCTCGGCTACCAGGAGGGGTACAGGAACGCCGCATGGCAGGCGGCGGGCAGCGTCTTCTCGCTCGTGGGGTTGGTGATCGCCGTGGCGACCGAGGCCCCTCTGCCGTGGCTGGTCCTGGCGATCGGGAGCGGGCCACTCCTGGCGACGATCCTGAACGGCGGTGGCCTGCTTCGGAGGCGGCCTTGGCTTACCCCACGTCGGCGCCTCGTCAACACGTCGTCGGCGAGGTCGCTCCTGCGGCTCGGCCTCCTGTTCCTCGTCCTACAGCTTGCGTACGTCGTCGCCTACGGGACCGACAACATCGTCATCGCGCAGATCCTGGGGGCGGAGGCGGTCACGGCCTATGCCATCCCCATGAAGCTGTTCATGACCATCCCGATGCTCCTGGGATTCGGCCTCCTTCCGCTGTGGCCCGCGTACCGCGAAGCGTTGACCCGAAGGGATCTCTCGTGGGCTCGGCGCACGCTGGTGCGCTCGCTCCAGATCACCGCCGCCGTGAGCATCCCGCTCTCACTTCTCCTGGTGCTCTTGGGACGGCCGATCATCGAAGCATGGGTAGGGGGCGACGTCGTGCCCACGACGATGCTCCTGGTGGCGCTTGGCCTGTGGACGGTCGTCTACAGCACGTCGGTCGCGATCGCGATGTTCCTCAACGGGGCCAACGTCATCGCGTTCCAGGTGGTGCTGGCGATCAGCATGATGGCGGCCAACCTCGTGCTCTCCATCGTGCTCACGCATCTGCTCGGCATCTCGGGGCCCGCCTGGGGGTCGACCATCGCCGTCGTGACGTGCGTCCTCGTGCCGTCAACGTGGTACCTACGCCGGCTCCTTCGGACGCTCGGTTCCTCAGCCGAGGTAGGCGCCGGGGTGTCCACCTGAGGATCCTCGCTTCCCGTCGCTACGCCCCACACGCAAGAGTCCTGTTGGAGAGAGCAAAGATCACCGCAGCCGAACCGGCCTACGGGATCATCTGATCGGCCACCGGCCACCGGTCGCCGGGCTGCCGTGAGCCGGTCCGGCTGCGGTGTGGGGCAGCCCCGTGCTCCACCCGTCCGAGTCGCCGGTATGATGCGGGCGCCGGCCCGGACGGAGGAGACCAGCGATGACCCTGATCGCAGCGCTCGACGGAGGAGACGTCGCCCTCATCGTCCTGTCGTCGTTCTGGGGTCTGCTGGTGATCTTCCTGTGCGTCGTGCTCCTGAACACGTTCCGTGTGCTCGAGAGCACCAAGATGATGATCGACTCGATGCGCGAGGAGACGATCCCGCTCCTGCGCGAGGTCAAGGGCTCGGTCGAGCGGACCAACCGCGAGCTGGACCGCGTGGACGGGATGCTCGAGTCCGCGAACGAGATCGTCGGTCGCGTGAACCGGATCTCGGGGCTCGTCGAGCAGGCCGCCTCGGGCCCCCTCGTGAAGATCGTGGCGTTCGGCGCAGGGCTTCGGAAGGCCTCCAGCCGGTTCGGCGGGAGGAGGAGGTAGGCGCGGTGCGCCGGATCTTCTGGCTCGCCGTCGGCCTGGGAGCCGGGATCGCGGGCGCCGTGATGACGATGCGTTTCCTGCGCAAGCAGGCGAGCAAGGTGGCTCCCGCCAACCTCGCCAAGCAGGCCCGCGGCGGGGTCATGGACGTCGCCCGCCTGTTCTCCGAGTCGATCGCGGAGGGCCGGGAGGCCATGCGCGAGAAGGAAGAGGAGCTCCGCTCGGAGACCCGGTCGGGGGCGTAAGCGAGTCCCACGGGCCGCTTCCGCCTGAGCTCTTGAGGGGTCCGGCGAAGACCCGCAGCTAGACTGTCGCGCCATGCAGGGCGACGCGATCCGGGAGACCTTCCTGCGCTTCTTCGAGGAGCGCGAGCACCGCCGGGTCCCCTCCTCGTCGCTGATCCCGCCGCCCGAGTCCGGCCTGCTCCTCACCAACGCGGGGATGAACCAGTTCATCCCGTACTTCCTCGGGCATTCGCAGTCGCCGTTCGCGCGCGCCGTGACCGCGCAGAAGTGCTTCCGGGCGCTCGACATCGAGAACGTCGGGCACACCGACCGGCATCTCACCTTCTTCGAGATGCTCGGCAACTTCTCGTTCGGTGACTACTTCAAGGCCGAGGCGTGCGCCTGGGGCCTGGAGCTCGTCACCGAGGGCTTCGGCCTGGATCCGGATCGCCTCTGGGTCACCGTCTACGAGACCGACGACGAGACCATCGACATCTGGCGGGAGCTCCGGATCCCGACCGAACGGATCGTGCGCCGAGGGAAGGCCGACAACTACTGGTGGACCCATGCGGCCGGACCCGCCGGGCCCTGCTCCGAGATCTTCGTGGACCGCGGGGATCGGTACGGCACGCCCGGCGGCCCCGACGCCGACGAGGACCGACACATGGAGATCTGGAACCTGGTCTTCATGCAGGACGAGGTCGACGAGCACGAGACGATCCTTCACGAGCTGCCCGCGAAGAACATCGACACGGGCGCCAGCGTCGAGCGCGTGGCTACGGTCCTCCAGGACGTGGGCAACGTCTTCGAGACCGACCTGCTCCGTCCGCTGCTCGAGGTGGCGGAGTCGCTCTCGGGCACCGCGCACGGGAAGGACGAGCGCGCGGACGTGTCGCTGAAGGTGATCGCCGAGCACGGGCGCGCCACGGCCTTCCTGATCGCCGACGGGGTCCAGCCCTCGAACGAGGGTCGCGGCTACGTGCTTCGCCGGATGCTCCGGCGCGTGGTGAGTCACGCCCGGCGCCTCGGGATCGACACCGAGGTGATGCCGGCGATCGTGGAGCGCACGGTCGAGCTGTTCGGTCGGGCCTACCCGGAGCTCGCGGAGAACCGCGCCTACCTCGAGCAGGTGGCGACCTCCGAGGAGGAGCGCTTCGGCGCGACCCTGCGGCAGGGGATGACCCTGCTCGAGGACGAGGTCGCCGCCGCGGGGGAGGGGGGTCGCCTGTCGGGCGACCTGGTGTTCAAGCTCCACGACACGTTCGGCTTCCCCAAGGAGCTCACGCGCGAGCTCGCCGAGGACGCCGGCTTGGACATCGACGACGAGCGGTTCGCGGTGCTCATGGAGGAGCAGCGCGGGCGAGCCAAGAGGGCGGCCAAGAAGGGACGCTCTGAGGAGGAGCTCGGGGCGATCGCGGCCGAGGCGGGGCGAACCGAGTTCGTGGGTTACCGGGAGCTCGAGGCCGATGCGGCGGTCCTCGGGTTGCTCGCCGAGGGAGGGCGCGCGCCCGTGGCCGGCGAGGGGCAGGAGGTGCGGTTCGTCCTCGATCGGACGCCCTTCTACGCGGAGTCCGGCGGCCAGATCGGCGACCGTGGCGTGCTGCGAGGACCCTCCGGCGTGATCCTGGTGACCGACACCCAGTTCGGGCCCGGCGACGTGATCGTCCACACCGGCGTGGTGGACTCCGGCGAGGTGCGCGAGGGGGACGAGGTCCACGGCGAGGTCGACGCCGGCCGGCGGGAGGCCACGGCGCGTGCCCACACCTCGACCCACATCGTCCACTGGACCCTGAAGCACATCCTGGGCGAGCACGCCCGCCAGGCGGGCTCGCTCGTGGCACCCGGCCGCCTCCGGTTCGACTTCCCGCACCACTCGGCGGTGCCGTTGGACGTACTCGAGCAGGCCGAGGAGCTGGCCAACGCTCGAACGGCAGACGACGACCAGGTCACGATCTACGAGACCACGATGGATGAGGCCAAGAACCAGGGCGCGATCGCGCTCTTCGGCGAGAAGTACGGGGACTTCGTCCGGGTGGTGGAGGTCGGGGACTACTCGGTCGAGCTGTGCGGCGGCACGCACGTGAACCACACGGGGAACATCGGGCTCATCCGGATCCTGCACGAGGGCTCGATCGGCGCCGGCATGCGCCGGGTCGAGGCGGTCGTCGGCGCCGATGCGCTCCGCGAGATCAACGCCGAGCGCGAGTGGCTCCACGCGGTCGCCTCCGCGCTGAGCACCGACCCGAAGGGAGCCGCCGAGCGCGCCCGGCAGCTCCTCGAGCGCGTCAAGCGCCTGGAGAGCGAGCAGGGCAAGAAGGACAAGGAGCAACAGCGCGAGCTCGGGGCACGGATCGCTGGCGAGGCGACCGATGTCGACGGGGTCCTGCTCGTCGTCCGATCCGAGGACCTGGGCGCCGACGCGCTCCGGGCGCTCGCCCAGGACGTCGCCAACCGGCTGGAGAACGAGCGGGGGGCGGCGGTCGTGCTGGCGACCAACAAGGACGGGAAGGCGCTCCTGGTCGCGGCGTGCTCACGCAATCTCGTGGACCGGGGTGTCTCGGCTCCGGAGCTGCTGAAGCCCGCCGCCCAGATCGTGGGCGGCGGCGCCGGCGGGAAGCCCGGGCTGGCGTTCTCCGGCGGACCCAAGGGCGAGGCGTACGCGACGGCGCTGAACGCGATCGAGCCACGCCTGCGGGAGCTCCTGCCTTCCGGTGGCTGAGTCCGGGCGGGTCCTGGGGCTCGACCTCGGCGACGCGCGGATCGGCGTGGCGATCTCGGATCCGGAGCGGCGGCTCGCCGTTCCCCTGGGCACGGTGCGTACCGGTGCTCCCGAGGACGTGAAGGCGATCGCCGGGCTGGTCGGAGAGCATGACATCACGCTCGTGGTGGTCGGTCACCCGCTGCTGCTCTCGGGCGAGGCGGGGGAGCGCGCCCACCTCGCCGAACGCTTCGCCGAGGCCCTCGGCGCGTTCCTCGGCATGCAGGTCCTCCTGCAGGACGAGCGCCTGTCAACGGCCGAGGCCGACCGGGCGCTCAGGGCAACCGGTGCGAGCGGCAAGCGCCGGCGAGCCTCGGTGGACCGTTCGGCCGCCACGGTCATCCTGCAGACCTGGCTCGACGCCCACCGGGACTGAGACGTTCCGTGCGGACGAACCCCGTCTCGAGGGGCGGCCGGTATGCTGCGGGGCCGATGCAGGACCTGGAGCACCCCCAAGAGATCGTGCCGCTGCGGCACGGGCACCGCGCCCCGCGTCGCGTGAGGTGGGGCCCCATCATCGCGTTGGTGGCGATCCTCATCGTCGCCGGGGCCGCGTACGGGGGCCTGCGCTACTACTCCTGGTGCCAGGAGGCCTCGGGCCCGCGAACCCCGGTGGCGTTCGAGGTGGCGGAGGGCGCGAGCGGCTCGACGGTGGTCGACGAGCTCCACGCGCAGGGCGTGGTCCGCTGCGGGATGGTGACCAAGTGGCTCCTGCGGCGGAGCGGGCTCGAGTCCGAGTTCCGCGCCGGCACCTTCGAGCTCACCACCAACATGACGCCCGACGAGGCCTTCGAGGCGCTCACGACGCCTCCGGAGCCGGTGCCGACCGTCCGCCTCACCGTGCCCGAGGGGTACCGCGTCACGCAGACCGCCGAGCGGGTCGAGGAGGACCTCGGGGTCCCAGCCGGCGCGTTCCTGAAGTCCGCGAGCAACGGCAGGTGGTCCATGCCGCCGTACCTGCCGCCGGACGCCCAGAGCATCGAGGGGTTCCTGTTCCCCGAAACGTACGAGTTCATCGAGGGCGAGACGACATCCAAGGACGTGATCCGGCGCATGCTGGAGCAGTTCGAGCGCGAGGCCGACACCCTTCCGTGGGCCAACGCCGAGGAGCTCGGCGTGACGCCGTACGAGGTGGTGATCATCGCCTCGATGATCGAGGAGGAGGCCAAGCTCGACGAGGAGCGCGCGCTCATCGCGGGGGTCATCTACAACCGCCTGCGGGAGGGGATGGTGCTCGGGATCGACGCGACGCTCCTGTACGACGACCCGACCCCCGACGGCCAGCTGTCCTTCTCCGATCTCGAGTTCGACAGCCCGTACAACACGAGGATCAACGCGGGGCTGCCGCCGACGCCGATCGCGAGCCCCGGGCGGGCATCGCTCGAGGCGGCGCTCGACCCGGCCGAGACCGAGTTCTTCTACTACGTCTTGTGCGGGGAGGACGGGCACCACGAGTTCGGCGTGACGCTGGCCGACCACGAGGCCAACCGCATCAAGTGCGATGAGTGACGTCGTGACGCGTCCCCCGGTCGTGCGGGGTTCGACGCGACTGATCGGCGTGATCGGCTGGCCCGTCGACCACAGCCTCTCGCCGACGATCCACAACGCCGCGTTCGAGGCCCTCGGGATGGACTGGATCGACGTGCCGCTCGCCGTGCCTCCGGGCCGGCTCGCCGACGCGATCGTCGGACTGCAGGCCCTCGGATTCCTGGGGGCGAACGTGACGATGCCCCACAAGACCGAGTGTGCCGAGCTCCTGGGCGATCTGTCCGAGGACGCCCGTCGTCTGCGAGCCGTGAACACGATCGTCGTCGGCGGCGGCACGGTCTCGGGCCACAACACCGACGCCCCGGGTTTCGAGCGGTTCCTGCGGCAGGACGCCGGGTTCGAGGCCTCCGGGCGCGCCGCGCTCGTGTTCGGGGCCGGTGGGGCCGCTCGGGCCTGCGCCCTCGCGCTCGCACGCTCCGGCGTGGCCGAGCTGTCGGTCGCCGTGCGCGATCCCTCGCGCGCCGATCCGCTCCTGGAGGGACTGGAGGGTCTGCGGACGAGCGTGACCGTCGTCGCGTTCGACGAGGCCGAGCACGTCGATGCCGAGCTGGTGGTGAACGCGACGCCGCTCGGGGCGCACGGCGAGTCGCTCCCGATCCCATCCGTCGGCCCGGGCTCCGTGGTGGTCGACCTCCTGTACCGGCCGAGCGACACGCCGCTGCTGCACCACTCGCGGGAGGCGGGGGCCTCGGCCTTCGGCGGGCTCGGGCTCCTCCTGCACCAGGCGGCGCTGTCGTTCGAGCTGTGGACAGGTCGTGCCGCCCCACTGCCGGTCATGTCGGCGGCGGCGCTCGCGGCACTGACGGACGGAGGTCCTTCGGCCGAGGGTGGGGGACCGGCCGGTCCGTAGCGCTCGGCGTTCGGCTCAAACCTCAAGCACGCGGCGGCCGCTCCCGATAGTCATGCAGGAGCGGCCCTGCATGGAAGACTTCAACGCCTTGGCGTCTTCGCTCGCGGCCGGCGTCGTCGACGTCCGCGGGTGCCTGATCCTGTCGCGGGACGGCCTGGTCCTCGGGGCGTATCCGAGCGAGGCCGAGACCCAGACCAAGCCCGCCTGGCTCCGGTTCGCGACGATGGGCGACCCGGAGAGAGGCTTCGCCCAGTTCGGCTCAGAGACGTGGTGCTACGTCCGCCGAGGGCCCTACGCGGCGTTCGCGGTAACCGGCCCCGCCGCTCGCCCCGGGTTGGTCATCGACCACATCGAGCAGGCGCTCCTCGCCGCCGAGCGCTCGCGCGGCAAGCTCGAGGACATCAGGGGCGAGCTGCTCACGCAGCCGGTCGCTCCGACCGCCAAGCCGAGGACCCCGTTGCACGCGGAGCGCCCGCTCGAGGAGCCGGTGGTGATCACGGCCGAGGCGTCGCCCGTGACCGTGCGCGGGACCCACGACTTCGCGCCGAGTGCCGGCGGAAAACCGGGCTCGATCGACGATCCGTCGCCGGTGGAGGGCATCGTGGGCCTGGATGGCGCCGAGCTGCCGCTGGCCGCCCCACAGGAGTCGTCCGGGTTGCCGAGGGTGGAGGAGGAGGCACCGTCCGAGCCGCCCGAGGTGGCCCCCGCGGCCGAGGCGACCGACCCGGAAGGCGCTCCGAGCCCGGGGCCCGGCGGCGTGTGGGGCACCAGCGATGAGGGCGAGGAGATCGACCGGTTCTCGCTGTCCCGGGAGTTCGGCCAGCTCCTTCAGGACGAGGGGCAGGGTGCCGATGGTTACGCGACCCGGGACCGAAGGATGTAGCTCCAGGTGGTGACCGCGCAGAAGAGGCCGAAACAGCTCGGGCAGATCCTGCTCGAGCAGGGGTTGATCGACAACGGCCAGCTCGAGCGCGCCCTGGAGGAGCAGCGGAGCACGCCCAAGTCGATCGGACGCGTGCTGATCGACCTGGGATACATCCGGGAGCGCGACCTCGTGCAGGCCCTCGCCGAGCAGGTCGGGTTGGAGTTCGTGGACCTCGCCGAGTACCGGATCGACGCCTCGGCCGCCGCCCTCATGCCCGAGGCCCTCTGCCGCCGCCACCGCGCGCTTCCGATCGGCGAGGAGGACGGGAAGCTCCTCGTCGCGATGTCGGACCCGGCCAACGTCTACGCGATGGACGACATCCGCACGATCACCGGCCGCGACGTGCAGGCGGTCGTGGCGACGGCGGCCGACATCGAGCAGGCGATCGCCAAGTACTCGGGGATGGGGGAGCAGGTCGAGGCGCTGGCCTCGGAGGCGGCGGAGGCCCTCGAGGAGGAGGTCGATATCGCCGAGATCGAGGCGGCCATCGAGGACGCCCCGATCGTCAAGCTGGTCCAGGCGATGATGACCCAGGCGGCCTCGGACCGGGCCTCGGACGTGCACATCGAGCCGACCGAGAAGGACGTGCGCATCCGCTTCCGGGTGGACGGCGTCCTGCACGAGATCATGCACTCGCCCAAGAGCATCCAGAACGGCCTGACGAGCCGTCTGAAGGTCATGGCGGACCTCAACATCGCCGAGAAGCGCGTCCCCCAGGACGGGCGGATGTCCATGCGGGTGAACGGCAAGGTCCTGGACCTGCGCCTGGCCACGCTGCCGACCGTGCACGGGGAGAAGGTCGTGATCCGGATCCTCGACAAGAGCAATGCGCTGCTCGCGCTGGGCGAGCTCGGGTTCCAGCACGAGGCGTACGAGCGGTACGAGGACTCGTTCCGCCGGCCGTATGGAGCGATCCTCGTGACGGGCCCGACCGGCTCGGGCAAGTCGACCACGCTGTACGCGACGCTCAACATCCTGAACAAGATCGACCGACACCTCGTCACCGTCGAGGACCCGGTCGAGTACCGGCTCCCCGGCGTGAACCAGATCCAGGTGAACCCCAAGGCGGGTCTCACCTTCGCGTCGGCGCTGCGGTCGATCCTGCGCGCGGACCCCGACATCATCTTGATCGGTGAGATCCGGGACCGCGAGACCGCGATGATCGCGGTGGAGTCGGCCCTCACGGGACACCTCGTGCTGTCGACGCTGCACACGAACGACGCTTCCAGCGCGATCACCCGCCTCACCGAGATGGGGGTCGAGACCTTCCTCGTGGCCTCGGCGCTGGACTGCGTGGTGGCTCAACGCCTCGCCCGCAAGCTGTGCGACCGGTGCAAGCAGGCGTACGTGCCCGAGCACCTCGAGCTCGCCGAGGCCGGGTACCCCGAGTGGGTCATCCCGGAGGTGACCGAGCTGTTCCGCCCCGTCGGCTGCGGGTCGTGCGCCAAGACCGGGTACCGGGGGCGGATCGGGTTGTACGAAGTCATGCCGATCACGGAGGAGATCGAGCGGCTAACGGTCGAGCGCTCTTCGTCCGATGTCATCAGGAACGTGGCGATCGAGCAGGGGATGAGCCTGTTGCGCGATGACGGGCTGCAGAAGGCTCGGTCAGGTCTGACGTCCATCGAGGAGATCGCGAGGGTGGTGAAGTGAGTTGAGCATGTCGGTCGAGGAACAGGAAGTGCAGATCCCGGTGCCGGAGCTGCTCGAGGTGATGCTCGAGCGCGGGGCCTCGGACCTCCACCTCACCGTGGGGACGGAACCGACGATCCGGCTGCATGGCGACCTCGTCAGGCTGGCCGAATACCCGGTGCTGGAGGCGCGCGGGCTGCAGGGGATGATCTACGCGATCCTGCCGCAGAAGCTGCGCGAGCGCCTCGAGCAGGAGCTCGAGCTCGACATGTCCTACTCGCTCCCGGGGCGCGCGCGGTTCCGCGTCAACGTCTACTTCCAGCGAGACTCGATCGGGGCGGCCTTCCGCTTGATCCCCTTCGAGATCAAGAGCATCGAATCGCTCCAGCTCCCGGCCGTGGTGGCCGAGCTGGCGCGGTACGCGCGAGGGTTCGTCGTCGTGACGGGCCCGACGGGGTCGGGAAAGTCGACGACGCTCGCCTCGATGGTGGACATCGTGAACCGCGAGCGGCAGGCGCACATCATGACGGTGGAGGACCCGATCGAGTTCCTCCACACCCACCAGAGCTGCGTCGTGAACCAGCGCGAGGTCGGGGCCGACACACACTCGTTCTCGCAGGCGCTGAAGCACGTCCTGCGCCAGGACCCGGACGTGATCCTGGTGGGCGAGATGCGTGATCTCGAGACGATCGCGACCGCGATCACCGCGGCCGAGACCGGGCACCTGGTCTTCGCGACCCTGCACACGCAGGACGCCCCGCAGACGATCGACCGCATCATCGATGTGTTCCCGCCGCACCAGCAGCAGCAGGTGCGGGTGCAGCTCGCCGCCACGCTCCAGGGCGTGGTCACCCAGCAGCTGCTGCAGACGGCCGACGGACATGGGCGCGTCGTGGCGACCGAGGTCCTCGTGTGCACGCCGGCGGTGCGCAACCTCATCCGCGAGGGCAAGGTGCACCAGATCTACTCGATCATGCAGGCGGGCGGCCGGTTCGGCATGCAGACGATGGACCAGTCGCTCGCCGATCTCGTGAAGGCCGGCAGGATCACGCAGCAGGTGGCCTACGAGCGCTGCCACGATCCCGAGGAGCTGGCTCGCCTCTCCGCCAGCGCCGGGACCGGAGGCATGAGCCTCGGTACGGGCTACGAGGCGCCGGCTGCGGCCGTCTCGATGAACGACTTCTGACCGGAGGGGATCAAGCGATGCCGCAGACCTACGACTACAAGGTTCGGGACCGGACCGGCACCCTCGTGTCCGGGCAGCTGGTGGGGGACAGCGAGATGTTGGTCCTCCAGAAGCTGCGCGAGATGGGGATGACGCCGCTCGAGGTCAAGAAGGCCGGCACGGGCCTGCAGATGGAGATCAACCTCCGTCCGGGCCACGTCAAGCTCAAGCAGATCGCGGTCTTCTGTCGGCAGTTCGCCACGATGGTGAACTCCGGCCTGCCGATCCTGCGGGCCCTGGCGATCCTCGGCGACCAGACCGAGAGCAAGGAGCTCGCCAAGATCCTCGTCGAGGTCCGGACGGACGTCGAACACGGGTCGTCGCTGTCGGCGGCGATGGCCAAGCACCCGAAGGCGTTCAACAACCTGTTCGTGGCGATGGTCCGGTCGGGCGAGACCGGCGGTGTGCTCGACGACGTCCTGCTGTCGCTGGCCGACCAGATCGAGAAGGAGGTCGAGCTCCGGCGCCAGATCAAGTCGGCGATGACCTACCCGATCGTGGTGGTCGTCCTGGTTCTGATGATCCTGTCGGCGATGCTCCTGTTCGTCGTGCCGCAGTTCGAGACGATCTACGCGAGCCTCGGCGGCGAGCTGCCGCTTCCCACCAGGATGCTGCTGGCGGTCTCGGAGGCCGTCAGGTCGTACTGGTGGGTGTTCCTCCTGGGGTTCGGGGTCGTCCGGTTCTTCTTCCGCCGGTACAAGAAGACGGAGAGGGGCCGCCTTCGGGTCGATGCCTTCAAGATCAGGGCGCCGGTGTTCGGGCCCCTGTTCCACAAGGTGGCCCTCGCTCGGTTCGCGGCGACGCTCGGGATGCTGCTGCGCGCCGGGGTCCCGATCCTGCAGGCCCTGGATATCGTGCGGGAGACCGTCAGCAACAGCGTCATCTCCCTGGCGACCGACGACGTGAAGAACAGCGTCCGCGAGGGTGAGGCGATCGCCAGGCCGCTGTCCAAGCACCAGGTGTTCCCTCCGATGGTCGTGCAGATGATCGCGGTCGGGGAGGAGACGGGCGCGGTCGACACGATGCTCGACAAGATCGCCGAGTTCTACAACGCCGAGGTCACGGCGACCGTGGATGCGCTCACGTCGCTCATCGAGCCCATCCTGATCGCCGTGATCGGCGGCTGCGTCGGGGCTGCGGTGATCGCCCTGTACATGCCGATGTTCAACATCATCAACCTGATCAAGTAGTGGCCGACCGGGGACGAGGAAGCCGGGGCCGGGAGGGCCTCGGCTTCCTCGCGCGTCCGGTCCGGGTCCGTTCGGTGACTACCCCGTTCGGGTCATTTCCCCCCCGAGATGGTCGCCGGAGGTCAAGGGATCGGTCGAGGCGTCCGAAACCCGTCCAGAGGCGTACCGCTGGGGTGCGCAGATCGCAGAAAGGGAGGTGACTCCATGCTCGAGCGTTTCTGGCAGCGCCGGAAGGATGAGGAGGGCTTCACCCTCATCGAGCTGATGGTGGTCGTTCTGATCATCGGCATCCTGATCGCCATCGCACTTCCGACCTTCCTGGGTGCCCGTCAGCGGGCGCAGAACCGGGCAGCGCAGTCGAACCTTCGCAACGCCATCGCGGCCGCGAAGACGTACTACGTGGACGACGAGACGTACGCGAGCTTCGCGGCGGGCGCCGTGTCCGGGGCGGATGCGTCGCCGGCGGAGTCCATCGAGCCGTCGCTCGACTTCGTGCTCGGCGCCGCAAGCGCCAGCCCGAACCAGGTGTTCGTCAACCCGGCGCCCACCGTCACCGAGATCAACATGGTGGCGTACAGCGCGTCGGGCACGTACTTCTGCATCTACGACAACGTGACGGGTCCGGGGACGGCACTCGGCGACAACAACGCAGTCGCCTTCGGAACCTGCACGGGTGGTTGGTAAGACGAACTCGGTAGCGGCGGTAGAAGGGGCGGCCCCTCGGGCCGCCCCTTCTCGCTCGTCCGAGTCCGTGGGCCCTCCGGCCTCACCTCAAGCGGCAGGTGGGCCCGACCGATGGTTCC
>DASSJM010000057.1:0-158683 GCA_035691205.1 Actinomycetota bacterium
GCGTTCGGGCAGTACAAGCCCGATCCGGGCGGCGGCCTCGCGCCCTGGTCGCTCCAGGTGCTCGAGCTCTCAGGAGGCGCGATCGCCGGGATCAGCTTCTTCCTCGACACCGAGCGCCTGTTCCCGCTGTTCGGCCTGCCCGCGCGGCTCGACGGCTGACGTCTCGTCGCTGGGCAGGACCTCGCCGAGGCCCGCGAACCCCACCAGATCGCGCAGGCTCCCGGACGCGTCGCGGAAGCGCAGGCGCTTGCCCAACCGCCCGGCAATGAGCTGGAGGCGAGCGAGGGCTTCGAGGGTCGCCGCGTCCGGTTCACCGAACGCACCGATGTCGCACTCGATCGAGTCGACGCGGCAACGCACGAGGAGGAGCCGGACGCGCACGCAGAGGTCGGCGATGCCGGAGCGGGCGATCGGGCCGGCGAGCACGAGGGTGCTCGTGCGGGGGTCGAGGGACGCGCTGAGCGCGCCCGGCGGTGACGCCGGCGACCCGTTCGCTGTCATCCGTGGGTATGGACGCGCGGAGGGTCTCGGAATCATCGAGTGGATCGCGGGACCAGCGCAGCCCCGCGCCCCCCGGCGCTCTCCGTGCCCTCCGGCGCCCGAGCCGTCTAGCCTCTCCCGCCGTGGACCTGGAGCTCCTACGACGGCTGGACGCGTACCTGGACGCGGCCCCTCGATCCTCCTCCCGCATGGAGGCCATCGGGCCGTTCACCGTGTTCGTGAACCATCGCGGCGGCTGGCCCTACTACGCTCGCCCGACCCCGGGCGCGGACAGGTTCGACGTCGCGGACGTGGAGGAGGTGCGCGAGCGCCAGCGCGAGCTCCTGGTGCCCGAGGCGTTCGAGTGGGTGGAGGAGCTCGTCCCGACGCTCGGCGAGCTCACCGCGACCTCCGGCCTCGAGGTGGTCCGTCACCCGCTCATGCATCTGGCGCCGGAGGACTTCCGTCCGGTGCCCGCACCCAACGGCGTGCGCATCCGGATCGTGTCGTCCGAGGACGATCTGGCCACGATCGACGCGATCGCCCACGTGTCCTTCGCGAACCCCGGCACCGACGTCGGATCGGTGGACGACGCCGCGCTCGCCGAGGTCGTCGCGGGTCCCGAGCCGTGGCCGCTCGCGTTCATCCGAGATCGCATCCTCCGCGGCCACACCGTGATGGCCGTCGCCGAGCTCGAAGGCCGTCCGGCCTCGGTGGGGAGCCACAACCCGGTGGGCGACGCGACCGAGATCGTGGGCGTCGGCACGCTGCCCGCGTTCCGCCGAAGGGGCATCGGCGCGGCGGTGACCTCGATCCTCGTCGAGGACGCGCTCGGCCGCGGCATCTCCGTGGTGCTGCTGTCCGCGGGGGACGACGCGGTCGCCCGCGTCTACGCGCGCCTCGGGTTCCGCGTGGTGGGCACCGCCGGCGCGGCCTCGGCACCCGGCATGTCGGCCCCCTGACCGCCGGCATCGCGCCCAGACGCGCCGGGACCTATCGTTGTCGGTGTGGAGACGTGGGACGCCCTCAGGGCTCGGCGCAACGTCCGGGAGTACCAGGACCGCTCGATCCCCGGGGAGGACCTCGAGCGGATCCTCGAGGCGGCGCGCCGGACGCCGTCATCCATGAACCAGCAGGCGTGGGACTTCGTCGTGGTGAGCGACCGCGGCCGCCTACGCGAGCTCGCGAAGGTGTGGCGCTACGCGGCGCACGTCGAGCGGTCCGCGGCGACGATCGCCCTGGTCGTCCCGGCCTCGGCCGATCGGGACGAGCGTGACACCTATCAATACGACATCGGACAGGCGACGATGTCGATCATGCTCGCGGCCGCGGATCTCGGCATCGGCAGCGGGCACGCCGCGGTCCTCGACCAGGATCTGGCCCGACGGCTCCTCGGCCTGCCGGGGGACCGGGAGTGCGCGTGGCTCGTGGCGCTCGGCTACCCGGCCGACCGGCCCCTCGCCCCCATGGCCCGTCCGGACCGACGAGCGTTCGAAGATGTCGTCCACCGGGGGCGCTGGTAGCGATGGCCGCCTACGAGACACCCGAGGAGGAGTGGGCCGCCCTCCTCTCCGGAACGCACCCACACCTGCAGCACGCGAGCCCGTTCCGGTTCGTCCCGTCCTCGCCGCGATGCAAGCTCTGCCTGGCGCCGTTCGGGTCGCCCGGCTCGCTCATCTTCCGGCGCTTCGGGTACGCACCCTGGTCGAAGAACCCGAACATCTGCGGACGCTGCTTCAAGAACATCGAGGGGGCCGCGAGGGCGTGCCCCGTTTCGGGCGACCACGACATCGCCGGCGCGGAGATCGAGCTGTCGATGCTGTTCGCCGACGTGCGCGGCTCGAGCAAGATCGCCCGGCAGCTGCCGGTCCTGGACTTCACGCGGCTGATGAACCGCTTCTACCGGGTATCGAGCGAGGTCCTGTTCGGGGCCGACGCCGTCGTCGAGAAGTTCGTCGGCGACGAGGTGGTGGGCCTGTTCATCCCGTTCCTGGCGGGGCCGGAGCACCCGGCTCGGGCCGTGGACGCGGCGATCGAGCTCCTGAGAGCGACCGGTCATGGCGCTCCCGAAGGTCCGTGGGTCCCACTCGGCGCCGCGGTGCACACCGGGAAGGCGTTCGTCGGGGTCGTCGGCTCCGCCGAGGGGACGAGCGACTTCACGGCCCTCGGCGATCCCCTCAACATCGCGGCCCACCTGGCATCCCAGGCCGCGATAGGGGAGATCCTCGTGACGACCGAGGCGGTCTCGGCGGCCTCGATGCCCACGAGCGGGCTCGAGCGGCGGCACCTTTCGCTCAAGGACCACCCGGTGGACGCGGTCGTCCTCATCCCGTCCGGCGTGGAGCCGTCCGCCGGGAAGGGGTAGCGGGTCCCCGTGCTCTCGCGCCTCCTCCGGGTCCAGCCGGGCGAGGGCCGGATCGTCGGCCTCGTCGTGTCCGCCATGGCCCTCTCGGTCGCGGGTATGACCGTCGGCGAGAGCGGTATCAGCGCCCTGTTCTTCGAGCGGGTCGGCCCCGACTCGCTGCCCGTCATGTACCTGGCGCAGGGGGCCGTCGGCGTGGCCGGGATGCTGCTGCTGTCCGCGGTGCTCGGCCGGTTCGAACGGCGGCGCACCTACGTGGCGCTCCCCACCCTGCTCGCCGCGCTCCTCGTCCTCGAGCGAGTCGGGGTCGCGGCCGAGGCCCCCGGGATCTACCAGGTGCTGTGGCTGACCACGACGATCGGCCTGCTGGTCCAGGGGCTGTACCTGTGGGGGACGGCCGGCCTCGTGACCGACACGCGGCGCGCGAAGCGGCTGTTCCCGCTGTTCGGGGCCGGGAGCATCCTCGGCGCGGTCGTCGGGGGGCTCGGGACCCGGCCGCTCGCCTCAGCCGTCGGCGCCGAGAACCTCCTCCTCGTGTGGGCGCTCGCGCTCGCCGGGACATCCGCGCTCTGCGCTGCGGTCCTCGGCGTCCGTCGCGGCGGCCGGACGCGGCGGGTGCGCTCGCGCCGACCCTCGGCTGTCGCGGAGCTCCGGCAGGGGTTCGCGTTCGTCCGACGATCGCCGCTCCTGCTGTGGATGTCGATCGCCTCGATCCTGTTCTCGGTCCTCTTCTTCTCCCTGTACCTGCCCTTCGCCCAGTCGGCGACCGCCCGGTTCCCCGACGCGAACGATCTCGCCGGCTTCTTCGGCGTGTTCTGGGCGACGGTGACCGCCGCCGCGTTCCTGATATCGATCCTGCTGACGAACCGCCTCCTCGGCTGGTTCGGCGCAGCGGCGATGCTCCTGGTGCTCCCGATCCTGTACGCGGGGGCGTTCGGCATCCTCCTGGTCACGTCGACGTTCGCCACGCTCGTCGCACTCCGCTTCGGCGTGACCGCGTGGCTGCAGGGCGTGAGCTCCACCGGGTGGGAGACGCTGGTGAACGTCGTGCCCGAACACCGACGCGACCAGACGCGGGCGTTCCTGAACGGAGGGCCGGCGCAGGTCGGCACGGCGATCGCCGGCGTCGTGCAGCTCGTGGGCCAGGAGGCCCTGTCGCCGCGTCAGCTCTCGATGATCGGCCTCGTGACGGCCGTGATCACGATCGCCGTCGCCTGGCGGGTCCGCGCCTCGTACACCACGGCGCTCGTCGATGCGATCCGGTCCGGGCGACCACGGGTGTTCGACGACGGCCTCCCGAACGTCCCCGTGGTGGTCCGCCAGGACGCCCAGGCGGTCGGGCTCGCGATCGCCGCGATGGGCGACGCGGATCCGCGCGTGCGCCGCCTGGCGAGCGAGCTCCTCGAGAGCGCGGAGGACGCGCGAGCGGTGGCGGCGCTGCACGCGGCGCTGCACGACCCGGATCCCGTGGTGCGGGCGCGAGCCGTCCACGCGGCGGAACGCCTGTCGTCAGACGAGCTCGACCGGGCCATCGCCGACGAGGACGCCCGCGTCCGGCTGGCGGCCGTCCGAGGACGTGGCTCCGGCGAGGTGCCCGAGCCCCTCCTGCGGGACCCCGACCCCACCGTCGCCGCCGCGGCGGCCGTCCGGCTGCTCGAGGGACCCTCCCGACCGGGGGCCGCTCACACGCTCGAGCGGCTGCTCGAGGACGACGATCTCGAGACGCGGCGGCTCGCCCTTGGCGAGCTCGCCGAGGCGGCTCCCGAGGACATCGCGGCGTTGGGCTCGAGCCGGCTGGAAGATCCATCGCCCGCGGTCCGCGCGACCGCCGTCCACGTGCTCGTCGGAGCCGGGTCCGAGGTCGCCGTCCCGGCGGCGCTCGAGGGGCTGGCCTCGACCGATCCTAGGGTTCGACGTGCCGCCCGGGAGGCGCTCGGCCGGCTCGACCTCGGAGGGTTCGGCGACGAGCTCCGCGGGATCGTCGACGAGTGGTCGTCCCTGGCCCTGCTCGACGGATCGATCGCGGCGTCCGTCGGGGATGAGGGGGACGCGGCGGACCTGCTGCGAGCGGCGCTGCTCGCACGGGCCCGGTCCCGGGCGATCGTCGCCCTGTCGGCCGTGTCCGTCACCAGCCCGGACCCGGGCGCCATGCGGATCGCCCTCGGCATCTTGGAGGGGAACGACGCCGGCCAGCTCGCCAACGCGATCGAGGCGATCGAGGTCGCGGCGCCCGCACCGCCCGTTCCCTCGCTCCTCGCCCTGTGGGAACCGTCGGCGACCCACCCGGCGGGACTGACCGACCTCACGTGGCTGGACGTGGCCACGACCGACGACGACCCGCTGATCCGAGCGTGCGCCGAGCTCGTACGCTCCTCACGAGATCGAGGAGGCACGGTGACCCGAACCAGCGGCTCGATGACCCAGGTGGAGCTGGTGCTCGTCCTGCGACAGATCCCGCTGTTCGCGACGCTCGAGCCTGCCGAGCTGTCCCAGATCGCGGAGATCGCCGACGAACGGGTCTACGCCGACGGCGAGGTCATCGGGACCGAGGGCGAGATGGGCGACGAGATGCACGTGGTGCTCGAGGGGACCGTCCGCGTCGTCCGCGGCGACGCCGAGACGATCGCGCGCCGCGAGGCGGGGGAGATCGTCGGTGAGATGGCGGTGATCACCATGGCGCCGCGCGTGGCGTCGCTGATCGCCGAGGGCGACGTTCGAACCATCCGGATCGGTCAGCGGGAGTTCGAGGCCATGGTGCGGGAGCGTCCCGAGATCGCCCTCGGGGTCATGCGCGTGCTGGCGGAGCGGCTCGGCGCCGCCACGTAGTCTCTGCGGCGATGGATACGGTCGAGGTCCACGGGCTGCGGATCGCGTTCGAGCGCCGTGGCGCGGGGCCTCCGCTGGTCCTCCTGCACGGTGGGCTGTCGGACCATCGCGAATGGCGGGCACAGCTCGAGGAGCTGTCCGACACGTACACGGTCATCGCATGGGACACGCCCGGGTGCGGCGCGTCGTCCCCGCCGCCCGCGACCTTCGGGATGCCGGACTACGCGGAGGCGCTCGCCGCGTTCGTCGGATCCGTGACGCCGGACCGTCCCCACGTGGCCGGGCTGTCCTGGGGCTCGACCCTCGCGCTCGAGCTCTACCGGCGCCGCCCCGACCTGCCGCGGACCCTCCTGCTGGTCTCGGCGTACGCAGGGTGGGCAGGCTCGCTGCCCCGCGAGGAGGTCGAGCGCCGACTCGAGGCGGCCCTCGACGATCTCGAGCGGTCGCGCGAGGACCTCGTGCGGAGCTTCCTCCCGACCCTGTTCACGGAGCGGGCTCCCGCGGCCATGGTCGAGGAGATGGCCGACGTGATGAACGGCTCCGACGCCGCCGCCGCCCGGACGATGCTGACCGCGATGGCCGACGCCGACCTCCGCCCGGTCCTGCCGACGATCTCGGTCCCCACCCTGCTGCTGTACGGCGAGGAGGACGAGCGCTCGCCGCTCGGGGTCGCCCGCGAGATGCACGAGCAGATCCCGGGATCCGAGCTGGTGGTCCTGCCGAGCGTCGGCCACCAGTGCAACGTCGAGGCCGCCGACCGGTTCAACGACACGGTCCGGAGCTTCCTGCGATCGCGGTAGCCGTTCGGCGAGGGAGCTCAGCCCTCGCCTTCGCCTGCCCGCGCGGCCCGGAGGGCGCGCACCTCGGCGGCCAGCGCCAGCGCCTCGGCGAGCACGAGCCGCTCGTGGAGCCGCTCGGCCTCCTCGGCGGCTGTGGCGAGCTCGCGCGCGGCCTCCTCGAGGCGTCCCTCGGCGACCCTCGCTCGCGCCAGGGCGACGCGCGCCGCGGCCACCATCACGCGGACGCCTCTGGCCCGTAGGTACTCGACGATGTCCGCGGCGTGCTCCGCAGCATCGGCGGCCCGCCCCTCCGCAAGCGCCAGCCGCGAACGCAACAGCCCAGCGAGGGCCAGGAAGTAGGTTCGCCCGGGCTCGGGCCCCAGGGACGACTCCGCATCGAGTGCCGCCCGCGCACCCGCCAGGTCGCCGGCGGCGAGCCGCGCCTCGGCCAGCGCGCCCTGGGCGAACGGAACGGCCACCGGGAGCTGTTCGCGCGCGAGCTCCAGCGCCCGCTCGGCGAGCGGGAGCGCGCCGTCCGCGTCGCCGGCGGCTGCGAGGATCCGCGCCGTTTCGGCGCGCGCCGAGATGCCGGCGAACGTGAAACCGCCTTCCTCGCCGAGCTCCAGGCTCCGCTGCATCGCGCCCATCGCTCCGGGGATGTCCCCGAGGTCGAGCTGGATCCGGTACACGATCATCAACGCATACGACTGTCCCCATCGGTTGCCGATGGACCCCGCGAGCGTGAGCGCCTCTTGCGCCTGGGACATCGCGGCTTCGTGGTCCCCCGCGAGCAGCCGAAGCTCGGCGGAGACCGTGAGGTTCTCGGCGAGCATCGCTCGGTTGTCGAGCTCCCGCCAGAGCCCTTGTGCCGCCTCGAGCCGCCGGGCTGCGGTGTCGAGATCACCGTTGGCCATGTGCGCCCGGCTGACGTCGTTGAGCGTGAAGGCGAGCTGCTCGAGATCGCCGAGCTCGCGCGCGATCGCGAGCGACCCCTCACCCGCCTCCACCGCACGAGCCGGATCCCCGCCCCCGTAGATGTTCGCGACGACGATGTTCCACAGCGCCCGCGCCTCCGCCGCCCGATCGCCGAGCCGGCGGGCCATCGCGACGTTGGCCTCGGACAGGGCTCGTCCCCGCTCCGGGTCGAACATCGGCGTCACCGTCGAGTACAGCACCGCGATCGCGGAGTTCGCCGCGAGCTCCATCGTCTCGTCGCCGGTCTCCAGCGCGTGCCCCCGCATCTCCTCGTAGTTCGAGATCGCGTCGCCGTGGCGCCCCGCCAGCTCGAGCGCGCTCCCCCGACGCTCGAACAGCGAGCGCACGAGCGTCGGGTCCGCGCCGATCCTCCGCGCCACATCGAGCGCCGTCAGGTAATGGGCCTCCGCCTCCGCGTTCGCGTACAGGCGAGCGGCGGCATCCCCGGCCATCTCGGCGTAGCGCAAGGTCTCGGCGTCCTCGCCTGCCTCGGCGAAGTGACGGACGAGCGAAGACGCGACGTCCTCCAGCCGCTCCCCGTTGGCCTCCTCGATCGCCTCCGCCACACGACGATGCACCGCCCGGCGGCGCTTCACGAGCAGCGAGCCGTACGCCGCCTCCTGCGTGAGCGCGTGACGGAACGTGTAGGAGCGCTCTGGCTCTCGTGACGTCACGCGGATCAGGTCACGCCCCTCCAGTTCCACGAGATCGGCGTGCACGTCGTCGCTACTCCCGTCCACCACCTCGGTCAGGACGCTCTCCTCGAACGTCCGACCGATCACGGCGGCGGCCTGCAGCGTTCGGCGGGCGGAGCCGGGCAGCCGGTCCAGGCCCACCGTGATCAGGCTCTGCACCGAGTCGGGGATCGAGACCTCGCCCGCGTCGCCGACGAGCCTCCAGCCGGCCTCCGAGCGCTCGACGACCCCGCGATCGATCAGGGCCCGAGCGACCTCCTGCACGAAGAGCGGGTTCCCCTCGGTCTTCCCCAAGATCCGCTGTCGGACCGCCTCCGGCATCTCGTCGATCGGCAGGAGATCGTCGATCAGCTCGTCGCTCTGCTCGATCGTGAGCGGCGAGAGCTCGATCATCTCCGACCGCCCCGGGACCTCCGCCTCGACCCACTCCTTGAACCCCCACGAGACCGCGCTCCTCTCCGGGCGGAACGTGACCAGGATCACGATCGGCAGATCGACGACCAGGCGGGTGGTCGCCCGGACCAACTCCAGCGACGCGTGGTCGCACCAGTGCAGGTCCTCGAACACGATGAGCCGGCGCCCGCCCTGCGCGAGCGTCGAGCCGACGATGACCTCGGTCGCCTCACGGTGGAACGCCTCGCCCTCGAGGTGCGGCTCGTCGGCGAGCTCGACGCCGAGCAGCGCGCGCGAGACCCGCTCGCTCCGCTCCTCCCAGCCTTCGGGCGCGATCCGCATCAGGTCGGCGATCTTCGCGCGGACGGTCTCCGCCGGATCGGTCTCGGCGATGCCGGCGCGCTCGCGGATCAGCCGCCGGTACTGCGCGTAAGGCTGCATCGAGTCGTACGGGACGCACTGCCAGAAGTCCCAGCGTCGGTCGTCGTCGGGCGCGAGCTCGGACCAGAGAGCGTTCGCCTCCTCGACCAACCGGCTCTTGCCGAGCCCCGGCTCGCCGGTGATCAGCAGCACCGTGCCGCGGCGACCCCGGTGCAGGTCCTCGAGCGCGGACCGGATCACCGTCATCTCCGGGTCCCGGCCGACGAGCGGGGCCTCGAGCGACCGGGCGGCTCGGACCCTCCAGGGTGCGTCGAGGCGACCGAGCACTCGGTACGAGGGCACCGGCCGGCTCTTGCCCTTCAGCTCGACCTCCCCGAGCGGCTCGACGTCGAAGAGGTCGGCGACCAGGCGGTACGTGTCCTCGGTGATCTGCACGGTCCCGGGCTCCGCCGTCTGCTCCATGCGCGCCGCCACGTTCACCGCGTCGCCCATCGCCGAGTACTCCAGGCGGAGCTCGGAGCCCACGTCGCCGACCACGACGGGTCCGGTGTTGATGCCGACGCGGACGTTCAGGTCCAGGCCGCGCTCGCGCGCCAGCCGCTCGCGGAACGGGCCGATCGAGGCGACGATCTCGAGCCCCGCCATCACCGCGCGCTGCGGGTCGTCCTCATGCGCGGTCGGCGCGCCGAAGAACGCGAGGATCGCGTCGCCCATGAGGCGCGCCACGGTGCCCTCCTGCCGGACCACGGCCGCGATGAGGTGCTCGTAGGCCGCGTTCATCACGTCGGTCCATTCCTCGGGGTCGAGCTGCTCGGCCATCGAGGTCGAGCCCCGCACGTCGCAGAACAGCATCGTCACGACGCGTCGCTCGCCCGACATCTCGCGGGGTCCGCCACCGGCCTCATGCGACGATCCATCGAGTCGAGCCCCGCAGGCGTTGCAGAATCTGGACCCGGGTGGGTTCGCGGTGCCGCACGCCTGGCAAGCCGCCATCGCTGAACCTTAGTCGGACCCGGTGGGCCAGCACCCGCCGTCCGCCGGACGCGCCGGTCCGATAGCGTCGGCGTCCGTGGCACCTCGGAAGGGCGACGTCCTCGATCGGCGAGCGCTGAACCGGGCGCTCCTCGAGCGGCAGATGCTGCTCCGGCGTCGGCGCGTGCCCGTGCTCGACGCCGTCGAGCGGCTCGTCGCGATGCAGGCCCAGGTGCCCCGGGATCCGTACGTCGCGCTCTGGTCGAGGCTCGACCGCTTCCGCGCCGACTCGCTCTCCGATGCGATCGCCGACCGACGGGCGGTCCGTCTGACGCTGCTGCGAGGCACGCTGCACCTGGCGACGGCGCGGGATGCGCTCGCCATGCGTCCGCAGGTGCAGCCCGTGATCGAGCGCACGCTGTATGGCTCGAGCCCGCTCCGCACGGTGGTGAACAGCGTGGACGCCGACGAGCTCTCGGGGTTCCTCCGCGAGCTCCTCGATGAGCGACCGCGCACCCGCGCCGAGCTCGTCGTGGAGATCGCCGAGCGCTGGCCCGGCCGCGACGCGAACTCGCTCGGCTACGCGATGTACCTGCTCCCGACGGTGCAGGTCACGCCGCGTGGGCTCTGGGGGAGGTCGGGACGGTCGGCGTTCACCACGGTCGAGCGCTGGCTCGGCGAGCCGGTCGGGAACGGGACCGAGTCCGACGCGACGATCCTGCGCTACCTGGCCGCATTCGGCCCGAGCTCGGTCGCGGACGCGCAGACCTGGTCGGGCCTCCCGGGACTGAGGGAGGTGTTCGAGCGCCTCCGCCCGCGCCTTCGCACGTTCCGCGACGACCGGGACCGCGAGCTGTTCGACGTGCCACGAGCCCCGCTCCCCGATCCCGACACGCCGGCGCCGGTCCGGTTCCTGCCCGAGTACGACAACGTGCTCCTCGCCCACAAGGATCGCGGCCGGATCGTGGCGCCCGACGTCCAGCCGTGGACCGAGGTCGGCTGGGGGGCGGTGCTCGTCGACGGCTTCGGCGCGGCGAGGTGGCGCCTCGAGCGTGAGAAGGCCAGCGCCACGCTGCTCGTCGAGCCGTTCGGCGCGATCCCGCGGGTCGAGCGCGCCGAGATCCAGACCGAAGGCATGCGCCTGCTCGTGTTCCTCACCCCCGACGCGGAGCGCCGCGTCGTTCGCATCCGCCGGTAGCTCCGGGTCCGACTCCGTGCGGACGGGGCCGGGTCTCCTACTCCATCACCCGCAGGGTCGAGGGCACGTCCATGCGCACCAGGCGCCGGGCCGTGAGCAGGGGCGCCAGCCCGACGGCGATGACGCCGAGGAGGAACGCGGTCGCGATCGTCGACATCGAGACCGTGACGAACAGCTCGAGGTCGGGCAGTTCCTCGCCGGCGCCGGACACCAGCCACCCCACGGCGAGCCGACCCAGCACCACGCCGATCACCGTTCCCGCCAGCCCGATCACGAGGCCCTCGGCCGTGATCCCCGCAAGGATCCGGCGGGTCCGCACGCCGAACGCCGACATCGTCGCGTGCTCGCGGGCACGCTCGTCCACGGTGATGCTCGCCGCGTTGAACGCGATCAGCAGCGCGAGGATCAGCACGAAGATCTCGACGACCCGCAGCAGGTCGACGAACACGGACACCAGGTCGCGAAGGATCTCGATCGTGGCGTCCGCCGGCTGCACCGACGCCACGCCCGACAGCGTGAACACCGCGCGGGTGATCGTGTCGGCGTCGGCCCCCGGCGCGGGATCCACGTGCACCGCGTTCATCGCTCCCGCCAGGCCGAAGGCGTCGGCGTCGGACGTATCGAGGAACGCGAAGTTCCGCATCGGGTACGGGTGAAGCCCGATCACCCGCATCTCGGTGGCGGCGCGTCGGAACGTCTCGTCGCCCGGCGCCACGATCGGATGGGAGACGCGCACCAGGTCCCCCGGGGTCAGGCCGAGATCCTCGGCCGCCTTCCTCGCCAGCACGATCCCGGTGGCGCCCGCCGGATCGACGCGCCCCTCGATCGTCGGATGCCACACCGCGCCGTCCAGGTCGAGCGTCTCGAGCACCACGTCGAAGGCCGCGGCGGCCTCGCCGAGGCGTCCGGCAAGGCGCAGCGACGGCTGCACGGCCTCCACGCCCTCGGCCCCCGCGATGGCACCCAACGTCGGCCCCTCGACCGGCTGGAGGGTCGAGAGGCTCACCTCGATTCGACCGGCGGCCCCGCGAGCCACCTCGTCGGCCCCGCGGTCGATCGTGGCGTCGTACGTATCCAGCAGGCCGATCACGCCGACCATCGCCGTGATCGCCGCACCGATCCCGATGGCCGTGAGGATCGTCCTCCGCGGCGATCGGAGCACGTTGCGCAGCGGCATCAGCCGGAGGCTGCGGCGGCCCGCCGTCACGCGTTGGAGCACGGGTGCCAGGCGCCCACCCTTGGCCGCCAGATGGCCGGTGCGGATCGCGTCCACCGGACGGACCCGGACGGCTCGCCAGACCGGCCACACCGCCGCCAGCAGCGGCAGCACCGCGCCGATCGCCGCGGCGCGCGCGAACGTCGACGGCTGGAACGCGGTCTGCCACACGGGCAGCGGCTGGAGCGACGCGAACACCGAGCGCATCCCCTCGTCGATCAACAGCCCCACGCCGATCCCGAACACGGCGCCGAGCAGCCCGATCTCGAGCCCCATCAGCAGCGGGCGCGTGGCGATGGCCGACGTGCGCTGCCCGAGCGCCATACCGATGCCGATCTCCCGCCGCCTGGCCTCGACGATGCGGCTAGTGAGGTTGAACGCGGCGAACACGGCCGCCGCGAAGATCAAGTACGCGATCGAGTTCATCGTGCGCTGGTCGTTCTCGAGGTCGCCGTACAGGCCCCGGTACGCGGGGTCATCGTCGATCGGCGTCACGGTGATCGCGATGCCGGGAGCGGCCGCGCGCACGGCCTCGACGATGTCGGCCGCCGCCGCGCGTCGACCCGTTCCGGGCGCCAGCCTCACCACGAGGTCGTTGGATACCGACGAACCGGCGATCGACCGCGCGATCTCGATCGGCGCGAACACCGCCGCGAAGCTCGATTCGGCGAGGAAGCCACCGGCGGGCGTCGTGACCATGAAGTACTCGGGCGTATAGCCCGCGCCGACGTACCGCATCGGCGTCCCGCCGGCGAGGAGGATCGTGCCGGCGGACGGGAGCGCGTAGTGGTCCGCGAAGTGCGCCTCGAGGAGCGCCGCGCCGGGAAGCGCCGCGTCCATCGGCCGCAACCCGCGGCCCCGGGTCACGTCGATCCCGTCGAGGCGTGGACCGCCCGCTCCGAGGTCGATCCCGATGAGCACGCCGGGGACCAGGATCGTGCGCCCACCCGAGGAGGCGTCGACCTGCGTGGGGAGGATCAGCCGCTCTTCGGCCGTGGTCACCACGCCACGCTCCTCGAGCTCGCGCATCGCGTCCTCGAGCGCGCCGGCAGGAAGCGAGCTCCCCGCCGGCAGGGAGATGCGGACGTCGTGTGCGTTGAGGAGCGCGTAGCTCGCGTCGTACGAGTCCCGGCGCCACACGGACACGCTGCCGAGGGCCGCGGACATGCCGGTGCCGATCGCGACGATCAGGGCGATCGCGGCGACCTGCAGCCACCGCGACCGCAGGTCGCGGCCCGACCACCGGAGCCAGAACAGGGTCCTGCGCATCGCCCGATCCTCACCAGTGCAGCTCCTCGACCCGCGCCCGGCCGCCCTTCGGCGGCCCATCGCTCGCCTTCCGGCCGCTCGAGAGCTCCACGACGCGGTCGGCGATCCGTGAGATCTCACGGTTGTGCGTGACGACCAAGACGGTCTTCCCCGCCTCCGCCTGCCGGCGCAGCAGGTCGAGGATCTGGACACCGGTTCGGAAGTCCAGCTCGCCCGTCGGCTCGTCGGCCAGCATGATGGGGTTGCCGGTGGCGAGCGCCCGGGCGATCGCGACGCGCTGCTGCTCCCCGCCGGAGAGCTCGTGCGGGAAGTGATCGAGCCGCTCGATGAGGCCCACGTCGCTGAGCACCTGGCGGGCATCGATGTCGCGCGCGCCGGCGATGTCGACACCGAACTGCACGTTCTCGAGCGCGGTCAGGCTGGGGAACAGGTTGAAGCTCTGGAAGATGAAGCTCACCGTGGTCCGACGGAACTCGGTCAGCGTGCCGCGTGCCGCGTCACCGATCGACCGACCGGCCACGATCACGCGGCCCGACGTCGGCGCGTCGAGCGATCCGACGACGTTCAGGAGCGTGGTCTTCCCGCTGCCGGACGGGCCGAGGACGACGACGAACTCGCCCTCGTCGACCTCGAGATCGATCTCGTCCAGGGCCGTGACGCCGACGCCCCCGAGCTCGTAGCGCTTGGACACGCCCTCGAGCAGGACCATCGTGGCCGCGCCCTCGCGGTGGCCGGGGTGGCGCGGACCGCCCGTGATGATCGTGCTGGCGGATGCCATCATCGCCCCCGTAGGGTCCTCACCCCGACCGTAGCCATGCTCGGAGAGATCCACGCGGGGCGGACGCCCTCTCGGTCACGGGACCGTGACCGGGGATCCACGCCCGTCCCCCGCCACCGGTAGGTTCTCGTTCCATGAGGCACATCGCCGTCGAGGAGCGATGGGCGCGGCTCGGGCTGCGTCACCACCTGGCTCGGCCTGCCGCCTCGCCGGAGGAGGTCGTGGCGGCGATGCCCGGCCTGCACTCCAGCGATCCCGCGACCGTGTACCTCTCGGCGTGGGCCCGGATCGACGGGTTCGCCCCGGTCCACCTGGAGGACGCCCTCTACGAACGGCGCTCCCTCGTCCGCATGCTCGGGATGCGGCGCACGATGTTCGTCGTCTCGCGCGATCTCGCGGCGGTGATGGACGAGGCGTGCACGAAGAGCCTCGCGCCGGCCCAGCGCACCCGCCTCGTCCGGATGCTCGAGGACCAGGGGATCGCCGATCCGGGGAAGGGGGGCCGCTGGCTGTCGCGGGTCGCCTCCCAGACGCTCGACGCGCTCGTCGCCCGTGGCGAGGCCACCGCCCGCGAGCTGACGCAGGACGTGCCCGAGCTCGGCGCGAAGCTCACGTTCGGCGAGGGCAAGTCCTGGGGCGGCACGATGGGCGTCTCGACGCGCGTGCTGTTCCTGCTGGCGGCCGAGGGGAGGATCCTGCGGGCGCGTCCGCTCGGCACGTGGACCTCGGGCCAGTACCGGTGGGCGCCGACCGAGCGTTGGCTCGGCGCCCCGCTGGATCGGATCGACCACGCCGCCGCCTGCGCCGACCTCCTCCGCCGCTACCTCCGCGCGTTCGGGCCCGCGACGGCGACCGACATCCGGTGGTGGACGGGCTGGACCGCGAGGCTCGCGACGACCACCCTCGGGTCGATCGGCGCGGTCGAGGTCGAGCTCGACGGGGGCACCGGCTACGTGCTGCCCGACGACGTCGAACCGGCGGGCGAGGCCCTCCCGTGGGTGACCCTGCTCCCGAGCCTCGATCCGACGGTGATGGGATGGAAGGAGCGCGCGTGGTTCCTCGGCGAGCACGGCGCCGAGCTCTTCGACCGGAACGGCAACGCCGGACCCACGGTGTGGGCGAACGGCCGCGTGATCGGCGGCTGGACCCAGCACGACGACGGCGACGTCGTGGTCGAGCTGCTCGACGACGTGGGCGCGGGGACCCGGAGGCGGGTCGAGGCCGAGCGCGAGCGCCTCCGGACCTGGCTCGGCGACGTTCGGATCAAGGCTCGGTTCCCCACCCCGCTCTCCCGGAGGCTCGCGAGTCGTTAGCCGCGCCACCTACCCCGAGAGCACGACGTCGCGGAGCCTGCTGCCCGTCGGGTCGTATGGGGGCTCGGGCAGGATCCGCGCGGTGCGTTCCTCGCCCACGACGAAGACCGTGACCTCGGGCGCAGCCTCGATCAGGTTGGCGTCCAAGTAGGCCAGCGCGAGGCTCTTCCCCACGTGGTGCCCGAAGGCGCCGGAGGTCACGAGCCCGACCCGGCGACCCCCGAGCCAGATCCCCTCGTCCGTCGACGCGTCCGCGTCGGCGGCGTCCACCTCGAGGAGCACGAGCCGGCGCGGCGGTCCCTCCACGCGCTCGCGGAGCGCGGCCTCCCGCCCGATGAACCCGCCCTTGTCGAACGCGACGAACCGATCGAGCCCCGACATGCCGGGCGTGATGTCCTGCCGGAACTCCGCGGACCAGATCCCGTAGCCCTTCTCGAGGCGGAGGCTGTCGAGCGCCCGGTCGCCGAACGGCCTGAGCCCGTGATCCGCGCCCGCCTCGCGGAGCTCGCGCCACAAGGTCCCGTGCCCCCCGGTCGGGACGACGATCTCGTAGCCGAGCTCGCCCGTGAACGAGATCCGCCCCACGATCGCACGGGCGCTCCCGACGTCGATCTCCCGAACCCAGAGGAACGGGAACGCCTCGTTCGAAACGTCCTCCCGAACGAGCGCCTCAAGGATCCGGCGAGAGGCGGGACCCGAGATCGAGAAGCCCATGCGCTCCTCGGTGACGTTGCGGAGCTCGACCCCGCTGGGAGGCAGGTGTGCGAGGAACCAGCGCAGGTGCCAGTCCTGCAGGAAGTACGAGCCGGTCAGCCAGAAGCGGTCCTCGGCGAGACGCGTGACGGTGAGGTCGCCCATCAGCCGACCCGACTCGCCGAGCATCGGCGCGAGGCGGATGCGACCCACGTCGGGGAGGCGCGAGGCGAGCAGCTGATCGAGCCAGCGCTCGGCGCCGGGACCGGAGACCTCGTACCGGGCGTACTGCGCGATCTCGCATGCGCCGGCCGCGGCCCGAACGGCCTCCACCTCCTCGGAGACGATCGGCTCCGCGTTCGAGCGCCCCAGCGTCCAGTGCTCCTCGAACCCCGGTGGCGCGACGTACAGCGGGACCTCAAGACCCCAGTTCACGGTGAACACCGCGCCCTCGGCGCGGAGGTCCTGGTAGCAGGGCGTCGTCTTCAACGGACGTCCGGCGGGCAGCTCCTCGTTCGGGTACGCCATCACGAACCGCCGGGCGTAGAACTGCGCCGTCGTGGCGCGCAGGTAGTCGTCGTTCGACGCGTAGGCGCCGAGCCGCGCGACGTCCATGCCGAACACGTCGTACCCGGGATCGCCGTCGACGATCCAGTTCGCGACCGCGAGCCCGATCCCCGCGCACTGCGAGAACCCCGCCATGCAGCCGCAGGCCGCCCAGTAGTTGGGGATAGCGGCCACGGGACCGACGAGCGGGTTGCCGTCGGGCGTGAACGTGAACGCGCCGTGGACCCACCGCTTGATGCCGACATCCTTCAGCACCGGGAATCGCTCGAAGCCGATCGTGAGCTCGGGCAGGATCCGCTCGAGGTCCTCGGGGAACAGCTCCATCCCGAAGTCCCAGTCCGCGCCCTCGATCATCCAGTGCTTCGGATGCGTCTCGTACACACCAAGGAGCACCCCGTCGCCCTCGCGCTGCAGGTACGTGAACCCTTCGAGGTCCGTGACGGCGGGCATGTCGCCACGCGGGATCGCGGCGACCTCGGGGATGTCCTCGGTCACCAGGTAGTGATGCAGCATCGGTGTGAGCGGGTGATCGACGCCGACCATCCGGCCGAGGCGACGTGCCCACAGACCGCCCGCGTTCACGACGTGCTCGGCGGTGACGGGACCCTGTTCGGTCTCGATGCGCCAGCCGTCGGGGATCGGGGCGAGCGACAGGACTCGGTTCCGCAGGACGATCTCGGCGCCGCGCATGCGCGCGGCGTCGGCGTATGCGTGGGTGGCGCCGTTCGGATCGAGGTTGCCCTCCTCGGGATCGAACAGCGCGCCGAACAGACCCGCGGGCTCGACGATCGGCACCAGGTCGGCCACCTCGCCCGGGGAGACGAGGTACGCGTCCGTGCCCTGGGTCCGGAGCCACGCGAGCTCGGCCTTCAGCCACCGCCACCGCTCGGGGGTGCCGGCGAGCTCGAGGCCGCCGGTCATGTGCAGCCCGACGCTCCGGCCGCTCTCGCGCTCGAGCTGCGGGTACAGGTCGATCGTGAACTTCTGCAGCGCGGCGATCCGCGTGTCGGCGTTGATCGTATGGAAGCCGCCGGCGGCGTGCCAGGTCGAGCCGGCGGTGAGCTCCCGGCGCTCGATCACGGCGACGTCGGTGAGGCCGCGGAGCGTGAGGTGGTACGCGACGCTGCACCCGACGATGCCGCCGCCGACCACGACGACCCGGTACCGATCCTTCACGCGCCGACCACCCGAAGCCGAGGGAGCGCGGCCGAGCGGCCGCCGAGCGCGAGTCTATCGATGGGGTCCCCACACCCCGGACCGCCCGATGTGACCGGCGGCCACCTCGCCTCGACCCAGCTCGTCGGTCGGACGGCCCTCCGGCCCTGGGCCACGAGGCCCTGAGCACGGAGCCTTCGACGGGCCAGGCTGCCCGCATCCGCACTCGGGATGGGAGGCGAGCGCGATGACGACGATGGCGCCCGCGTTGGGTACGAGGATGCACACCCGCGTGTCCGTCGAGGCACCCGGCATCACGGGCAAGTACCTCAGCATCATGAGTTACCGCCGCGACGGAACCGGCGTGGCGACGCCGGTGTGGTTCGTCGACGACGGGGGGCGGCTCCTGGTGATGACCACCGAGGGGTCGGGCAAAGTCAAACGGATCAGACGGAACCCCGCCGTCGGGATCGCCGCATGCTCGGCGCGCGGGAGGCTGCGCAGCGTGCCGATCCCCGCACGCGCGGAGGTCCTGCCGCCCGCGGAGGTGGAGCGCGTCGAGCGGCTGATGGGGCGCAAGTACCGGTTCGACCTCTTGTTCATCCGGCCGATCCGCGCGATCCAGGCCCGGCGGCACCCGGAGCGCCGCAACGAGCAGCCCGCGATCCTGGCGATCACGCCGAACTGAGCCTCTGGGCGAGCGGCCCTCCTAACCGGGACGTGCGGCGATGGTGCGCCGAGCCACCTCCGAGCGGACCGTCGGCGCGACCTGGGTCCCGAACAGCTCGATCGAACGCATGATCTGGTCGTGGGGCATCGCACCGACCCCGAACTGCAGCAGGAACCGATCGTGCTCGAAGATCTCGTGCTGGAACAGGATCTTCTCGATGACCTGCTGTGGGCTCCCGACGAAGTTCGCGCCGCGGAGCGTGGCCGCGTTCTCGTAGTCCGCGCGCGTCATCGGCGCCCAGTTCCGCTCGCGGCCGATCCGGTTCATCGCCGCCGACACGGGCGGGAAGGACTCGTCCAGCGCCTCCCGCGAGGTGGTCGCGATGTGCCCGTGCGAGTTGATGGAGAAGGCCGGCACGGGGTCGTGCCCGGCCCGCGTCGCGGCCTGACGGTGCAGCTTGGCGAGCGGCGCGAACCGCGCGGGCTCTCCACCGATGATCGCAAGCGCCATCGGAAGCCCGAGCCCCCCAGCACGGATCGCCGACTCGGGGTTACCTCCCGTGGCCACCCAGACCGGCAGCGTGTCCTGCACCGGCCTCGGGTACACGCCCATCCCATCGATCGGCGGGCGGAACCGTCCCTGCCACGAAACGTGCACCTCCTCGCGGAGCCGAAGCAGCAGCTCGAGCTTCTCCGCGAACAGGGCGTCGTAGTCGTGCAGGTCGTAGCCGAACAGGGGGAACGACTCCGTGAACGACCCGCGGCCGGCCATGATCTCCGCGCGTCCGCCCGAGAGCAGGTCGAGCGTCGCGAACTCCTGGAACACGCGGACGGGGTCGTCCGTGCTGATCACCGAGACCGCGCTCGTGAGGCGGATCCGCGAGGTGCGTTCGGCGATCGCCGCGAGCACGACCGCGGGGGCCGAGATCGCGAAGTCGGGCCGGTGATGCTCGCCCACGCCGAACACGTCGAGCCCCACCTGCTCGGCGAGCTCGGCCTCCTCCAGCAGGTCGCGGATGCGTCGCTCGTGGCTGCCGCCCTCAAGGCCGCTCTCCGGCGAGAGCGAGGCGAACGTGTACAGCCCGATCTCCATCGTCCCCGATGGTCTCACCGGCAGCGCGTCAACGCGTCGACGTCTCGGAGGCCTCGGCGCTCGACAGCCGCGCCGCCCACTCGCGGTCCAAGATCGCGTAGACGACCTCGCTCTGCCACTCGTTCTTGACCCACTCGTTCTCGACCAGGTGCGCCTCGCGACGCATCCCGAGCTTCTCCAGCACGCGGGCCGACGCGGCGTTCCGTGCCTCGAGGCGGCCGATCACCCGGTGGAGCCCGAGGTCGCCGAACAGCAACGCGAGGACCGGCTCCACCGCCTCGGTCGCGTACCCGTTCCCCTGATGGTCGGGATGGACGACGTAGCCCACCTCCCCCTGCCGATGCTCGGCGCTCGTCCACACGCCGAGGACGTCCCCGATCAGATCTCCCGTCGAGGCGAGGATGGCCGCCAGGGACAGCGCATCCCCTGCCTTCACGAGGGCCCGGGCCGCGACCTTCTTCCGGAGGAGCTCGCGCACCTCGTCCTCGCCACGCGCCCCTTCGTACAGGTAGGTGGCGACCTCGGGTCGCGAGTAGATGTCGAGGAGCGCATCGAAGTCCTCCGGCTCGAACGGCCGCAGCTCGAGGCGTTCCGTCCGGATCGGGTACGACGGTCCCACGGCGATGCCCACTCGACCTCCATCGATCCTGGGCTCGTGACCCTACCGGGTGGGCAAGTCTCACGCGTGGCCGACGCGGTTCAGAGGATCCTCTTCACCGGTGTCCTCGTGACCAGCGGCCAGGCGAGGCCGAACGACCCGACGATGCCGAGCGCCGCGACCAGGAGCGCCTTGGCGTCGCCCGGCAGGCCGGTCGGGCGAAGGGCGACCGCGAGGCCGACGAGCACGGGGCCCTGCAACATGAAGGCCGCGTACGAGCTCCGGGCCATCGCCTTCCGCAGCCGACCAGAGCGGTCGAGATGTCGCTGCGCGAAGGCCAGCACCCAGATCGGCGCCGAGACCGCCAGCCATCCCTCGGTCAGCGACGCGAGGAGCGACGGCACGCCCCACCCTCCGTAGAAGTCCTCCTCCATGTCCAGGCCGAGGGCCGCGGTGACCAGGACGACGGCCATCATCAACAGGACGCCCGCGAGCGCCGCGATCCCGCAACGGCGGGCGAGCGGGGCCGGCACCGGCCGGAGCCAGCGACGCCGGGCCGCGATGACGCCGAGCCCGAACATCGCTACGTACTCCGGCCACGCCCACAGGTGCAGGTTCAGGAACTGGTTCGAGTCGGCCGGGAAGAGGAGCCGGAGGAGGAACGTCACGACGCCGACGACCAGGGCAAGGACGACCAGGTGGCGCCAGCGCAGCTCGCCGGCGGGCGAGGGCGATGGTGGGGAGAGCCTCCGCCATGCCACCAGCGCGAGCGAGAAGAGCAGGAGCACGCCGACGAACCACATCGGACCGTTGTCGAGCACCGGGTCGGTGTCCGTGTAGGAGTCCCAGAAGCCCCGATGCATGAACGGGCCGAACAGCGAGTACTCCAGGAGCGGCCAGACCACGAGCGTGTAGACGGCGAACGGCACGCCGAGCCGCAGGAGCCGGTCCGAGACGAAGCGGGAGTCACCCTTGCGCGCCAGGGAGTCCTGCGTCAGCAGGCCCGAGATCAGGAAGAAGAGCCCCATGAGGAAGAGCCCCCCGAAGCTGACGATCAGGACCACGGTGATCGTCTCGGCGACCGGCGAGAGCGAGACCTCCCGGACGTCCTGGTAGGTCCAACTGCCGAACTCGGCGTAGCCCTGCAGGGCGTGCGCCGCGATGATCCCGGCGATCAGCAGCGTCTTCAGGTTGTCGAGGTACGCGAGGCGCCGGCCCGTCACCGGCGGCTCCGTCTCGACCAGGGATGCCGCCCGTGTCATCTCCTCGGCCCGCGACATCGCGTCTCCTCTCGGAACCCCCGGCCATGGCGGCTCCGAACGTGGGACCTGAAGCAAGGCTGACCCCCCGCCGGCGGCCGCTGCACGGCCACCCGCCCCCACGTGCGGAGGGCCTCCGACCCACCCGCCCCGGACGCGGGATCCGACGGACGTCCGGGTCGCCATTGGAGCATCCGCCGCGGCCACCAGCCAGATCTCGGCCGCCGGTACCCTGGGGTCACGCTCTCGACCGGAGGTGACCGATGGCCGTGACCTCGACGATGCTTGCGCTCGGCACGAGCGCCCCCGACTTCGCGCTGCCCGACGTGACGACCGGTGAGATCGTGCGCCGTTCGGACTTCGACGCCAACGGGGCGCTCCTGGTCATGTTCATCTGCCGCCACTGCCCCTACGTCAAGCACGTCCGCGAGGAACTGGCACGGCTGGGCCGGGACTACCAGGGGAGCGCGCTCGCGATCGTGGCGATCAGCGCGAACGACCCGGACGAGTACCCCGAGGACGCTCCCGAGAGCCTGGCCGAGGAGGCTCGTCTCGCCGGCTACGTCTTCCCGTACCTGTTCGACGAGACGCAGGAGGTCGCGAAGGCCTACACGGCCGCGTGCACGCCCGACTTCTTCCTGTTCGACGAGCGCCGGGAGCTGGTGTATCGAGGCCAGCTCGACTCGAGCCGCCCGAACAGCGGCATCCCGGTGACCGGCGAGGACCTGCGTGCGGCGATCGAGGCCACGCTCGGCGGACTCCCGGTCTCCGAGGACCAGCGCCCGAGCCTGGGCTGCAGCATCAAGTGGCGCGCCGGCAACGAGCCGTAGCCCGCACGGGGGGGACTTCGCCCCTCGCGGCACGGGCCGAGGGACTCCAACCGCATCGGGACGTCTCGGGTACGACTGTGTGCGAACACAGGAAGAGAGGCGGTCATGAGGATCCTGGTGGCGAGCGCGAGCAAGCACGGCTCGACCGAGGAGATCGGTGCGTTCATCGCGGAGCGTCTGCGCACGCGCGGCCTGGACGCCGAGGCGATCCCCTTGGGCGAGGTCGACGGCCTCCTCGGCTACGACGCCGTGGTGCTCGGCAGCGCCGTGTACGTCGGCTCGTGGATGAAGGACGCGAAGGCGTTCGTGAAGACCAAGCGCGAGCGACTCGCCTCGATGCCGGTCTGGTTGTTCAGCAGCGGTCCCACCGACCCCGAGGGCGAGCACGCCGTCTCGGACGACCAACTCGCCGATCTCGAGGAGGCCCTCCACCCGCGCGAGCACGCGGTGTTCTTCGGCGTGATCGACCTCGACCGTCTGGGCTTCGTCGAGAAGCGGGTCGTCAAGGCCGTGAAGGCACCCCTCGGCGACTTCCGCGACTGGGACCTCATCGGGGCCTTCGCGGACCGGATCGCCGACGCGCTCGCCGGCCAGCCGGCGGCGTAACCACGATCCCTCAGTCGGGGAGCGAGAGCCGGAACACCCGGCCGCTCATGACCTCGGCGAAGCGCCCACGATCGAGCCGGATCACGCTCGCGGCCAACGTGGAGTGCTGGACGTCGACATCGGTCGCCCACAGCCTCGGGACGCTCCCCAGCACCTCGCTCCATCGCAGACTCCCGCTCGGCGAGTACGCGCGCGCGAAGGCCTCGATCTCCCGATCGCCGGGATCCCGCTGCGCGCCCACCACGTAGATCGTTCCGTCCGGACCGAGCGTGACCGACTCCGGCTGGGCGGCGCGTCGCGGATGCGTGCCCCACGTGCGCGACCAGCGGACCCGCCCGTCGAACGTGAACCGGCCGAGCCACGCGTGCCCCGCGCGCGTGTGCGGGTTCGTGATCCAGCCCCCGGTCGGGAACGCGAGGACGACGAGCTCGTTGCCGCGCACGGCGACCGAGACGCCCTGGTCGTTGTCGCGCCGGTGGTGGTCCCACAGGACCTGCGTCCAGATCTCATGCCCGTCGGCGGAGAGCTTCTGCACCAGGACCTCGACGTCGGTGGGCTCACCGACGTCAGTGCGCGGGCGCGTCTCGACCCAGCCGGTCAGGTACACGCTGCCCTTCCCTCCGACGGCGACGTCTCCGACCCCGTCGTGGTAGCTCGCGAGACGCCCCGGTGCCGCCACCTCGCGGTGCCAGCGCAGGTCGCCCTCGAGCGAGTAGGCGCGCACGAACCCCTCGTCGTTCGCCTCCGAGCAGCAACCGAACCCGTACCCGCCGATCACGACCATCCCTGCCCCGACCGCCACCGAGGTCGCTCCGGTTGCGAGCAGGTCGCGCCAGCCGGGCGTCGAGCGGCGCCACAGCAGGCGACCATCGGGCGAGTAGCGGGCCAGGAACCATGCGCCACCCTCGAACCCTTCGACACCCACGTCGCCGACGAGGTAGACCGAGCCGTCCGGGCCGACGGTCACGTCCTCGCCGGAGGTCCATGCGTTGGCCGGGCTCCACCGGCGGGTCCACAGGAGGCCACCCGCGGGTCCGTACTTCGCGAGGAGGGCGATCGAGGGCCGGTCCACCGTCCACTCGGTGCTTGCGGCCACGTACACGTTGCCGCGGCCGTCGATCGCGACGCCATCGGCTCGATGAGCGAGGCGGCGCTGCCACTCCTCCCGGGGAGACGCCGCCTGGGCCGCCGGCGCGAACGCCGCGATCATGAGCCCAACGAGGGCGGCACCCAACCACCGGCTCCGCATCCAGATCACCCGAGGCGAGCGTACGTTCGCACGACGCCGAGCCCGAGGGCCGGGCGACCGCGAGGTTCCGGGCCACCCACGTGCAACCTTCGCGCTCCTCGGCCGTTGCGGAGGCGCATCATGTGGGTATGGACGACGCTCACCCGACCACCTTCTGGACCCGCCTGGAGGATGGACGGATCCGCTGCGACGTGTGCCCGCGGGGGTGCGCGATGCACGAGGGTCAGCGGGGCCTGTGCTTCGTCCGCGAGCGCCGTGGCGACGCGATCGTCCTGACGACCTACGGGCGCTCGAGCGGCTTCTGCGTGGACCCGATCGAGAAGAAGCCGCTCAACCACTTCCTCCCCGGGACGTCCGTGCTGTCGTTCGGCACCGCCGGCTGCAACCTCACGTGCCGCTTCTGCCAGAACTGGGACATCTCCAAGTCCCGCGAGGTCGACACGCTCGCCGACGCCGCCTCGCCCGAGGGCGTCGCCGAGGCCGCCGAGCGCCTCGGCTGTCGCTCGGTCGCGTTCACCTACAACGACCCCGTGATCTTCCTCGAGTACGCGATCGACGTGGCCGACGCATGCCGCGCACGGGGGATCCGGTCCGTGGCCGTGACCGCGGGCTACATGAACGACGCGCCCCGCCGCGAGTTCTACGCCCACATGGACGCGGCCAACGTCGACCTGAAGGCCTTCACCGAGGGCTTCTACCACTCCGTCTGTGCCGGGACCCTCGCTCCCGTGCTCGAGACGCTCGAGTACCTGCGCCACGAGACGGACGTGTGGCTCGAGATCACCACCCTCCTGATCCCGGGACTGAACGACTCGGACCGCGAGCTCGATGAGATGACGCGCTGGGTGGTCGAGCGGCTCGGCCACGACGTGCCGATGCACTTCACCGCGTTCCATCCGGACTGGAAGATGCTCGACCGGCCCCCCACGCCGGCCTCGACGCTCTCCCGGGCCCGCCGGATCGCGGCCGCCAACGGCGTCCGCTACGCGTACACGGGCAACGTGCGCGACGTCGATGGGCAGAGCACGCGGTGCCACGCGTGCGGCCACCTGCTGGTCGAACGCGACGGCTACGAGCTCGGCACGTGGGGGATCGACGATCGCGGCCGGTGCGAGCGTTGTGGGGAGCCCTGCGTCGGCGTGTTCGAGGAGCGACCGGGACGATGGGGCGCGAGGAGACTGCCGGTGCGGCTGGGCGCGGCCTGATCCGCCCGCCGGCGGCCGCCGGGACGTTCTACCCGGCGGACGCGCGGGCGTTGTCCGACACGATCGACCGGTTCGTGGACGAGGTTCGCCCCGATGCCCACGAGCAGGCCCCGGCGGCGCTCGTCGTTCCCCATGCGGGATACGTGTACTCGGGACGGATCGCGGCCGAGGGATACGCGCGGGTCCGGGGTCGGGAGTCTCGTCGTGTCATCGTGCTCGGCCCCGCCCACTTCGTCCCGCTGCGCGGGATAGCGGTGCCGATGGCCGACGCGTGGCGGACCCCGCTCGGGACGGTCGAGATCGACCCCGCGCTGCGTGAGGCTGCCGCCGGCGCCGGCGCTTCGGTCGACGACGGGCCCCACTCGCCGGAGCACGCGATCGAGGTCCAGCTGCCGTTCCTGCTCCGATCGCTCGCGCCGGACTGGAGGTTCCTCCCGGTGGCCGTGGGTCGGTCACACCCGACCGAGGTCGCGGACCTGTTGGAGCGGCTCCGAGACCTCGCCGACCTCGTGGTCGTCAGCACCGACCTCAGCCACTACCTGGACGATGCCTCGGCGCGGCGGATCGATCGCGCCACGGCCGAGGCGGTCCTCCGCCTCGACCCCGGCGGCGTCGGCGAGGACGCCGCGTGCGGCCGCGACCCGCTCCGGGGTCTCCTCGCGTTCGCGTCGCGAAACGGACTGGCCCCCCGGCTGCTGCGGCTCGGCACCTCGGCGGATGCGAGCGGGGAGGAGTCCAGCGTCGTCGGGTACGGAGCCTTCGCGTTCGCCTAGGTGTAGCGGGCGACGACGGTCCGGATGGAGCTCGCGGACGACGGGTCGGTCGCATGGAGCGCTCGTCGGATCGAAGATCGTCAGTCGGTGGCGCAGGGCGACACCGCCGCCGGGAACGCGATCCGCACGACCGCCCCGCCGCCGTCCGGTGCGTTGGCCGCGGTGACGGACCCGCCGTGCGCATCGGCGATCTGCTTGACGATCGCGAGGCCGAGTCCCGACCCCGGCATCCCTCGTGCCGCTGCCGATCGGTAGAAGCGATCGAACACGAGCGAGAGATCCTCCTCGGCGAACCCGGGTCCGTGGTCTCGAACCTCGACCGTGCCGTGGGACACGGAGACCTCGATCTCCCCGTCCGGCGGGCTCCACTTGGCGGCGTTGTCGAGCAGGTTCCCGACCGCCCGAGCGATCCGACCCCCGTCTCCCGGGATCAGGCTCGGCTCCAGGCGGGTCTCGATGCGGAGGCCGGGCCACCGCCGTCCGGCTCGCTCCGCCGCGTCCGCGACCACCTCGTCGAGGCGAACGTCCGTGAACTCGGGTGCCTGCTCCTCGCCGCGCGCGAGCTCGACGAGGTCGTTCACGATCGCGGTGAGCTCCTCGAGCTGCGTACGCACGTCGCTCAGCAGCCGTCCCCGGTCGGCGGGCTCGAGCTCCGCGCCGCTCGCGAGCACATCCAGGTTGGTCCGGATGCTCGTGATCGGCGTGCGCAGCTCATGCGATGCGTCGGCGACGAGTTGCCGCTGGGTCGCGACGGATGCCTCGAGCGCGCCGAGCATCGCGTTGAAGCTCGAGGCCAGGCGGCCGATCTCGTCGTCGGACGCGGGCTCCTGGATCCGCAGCGACAGGTCGCCGGTCTCCGTCACGCGTTCCGTCGCCTCGGTCAGCCGCGTCACCGGACCCGCGGCCGCGCGCATCACGCCCAGCCCGAGGGCCGCCGCGAGCGCGGCTCCCCCGCCGGTCACGGCGACCAGGAACACCCCGAGCCTTCGAAGCGTCGTGTCGACCTCGGTGAGCGACCGGGCGAGGAGGAACGTGAACCCGTTGGATAGCTCCTGGGCGTAGACGCGGTAGTGCACGCCGCCCGCGCGAACGTCGTTCAGGCCGCCTTCCTCCGGAACCGGGAGGACGATGTCCGGCCCCTCGGCGGTGCCGAAGACGCGACCGCCGGGCGTCGTGACCTGGAAGAAGATGTAGGGGTCGTCGGGCCCGAGCGGCAGCGCCGGCAACTCACCCTGGAACGTCCCCCTCGGCAGGCGCTGCACCGCCGCGACCCGTCGGAGCAGCGACCCGTCGACCTGGCTCCTCAGCTCGCGCCGGACCGCGAACCAGATCACGACCGACGCAACCGCCACCGCGACCGCGACCGCCCCCGCCGAGACCAACATCAGGCGCCGGCGGAACGTCACGACGCCTCCTTCAGCACGTAGCCGACGCCGCGCACCGTGTGGATCAACCGCGGCTCGCCCTCGGCCTCGGTCTTGCGGCGGAGGTACCCGACGTACACCTCCAACGTGTTCGAGGTCGGACCGAAGTCGTACCCCCACACGCGATCGAAGATGACCTCTCGCGTGAGCACGCGGCGGGGGTTGAGCAGGAACAGCTCGAGGAGACTGAACTCGGTGCGGGAGAGCTCGATCGCGCGCCCGCCCCGGTGCACCTCGCGCGTGACCGGGTCGAGCTCCAGATCCGCGAAGCCCAGCGGCTTCTCGTCCCCAACACCGGAGCGACGTAGCAGGGCGCGGATCCGCGCGAGGAGCTCGTCGAGCGCGAACGGCTTCACCACGTAGTCGTCGGCCCCCGCGTCCAGGCCGTCCACGCGATCGCCGACCGCGTCGCGGGCCGTCAGCATCAGCACGGGGGTCCGATCGCCGGACCCGCGCAGTCGCCGGCAGGTCTCGAACCCGTCCATCACGGGCATCAGCACGTCCAGGACGACGACGTCGGGATGCTCATCGGCGATCGCGTCGAGACCCTGGGCACCATCGTCCGCCGTGCGCACGAGGTAGCCGGCCGTGCGGAGCGCCCGCTCGAGCGCATCACGCACGGCGGGTTCGTCGTCGATCACGAGCACGGTGCGCATCGCCATCAGTGTGCCCCAAGGGGGACGGGCCCGGCGGCGCCACGGGCGGCGTCGCCGGGCCCGGCGGGCCTGGGAAGGGGGTTAGAACAGGCCCACGTTCGTCGCGTCGGTCTCGGAGCCCTCCTCACCCCAGCCGTGGCCACCCGAGCCGTGCCCACCGAAGGGTCCGCCCATCGGGCCACCACCGTGGAAGGGGAACTCGCCGTTCACGATGCTCGTGGCACGGTCCTCCAACCCGCCCGCGAGTTCGTCGGCGAGCTCCTGCGAGACGAAGCCCTCCTCGACCGCAGCGTCCAGCCGGTCCTGCATCGAGGCGACGATGGCGGCGATCACGGTCTGCACGCCCACGCCCTCGGACTCGGCCACCTCCGCGATGGTCGAGCCATCGCGCATCGCGTACAGCAGGTCGCCCGGCGGGATCCCGATGGCCTCCGCGGCGACCGCGATCGGGCCCTCGCCCTCGCCGAAGCACCAGCCTCCTTCGAGGATCTCCTCGCTCGAGCCCGAGTCGGTCCCCTCGTCGGTCTGCGCGAAGCCGAGCCCGGGCGCGAAGGCCGCGCCCCCCACCAGGGCGCCGATCCCAACCGAGCCGGCCACGATCCCTGCCGCCAGCCACTTCCGGTTCGCCATCGGGTCCTCCTCCTTCAGGTTCGGACGCTTCCACGATGAGCGCCGAAGATGAGGGGACGCTGAGGGACGCCTGAGGGTTCGGCCGATCCCTCGCTGGGTCGCCGTGCCCGGCCGACCGGTCGAGCGTCACCTCGACCTGCTACCGTCTCATTCGAGGGCAACCGTTTCGCGGTATCACGCTACGAGCAGTTCCCTCACCCGGCTGCTACGGCCGGCGCCGTGAAGGGCAGCAACCAGGCCCGGACGGCGGAAGGAAGGAGGGATCGCACGTGGCAACTGGAACCGTGAAGTGGTTCAGCCCCGAGAAGGGCTTCGGCTTCATCACTCCGGAGGACGGGTCTGCCGACGTGTTCGTGCACTTCAGCGCGATCACGGGCGAGGGCTACCGCAACCTGGAGGAGAACCAGCGGGTCGAGTACGACGTGACCCAGGGGCAGAAGGGCCCCCAGGCCGCGAACGTTCGCGCCGTCTGAGTCCATCTCGGACCGTTCGAGAACCCGGCGCACCGCGCCGGGTTCTCGCGTTCCCGGGCCCACCCATCGACGGGCCATCGACCCTGCCCCCGATCGCGCGAGTGCCTCACCATGGCTGGGACGAGGAGGTGTGACCCATGCCACCGCATTGCGACGCGATCGACGGACCGGTCGTGAAGGCCGCCACCCTGGCGCTGGATGCCGAGGACGTCGACCTGATCCTTCCGTACGTGCAGGTCGAAGGCGAGGACGAGGTGCGGACCGCGTTCGAGCGGGCCGTCGCCGCGCGACGGGTCCCAGAGGGTCGCGAGATCGCCGATCTGTACTTCTTCGAAACGGTCGTGCGCGTCCACCGCGCGGGCGAGGGCGCCCCCTACACGGGGCTCAAGTCCGCGGGACTCGACGTCGGGCCGGTGATCCCCGTCGCCGAGCGCGCGATCGAGACCGGTTCCCCGGACGAGCTCCTGCGCCTCCTGGGGGACACGCTCCACGACGAGCTGAAGCACCGGTTCGACGAGGTGATGGCGCTCCAGAAGGGAGCCACGGGTCCCGTTCCAGAGGCGCGTGTGTACGTGGAGGCGATGCTCGGACTCCAGGTCTGGTCGCACAAGCTGTACGGAGCGATCAGGGCTCCCGCCCACGGCTGACGCATCGGCGAGCGCTCGGCGCTACCCTTCGTGGATGCGCTCCGCGTCAGACGAGCTCGCATCACGGTTCGCGCCCAACGACCTCGGGTTCATCGCCGACCCGTACCCCGCGTACGCAGAGCTTCGCGAGCGCGCGCCGGTCCTCTACGACGAGGCGACCGATCACTGGTTGATCTCACGCTTCGAGGACGTGAACGCGCTCCTCCGCGACCGTCGGTTCGGGCGCACGTACCTGCACATCGCGACCCACGCCGAGATGGGGCATCCCGACCCTCCCACCTGGCACGATCCGTTCTGGAACCTGATCAACGCCGGGATCTTGGACCAGGAGCCGCCCGACCACACCCGCGTCCGGCGGCTGGTGTCCAAGGCATTCACCCCGCGCTACGTCGAGGGCCTGCGCCCGCGCGTGCAGTCGATCACCGACGAGCTGGTCGAGCGCGTGTCGGGTGCCGGCGAGTTCGACCTGCTCGCCGAGGTCGCCGAGCCGTTGCCGGTCACGGTGATCGCGGAGATGCTCGGCGTCCCGGAGTCCGACCGCCACCTCCTTCGCCCGTGGTCGGCGGACATCTGCAAGATGTACGAGCTGCATCCCTCGCTCGAGATGCAACACGACGCGGTCCGCGCGAGCACCGAGTTCTCCGATTACCTCCGCGCGCTCGCACGCGAACGGCGCACCGACCCCGGCGAGGACCTGATCTCGCAGCTCGCGCAGGTCGTCGACGACGGCGAGCGCTTGTCCGAGGACGAGCTCGTCGGCACGTGCGTCCTCCTGCTCAACGCGGGGCACGAGGCCACGGTGAACGCCACGGGCATCGGTTGGTGGACGCTGTTCCGCAACGAGGGGACTCTCCATCGGCTCCGTGACGATCGCTCGCTCCTTCCGAGCGGGGTGGAGGAGCTCCTCCGGTTCGATACGCCCGCCCAGATGTTCGAGCGGTGGGTGTTGGAGGACGTCGAGCTGCACGGGCACGCGATCCCGCGCGGTGCCGAGCTCGGCCTGCTGTTCGGCTCGGCCAACCGGGACCCTGAGGTGTTCGACCGCCCCGACGAGCTCGACCTTGCCCGCGAGCCGAACCCGCACCTCACGTTCGGTGCGGGGATCCACTTCTGCCTCGGCGCGCCGCTCGGACGCCAGGAGCTCCAGGTCTCGTTCGCGACCGTGCTCGATCGCCTGCCGAACATCGAGCTCGTCCGCGAGCCCGAGTGGAAGCCGAACTACGTCATCCGCGGGCTGCGGGAGCTCCGCGTCCGCGCCTGAGCGAGGCCCGGACCCGGGACCGGCGCTCACGACGGTGGGGGTATCCTCGGCTCCGTGCCCCTGCTCGAGCCCGTCGGCCAGGACGAACCGTTCGTCGCCCCCGCCATCGTGTCCGCGTTCGATGGATGGGTGGACGCGGCGGGCGCATCCACGACGGCGGCCGAGCGGATCGCGTCCGATGGACGTTCGGTCGCCGCGTTCGACGCCGACCTCCTGTTCGACTTCCGGTCTCGCCGGCCGGTGCTCGACATCGTGGACGGGACCCTGACCCAGCTCACCTGGCCCGAGCTCAGCCTGCGCAGGGCACGGATCGGCGGCCGCGACCTGCTGGTGCTCACCGGGGCCGAGCCCGACTTCCGGTGGCGGGAGCTGGGACGGGAGCTGGTCGACCTCGCGCACCGGGTCGGCGTCGTGGAGTGGGTGAGCCTCGGGTCCATCCCCGCAGCTGTCCCCCACACCCGTCCGGTGCCCGTCCTGGCGACGGCGTCGCGCGCGGGGCTCCTGCACGAGGACGAGAGCCAGGGGCCGGCCGGACTCCTGCGGGTTCCCGCGGCCGCGCTGTCGACCCTCGAGATGGCCATGATCGGGAGCGAGATCCCGACCGTCGGCTTCTACGCCCAGGTCCCGCACTACGTCGGCGGGCCCTACGCCCCCGCCGCCATCGCGATGTTGGAGCACGCGGGCCGGCACCTGGGCGTCGACATCCCCCTCGGCCCCCTGCCGGACGAGGCGATGGCCCAGCGCGAGCGCCTGGACTCCATCGTCCAGGGGGACGAGGACTCGCGTTCGTACGTGCAGCGTCTCGAGTCGGCGATGGACAACCAGGAGCTTCCCACGGGGGACGAGCTCGTGAGCGAGATCGAACGCTTCCTGCAGCAGGGCGGCGACGCGGGGCCCGGGCCGATCCGCTGAGCCCGAGCCGAAGGACCGTCCATCATCGGTCCGTTCGACCATACGCAGCCGCCCACCTCCGCCGCACCGTGGAAGGTGAGAAGAGGTGACGGCGATGCGCTGGAGGAGCGAGCTGACGCTCTACCTGGGCGCGATCGCGCTGTTCGCTGGCGTCGTGTTCTGGGCACAGGGCGCGCCCTCGTGGGTGCTGTGGGTCTTCGGCGTGGTCTTCGTGCTGCTGGCCGGCATCTTCGCCTGGCAGGCGGTGCGCGTTCGGCGGGTCCTCGTGGTGGGGAGCCCCTCGCCCGAGCTCGGGAGGCTGGACGCCACCCTCGAGGCACTGGGCTACGAGGTCCGTCGCTGCGCCGGCCCGGGCAACCGACCCTGTCCGGTGTTCCAAGGGCACCCGTGCCCGATGACCGAACGCCCGGTGGCCGCGATCGTGTTCCGCGACGAGGGGGAGACGGGCCGGTACGCGCCATGCGGTGCAGCTTTCGGCATCCCCGAGGTGATCGTCGAGGAGCGACTGGATGCCGAGCCGGCGATGGTCGGGCCGATGGCGCGGGTGGGCGCCGATCGCGGGCCCGATCGCGTGATCATCACGATGGAGAAGATGCTGACGTAGGCCCAGCGGCCAGGCTCGGTACCATGCGGGGATGGCGACCCCGCCCTCCGAGCGCACGCGTGTCCGCCGGCTCCCCGAACGCGGCGTCTACGACCGCGCGACGATCGACGCGATCCTCGACGAGGCGCTGATCTGCCATCTGGCCTACGTGCTCGACGGCCAGCCCCGGGTGATCCCCACGATCCACGCCCGCGTCGGCGACACCCTGTACGTCCACGGATCCAACGCGAGCCGGACGCTGCGCACGGTCAAGGACGGCGCGCCGGTGGCGATCGAGGTCACGCTCCTGGACGGCCTCGTCCTCGCCCGCAGCGCCTTCCACCACTCGATGAACTACCGATCGGTGGTCGTCCATGGCAGCGCCCGACCGGTCACCGACCCCGACGAGAAGTGGGAGGCGCAGCGCGCGCTCGTGGACCACGTCGCGCGAGGCCGCGCCGCCGACGCTCGCATGCCGAACCAGCGCGAACTCGACCAGACCACGATCCTGGCGGTCCCACTCGACGAGGCGTCGGCGAAGGTCCGCACCGGGCCTCCGAAGGACGAGGAGGACGACTACGGGCTTCCGGTGTGGGCGGGCGTTCTCCCGCTGCGAACCGTCCCGGGCGACCCCGAACCCGACCCGCGGCTGGGGCCGGACGTGAGCGTGCCCGACTACGTCGTCCAGTACCGACGCCCGGAGACCCCGCCCCCTACGCGGGCGTAGGGGGAGGCGCCGGCATCGGCGGGAGCCCTCCCGGCACCTGCGGGCTGGGCCCGGGCATCTGCGGCGGCAGCGGGGTCCCGGTCTGCGACGCCGCGAACTCGGCGAGCTCGGCCCGCTTGGACTCGTCCTCGGATGGTGCGCTCGAGCGGTAGACCAGGCCCATGATCACGGCCAGGCCGGCGGCGACCGTCGCCACCGCGCCGAAGACGCCACCGAGGATGGAGCCGAGGTTGGGGTCCATCCCCGTATCGGCGATCTCCGTCCGGCCCGAGAACCACCACGCGATCATCAGCGCGCCGGATGCGACGGCGGGCAGGCCGAGGCCCACCATCCGCAGCCCGATCCTCCGCTGCGGGTACGCGATGTCGTACGCGGATCGGACCGGCGCGTAGCGGAGCCCGACGCGCTGCTTGCGGACCCTCGGGGAGATCTTCGCCATGACCGCGCCGAGCACCCACAGCGCGACCCCGACGAGGAACTCACCCAGGGGTGGCCGCAGCATCTGTGTCCCGCTCTCGGCCCACAGGAACACGTTGAATGAGTTGCCCTTGGTGGCGGTCTGGAAGGCCCCGAACCCCAGGACGCAGGCGACCGTGAGGACGATGCCGGACCACATGATCAGCCGCCCCAGGATCCTGGTCGTCCTCGCGACGCTCTTCGGAGCGTGGTGTGCACTCATGGCGATACCTCCTCATGTCCATGCTCCCGGCCCCGTCCGACCCGGAGCAGGGACGAAGGTCACGTCCGGGGGGTGCTGTCCGCGGGCCCGGCCGCGGCCGCCGGGCGCCCCGCGTCCTAGGCTGTGCGACCGATGAACGAGGCCGCGACCCCGAGCTTGCGCGCGAACCTCCGCGCGATGCCGGCCTCCGCCTGGGTCCTGTTCGCCGGTTCGTTCGTGAATCGGCTGGGCACCTTCGTGCTTCCCTTCCTGACCCTGTACCTCACGGGGCAGGGGTACTCGCCGGCACAGGCCGGCGTCGCGATCGCCTGTTACGGCCTGGGCGGGCTGGTGGCCCAGATCGCCGGCGGCCTGATCGCCGACCGGATCGGGCGGCGGAACACGATCGCGATGTCGATGTTCGGCGCGTCGGCGCTGACGCTCGCCCTCTGGCAGGCCAAGGGCCTGGCCTCCGTCTACCCGATCACCTTCGCGCTCGGCGCCTTCGCCGAGCTCTACCGGCCTGCCGCCAGCGCGCTCATCGCCGATCTCCTGCCGGCCGAGCAGCGCGTCACCGCGTTCACGCTCTACCGCCTCACCGTCAACACCGGATGGGCGGCCGGCCTGGCGATCGGGGGGTTCCTCGCCGAGCACAACTTCGCGCTCGCGTTCGTGGGCGACGCCATCACGTCGGCGTGCTTCGGCGTGATCGCGCTCGTTGCCCTGCCGCACGGGACGCGGACCGCCAAGGCGCAGGAGCGGCACCTGGCGACCGCACGGTCCTCGATCCGGTCCGACCGAGGCTTCCTGCTCTTCCTGGCCGCCGTGCTCACGACCGGACTCGTGTACTCGCAGAACGTATCCACGCTTCCCCTGGAGGTCCGCGACGCCGGCTACGGTGCGGCGACCTACGGCCTCCTGCAAGCGCTCAACGGCACGATGGTCGTGCTGTTCGAGCTCGTCGTGATCTCGTGGACCCAGCGGTTCGAGCGCTTCCGCATGATCGCGCTCGGGAACCTGCTGATCGGGCTCGGCTTCGCCACGCTGCTCCTGGTCGCGTCGGTGCCCGGCTTCGTCGTCTTCGTCATGATCTGGACCCTCGGCGAGATGATCGAGTCGCCGCTCGCCGCCGCGGTCGCCGCCGACCGCGCGCCCGTGCACGCCCGAGGGCGGTACCAGTCCGCGTACGGCTCGATGTTCGGCCTCGCGTGGATGCTCGGCCCGGTGCTCGGCACGTCGATCTACCAGGTGAGCCCGAGCGCCCTGTGGGTCGCCTGCGGGTGCGTGGGCGTGGTCTCCGCCTGGCTGGCCCTTGCGGCCAGGCGGCACCCGGCGCCGGCGCCGGTTGACGTTCCCTCCACCTAGCGATTAGATATATCGAAGCGATATATCGGTCCGTGACATGAGCGGCCGCGTCCGGTGGCCCGGTCACGTGCCAGGGAGGGAAGGAACCGCATGCTGGAGCTCGCGATCTTGGGACTGCTCAAGGAGCGGTCCATGCACGGCTACCAGCTGTCGAAGCGGCTCACCGACTCGCTCGGCGGGCTCTGGCGGGTCTCGTACGGGTCGCTGTACCCGACGCTGAAGCGCCTGGAGCGCCAGGGGGCGGTCGAGCAGGTCTTCGACAGGCAGGAGGTCGGACGCCGGAAGAACGTGTACCGGATCACGGAGCAGGGCGAGTCGATGTTCCGCGACCTGCTGGAGGAGGCCGGTCCCGACGCCTCGGGCGAGGAGAACCGGTTCCGCGTCCGTCTCGCGTTCTTCAAGTACCTGTCGCCCGAGACGCGCGTGCGCGTCCTGGAGCGCCGTCGCGCGTTCCTCGAGGAGCGCCTGCTGACGATCCGGACCTCGCTCGCGACCAACACGGGCGACACGTACACCACCTCGCTGATGCAGCACGGCCGCGAGAGCACCGAGCAGGACATCGCCTGGCTGAACGGACTCATCGCGACCGAGCGTCGCGGGATGGACACGACCACCAAGGGGGGTACGAAGCGTCGGGGCACCGATCGGAGCACCGCCCGGTCGCTTCGCAGGAAGGAGCGCGCGTCATGAGCAAGGTCAACCTCGCGATCGTGGGCGTCGGCAACTGCGCCTCGTCGCTCGTCCAAGGACTCGAGTACTACAAGGACGCCGACCCGGCCAGCACGGTCCCGGGCCTGATGCACGTGGACCTCGGCGGCTACCACGTGAGCGACGTCGAGATCGTCGCCGCCTTCGACGTGGACGCCAAGAAGGTGGAGACCGACGTGGCCGAGGCCATCGTCTCCGAGCCCAACAACACGATCCGGTTCGCCGACGTGCCTCCGACCGGCGTGACCGTGCAACGGGGACCGACCTTCGACGGACTCGGTCGCTACTACCGCGAGACGATCGAGGAGTCCGACCTCCCGCCCGTGGACGTCGCGGCTGCACTGCGCGAGTCCGGCGCGGACGTGCTGGTCTGCTACCTTCCGGTCGGCTCGGAGCAGGCGGCCAAGCACTACGCGGAGGCCGCGCTCGACGCCGGCGTCGCGTTCGTGAACTGCCTGCCAGTGTTCATCGCGTCCGACGTGACGTGGGCGCAGAGGTTCGTGGACGCGGGCGTCCCGATCGTGGGCGACGACATCAAGAGCCAGGTGGGCGCGACGATCGTCCACCGCGTGCTCACGAAGCTCTTCGAGGACCGCGGCGTGAAGCTCGGCCGAACCTACCAGCTGAACTTCGGCGGCAACATGGACTTCATGAACATGCTCGAGCGCGAGCGACTGGTCTCGAAGAAGAAGTCCAAGACGCAGTCCGTGCAGTCGCAGATGCGCAAGCAGCTCGACGCCCGCGACATCCACATCGGTCCCTCCGATCACGTGCCGTGGCTCGAGGACCGCAAGTGGGCCCAGATCCGGCTGGAGGGTCAGGCGTTCGGCGACGTGCCGCTGAACATCGAGCTGAAGCTCGAGGTCTGGGACAGCCCCAACTCGGCCGGCATCGTGATCGATGCGATCCGCTGCGCCAAGCTCGCCATGGACCGCGGCGTCGCCGGCCCGCTGATCGGCCCGAGCGCCTACTTCATGAAGTCGCCGCCCGTGCAGTTCAGCGACGAGGCCGCCCGCGAGATGGTCGAGGGGTTCATCCTCGGCAACGGCGCCAGCAAGGCCGCGGACTGGACGGCGTTCTTCGACGCCGACCCGGACGCCGAATCGGCCGGCGCCGAGACCTGAGCTCGCACCCGACCGGATCCGCGTAGTCCCCCGGGCTCGCGGACGTGCGTGGTGGGGAACGACACGCCGCGGCGATAGCATCAGGTACGTGAGCGACATCCCGCAGCCGCCCGTCTTCGAGGACGACGACGCGTACGAGCGTTCCCTCCGAGACGACGAGTTCTGGGCCCCGTACGCGAGGGCCGCGCTGCGTACCGCCGGGTTCCCCGACGACGGCGATGTCCAGACGCACTTCCCGACCACCCACGTGGCCGCGCTGGTCGGCGACCACCACATGGTGAAGCTCCACTACGAGGACTGGTTCGGCGAGGACTGCTTCCAGACGGAGCGCGAGGCCTATCAGATGCTCGCCGGGCGGGACCTGCCGATCCCCGAGCTCCTCGCGGAAGGCGCGCTCTACCCGGACACGGACGACTGGCGCTGGCCGTTCCTGGTGATGACCGCGATGCACGGCCGCTCGATGCGAGACATCGGCGACGCGCTCACCCTGGACGAACGCTGCCGGGCCGCGGACTTCGTCGGCGCCACGCTCCGACAGCTCCACTCGACGCCGATCCGCGACGGCGAGTACATCTCGTTCGAGGAGTACGCGGACCTCATCCGGACCCGTATGGCCCGGTGCCATCGGGACCACGAGCTCTGGGGCTCGCTTCCCGAGCGGCTCCTGCCGCAGGTCCGCGACTACGTGTGGGCGGCGCGGGACCTGCTCGAGCCCGATGAGCGGCGCACCTCGCTCCTGCACGGCGATCTTCACGCCGGCAACGTCTTCCTGAACGGCCCGGGCGGCACCCACGAACCCACCGGGATCGTCGACTTCAACGACGCGTACGAGGGCGACCCGCACTACGACCTGGTCGCGATCCACGCGAAGACGTTCGGAGCCGACAAGGAGCTGCTCCGGCGGACCCTCGACGCGTACGACTGGGATGACCTCGGCAGGAAGTGGTCCCGGCGGATGATGGCCCTGACCCTCGTCCACGACTACGACATGGTGGAGCCCTACGCGGCCCGCATCCCGGACGAGGTCCAGACGCTCGACGATCTCGCGGTCCTGCTGTGGGACCTGAACACCGCCGGCCTGCCGTAGCGTCACCGCCGATCGAGTGGAAGGAGCCCCATGCGCCTGGTCCGCATGAACCCCGACACCGTCGCTGCCCCGATTGGCAGCTACTCGCACGCCGTCCGTGTGGAGACGAGCGACGCCGTCTGGATCTACGTCGCGGGACAGATCGCCACCGATGTCGACGGCAACCTCGTCGGGCCCGGAGACCTCCGGGCCCAGACCGAGCAGGTGTACGAGAACCTCTCCCGCGTGCTCGAGGCGAACGGGGCCACCTTCGCCGACGTGGTGAAGCTCGGGACCTTCTTCACCACCCTGGCCGACCTGGCCGGGAGCCGGGAGGTCCGCGCCCGCTACCTGCCGGAGGAGCCGCCCGCCAGTACCGCCGTGCAGGTGACCGCGCTCGTCCTGCCCGGGGCGCTCATCGAGGTCGACCTCGTCGCGGTGGTGCCGGCGTGACCCGGGTCGCGTTCCTCGGTCTCGGGGCGATGGGACGGCCGATGGCGGCCCGGCTCCTGGGTACGGGTCACGCCCTGCGGGTCTGGAACCGCACGCCCGGGCTCGACGAGGAGCTCGTGGCGTCCGGCGCCGAGCGCGCCGTGAGCCCCGCGGACGCGTGCCGGGACGCCGAGGTCGCGATCACGATGGTCTCCGATCCGGCGGCGCTCGAGGAGGTCTTGTTCGGCGCGGACGGCGTTGCATCGGGGATCGCGCCCGGGGCGACCCTGATCGACATGTCCACCGTCGGGCCGGCGGCGATCGCGACGGCCGCCGAACGGCTCGCACCGGTGGTGCTGCTCGACGCCCCCGTGCTCGGCAGCGTGCCCGCGGTCGAGGCCGGACGCCTGTCGATCCTGGTGGGCGGGGACCGGGCGGCGTTCGACCGCCACGCGGACCTGCTCGCGATCCTGGGTACGCCCACGTATGTCGGGCCGAGCGGCACCGGCGCGACGCTGAAGCTCGTCGCGAACGCCGCGACGATCGCGACGCTCGTCGCCGTCGGCGAGCTGCTCGCGATGACCGACCGGGCAGGGGTCGACCCCGGCGTCGTCCTCGACGGGCTGCAGACCGGGCCCCTCGCCTCCTTCGTCGAGCGCTGGCGCGAACGTCTCGAGGACCGATACGAGCGAGCGGACTTCCGCCTGGCCCTCGCCCGCAAGGACCTGGGTCTGGTCCTCGCCGAGGCCGCGACCGCCGGCGTGTCCCTCTCGATGACCGAGGTGGCCGCCGCCCGCTGCGACGAGGCGCTCGAGGCGGGTCTCGGCGACCGGGACTTCGGGTCGGTCGCCGGGTTCCTCCGGCGCTAGCGTCCTCCCATGAAACCGACGCGGCAGCGCGCTCGCGAGGCGCTCCGCAGCGCCGACTTCCGCCGGCTGTTCGCGATCCGGCTCGTGTCGCAGTCGGCCGACGGGCTGTTCCAGGCGGCCCTGGTGGCCTCGATCGTGTTCAACCCCGAGGAGCAGAGCACGGTGAAGGGGTTCGCGATCGCGACGCTGCTGGTCTCGCTGCCCTTCTCGATCCTCGGCCCGTTCACCGGGGTGTTCATCGACCGATGGTCGCGCCGCGCGATCCTCGTGGTTGCGCCGGTGATCCGTGCCGGGCTCGTGTTCCTCGTGCTGTTCGATCCCGACACCGCTCCGATCGCCTTCTACGGCGGCGCGCTGCTGGTCCTATCGATCAACCGGTTCTACCTGGCGACCGCGGTCACGATCGTCCCTCGCCTCGTGCCGACCGAGGACCTGCTGATGGCCAACTCGATGTCGACCGTGGGCGGCACGGTCGCCCTCCTGCTCGGCGTGTTCGTCGGCGGCTGGATCGCGGACCTGTTCGGCGACGGGTGGCTGATCGCGCTGTCGGCGGCGCAGTGGCTCGTGGCCTCGGCGATCGCCTCCCGGATCTCGACGCCCCTGGTCCCCCACCACGTCGCGGAGGCCCCCGTCCGCGACGAGCTCCGCCGGGTCCTGCGCGAGTTCGGCGACGGCGTCACCCGCCTGTCCCGCACGCCGAGGGCGTTCTGGCCGATCGGCACGATCACGCTCGATCAGATGGGCCAGGGCATCGTGCTCGTGCTGTCCCTGTTCGTCTTCCGCGACCGATTCGAGTCCGGCGTCGGCTCGTTCTCCAACCTGATCGGCGCCGGGGGGCTCGGCGTGCTGCTCGGGATCCTCACGGTGGGCAAGCTCGAAGAGCGGTTCCCCAAGGAACGGATCGTCGCGGGGGCGTTCCTCGTCGGAGGGCTCTCGCTCATCGCCGTCTCGCTGTACGTGACCGGATGGAGCGTGTTGCTCGCGAGCTTCGCGGTCGGCCTCACGTTCGCCTGGAAGAAGATCCCGGTCGACACGATGGTGCAGGAGGCCGTGCCCGATGGGTACCGGGGCCGGGTCTTCGCCGTGTACGACGTCGCGTACAACCTGTCGCGCGTGGTCGCGTCCTTCCTCGCGATCCCGATGCTCGCGGCCTTCGGCGAGGCGGGGTCCGTCGCCATCGTCGGCATCGTGTTCCTGCTGTGGAGCCCGGTGCTCCCCCGCGTGATCGGCCGGATCCCCGAGCTCACGATCCGCTTCTACGAGGGAGCCCGGGCCGAGGAGGAACCGCGCGCCGTCGTGTGGGGCGGGGTGGAGGAGTCGGTCGAGGTCGAGCGCCGAACCCTGGAGGAGACCGACGGGGTCCGCCGACGGCGGTTCCGCCTTCGGATGCAGGATGGCACGGTCATCGACGTTGTCCGCGTCGAGCCCGATGGTCCATGGGCGCTGGAGCGCGAGGTCTCCTGAGCACCCCGGACGCGTCGGGGCGTGACACACTCGACCTATGAGGAAGACGATGGCGCTGGCGTTCGTCGGCATCGTGCTCCTGGCGGCCTGTGCGGACGAACCACCCACCGCCGCGCCGACCTCGGCGACGGGCGCATCCGGCCCGACCGCGACCGGCGCCACGGGGACCGGTCCGACGGGAGGGACGGCGCCGACGGGCCCGACCGACCCCTCGCCCGAGCCCTCCCTGGCGCCCGAGCTCGAGGACGGCGAGCACTTCGGCTTCATCCAGAGCGTGGACGCCGCTGCGGGCACGCTGGTCCTGGACCTGGCCTACTTCCTGACCGGTGAGGAGGCGAACCAGGAGGCCGCCGAGCGCGGACTCGAGACGCCGGTCCCCAACGACTACTTCATCGTGAACGACAACCCCAAGTTGCGCACGCTCGCGCTCGCGTCCGACCTCGAGCTCGCGCTGCTCGATTGGAACGATTGCTGCGACGACTTCATCGAGGGTGACCTCGCGACCTTCGCGGATGCCATCGGAGCGAGCGAGCCGATCACGGTCGACGGCCAGCTCTACTACGGGAGCCTCTCGCCGTACTGGCTGACGGTCGAGGGCGGGGTCGTCACCAGGATCGAGGAGCAGTACCTGCCGTGACGCGAACGCGGGGGCTCGCCCTCGCCCTGATCCTCGCCACCGCCTGCACCTCCGCACCCGCGTCCGTCGACGACGTCGACCCGACGGGACCGACCTTGGCCACGGCGGCGTCCGGAGCGACCGGGCCGACCGCGCCCTCGCCTACCCCCGAGCCCAGGCGTGCGCATCTCTTCGGTCGCATCAGGTCGATCTCGCCGGCGCTGGCCATCGAGATGACCGGCACGACCTGGGAGCCGGGTTGCCCGGTGGCCCTCGAGGATCTCCGGCTGCTGCGCTTCAACTACCTGGGCTTCGACGGCGAGATCCACCGCGGGCCGTTGGTCGTGCACGCGTCCGTCGCGAAGGACGTGCTCGGTGTCTTCGGGCAGCTGTTCGACGCCGGGTTCCCCCTCAAGCACGTCGCGCTCGCCCGGCGCTGGCGCCCGAACGCTCCGACCGACACGACCCGGAGCGTCACGGCGGCGTTCAACTGCCGGCCCGCGCTGAACCCCGACGGCACGCCGGGCGGCTCCTGGTCCGAGCACGCGTACGGACTGGCCGTCGACGTGAACCCGCTCCAGAACCCGTACGTGGCCGAGGACGGCTCGGTGCTCCGCCCGGCGGCCCAGGCCTACGTCGACCGCTCGCAGGGCCTTCCCGGGATGATCCACGCCGGCGACATGGTGGTGCGGGCGTTCGCCGCGATCGGCTGGGAGTGGGGCGGAGACTGGGACGGCAAGAAGGACTACATGCACTTCTCGCTCCGCGGTCGCTGACCCACGACCCGCGGCATACTCGCTCCGTGCCGAGGGACTGGGACGCCGCGACCTACGACCGGATCGCCGATCCGATGTTCCGGTGGGGCGCGGGCGTGCTCGACCGGCTCGAGCTCGACGGCGACGAGAGGGTCCTGGACGCCGGGTGCGGCTCGGGGCGGGTGACCGAGCTCCTGCTCGAACGTTTGCCGCGCGGACACGCCGTCGCGCTCGACGGCTCGCCGTCCATGATCCACGAGGCGCGCCGGCGTCTGGCGCGCTTCGGCGACCGGGTCACCTACCTGACCGCCGACCTGCTCGAGCCGCTCCCCATCCCACCGGTGGAGGCGATCCTCTCCACGGCCACGTTCCACTGGGTGCCGGACCACGACCGGCTGTTCTCGAACCTCGCCGCGGTGCTCGTCCCCGGCGGGCAGCTGGTCGCCCAGTGCGGCGGCGCGGGGAACCTCGCGAGGGTGGCCGCCGCCCTCCGCGACCTCGGGATCCGGCCGTTCGTCTCCAAGGTGTACGCGACGGCCGAGGAGACCGCCGAGCGCCTGGCGCGCGCGGGGTTCGTGGACATCGAGTGCTCGCTCCATCCCGAGACGGCGCCGTTCGACGGCCCCGATGACCTCGGAACCTTCCTGCGGACCGTCGCCCTGGGCGACCTGGTGGAGGCGATGGCTCCTGCCGAGGCGGAGGCGTTCGTCGCTCGGGTCGTCGATCGGCTGCCCGGGCTGGAGCTCGACTACGTCCGGCTCAACATCCGGGCACGGAGAGGCTGAGCGGCCCGGTCCCAGAGGCGGCGGGTCTCACGCCCCTTCATCCACAGGCCGAGCGGGTGAACGATCGCGCCGAGTCGCGGCCCCGGACCGGCCGGGCCCGGCCGTTTCCGAGCGACAGGTCGCGGGGGAGGGGTCCATGGACATCGGGCTGATGATCCGCTACGGGAAGCTCGTTCCCGGCCGCGAGGCGCAGGCGATCGAGCTGTTCCAGGAGTCGGTCACGTTCTTCCAGGAGAAGCTCAAGGCAGGGGTGATCACCTACTTCGAGCCATTCTTCATGAGGACGAGCGACTTCGAGGAGGAGACCGGGTTCTTCCTGGTGAAGGGGCCGGCTCCGGCGATGTTCGCGCTGATGGAGGAGGAGCCCTACCTCCTCCTGATGCAGAAGGGGCTGATGCTCGTCGAGCACCTACACGCCGACATCCTCACCGTCGGCGAGGGCATCACCCTGCAGCTCGAGCGGGCCGGGAAGGTCCGCGCCGAGCTCGGCATCTGAGAGGTCGCGAGCGATGACCCGCGCGACCGGGGCGGGAGCGCTGGATCCGCCCCGGTCGCGCGCATCCCGGACCGCGCGCCGGCACGACCTCGATCGACTGCGGGTGCTGGCCGTCCTGCTCCTGCTGCCCTTCCACTCGGCCCGTGTGTTCAACGTCGACAGCGACTGGTACGTCAAGAACCCGCGTGAGAGCCCCCTGCTCTCGTGGTTCGTCGTGGACTTCCTCGACCCGTGGCACATGCCGCTGCTGTTCGTCCTGGCCGGCATGGCGACGTGGTTCGCGTTGGGTCACCGCTCGCCCGCGACGTACGTGCGGGAGCGGACCTGGAGGCTGCTGGTGCCGGCGGCCTTCGGGATCCTCGTGATCGTGCCGCCGCAGCCCTTCCTCGCGCAGCTCCGGGACGCGGGGCACGAGAGCTCCTACCTCAGCTTCCTCACGGGCGGGTACTTCACGAACGTCGGCGACCTGACCGGTTACGACGGCGCGTTCACGCCGGGGCACATGTGGTTCGTCGTGTACCTGTTCGTGTTCTCGCTGGTGGCGCTCCCGTTGTTCGCTTGGCTCCGCCGGCGGGCGGCGGCGCACGACATCGGGCGTTCGTGGATGCTGGTCGCGGCGCCGTTCCTGTTCCTGCTGGCGGAGGCGTTCCCCTCCCCTGCGGACGCGTGGAGCCCGTTCACGACGCTGGCGATGTTCGTGTGCGGCTTCGTCCTGGCCTCGAGCGAGACGTTGGGCGACGTCGTCCGACGTCGGTGGAAGGCCATCGTGTCCGCCGGGGTGGCCACGATGGCGGCCGTCTACGCGGTCGAGATCGCCGGCCCTTCGATATCGGAGGATTCCGTCGCGGATGCCGCCCACCAGCTGCTCGAGAGCTCGAACACGTGGCTGTGGGTCCTGGGTCTCATCGGGGCGGCCGGCACGTACCTCGCCCGCCCCAGCACGCCCTCGCTGCGCTACGCCAACGAAGCGGCATACCCGTGGTACATCCTGCATCAGACCGTGATCGTGGCGGTCGCCTACGTGGTCGTGGGATGGGATCTCGGCGTGGCACCGAAGTACCTGCTCGTCCTTGCCTTCTCTACCGCGATCACCCTGCTGGCGTACGAGCTCGCGGTGCGGCGGGCCAACGTCATGCGGTTCCTGTTCGGCGTGAAGCCTCGGGCGGAGGCGCCCGTGCGCGTGGACGCGCTCAGATGAACAGCTGGATCGCGCTCTCCTTCATCTCGAGGAGCGCGGTGGCGGCGCCGATCGGCTCCGCGAGCCCGTCGATCAGGTCCTCGCGCTCGATGCCCATCAGGTCCATCGTCATCTGGCACGGGATCAGGTTCACGCCCATGTCGCGCGCGAGCTCGAGCAGCTCGGTCGGGTGAGGCGTCTTGTAGTCCTCGGCGACCTTCCCGAGCATCCACGGACCCATCCCGGCGAAGTTGTAGCGCGAGAGCTTCGCCTTGCCGGTCGACCCCGGGTTCATCTGGCCGAGCGCCTTGGTCATCCAGTCCTTACCGGTCTTGCGCCGACGCTCGGGCCGCACGAGCGGGAACAACCCCCAGAAGGTGAAGAACACGCTCACCTCCATCCCGGAGGCGGCGGCGGTCGTCGACAAGATCAGCGTGGGCCAGATCCGGTCCAGGTGCCCGTCCCACGCGACGATCGTGATCTTGTTCTTCTTGTTGATGCCCTGTCGGTCGCGCTCGGCGAGCGCCTCGTCGATCAGCGCTCGCAGGGCCTCGGCGTCGGTGTTCTCCGGCATCGACTCACGCCTTCCTGATCACGTAGCGGAAGACGCCGTCCTCCTCGGTCGCCTCGAGCAGCTCGTTGCCGGACAGCCGCGACCACGAGGGCACGTCCGATCTCGACCCGGGGTCGGTCGCGAGGAGCTCGAGCAGATCGCCGAGCTCGGCATCCTTCAGCGCCTTGTGCAGCGACACGAGCGGCCCGGGGCAGGACTGGCCGCGAGCGTCCACGGTGGCGGTGATGACATCCATCGGTGGGAACCTCCTGGATCGATCCGGACGGTGGGGTGGGTGTCGGTGCCGGTGGGCGCGGCCTATCGGCCGTCGCCGGGCACCCCGGGACAGCAGCACCGGTCGGGGATCATGGCCCCCACGAGCCCGCGGCAGCGTGTCCGGATCATTTGCAGGTGCAAATGCTACCTCGGGGATCGGAAATCGCGCAACCCCGTTGCTTGCACGGATCCGCAGTCTCGGCGGGCTATCGTGTGCGCGTGCAGACCTCAGCGATCCGCCATGCCCTCTTCCGCCGACCCAGCGTCGGCCTGATCGTCACCGTGGTCGTGGCGGGTCTGTTCGTCGCGGCCCCAGCGGGCGCCGTGCCCACCTGTGCCTTCGACGAGGGCACCGCGACCGTCACGATCGAGGTCGGCGAGGCCGAGACCGCCACGATCGGGCGCTCCGGCGACGCGATCACCCTGGACGCCTCGGCCTGCGACACCGCGACCGTGCTCAACGTGGACGCCATCGTCGTGAACGGGACCGGGACCCCCGCCGCCGTCGTCATCGACCTCGCGGGCGGCCCCTTCGCGCCGGGGCTCACGGTGGAGGCCGATGGCAGCTCGGAGATCGAGTTCACCATCAACCTTCCTACCGGCTCGCCGATCCTCCGGATCCTCGGGAGCCCGGGGGCCGAGGACATCGTGGCGGGGGCCACCGAGGTCAACCTGAACGCCGTGGAGCCCGCCGACGACGCGGACGTCCTGATCGTGGGGCTCCCTTCCGTCGTGATCGAGGGAGGCGCGGGCGAGGACCGCCTGTCGGTGACCGGCGGGTCGGGCACGAGCGGCCCATCCTCGGCCCAGCTGGACGGGGGCACCGAGGGCGACCTCCTGTTCGCCGCCGGGGCCAACAACACGATCGCCGGCGGAGACGGGCTGGACACGGTGGACTACACGGCCGCCTCGCAGCTCCTGCTGGCCAGCCTGCAGATCGGCACAGTCCAGCACGGCTCCGGCCAGATCGACCTGATCGCCGGCGTGGAGAACCTGACCGGCTCCCCGGGCGCCGACACGATCGTCGGGACGGACGAGGCGAACGTCCTGCTCGGTGGCGACGGCGGCGACACGCTCGTGGGTGAGGGCGGGGACGACCTGCTCGATGGTCAAGGGGGCATCGACACCGTGGACCTCTCCGGCTCGCCCGCCCCGGTCCGGGTCATCCTGCCGGCGCACTCGGCGACCGGCGACGGCATCGATCGGCTCGAGGGCATCGAGAACGCCATCGGCTCGATCTTCTCGGACCAGATGGTCGGCGACGATGGGGCCAACCGCCTGGACGGCCTCGACGGCAACGACCGGATCGAGGGCGCCGGCGGCGACGACCACCTCGACGGTGGAGCCGGCATCGACACCGCGGACTTCGGCCTGTCCAAGGAGGGCGTGACCGTCAACCTCAAGGCAGGATCGGCCACCGGGGCCGGTACGGACGTGCTCGCCAACTTCGAGAACGTCAGCGGCTCGGGTGGGGACGACACGATCGCCGGGAACGCCGGTCCCAACCAGATCGGCGGAGGCGACGGCGACGACACGATCGAGGGCGGAAGCGGAGACGACCGCATCAAGGGAGGGAGCAACGCCGACCGGCTCCTCGGACAGGCCGGGAACGACGTGCTCTCAGCCGGTCCGGGCTTCGACCAGCTCAACGGGGGCAAGGGCAACGGCGATCACTGTCGCGGAGGGGCGGAGGCGGATTCCTTCGTGTTCTGCGAGAGCCTGACGCTGAACTGATCAGATCCGGCCCCACCGCGCCGGGGGCCACCACACCAGGACGACCCGCCCTCTGATGCGATCGGCTCCGACCGGACCGAAGGACCGGCTGTCCGTCGACTCCCCCGGCGCGTCGCCCTGGACCCACACCTGACCCCGTTCGAGCTCGCTCCGGTCCGCTCCGGCGATCGCCGTGACCCGCTTCACGAGCTCGAACCCCGGGCGTTCGGGGTGCTCGAGCACGACGACATCCCCCACGCGGACACGTCGCGGTCGAGCGGCAAGCGCCCAGTCCCCCGGCTCGAGGACCGGGCGCATCGACGGCCCCGCGATCTCGACCCTGAACGGGCGCCAACGCCGCCACCCAGCGATCCCGCCGACGGTCGCGGCGACCAGCGCGACGATCGCCGTCCGCGGTTTCCGACCCCGGTGGTAGGTTCCAGGAACACCGTCGTCCGAAGGAGGGGACCCGCCCATGCTGGAAGCTTTGCTCAGGCCCCGCCGCATCGTCCACGCGCACTGCGATCTCCCGTGCGGCGTGTACGACCCGGCGCAGGCACGGATCGAGGCCGAGTCGGTGAAGGCCACCCAGGCCCGCTACCAGGACGCCGAGAAGTTCAAGACGGCCGGCGAGTCGGTGGAGGACTACCGGACGCGCGCCCTCGCGATCAAGGAGCAGCGAGCGGACCTCGTGAAGGAGCACCTGTGGGTGCTGTGGACCGACTACTTCAAGCCGGAGCACCTCGAGCGGTACCCACAGCTGCACGACCTCTTCTGGTCGGCGACCAAGGAGGCCGGCGCGGCCAAGAAGTCGCAGGATCCGGAACAGGGTCAGAAGCTCCTGGACGCCATCGACGAGATCGCGAAGATCTTCTGGGAGACGAAGGCCTAGCCGTCACGCACCTCACGATCACGGGGCGGGGCCCGGCTGGGCTCCGCCCCTTCGCGTTCGGATAGGCTCGAGCCGATGAAGGACATCGGCCTCGTCGGCCTCCCCTTCAGCGGGAAGTCCACGCTCTTCACCGCGCTCACCCGCACCGGCTCGCACGGAGGCCAGGCGAACCACGCGGTGGTGCCGGTGCCCGACCCACGGCTGGCCGTCCTCGCGCAGATGGAGCGCTCCCGCAAGACGGTGCACGCGCAGGTCGGGTTCGTGGACGTGCCGGGCGGGATCTCGAGCGCCCAGGGCGTCGCACGGCTGCGCGAGACCGATGCGCTCGCGATCGTGATCCGCTGCTTCGGCGCCGACGCGAAGCCGGCCGCCGAGCTCGACGAGGTCCGGGCCGACCTGCTGCTGACCGACCAGGCGGTGATCGAGCCCGCGCTCGCCAAGGCTGTCAAGCGGACGCGCGGCAAGGACACGCCCGAGGTCGACGCGCTCCGCAAGGCGAACGACGCACTCGCCGCCGAGGCCCCGCTGTCCGCCGCCGGCCTGTCCGAGGACGAGCGACGTGAGCTGAAGGCGATCGCGCCCCTGACGCTGAAGCCCTCGGTGGTCGTGGCCAACCTCGAGGAGGGCGCGAGCGTCCCGTCCGACCTGCCCGAGGGCTCGGTCGGCGTGTTCGCGTCGATCGAGGCGGAGACCGCCGAGATGGACCCCGAGGAGGCGCGGGCCCTGCTGGACGAGTTCGGCGTCCACGATCCCGGGCTCGAGACCGTCATCCGCGCCGCCTACGGCGCGCTGGATCTGATCACGTTCCTCACGACCGGGGAGGACGAGACCCGAGCCTGGGAGGTCCGTCGGGGTGCCCGGGCGCCCGAGGCCGCCGGCGTGATCCACACGGACCTCGAGCGCGGGTTCATCCGCGCCGAAGTCATCTCCTACGACGAGCTCGTCGACGCGGGATCGATGGAGGCGGCCAAGCAGCACGGCAAGATCCGTGTCGAGGGCAAGGACTACGTCGTCGCCGAGGGCGACGTCCTGCACGTCCGCTTCGCCGTCTGAGCCTTCGGCTTCGCTCGCACCAGCTTTCCCTGGCGCTCCAGCCCATGAACGCTGTATGCTCCGCCTCCATGGCGTCGGTCTACCGGATCGGAGAGGCGGCGGCGGCGCTCGGTGTGCGTGTCGAGACGCTCCGGCGGTGGGAACGGCAGGGCCGGATCGAGACGTCCCGAACCGCCGGCGGGCAGCGCGTCGTGGCTGCCGCGGAAGTGGCACGGCTGATGGCCGAGCGGAGCGCCGAGCAGCCGATCGCCCGGGCCAGCCAGCGCAATCGCTTCCCCGGCGTGATCACGGAGGTGAAGAAGGACGAGCTCGCCGCCACGGTCGAGATCCAGGCCGGGCCACACCGGATCCTGGCGTTCATCACGCGCGAGGCCGCGGATCAGATGGGCCTCGCCGCCGGCATGGAGGCGGTCGCGGCGGTGAAGGCGACCAGCGTGACGATCGAGCTCCCGGGATGAGCGCTCCGATCACCACCCGGACCCGGCCGTCGGGGATCCGATCCCTCCTCGGCGATGCGACCGGCGCCGTCGCCGACCTCGGCGTGCTCGTCCCGCTCGCAGCAGCGCTGATCCTCGTGAACGGACTGGACGCCGGCGCCGTCTTCGTGGGCGCCGGCCTGCTCGTGATCGTGACCGGCCTCGTGTTCCAGATCCCGTTCCCCGTCCAGCCGCTGAAGGCGTTGACGGCCGTCGCGGTCGCCCGTGAGCTCTCGCCTGACGTGATCCACGCGGCCGGGCTCGAGCTCGCCGCGTTCCTGTTGCTGCTGTCGATCGGCCACATCGCGGACCTCGTCGCTCGCCTGTTCGTCAAGCCGGTGGTGCGCGCGCTGCAGCTCGGCGTGGGACTCCTGCTCGTCGCCACCTCGATCCGGCTGGTGACCGATCCCCCCGACGTGTTCGCGGCGCCAGCCTCGCCGTGGCCTATCGTGCTCGCGGCCTTCGCGTTCGCGGGCGTCGCGGTTGCCGCGCATCAGCGGCGGTACGCATGGGCGCTCGTGTTGTTCGGGTCGGGGGTCATCGCGACGATCGCCGCGACGCGGCCGGAGCTCGCATCCCCGTCGCTCGCCCTGCCGAGCCTCGACCTCCCCGCCGCCTCGGCCTTCGGCACGGCGTTCGTGCTGCTCGTGATCCCGCAGCTGCCGCTCACCTTCGGAAACGCCGTCGTCGCGGTCAACGACCTCGCGCACGAGTACTTCGGTGACGCGGCCGCCCGCGTGACGCCATCCCGTGTCTGCCTGTCCGCCGGGATCGGCAACGCGTTCTCGACGGCGATCGGCGGGATGCCCATGTGCCACGGCGCCGGCGGCCTGACCGCGCACGTGCGGCTCGGCGCTCGGACGCGACGCATGAACATCCTGCTCGGCTCTGCGTTCCTCGTCCTCGGCCTGTTCTTCGCGGCTCAGGTGCCGGTCGTCCTCGGGCTCCTGCCGGTGTCGGTCCTCGCCGCCTTCCTCGCGTACGCCGGGCTGCGCCACGCCTGGCTCGTCACGGACCTGCGGGGCGGGCAGCTCGCGATCGCGACCGCCGCCGGGGCCCTCGGGGCGTGGTCCGGCAACCTGGCGATCACCGCAGCGCTCGCGCTCGTCCTCGAACACGGACGCCGGCTCGCGGCAGGACGGGCCCGTACCCCAACCCGCGGGTAGGCTTGGACCCGTGCCCGAGATCACCGAGACGCGTGACGAACAGATCGAGCCCCCCGCCGCGACCGGCGAGACGGCCGCCGAGACGATGCGGGAGGACCGATCGACGGCCCGGCGGTTCGTCGGCTCGACGCCGTTCCTGGTCCTGGTGGCGCTCGCCGTGGCGATCCTGGTCAAGACCTTCCTGGTCCAGGCCTTCTACATCCCGTCCGAGTCGATGGTGCCCACGCTCGAGGTCGGCGACCGGGTCTTCGTGAACAAGCTCGCGTACAACTTCGGCGACGTCGGGCGTGGGGACGTGATCGTCTTCGAGAACCCCAACCCCGCGGAGCTCCCCGACCGAGGGGTCGTCGGCGGGGTCCTGCACTGGCTCGCCGAGGGGATCGGAGTCGCGCAGCCCGAGAACGAGGACTTCATCAAGCGCGTGATCGCCCTGCCCGGCGAGACGATCGAGATCCGTGACAACGTCGTGTACATCGACGGTGAGCCCCTCGACGAGCCGTACCTCCCCCCCAGGGCGCACCTCGACAACGGGGACATGAAGCCGAAGGTCGTGCCCGAGGACTCGCTCTTCGTGATGGGCGACAACCGTGGGAACTCGGCCGACAGCCGCTACGGCCTCGGGTTCGTGCCGGTCGACAACGTGATCGGACGGGCCTTCGTGGTGATCTGGCCGCCGTCGAGCGTCGGCGGCGTCTGACCTTCGGCCATCGGCGCGCCCGGGCCGACCGGACGTTCGGGCGGCAGGAGCAGCCTCGCGAGCGACCACACCAAGGACGCGATCCCGAACGCCGCCAGCCACACGATCAGCGGAGGCGGGTAGAGCGCGAAGAACTCCCGGGTAGCGGGGATCGCCATCACCAGCACGAACAGGGCCGGCATCGTCCAGACGAGGGCGAGCCGCCACGTCGTGAGCGGCGCCGCGATAACGGACAGGACGAGGAAGCCGATCCACAGCAGAACCATCGTCGCGGTGGTGCGCGCCTCCGGCAGGCTCACCCCTGGAACGTCACGCGCGAGCACGTAGCCGAGGAACGTCGCAACGGCGGCGAGCGCGCCCGCCGGGATCGTGAAGCGGAGCACCCGCCGTAGGAACCCGGGGCGGGCGCGCTCGTTGTTCGGAGCCAGGGCGAGGAAGAACGAGGGGATGCCGATCGTGAGCGCACCGATCAGCGTGAGGTGCCGGGGCAGGAACGGGAAGGCGAGCCCCACGACGCCGACGCCGAGCGCGATCAGCATCGCGTAGACCGTCTTCGTGACGTACAGGTTCGACGTCCGCTCGATGTTCCCGAGGACGCGTCGGCCCTCCCCGACCACCGAGGGCATCGCGTCGAACGTCGAATCCAGCAGCACCAACTGCGCCACGGCGCGCGTCGCCGAGCTCCCCGAGCCCATCGCGATGCCGATGTCCGCGTCCTTGAGCGCGAGGACGTCGTTCACGCCGTCGCCGGTCATCGCCACGACGTGACCGCGCGTCTGCAGCGCCTCGACCATCGCACGCTTCTGCTGCGGGGTGACGCGCCCGAAGACCGTGTGACCGTCGAGCACCTCGGCGAGCGCGCCCGGGTCGGTGGGCAGTCCCTGCGCGTCGAACGGCTCGTCGGCGCCGGGGAGCCCCACACGCCGGGCGACCGCGGCCACCGTTCCCGGGTGGTCGCCGCTGATCACCTTGACCTGCACCGACTGCCGCGCGAAGTACGCCAGGGTGTCCCGCGACGTCTCGCGCACGCGGTCGCCCAAGATCACGAGCGCGACCGGCACGAGGTGCTCGGGCACGGCGTTCTCGAGGATCGGCTCGTCGGTCGTCGCGAGGAGGACGACGCGACGTCCGGCCTCCGCGTGCGTCAGCGCCCGGTCGAGCGCGTCCGTCTCCGCCCCGGAGCCGAGCAGCACGTCCGGCGCCCCCAGGACCCAGGTCCCCCGTGGGCCGAACGACGCGGCGCTCCACTTGCGGGCCGAGGAGAAGGGCACCGTTGCCTCCGCGCTCCACCCCTCGTCCGACGGCGGGAACGCCTCGGCGATCGCGAGGAGCGTGGCGTTCGGATGCGGCTCAGCGGCAACGAGCGCGGCCAGCGCCGGCTCGTGGGCCTCGTCCGAGACGAGGGTCTCGACCTCCTCGACCACCAGATGTCCTTCGGTCAGCGTGCCGGTCTTGTCGATGCACAGGACGTCGACACGAGCGAGCACCTCGACGGCCGGGAGCTCCTGCACGAGCACCCTGCGACGCGCGAGCCGGAGGACGCCGACCGCGAACGCCACGCTCGTGAGGAGCACGAGGCCCTCGGGCACCATCGCGACCGTGCCCGCGACCGAGCCGCGCAGCGCCTCGCGCAGGCTGTCGTGGGCGCGGAGCTGACTGATCACGAGCAGGGTCGCCGTCGGCACGAGGAGCCAGGTCACGATCCGCAGGATCTGGTCGATCCCGGCACGCAGCTCCGAGCGCGTGAGCGTGAACCGCCGAGCCTGCTCCGCCAGTTGCGCGGCGTACGCCTCGGCGCCGACGCGCGTTGCCCGGAACGCACCGGCGCCCGCCGCCACGAAGGAGCCAGAGAGCACGCCGTCGCCGGGGGTCTTCGCGACCGGTTCGGACTCGCCGGTGAGGAGGGACTCGTCGACCTCGAGCCCGGAGGCTTCGAGGACCTCGCCGTCGACGACCACCTGATCGCCCGCCCGGAGCTCGACGACGTCGTCGAGCACGACCGCGCCGACCGGCGCCTCGGCGACCATGCCGTCCCGGCGCAGGCGGGCTTTCGGCGAGGTGAGCACGGCGAGCTGGTCCAGCGTCCGCTTGGCGCGGAGCTCCTGCGCGATGCCGATCGCGGCGTTCGCGATCAGGACCAGCCCGAACAACGCGTCCTGGATCGGGCCGACGATGAGGATCACGACGAGCAGCGAGCCGAGCAACGCGTTGAAGCGTGTGAGGACGTTCGCGCGGACGATCTCGGCGGCCGTGCGCGAAGGCACCGCCGGGATGTCGTTGACCTGGCCCCGGGCGACACGCTCGGCGACCTCGACCGACGTGAGCCCCCGCGCAGCCGTCGTGTCGACCATCTGCAGAGCCTAGCCTCGGCACCGGCCGGTGGCGCCCGAGGTCAACCGTCGAGCTGCCCCCGCTCGCGCGCCCACCCGTCGAGCAGCTCGAACGCCTGCTCCTCGTCGATCGGCCCGCGCTCCAGCCGCTGCTCCATGAGGAACTCCAGCGCCCGACCGACCTCCGGACCGGGCGCGAGCCCCAGGTGCTCCATCACCTGCGTGCCGTCGAGGGGTGGGCGCATCGCCTCGAGGTTCTCCTCCTCGGCCAGACGAGCGATCCGGTCCTCCAGGTCGTCCTGCAGGGCCTCGAGCTTCTTCGCCTTGAACGGGTTCTGGGTGGTGCAGTCGGCGCGGGTGAGCTGGTTCAGCCGGTCGAGCAACGGGCCGGCGTCGCGGACGTACCGACGGACCGCGCTGTCGCTCCACTCCGTGTACCCGTGGAAGCGCAGGTGCATCTCCACCAGGCGCACGACGTCGTCCACGACGGACGTCGGGTAGCGGAGCGCCTGCAGGCGTTCGCGCGCCATGCGAGCGCCGACGACCTCGTGATGGTGGAAGGACACTCCCTCGGGTGTGATCTCACGCGTCCCCGGCTTGCCGATGTCGTGGAGCAGCGCGGCGAGCCGCAGCGTCGCGTCGGGCTCGCACCGCTCGACGACCGCGAGGGTGTGATGGAAGACGTCCTTGTGACGGTGCACCGGGTCCTGCTCCAGGCGCAGGGCCGAGAGCTCGGGCAGGAACTGCTCGGCCAGGCCGGTCCCCTCGATCAGCTCGAGTCCCTTCGCCGCGTTCGGCGAGACCAGGAGCTTGGACAGCTCCTCGTTGATGCGCTCGGCCGAGACGATCGACAGGCGCTCACGCATCCCCTCGATGGCCGCGACGACCCGACGGGCCGGCGAGAGGTCGAGCTGGGCGACGAAACGCGCCGCGCGCAACATGCGGAGCGGATCGTCGGAGAACGCGATCTCCGGGTCGAGCGGCGTGTCCAGTCGGCCGGCCGCGAGGTGCTTCACCCCGCCGAAGGGGTCGACGAACTCGCCCTCGGGCAACCTGATCGCCATCGCGTTCACGGTGAAGTCCCGACGGGACAGGTCGGTCTGCAGATCCTTCCCGAAGGTCACCGCGGGCTTGCGGTGCTCCTCCGCGTAGATCTCCTCCCGGTACGTGGTGATCTCGAGCAGGTCCGGTCCGCGCCGTGCCCCCACGGTCCCGAACTTGACGCCGACCAGGTACTGGCGGTCCGCCCACCCCCGAAGCACCCGGGTGGTCTCGCGCGGGAGGGCGTCCGTCGCGAAGTCCAGGTCGCCGTGCGCACGTCCGAGCAACAGGTCGCGGACCACGCCACCGACCAGGCTCAACTCGTGGCCGGCCAAGCGGAACCGCTCGCCGAGCTCGGTGGCGAGGGGAGGGACCTCCAGGAGCGCGCCCGCGTCGGACGACCGGCCGGACATGATCCTCGAGGATACCCCCGGGGAGCGAGCCGACTGCGGTACGTTCGCGAGCGTGCTCACCGTCATCGGGTTCGTCTGGACGCTGCCCAACACGGTGATCGGGCTCGTGCTCGGCCTGCTCACCTTCCAGGCGCCGAGGCTCCACGGAGGCGCGCTCGTGTTCGACCGCGCGCCGCGGGGTCTGACGCGCGCGATGCGGACCATGAACCGCGCCGCCATGACGGTCGGGTTCGTGATCGTGAGCGGGGTCCCGGTGGAGGGACGCCTGCTCCTTCACGAGCGTCATCACATCCGCCAGTCGATGCAGTGGGGACCGCTGTTCATCCCCATCTACCTGCTCCTCGCCGTGCCCTACGGCTACCGGCGACACCCCATGGAGCGAGCGGCCCGGCGAGCCGCCGGCGAACCCGACGAGCGGGGCGCTACTCGCTGAGGGCGCGCGCGACGGCCTCGTCGAAGCCCATCGGTCGGACATCGGGGAACAGGCGAGCCGCCGCGTCGTCGCGCACGATCGTCTCGTTCCGCAACCCCTCGATCAGCGGGCGCGCGATCGAGGTCGGCACCGAGGTGACGAGCCCGCACCAAAGGGAGGACAGACGCGGCGTCAGGACCGGGACGGGAACGATCAGCGGGTGGCGCCCGCGCGCCGCGGCGACCCGTTCCATCATCTGCCGATACGTGAGGACGTCGGCCCCCCCGATCTCGACGACCGTTCGGTGCTCGGCGGTACGCAGGTCCGATGCCCGCTGGAGGTAGGCGAGGACATCGTCGATCGCGATCGGCTGCGAGCGGGTCTGGACCCAACGAGGGGTGACCATCGCGGGCAGTCGCTTCACGAGGTCCATCAGCATCCGGAAGGACGCGCTCCCCGCCCCGACCACCATCCCCGCACGGAACTCCACGACATCGGGACCGTGCTCGGCGAGCACGAGGCCCGTCTCCTGGCGGCTCGCGAGATGCGGCGAGAGCCGGTCGGCCTCGCCGCCCAGGCCGCCGAGGTACACGATGGTCTCGACGCCGCCGAGCCGAGCGGCCTCGGCGAAGTTCCTCGCCGCGACTCGATCTCGCTCCTCGAAGCCGGCCTCGCCCTCGGCCATCGAGTGCACGAGGTAGAAGGCGACGCGCACCCCCTCGGTCGCCGGTCCGATCGTCTCGCGACGGAAGACGTCCATCTCGGCGACCTGGATGTCCGGCCACCGGTCGTGGAGGGGGCCCGGACGTCGGCCCGCCGCTCGGACAGGGACCTCGAGAGCGCGCAGGTGGTCGATGAGCCGCCCGCCGATGTACCCGCTCGCGCCCGTCACCAGCACGGGTCCGCCGATGTTCATGCGGACAGCTTCCCAGGGCGACCCTGCCTCGTGGTCACGACCGGGCGGCTCGCGAGCGCCTACGCGCCGGCGATGCCGAGCGTTCGGTTGGTGGACCCGCGCAGCTCAAGCACGAAGTCGTGCGGCGTCGTCGACGCCAGCTTCGCATCCTCCTCGGCCACGAGCCCCTCCCGTACGAGCTGCACGAGGGCCTGATCGAACGTCTGCATCCCGTAGAACGTCCCCTCGGCGATGATGTCTCGGATCTCGATCGTCGCGTTCGGGTCCAGGATGCGGTCGTACACGCGACCGTTCGAGACGAGCACCTCGACGGCGGGAACCCTGCCCTTGCCGTCCAACCGGGGGACGAGGCGCTGGGACACGATCCCCCGGAGCGCCCCCGCGAACGAGGTGCGGACCTCGCGCTGGTGCGACGGCGGGAACAGGTCGAGCAGCCGGTTGACCGTCTCGGTCGCGTCGATCGTGTGGAGGGTCGAGATGACCAGGTGGCCGGTCTCGGCCGCCTGGATCGCCGACAGCGCCGAGTCGGGGTCCCGGATCTCGCCGACGAAGATCACGTCGGGGTCCTGGCGGACGATGTGCCGGAGCGCGGCGGCGTACGACCCGGTGTCCGCCCCCACCTCTCGCTGCTGGATGATCGAGCGGTCGTCGTCGTGGACGACCTCGATCGGGTCCTCGACCGTCACGATGTGGGCGCGTCGGGTCCGGTTGATATGGCCGATCATCGATGCGATCGTCGTCGTCTTGCCCGTGCCGGTCGGGCCGGTGACGAGGACGAGACCGCGCGCCGAGTCGGCGAGGGTCTCGAGCACGGGCGGCAGCCGCAACTCGGCGATCGTCGGCACCTCCGAACGCACACGGCGGATCGCGAGACCGACCGCCCCGCGCTGGCGGAACACGTTGACACGGAACCGCCCAACGCCGGCGATCGTGTGACCGAAGTCGGCCTCGCTCGTCGTCTCGAACTCGCGCCGCTTGTGCTCGGGCATCAGCGCGACCGCGGCGCCGATGGTGTCTTCGGGGGACAGCGCCGGGTAGGGGGCCGGCTCGAGCGCGCCGTCGACCCGGATGAACGGAACGTTGCCCGCCTTGAGGTGGAGGTCGCTCGCGCCGGCCTCGACCGCGTACCGCAGCAGATCGGTGACGTCCATTCGCTACTCCGCCTCCACGCCGTGCTCAGCGTCGAGGTCGTGCTCGACCTCGGCCTCGAGCTCCTCGAACTCCTTCCCTACTCTTCGGCGCGCGGCGAGCAACTTTGAGCCCCCGATGAGAAGAAGCAGGATGGCGAGCAGGGCGATCCCGAAGGGGGTCGCGTACCGTTCGAGGCGCTCGTAGCTCTCACCCAGCGCGTAGCCGATCAGCGTGTGACCGATCCCCCAGATCGTCGCGCCGGCGATGTCGTAGGCGAGGAAACGCTTCCACGGCATGTTCGAGACCCCGGCGACGATGAATCCCACGCTTCGGACGACCGGGATGAAGCGTCCGAGGAACACGGTCTTGCCGCCGTGGCGGGCGTAGTACCGCTCCGTCGCCTCGAGTCGCTCCTCGGTGACGAACAGCTTGCGCCCGTGACGCTCGAGGAACCCCCGCCCGTACCGACGGCCGATCCAGTAGCCCACGTTGTCCCCCACGATCGCCCCGATGACGGCGACGGCCGCGACGATCGGCAGGGAGAGCTCGCCGAGGCCCGCGTAGACTCCGCCGAGGATGACGATCGTTTCGCCTGGCACGATCACGCCGGCGCCGACCGAGTTCTCCAGGAACGTGGCCGCGCCCACGATGAGGTACCCCCAGGGAGCCGAGAGGTACGGACGGAGGGCGTCGATGATCCGGTCGAGCATGCCGGGGAAGTATAGGAACGGCCCCCCGAACGGCCGGACACCCCAGGCACGGAACGCGCGAGGGCGAGCGGTGACCTCCCGCGCACCGCGAACCTGATGCAGACCCGGAGCGAGGTGTCCGCGGGCGGCGTCGTCTACCGCCCGGGCACGGAGCCGGGAGAGGTCGAGGTCGCCCTCGCGGCTCGGCGCACGCGCCGGGGCGAGCTCGCATGGGGGCTCGCCAAGGGCGCGATCGAGCCGGGCGAGACGGACGAGCAGGCGGCCGTGCGCGAGGTGCTGGAGGAGACCGGCCTCGAGGCGGATATCGAGGCCGACCTCGGCGAGATCCGCTACTTCTACGTCTGGGAGGGGGTGCGCGTCCGCAAGCGCGTGCGCTTCTTCCTGATGCTCGCCACCGGCGGCGACGTCTCCCGGCACGACGCCGAGATGGAGGACGTCCGTTGGTTCCCCCTTCGGACGGCGATCAAGCGCGCGGCCTACCGGGGCGAGCGCGACGTGATCCGGCGGGCGGCGGAGCGCCTGGCGTGACGCCGCTGCAGGCGGTCGGGGGGGTACTGGTCGGGTTCGTTGCCGGCGTGCTCGCCGGTCTGTTCGGGGTGGGCGGAGGGATCGTGACCACGCCGGCCGTGAACGCGCTGCTCGGCGGGACCGCGATCCAGGCGGTGGCGACACCCCTGCCCGTCATCCTGCCGACGTCGATCGTAGGCGCGTACACGTACGCAAGGGCACAGGAGGTGAGCTACCGAGCGGCTCGCTGGGCGGTCGTCCCCGGGATCGTCGCGGCCGTCGGCGGAGCCTGGCTCACCGACCTGGTCAACGCCCACCTCCTGCTGGTCATCACCGCAGGCCTCATCGCGCTCACCTCGATCCAGGTCATCCGCGGGAGGCCGCCGAAGACCCCGTGGCAGCGGGGCGCCACCCCCGTGTGGAAGTTCTCGGTGGTCGGCACGGTGGCCGGCTTCGTCTCGGGTCTGCTCGGCGTGGGCGGGGGCATCGTCATGGTGCCGGCGTTCACCGTGTGGATCGGGATGCCCCTCAAGCGCGCGCTGGGAACCTCGCTCGCGATCATCGCGGTGCTCGTGATCCCGAGCACGATCGTACACGCCCTGCTCGGACACATCGACTGGGCGATCTTCCTGGTGCTCACGCTGGGCGTGATCCCCGGAGCGCGGATCGGCGCACGCATCGCGCTCGGAGCGCAGGAGCGGACGCTGCGGCTCGCGGTCGGGTCGTTCCTGCTCGTCATCGCCGTCGTGTACGGGGCACGGGAGCTGTCCTACCTCCTGCGGAGCGGGGGATAGGATGGGCGGACCGACCATGCGACGGCTCTCGCCGCTGCTGATCCTCGTCCTGTTCCTCTTGGCCCTGCCCGCACCGGGTTCGAGCGCGCAGGAGCCGCCCTCCGTCCGGCTCACCCTCCTCTCGCAGACCCCCTGGAACACGACGGCTGAGACCGAGCCGGTGCTCGACGTCCGGTTCCGAGCCGAGAACACCGGCGACACGGAGCTGACGGAGCTCTCCCTTGGGGTCACGCTGTACTCACGTGTGATCACCCGAAGCGCCTACGAGGCGTCGCTCGTCGCCGACCCGCTCATCGTGATCGACGCCGAAACCCTCCCCCGCGAGGGCTCGCTCCAGCCCGGCGCCATCCGCGACTTCGAGGTCTCGTTCGCGCTCGACTCGCCCGGGCTCGACCAGGATCAGTCCGGCGTCTACCCGCTGAAGGTGGATCTGCGGAGCGCCGAGCTCTCGTTGGGTGCCCTGCGCACGCCCGTGATCTTCCTGGTCCGCGAGCCCGAGGTCCCGCTCGCCCTCTCGTGGACCATCGTGCTGGATCACCCCATCTCGTTCGGCCCGGACGGCACCTTCGTGGACGACTCCCTCGAGGTCGCGCTCGCGCCCGGCGGTCGCATCAACGGGCAGATCCGCGCCCTCCTCGAGCTCGCCCAGCTCCCGTCGGCGACGGTGGAGGTCGCCGTCTCCCCGGTGCTGCTCACGCAGTTGGGCCGCATGCGGAACGGGTACTCGGTCGCCGAGCCGGAGGGCTCCCGGGGGGTCCCCGCGGGCGAGGGCGGCGCGGAGCTCGCGGCGCAGGCGCTCGATGATCTACGGACGATCGTGGCGGCGCCCGGCGTCCGGGTCACCGCCATGCCCTTCTCCACGCCCGAGATCCCGTCGTTGTACGGGGGTGGGCTCGACCGCGACGTCGCGATCCAGCTGGAGCGCGGCCGAGAGGTCGTCGCCTCGTTCCTGCAGTCCGAGCCCGCCGCCGAGGTGCTCCGCCCGCCCGGGTCCGCGCTCGACGACACGACCCTTCGAGGTCTCGCCTCGCTGGGCATCGGGACCCTGATCGTGGACCCGGACACCATCGTGATCCCGCCGCAGCCCCTGGAGCTGACCGGCCCCGCGACCGCGAGGCTCGCCGAGGGTGGGATCGCCGCGATCTCACCCGACCCCGCCACGGATGCCGTCCTCGTCCAGCTCGCCGCCGAGGACCCGGTGCGCGCCGCGCAGGCGGCGCTCGGCGAGCTCGCGACGATCTGGCTGGAGCGACCCGGCGAGTCCCGCGGCGTCGCCGTCGTCCTCGGCGAGGACCTCGTGCTGCCGGGCCCGTTCTTCGTCCCGCATGCGCGGGGTGTCGCGGCGGCTCCCTGGCTCGACACGGTCACGCCGGCAGAACTCGTCCTCGGCTTCCCGCCGGTCGGAGCGTCCGAGCTCACCTCCCCGTCCTTCCGACGGTTCGGCGCCTCCTACGTGGCCGCGCTGAAGCAAGCTCGCCGGCGCGTGGACACCCTCAGCTCGATGCTCCCGGCCGACAGCGAACAACCCGCTCGGCTCGAGACGGACCTGCTGCTCGCCGAGGCGCGACAGTTCCTGTCCGAGCCCGATGAGGGACTCGCGTTCATCGGCGCCGTGCGCATCGAGACCGACGTGCTCCTGGACTCGCTGTCCCTGGACACCGTCTCGACGATCACCCTCACGTCCGAATCGGGCGGCGGCGTCCCCGTGACGGTGACGAACGGGGGGCCCGAGACGCTCCGCTTCTCGGTCCGCCTGGTCTCCCAGCACCTGCGCGAGACGCTCTCGTCCGACCTCGAGCTCGCCCCCGGCGCATCGGAGACGCTCCGGTTCCAGGCGCAGCTGCGCTCGACGGGACGGTTCCCGGTGCGCGTGCAGGTCGTCTCGCCGAACGGGCGAGTCATCGAGCAGGAGACCATCGTGGTCCGGTCCACCGAGTACAACCGGATCGCGATCGTGATCACCGTCGGGGCCGCACTCGTGCTGCTGGTCTTGTGGGCGAGGAGGTTCGTGCCACGGCGGAACGCGTGAGCCCGGACCCGGCCGATACGCCTGCGGCGTTCGTCCGCAACACCGTCGTGATGTCGACGGGCACCGCGCTGTCGCGCCTCACGGGGTTCCTCCGCTTGTCGGCCATGGCGTTCGCGCTGGGGATCACCGAGTCGCGACTGGCCGACGCCTACAACATCGCCAACATCACCCCGAACATCCTGTACGAGCTCGCCCTCGGGGGGATCCTCACCTCGGTCGTGGTGCCGGTCGTCGTCGAGTGGCTCCAGCTGCACGGTCGCGACGCCGCCTGGGACGTCGTCCGACGGCTCTTCAAGCTGGCCCTGGTGGTGCTCACGGCGATCGCGGTGCTCGGTATCGTGCTCGCCCCGTGGATCGTCGACCTGTACACCTCGGGCGTCCCCGAACCGCAGCGCGCGGCGACCGCGGCCCTCGCCACGTTCTTCCTGCGGTGGTTCATGCCTCAGGTCCTGTTCTACGGGCTCGGTGCGATCGCGACCGGCCTGCTGAACGCGCACCGGCGCTTCGCGGCGCCGATGTTCGCGCCGATCGCGAACAACCTCATCGTCATCGCGACCTTCGCCATCTTCGCCGCCATGCCCGGCCCCGCACCCGGCTCGGAGCAGCTGGCGACGGACGCCCAGACGTACGTGCTCGCGATCGGAACGACGCTCGGCGTCATCGCGATGACCGTCGCGCTGTGGCCGTCGGTGCGCGCGACCGGCTTCCGCTTCCGGTGGGCGGCCGAACGCGGCGCGCAGGCGGTTCGGACGATGGCGCGCCTGGCCACGTGGGTCGTCGTCTACGTCGTGGCCAACCAGATCGGCTACCTCATCGTGCTGATCCTCGCGGCCGAGATCCAGGGCGGCTACACGGCGTACGCCGCCGCCTTCATCCTGTTCCAGCTCCCCCACTCGATCTTCGCCGTGTCGATCTTCACGGCGCTGCTCCCGGCGATGTCCTCCCGGTGGGCCGACGGCGACGTCGAGGGTTTCGGCCGGTTCCTCACGCAGGGCCTGCGTGCGACGGCGGCGGTCCTGATCCCCGCCGCCCTCGGCTACCTCGTGCTCGCCCGGCCGATCGTCCGGTTGCTGCTCGAGCACGGCGTCGCCGGTCCATCGAGCGGCGACCTCGTCGCGGAGGTCCTGGTCCTGTTCGCGCTCGGGCTCTTCCCCTTCTCCGCCTTCCAGCTCCTGCTCCGCGCCTCGTACGCGATGCAGGACACCAGGACGCCCGCGCTCGTGAACATCGCGGCCACAGGCCTGAACATCGGGGCCAACCTCCTGTTCGTGCTCGTCCTGGACCTTGGGGTTCGAGGCCTCGCGCTCGGCCACGCGGTCTCGTACGTCTTCGCCGCGACGGTGCTCTTCCTGCGGGTCCGGTCACGCGCGGGCGGGCTGACGAGCGAGCGCATCACATCCTCGATCGGCCGATCGCTCGTGGCGGGCCTCGCCACCGCTGCGGCCGCCTGGCTGGTCGCCGAGGGGATGGCACGATGGCTGGGGACCGCAACGCTGGGAGCGCAGGCGGCTCAGGTCCTGTCGGCGGTGGCCGTTGGTCTGATCGTCTTCCTGGCGTCGGCAGCGGCCCTTCGGATCCAGGAGGTCGAGATGGTCCGGCGTCACGTGGCGGGACGATGGCGACGATGAGGGGACGGCGCCACGAGGAGGCCGGGCTGATCGGCAAGCTCCTCGTGCTGTGGCTGGTGGTCGCGGCGCTGCTGCTGCTCCTGGTGCTCGACGTGGGATCGATCCTGCTCACCCGATACCGGACCGCCGACCTTGCCCAGGACGTCGCGTTCACGGCCGCGGAGTCCTTCGCGGCCACCGGGGACGTGGACGATGCGAGAGCGGCGGCGCGGGCCGAGATCCAGCGATCGGGCGGGGATGCGAGGCTCAGGCGGATCGACGTGAACGGGCGTGAGGTCACCGTGGTGGTGGTGAGGCGGGCCGGAACGCTCCTGCTCGACCTGCTCCCGTTCACCGAGGACCTCGCCAAGGTCACGGTGACCGACACGGCCGCGCCCTCGGGCGGGTAGATGGCCCCGGTCGTCGCCGGCGGGGCGCATACACTCCCCGGGTGGCTCGTCCGACCGTGAACCCGCCCGCATATCACGCGCCCTGCGAGCCGGGGATCGATGTCTGATCCCGGCGTTCGCGACGAGGACCTGGTCCGCCGGTACCTGTCCGGAGATCGAACCGCCTTCGCCGCGCTCGTCGAGCGGCACGAGCGGCGCGTCTACAACATCGCTCTGCGGATGACCGGACGTGAAGAGGACGCGCGCGATGTGGCGCAGGACGCCTTCCTCACCGTGCTGCGGAAGCTCTCCTCGTTCCGCGGAGAGGCTGCGTTCACGACGTGGCTCCACCGCGTCACCGTGAACGCCTGCTACGACCTGCTCCGCAAGCGACAGCGCGCCCCGCTGCTGGAGCGGGGCGGCGAGGACGACCGTCCCGTCGCCGAGCCGCCTCCGGTCCCCGATCATTCGGACATGACGGCCCTGTCGATCGACGTGCAACGCGCGCTGCTCGCGGTCCCCGATGACTTCCGGGTCGTCATGATCCTCCACGACGTTCGAGATCTCCCACAGGAGGAGGTGGCGGCCGTCCTCGGGATCCCGGTCGGCACGGTGAAGTCGCGGCTCCACCGGGGGCGCATCGCCCTCGCGCGGGCGCTGGGCGTGCCTCGCTCCGGGGAACGTCCCGACCCGACCACGCCGTCTGAAGGGACGATGACCCCATGACCCACCCCGAGGACCTTCTCGCCGACTACGTCGACGGCACGCTGGATGAACGACAGCGTGCCGTCGTCGACGCGCACCTGGTCGGGTGTTCCTCGTGCGGCGAGGAGGTCGCGATGGCGCGGCGGGCGCTGTCGGCGCTCGCGAGCCTCGAGGACGAGCCGGTGCCCTTCGGCGTGACCGGGCCGGTGCTCGCCGAGGCTGGCCGTCGCCTCGAGGGCCGCAGGACGGTCCTGTGGGAGCGACTCCAGTGGGCCTTCGGCGCAGCGGCTGCGGCCGCGCTCGTCCTCGTCGTGGCGCTCAACCTTGGCGGAGGCGCGGACCCCGATCAGGATGCGGCCCGCGAGGAGACCACGGCGGTCGAGGCGGAGGCCGGGGCCGCGGCGACGGGCGCCGGCGGGGAGTCGTCGCTGGCGTTCGCGTTCCAGGGCCTGGAGCGCCAGGAGGGGGTGGAGTACGACGACGCCGGGATCGTCGCGCTCGCGCGGGACGCCGTGCCGACCGTGACGGGCCAGGCGCCCGAAGCCGCGGACCAGGGGACCCTGGCGCCCGCCGACGACGCCCTCGCGTGCATCGAGCGGAGCGGGGCGCCGACGGTGGGCGATCCCAGGGACACGCTGCTGCGGCTGATCGAGGCGGAGTACGCGGGCACGCCCGCCTACATCGCCGTCTACGCCGAGGGACCGGGCGCCGGCCAGCCCGCGGACCGGGTGGTGGTCTGGGCCGTGGCCGTGGAGGACTGTCGGATCCTCACCACCGCCTCGCTGCGGATCTGAGCCGCACCCGTCGCGGCGGGTGATGGTTCGAGCGCGTACTCGTAGAGTTACCTCTCGTGAGGTACCGGGTCGAGCAGCTCGCCGCGGAGTGCGACGTCTCCGTCGACACGGTCCGCTACTACCAGTCCCGGGGACTCGTACCGCCGCCCGAGCGGGAGGGAAGGGTGGCCTGGTACGACGACCGTCACGCCGAGCGGATCCGCGAGGTGCGCGCCCTCCGGGGCAAGGGGCTGACCCTCGCTGCCATCTCCCGCGTGCTGGGCGACGGGCTCGAGCGGCCCGACGCCGACCTCGCGGTCGCGGTGGCCGTCGCGCGCGGGGAGGCCGAGCCGGACGAGCTCCTGCCGCTCGAGGAGTTCGCGAGCCGGAGCGGCGTCCCGGCCTCGCTCATCCAGGCGGTCGAGCGCGAGGGGATCAAACTCGGCCGGACCGTCGAGGGTGAGGAAAGGTACACGGCCGCCGACATCGACATGGTCCGAGGCGCCCTGCGCCTGCTCGAGTACGGGCTCCCGCTCGGCGAGCTCCTTTCACTGGCTCGCGAGACGAACGACGCGATGGTCCAGCTGTCGGAGCGCGCGGTCGAGCTGTTCGACGAGCACGTGCGCAGGCCGGTCATCGACTCGGCCGGCTCCGCGGAGGCCGCCGCGGAGCAGCTCGTCGAGGCGTTCGACGCGCTGCTCCCCGCGGTGACGAACCTGGTCGCGAACCATTTCCGCCGGGTCCTGCTCGCCGAGGCGAGGCAGCGGCTCGGATGAGCGCGCCCGACGAGCTGCCGACCGGACCGGAGAAGGCCCGCGCGGTCCGAGGGATGTTCGATCGCATCTCCGGGCGATACGACCTGGTGAACCGCGTGATGACCTTCGGGATGGACGTCGGCTGGCGCCGCCGGACCGTCCGCGAGCTCCGTCTGCCCGGTCGCGCCCTCGTCGCCGACCTCGCGTGCGGGACCGGCGACCTGTGCGGCGAGCTCGCGAGCGCAGGGTACCGAGCGGTGGGCGTCGACTTCTCGTACGGCATGCTCAGCACCGCGACGGCGGCGGCGCCACTCGTTCAGGCCGACGTGCTCCGTCTCCCGTTCGCCGACGGCGCGATCGACGGGGCCACGTGCGGCTTCGCGCTTCGGAACGTGGTCACGCTCCCGCACCTGTTCTCGGAGACCGCGCGCGTGCTCCGCGCCGGCGGCCGGGCCGCGTTCCTCGAAGCCGCAGAGCCGGAGGGCGCCGTGATGAGGGCAGGGCACTCCCTGTACTTCAACCGCATCGTCCCCCTGATCGGAGGGGTGCTCTCCGATCGCGAGGCCTACCGCTACCTGCCTCGGTCGATGGCCTACCTGCCGAGCGTTCCCGAGCTGGTCACGATGCTCGAGGACGCCGGGTTCGTCGCCGTCGAGCGCATCCCCCTGTCGGGTGGGATCGCGCAGCTGATCGTGGGAACCCGCCGATGAGCGAGCCGCTCGCGTCGAGCGCGCTTCGCCTCGGACCCGCGTTCGACCTGCTCTCCGCCTACCACGACGGCGGCTCCTTCTTCGAGCGCTCCGGACTCGGCCTCGCGGCGACCGGGGAGGCGGCGCGGGTCGACGCTGGATCCGGGCCGGAGCGGATCGTCCGCCTGTCGCGGATGTTGGCCGAGGCCTTCGCCCAGATCCGACGCCATCCCGAGTCACCGCCTCCGGTCGCCGTGGCCTCGATCGGCTTCGACGACGACCGGCCAGCCGAGGCCGTGATCCCCGAGCGCGCCGCGATCCGGCTGGAGGCAGGCGAGACCTGGCAGGTCGAGGTCTCGACGGGCGTTCCCGGAGACTCTCGCGGCGGGCACGCTCGGTGGGCGGGGCGGACGCTGCCGCACGACGCGTTCGAGGAGATCCAGCTGCGCCCCGATCCCGAGCCCGACGAGTACGCCGAGGCCGTCGCGCGCGCCGTCGCCAAGATCGGCCGAGGGGAGCTGCGCAAGGTGGTCCTCGCGCGCTCGATGCTGGTCGACGCGGGTCGGGCGCTCGACCCGAAACAGCTGCTGTGGCGGCTCCGCGCCGTCGATCCCGACTGCTACGTCTTCGCGGCGCCGCAGCGCGGCGGGGCAGGCAACGCGGTCCTGGTCGGCGCGACCCCCGAGCTCCTGGTTCGCCGCCGGGGCCGGGCGGTGGAGGCGACGCCGCTCGCCGGCTCGGCCCAACGCTTCGGCGACCCCGAGCGCGACCGATCCTCGGCCGACCGGCTGTTCGCCTCGGCCAAGGATCGGGAGGAGCACGCCGTCGTGGTGGAGGAGGTGGCTCGCACGCTGCGCGCGTTCTGCGACGGCCTCGAGCATCCCCGCGAGCCCGAACTGCTCGGCACCGCCAACGTTTGGCACCTGGCCACGCCCTTCCGCGGACGGCTCCACGATCCCGACGTGACGGCTCTGGACCTCGTCGCCGCCCTGCACCCGACGCCCGCCGTCTGCGGGATGCCGAGGGAGGTCGCGCGCGAGGTCCTCGATCAGCTGGAGCCGATCGAGCGCGGGACCTACGCCGGCCCCATCGGATGGGTGGACGCGAGCGGTGATGGCGAATGGGCGATCGCCCTTCGATGCGCCGAGATCACCGGCTCGACCGCCCGACTCTTCGCGGGTGCCGGCATCGTCGCCGACTCGGTCCCCGAGGCCGAGGTCGATGAGACCGAGCGCAAGTTCCGCGCGCTCCTGGACGCGCTCCGCTGGGGCTGAGCCTCAGTCCCCCTCGACGCCGAGCCAGAGCCACCCTTCGCGTCCGAACCCGGCGCGTCGGTAGAAGGGCGTCGAGCGCTCGCTCGGCCAGAGCATCAGGCCGTCCACGCCGCGCTCGCGCGCGTGGGCCACGAGGGCGTCGAGCAGTGCGCGCCCCAGCCCGGCATCGCGGGCCGCCGGCTCGACGTACATGTTCGTGACGTAGCCGACCGGCCGTTCCCAGCGCGTTCGGCTCGGGTGCGGGACCTTCTCCACGAGCTGGAGCCACGCGCACCCCACGAGCCCGCCCGCATCGCCCTCGGCCACCCACGCCCTCCATGCGTCGCCGGCCAGCACATCGGTCGCGAACCCGCGGAAGCCCTCGAGGAAGCCGTCGAACGAGGCCGTGACCGCCGTGCCGGCCTCGACACGGAACTCCCAACGAAGCCTCGCGAGCTCGTCGACGTCCTCGAGCGTCGCCGGACGGATCCGAGGGGTCACGCCCGGGAGCGTAGCGCCGCCTCGACCGTGTCGCGGACCTCCTCGTGACGCCGGACGTTCGTCTCGCGATCGGTCGGGACCTCAACGACGTGCACGCCTCCCGCCGCGCGCGCGGCCTCGACGGCCGGGACCAGCTCGTCGGCGCGGCCCACGCGCGTGTGCCCCGCGCCCGCGGCCGCACACACCGCCGCCAGGTCGAGACCGTGCGGGGTCGTGAACAGCTCCTCGAGCTCGGGGAGGTCTCGCTGCGCGAGATACGAGAAGATCGCGCCGCCGTCGTTGTTCGGCACGACGAACACGGCGTCCAGCCCTCGGCGAGCGCTCCACAGCAACGAGCCCACGTCGTGCAGGAGCGTGAGGTCGCCGAGCAGCGCCGTCGTCGGCGCACCCGTCGCCGCCACACCCAGCGTCGTCGAGACGAACCCGTCGACGCCGCTCGCCCCTCGGTTCGCGAGGACCCGGAGCCCCTCGCGCGGCGCCATGAACGCGTCCAGGTCACGCACCGGCATGCTCGAGCCGACCGCGAGCGTCGAACCGTCCGCCAACGATGCTGCAAGGTCTCGTGCGATCCGACCCTCGAACGGTTCGTCCCAGCCATCCATGAGCGCGTCGACCGCGTCCCGCGCGGCGCCGTCGGCGCCGTGCCACGCTCGGAGCCACGCGGTCTCGCCGGCGGGGTGGACGTCATCGAGCAGGTGGGGCACGAACGCCGCGGGCTCGGCCCGGATCGTCATCGCGGCCCGGCGGTGTGGGTCGGCCACGAGGTGGTCCGGGTCGACGATCACGAGGCGCCCCGCCCGCCGAACGAGCTCGAGGCCGGCACGGGATGTCGGCGCGGCTCCGAACTGGAGGACGACGTCGGGGACGTGCTCGTTCGCGAACCGGGCGTCCGCCAGCAGCTGTTGGCCGGCCGAGAGCGCGCCCGGCGACCGCAGGTTCGAGGTGGGCTCCGCGAGCAGCGGCCACCTCGCACGGCGGGCGAGCTCGGGAAGCGTCGTCGGCGGCGCGCGCATCGAACCCGCGAGGATCAACCCCCGCGTCGTCGACGCCAGCTCGCGTTCGAGCGCGTCGAGCTCCTCGGGCTCCGGGTCGGCGGACAGGGTGAACCCGGTGCCCGACGGCCGCGAGGCGGGGAGATCGACGCTGGTGCCCACGAGCGGCTCGCGGAAGGGCAGGTTCAGGTGCACCGGTCCGGGTGGGAGCCCCATCGAGGAACGCGTGAGCTCGAGCACGAGCTCGTGCCACACCTCATCCGACGGCACGTCGCCAGGGACCGGCGCGTCGACCGAGGCGCGCACGTACGTCCCGAAGATCCCGATCTGGTCGATCGTCTGGTTCGCGCCGACGCCTCGGAGCTCGGGCGGGCGGTCCGCCGTCAGGAGCACCAGCGTTGCTCGGGACATCGAGGCCTCGACCACCGCCGGCAGGAGGTTCGTCACCGCGGTCCCGCTCGTGCACGCCACCGCCACCGGTCGGCCGGTCGCCTTCGCGATCCCGAGGGCGAAGAAGGCCGACGCGCGCTCGTCCAGATGCACGTGCACGCGGACGTGAGGGTGGCGCGACAGGGCGAGCGCGATCGGCGTCGAGCGCGAGCCCGGCGAGACGCACGCATGCTCCACACCGAACCGCACGAGGTCGTCGACGATCCACCACGCGGCGCTAGACGCGCGCTCCGCCTCCCCCATCACGGCCGCCCGAGCCAGAGACCGACCGCGAGCAACGCGCCGAACACCGCCTGCAACACCGCCGTCCCGACCAGCACCGGGATGAGCGCTCGCCCGCGCGCGTGTCCGACGTCGCGCAGCGGTCGCACGGTGATCGGCAGCGATCCGAGCGCGAGCAGCCCGAGCGCGGGCAGCCCTCGAGCCTCGTCGACCACCCCGACGATCACCCCCAGCGCGATCGAGGCGAACCCCGCGGCCACGACCAGGCGATAGGCGGTCCGGGTCGCCTGCTCCCCGATCCGAACCGCGAGGGTCCGCTTGCCGGCGGCCTCGTCCGTCGGGATGTCGCGCAGGTTGTTTGCCACGAGGATCGCGACGGCGAGCAGCCCCATCGGAACGCTCGACCACCAGGCCGCGCTCGAGACCGTCTCGGCCTGGACGTACGCGCTGCCGGCGGTGGCCATCACCCCGAAGAAGAGGAACACCATCACCTCGCCGAGCCCGAGCTCGGCGTACGGCCTCGGCCCGCCCGAGTAGAGCCAGAGCGCGAGCATCGCCAGCGCTCCGAGCGGCACGAGCCACAGGGTCGTGGCGAGCGCGAGCGCGAGCCCCGCCACACCGGCCACGAGGATCGACAACAACGCCGCCGCGAGCACCGCACGGGGGGACGCCATCCCCGTCGAGGTGAGCCGTGGCGGGCCGAGGCGCTCGGACGTGTCCACGCCCCGAACCCCGTCGTGGAAGTCGTTCGCCAGGTTCACCCCCACCTGCAGGCACAGTCCCACCAGCAGGGCGGCGGCGAACCGCCACGGGATGACCACGCCCGCCGCGGCCGTGCCCACCACGACCGGCGTGAGGCTCGCGCCGAGGGTCCGGGGGCGCGCGCCGTGCACCCAGACGGCGAGCCGGCTCACGGGCGCTTGGGGAACCTCGTGAAGTCGGGATCCCGCTTGTCCACGAATGCGTCCCGACCTTCCTGCGCCTCCTCGGTCATGTAGTAGAGGAGGGTCGCGTCGCCCGCCAGGTGCTGGACGCCCGCGAGGCCGTCCACGCCGGCGTTGTACCCGGCCTTCAGCAGCCGCAGCGCGAGCGGGCTCATCCTCAGCATCTCGCGACACCAGCGGACGGTCTCGGCCTCGAGCGCCTCGAGGGGTACGACCGCGTTCACCAGTCCCCAGCCGAGCGCCGTCGCGGCGTCGTACTGACGACAGAGGAACCAGACCTCCTTCGCCCGCTTCTCGCCGATCTGGCGGGCGAGCAGGTTGATCCCGTAGCCGCCGTCGAACGACCCGACCTTGGGGCCGGTCTGCCCGAACCGGGCGTTGTCCGCCGCGATCGTGAGGTCACAGCACAGGTGCAGCACGTGGCCACCGCCGATCGCGTACCCCGCGACCATCGCGACGACGGGCTTGGGCATGCGCCGGATCTGGATCTGCAGGTCGAGGACGTTCAGGCGCCCGATCCCCATCTCGTCCACGTAGCCGTCGTCCCCGCGGATCTTCTGGTCCCCGCCCGAGCAGAACGCCTCGGGGCCCTGGCCCGTGAGGATCACGACCCCGATCGCCGGGTCGCCCCGCGCCACCTCGAACGCTCGGATCAGCTCGCGCGTCGTGAGCGGACGGAAGGCGTTGCGCACCTGCGGTCGGTCGATCGTGATCTTGGCGATGCCCTCGGCCGTCTCGTAGCGGATGTCCGTGTACGCACCCGACGCGACCCATCCCGGCGCCTCGAACGTCATGAGAGCCAACTCCTAGAGCGGATACTCGAACGGTCTGGGCTAGGGTATCGGATGTGCGCAGCTCCGAACACGTGGCGCTCGGCCCTCGCGACCTCGTCGCCGTCGCGATGCCACCCGGGCCGGGCTGGTTCGACATCGTCGCCGAGACCTGGGGCGCGGGAGCCGCGATCCTGCCGGTCGACCATCGGCTACCGCCCGCCGAGGCCGCCTCGATCCTCGAGCGCGCTCGACCGACGGTGATCCTGGAACCCGGCGGCGTCCGCCGGATCGACGGTGAGCCGGCCGAGGAGGGGATCGCCCTGGTCGTCCACACGAGCGGCACGGCCGGCTCACCCAAGCTCGTGCAGTTCGACCGTTCGGCGATCGACGCGGCCGTTGCATCTTCGGCCCTCGCGCTGGAGGCGACGCCGAACGATCCATGGCTCTGTTGCCTGCCGCTCGCCCACGTGGGCGGGCTCCTGGTGCTGATGCGCGGCGTGCTCCTCGGCGCATCGGTGACCGTGCACCCTGGATTCGACCCCGCGGCTCTGGCGGCCGAGCGCGGCGCCGTCTTCACGTCCATCGTCCCGACGATGCTGGCGCGCCTGCTCGATGCCGAGGTCGACCTCACCGGATTCCGGGCGATCCTCGTCGGGGGCGCCCACCTGCCGCCCGACCTCCGCGAGCGCTCCGAACGCGCGGGGGGGCGCGTGATCGAGACCTACGGGCTGACCGAGAGCTGCGGTGGCGTGGTCTACGACGGTCTCCCGCTCCCCGGCGTCCAGATGCGGATCGACCAGGATGGAGGGATCCAGCTGAAGGGGCCGACCCTGATGCGGGGCTACCGCTTCGACCCGGATGCGACCGCCGCGGCGTTCACCCAGGACGGATGGCTCCGCCCCGGGGACGCGGGCGAGATCGACCGGGAGGGTCGCCTGCACGTCGTCGGGAGGATCGACGACCTGATCAACACCGGGGGGGAGAAGGTCTGGCCGCACGAGGTCGAGGCCGCCCTGCACGACAACCTCCAGGTGGCCGAGGTCGCCGCCGGCGGGCGGTTGGACCCGGAGTGGGGCCAGCGCGTCGTCGTCTGGGTGGTACCGACCGACGCGGCCGACCCCCCCACCCTCGACGGCCTCCGCGACTTCGCCGCGACCACGATCGCCCGGCACAAGCTGCCGCGAGAGCTCGTCCTGGTCACCGAGCTGCCCAAGACGTTCGGCGGGAAGGTCAGGCGGGCCGCCCTCGCCTGACCCCGGACCGGGTCGGGCCCCCATCGGCGCACGATCCGAGATGCCGAGCGGCCCCCGCACCGAGGGTCGAGGCTCCCCGCCGACGGGGGCGGACCGGAATAGGCTCCGGTTATCCTCGGTGGAGGTACCAACGCATGGTCGAAGAGCGCGACGTCGTCATCCTCGGATCGGGGCCAGCCGGCTACACGGCGGCCCTGTACGCCGCTCGCGCCAACCTCCACCCTCTCGTCCTGAAGGGTCTCGAGGCCGGCGGGCAGCTCATGCTCACGACCGAGGTGGAGAACTACCCGGGCTTCTCCGACGGGGTCATGGGTCCGGAGCTCATGGACGCGATGGAGAAGCAGGCCGCCCGCTTCGAGGCCGAGATCGTGGCCCAGAGCGCCACGCGCGTCGACCTCGCCGACCGCCCGTTCGGGGTGTGGGCGGGCGACCAGGAGTGGCGAGCGAAGACGCTGATCCTTGCAACGGGGGCCAGCGCGAAGTGGCTCGGCGTCCCCGGCGAGGAGACGCTCCGGGGCCGCGGCGTCTCGGCCTGCGCCACGTGCGACGGCTTCTTCTTCCGCGAGCGCGAACTGGTGGTGGTCGGCGGCGGCGACACGGCGATGGAGGAGGCGACGTTCCTCACCAAGTTCGCCAGCAAGGTCACGATCGTGCATCGACGCGACGAGTTCCGCGCATCGAAGATCATGCAGGAGCGCGCCCTCGCCAACCCGAAGATCGAGGTGATCTGGGACAGCGTCGTGATCGAGATCCTGGGCGAAGGTGCGGTGAGCGGCGTCCGCCTGCGCAACGTGACGACGGACGAGGTCACCGAGATGTCGACCGACGGCGTGTTCATGGCGATCGGTCACACGCCGAACACGGACCTCGTCAAGGGGCAGCTCGAGCTCACCGACGCCGGCTACATCGTCGTGGAGGAGCCCACGACCAGAACGAGCGCGTCGGGCGTGTTCGCCGCGGGCGACGTCACCGACGTGATCTACCGTCAGGCCGTGACCGCGGCCGGGCAAGGCTGCAAGGCGGCCATCGACGCCGAGCGGTACCTCGAGGAACAGGCGCACACGACGTAGGGGAAGACCGAGCGGAAGGGATCGCAACGTGGCGATGATCGGCGACGTGACGGACAACGATTTCGAGGAGCGGGTGCTGGGCGCGCAGACGCCGGTGCTCGTGGACTTCTGGGCGGAGTGGTGCGTCCCCTGCCACATGGTCTCCCCCGTGGTCGAGGAGATCGGGCGCGACAAGGGCGAGCACCTGCAGGTGGCCAAGCTCAACATCGACGAGAACCCCGACGTCACGCGCAAGTACGGCGTCATGAGCATCCCCACCCTCATGCTGTTCAAGGGCGGTGAGGAGGTCGCGCGGGTCGTCGGAGCGCGAGGCAAGGACGCGCTGCTCCGCGAGATCGACCCGCACATCGCCGCCTGAGGCACGGCGCGCTGCCCCCGGGTTGCCGCGGCCTTCCCCTCGCGCCGAGACTTGGGCCGTGGAACCGATCGCTCGAGGCGGACATGGCGAGCCGGTGCGCGATGTGCAGCGTCGGCTCCTGGGCGCTGGGCATCGGATCGACGCCGACGAGCTCGACGGGACCTTCGGCCCGTCCACGGAGGCGGCGGTCCGCGCCTTCCAGGAGGCCCGCGGCCTCCCCGTCGATGGGGTCGTGGGGTCCGACACCTGGGGGCAGCTGGTCGAGACCGGCTACCGTCTGGGCGACCGGACGCTGTACCTGCGCTCCCCCGCCTTCCGCGGCGACGACGTTCGCCAGCTCCAGGGCACGTTGAACGCGCTCGGCTTCGATGCGGGCAAGCAGGACGGGATCTTCGGCGCGCGCACGGCCGAGGGCGTCCGCGAGTTCCAGCGCAACGTGGCGTCCAAGGTCGACGGGATCGTGGGTCTCGACACGGTGGGCGAGATGACCCGCTTCCGCCCCACGCTCGAGGGACCGAGCCGGGCCGTCGTGCGCGAGGAGGAGGCGGCGCGCGGGCCGGGCCTTTCGCTGCCGGGATCGGTCATCGCGATCGACGCCGAGGGACCCGGGTCGATCCGGACGATCGCGAGCGCGACCGCCGTCGAGCTCGAGCGCCGAGGGATCCGCTCGATGCTGCTCCCCGGTGGGGACGAGCCGATCCCGGCGCAGGACCGGATCCGGCGGGCCAACGCCGCGGGGGCGGCGCTCTTCGTCTCGATCGGTGTGAGCTCGGAGGACGGGACCGGATGCGCATGCTTCCACTTCGGGACCCCGACCACGCACTCGCCGATGGGGCGGCGCCTCGCGGCCTCGATCCACGCGTCGCTGGTCTCCCGCCTGGGTCTGGACGACCGGGGCGTCCACCCCCGCTCGATCGCGATCCTGCGCGAGACCCGGATGCCGGCAGTCCTGATCGAGCCGGTCGGCGCGGGCGACCCACGGACCGACGAACAGGGGTTCGTCGCCGCGGTGGCCGAGGCGATCGCCGAGGGGATCGAGGCCTTCTCACGGCCGGCGCCCCGGCGCGACGAGGGCTGAGCTCAGCGCGAGACGCGGCGCGCGATGAGCACCAGGAAGAACCCGAGCGCGATGCCGAGGCCGATCGCCCGCGCCACGCGGCCGAGCTCGTCCGACGAGGGGCCTTCCACGGCCGTATCGTAGCGACGAGGGGGGTGCTGGCGATCCGATTCAGCCTGATGCTCGAGGGTCAGGAGGGGGTGACCTGGCCGCAGTGGCTCGCGATCGCAGAGGCCGCCGAGCGACTCGGGTTCGACGCGCTGTTCACCTCCGACCACTACCTGTCGGACGTCGAGGTTCCCGAACCCGGCTCCCACGACGCGTGGACGCTGCTGGCCGCCCTCGCGACGAGGACCGAACGCCTGCGCCTCGGCACGATGGTCTCGCCGGTGACCTACCGGCTGCCGACGGTGCTCGCCAAGGCAGCGACGACCGTCGACCGGATCTCGGGTGGACGGGCGGTCCTCGGCATGGGCGCCGGCTGGTGGGAGGAGGAGCATCGGACCCACGGCATCCCGTTCCCCCCGACCGGCGAGCGCTTCGAGATGCTCGAGGAGCAGCTCGAGATCGTGCACGGCCTCTGGTCCGAGGAGGTCTACTCGTTCGAGAGCCGCCACTACGCGATCGAGGCATGCCGCTTCCTGCCCAAACCGGTGCAGCTGCCTCACCCGCCGATCGTGGTGGGCGGCAAGGGCGGGACCCGGATGGCTCGACTCGTCGCCCGGTGGGCCGACGAGTTCAACCGCGTCGGGGGCACGCCCGAGGAGGTGCGTGAAGCCTCGGACCACGTGACCGCAGCCGTCTCGGCCGTCGGGCGCGATCCGTCGAGCGTCCCGACCTCGTTCATGACGTGGGTGATGGTCGGGCGGACCGACGCCGAGTGGCGCGACCGGGTCGACCGCGTTCGGCGGATGGACCGGACCGCGGGACCCTTCGAGGACTACCTCGCGGACGTCTCCCGGGACTGCTTCGTCGGGACGGTCCCGCAGGTGGTCGACCGCATGAACGAGTACGCGTCCGTCGGCGTCGAGCACTTCATCCTCAACACGGAGCTGTTCGACGACCTCGACATGATCGAGCTGCTGGCGACCGAGGTCGTGCCGGCGGTACGCGCGTGACGCTGCCCCTCCTCCGAAGGACGATCGGCGGCGCGACCCGCGACTGAGCGCTCCATCCCCCCTGACCTGGGCGGCGGGCGGCGGTACCATCGGCGTCCATGGCCGAGTTCACCGTCGACCCGTACGCGGAGCGCTACGCGCGCCGAGCTGCCGGCATGTCCGTGTCCGAGGTCCGCGCGCTCTTCGCCGTCGCCTCCCGCCCGGACGTGGTCTCCCTCGCCGGCGGGATGCCGTACGTGCAGGGCCTGCCGGCCGAGCATGTGCTCGAGGTCGTCGAGTCCGTGCTGCTCGAGCACCCCGACGTCGCGTTGCAGTACGGCGGGGGTCAGGGATCGGCTCTGCTGCGCGAGCGATTGACCATGCTGATGGCGGAGGAAGGCACCGCGGCCGACCCCGAGGATCTCGTCGTCACCACCGGCGCGCAGCAGGCGCTGGACCTCGTCGGGAAGGTCCTGATCGATCCGGGCGACGAGATCGTCGTCGAGGCTCCCGCCTACGTGGGTGCCCTCTCCGCGTTCAGCGCCTACGAGCCCCGGTTCGTCCAGGTCGAGCTGGACGACGAGGGGATGATCGTCGAGCGGCTCGAGGAGGCGTTGGTGCGCGGCGCCCGGCCGAAGTTCGTCTACACCGTCCCCAACTTCCACAACCCCGCGGGCGTCACGATGTCGCGGGAACGGCGAGAGCGCCTGGTCGCGCTCTGCCGCGAGGCCCACATCCCGATCGTGGAGGACAACCCGTACGGGCTCCTTCGGTTCGACGGAGACCCCGAGCCGACGCTGCACTCCATGGACCCGAAGAACGTGATCTACCTCGGGACGGTCTCCAAGGTCTTCTCTCCCGGCGTCCGCGTGGGGTGGGCCGTCGCCGAACCCGGTGTCCTGCAACGGTTGGTGCTGGCCAAGGAAGCGGCCGACCTGTGTGGATCCAACCTCAACATGCTGATCACCGAGCGGTACCTGGCCGGCGATCGTTGGCGAACGACCCTCGCGGGTCTCGTCTCCACCTATCACGCACGCCGCGACGCCATGCTGCAGGCGCTGGACGAGCACTTCCCCGCGGACGCCACGTGGACGATCCCCTCCGGTGGCTTCTACGTGTGGGTCACGCTGCCCGACTACTTCGACTCGGCCAACCTCCTCGCCGCCGCCGTCGAACGCAAGGTCGCGTACGTGCCGGGAACGGCGTTCTACCCGGACGGCCGCGGACGCGAGCGGATGCGTCTCGCCTTCTGCTACCCCTCGGAGGAACGCATCGGCGAGGGGGTGCGGCGACTCGGCGAGCTCCTGTCGGACGAGGAGGATCTGTACCGGTCGCTGTCGGGATGACGAGGGTCGCGGTGCTCGCCGGGGGACGCTCGCCGGAGCGGGAGGTGTCGCTCCGCTCTGGACACCGGGTCTCGAGCGCCTTGCGCGCCCGGGGACACGACGCCATCCTCGTCGACCCCTCCGAGGGCCCATTCGTCGAAACCCTCTCCGCTGCAACCGTTTCCGCATGCTACGTCGCCCTCCACGGGAAGGAGGGCGAGGACGGGACCGTCCAGCGCCTGCTCGAGCTCCTCGATCTGCCGTACACGGGCACACGTGCCGGCGCCTGTCAGCGAGCCTTCGACAAGGTCCTCGCCAAGGAGGCGCTCGACGACGCGGACGTGCCGACGCCTCCGTGGGCAGTGGTCGAGGTCGCGGCGCTCCGCGACCTGGCGGCCGGACCGATCCTGCATCGGATCGCGCAGCGTCTCGGCCTTCCCCTCGTCGTGAAGCCCTCGCGTGCGGGATCCGCGATGGGTCTCTCGTTCGTGGAACGCGAACCCGACCTGCCCCACGCCGTGATGAACGCCCTGTCGTTCTCCGACGCCGCGATCGTCGAGCGTCGGATCGACGGACCCGAGGTGGCCGCCGGCGTCGTTGCCGGGCTCGACGCCCTCCCACTGGTGGAGATCGTCCCGAAGGACGGCGTCTTCGACTACGCGGCACGCTATACGCCCGGGGCGACGGAGTACTTCGCCCCCGCCCGACTCTCCCCCGAGGTCGCGGAGGCGTGTCGCCGATCGGCCGCCCGCGCCGTCGAGGCGCTGGACCTGCGCGACGTCGCGCGCATCGACCTCATGGTCGACGGAGATGGACTCCCTTGGGTCATCGACGTCAACGTGTCTCCCGGCATGACCGACACGAGCCTGCTCCCCATGGCGGCGCTGGCGGGAGGCGTGGGCTTCGAGGATCTGTGCGACCGGATCCTCGAGCTCGCCATGGCGCGCGCGTAGCCCCGGGCGACTTACGTCGTAAGTACCTGCGGCCCCTACGGAGCCAACCCCGGTCCCGAACCGATGATCTCGGAGACGATCCGGTCCAGGTCATCGGCAGAGCCGAACTCGACGACGATCTTGCCGCGGCGCCGGCCCATCTGGATGGTCACCCTCGTAGCGAGCTGTTCGGACAGGATCTCCTCGACCTCTGCCAGAGGGTTGTTCACCGGCTCGGGGACCGCCTTGAGGGCGACCGGTCGATCCGTGCGACCCGCCGGGTGCTCCAGGTAGTTGCGGACGAGCTCCTCGACCTCGCGGACCGACACATCTTCGGCGGCGATCCGGGTGGCGAGGGTCTTCTGGGCCTCGGCGTCGCCGAGCGAGAGCAGGGCGCGGCCATGCCCGGCCTGGATCCGCCGCTCGGCCAGCAGTTGCTGGACCTCGGGAGGGAGCTGGAGCAGGCGGATCGTGTTGGCGATGTTCGACCGGGAGATGCCGAGGCGCTCCGCGAGGGTCTCCTGCTTGAGCCCGAGCTCCTCGAGGAGCTCGCGATAGGCCTCGGCGAGCTCGACCGGGTTGAGGTCCTCGCGGTGGATGTTCTCGATCAGTGCCTCGCGAAGGGACTCGGTGTCGTCGCTCTCGCGGATGACCGCGGGCACGGTCGCGAGGCCCGCCAGCTTGGCGGCTCGCAGGCGCCGCTCCCCCGCGATCAGCTCGAAGCCGTCGCCCACCTTGCGCACGACGATCGGTTGGAGGACGCCGACCTCCTGGATCGACCTGGCGAGTGACTCCAGGGCCTCGTCCTCGAACCTGGTTCGCGGCTGGCGGGGATTGGGCTCGACCGCGCCAACCGGGATCTCGAGCATCCCGGTCCCCTCCTCGGCCGCGCCCGGCAGCAGCGCGGACAGCCCCCTCCCAAGCCCTCCTCGCTTCATCAGTTGCCTCCTCTATGGAAGAGCCCCCGAAGCCGCTTGCGTTGGGGCGCTGCTTCCAGCTCGGGTTCACCGTTCGACTCGGGCGCGCCGGACGGCGCCTCCTCGCTCATCACGATCACCCGGCCGGACTCGGGCTGTCCTCCAGGTGCCGACTCCGTCGGGGCCTGGAGCTGGGGACCGACGTCCGCGACCTCCCGGGAAGGCTCCGCCTCGACGGCGACCTCAGCCTCGAGCTCCTCCGGCGCCTCGTCGGTCGGCGCGACCTCCGGCGCCGAGATCGGAGCCTCCGGTTGCGGTTCGGGCTCGATGGGCTCGGCCTCGGCCTTCGCGGTCTGGACCACTGGCTCGGTGGGCTCGACCTCGGGCTCAGCTGCGGTCTCCTCCGCGCCGTCCGGCTCCTGGACCATCCCCTCTTCTCGAACCAGCGGGCGCGGTGCCTTCGCTGGGTGCGGTTCGGGCGGTGGCACGTGCACGCTCGGGATATCGTCCACGGTGGGCAGCGGCGACTCGTCCGGCAACCGGCCGGCCACTTCGCGCGCGAGGTCACGGTAGCGCTGAGCGCCCTTGGAGGCGGGATCGTAGGTGGTGATCGGCTGGCCGAAGCCGGGTGCCTCCGAGAGGCGCACCGTGCGGGGGATGATGGTCTGGTAGACCCGGTCGCCGAAGTAGCGTCGGACCTCCGCCACGACCTGCTCGGAGAGCTTCGTGCGTGGGTCGAACATCGTCATCACGATGCCCGTCAGACGCAGGCCGGTGTTCACGTTCTGCTGGACGAGCTTCACGTTGCGAAGGAGCTGGCCGAGCCCCTCCAGGGCGTAGTACTCGCACTGGATCGGCACGATGAGCTCCTCGGCCGCTGCGAGCGCGTTGACCGTCAGGAGCCCGAGCGAGGGGGGGCAGTCCAGGAAGACGAAGTCGAAGGCGTCCCGCTTCAGGGGCTCGAGCGCCTTGCGCAGACGCATCTCTCGGGAGAACTGGCTGACCAACTCGATCTCGGCCCCGGCCAGATCGATCGTGGAGGGGATCGCGAAGAGGTTGGGCAGCTGCGTCGGGATGATGGCCCCCTCGATCGGAGCCTCGTTCGCAAGCACGTCGTAGACCGTGACCGCGCGCGACTCGTGCCGGATCCCGAGCCCCGTCGATGCGTTGCCCTGTGGATCGAGGTCCACCACCAGCACGCGATAGCCGAGCTCGGCGAGGGCGGCACCCAGGCTCACGGCGGTCGTGCTCTTCCCGACGCCGCCCTTCTGGTTGGCGACCGCGATGACGCGGGCACCCTGTCGCGCCCGCGCCGGATCCTCCACAGGCCCGCCTGCCGCGCGCTTCGATGCGCTCGAGGCTTTCTTCGGTGGCCTGGCCTTGGACGTGGAGGACGAGCGGGCTGCCCGGGAAGAGGAGGGCTTCGTCACTGCCGGGTCATGATAACGAGCGGTCCGGCGCTTTCAAGCACGGCCGAGCTGAGCACCTCGAGCACCCGCGCATCGCGGGGGACCTCTCCTCCCCGCGGGACGGCCCCGAAGTAGACGAGCCGGCCGCCGGGTGAGAGGAGTCGGGCCGCGGCCGCCCACGCCTCCGGCAGTGGGGCGAACGCGCGAGCGAAGCACAGATCGACCACCTCGGCCACGGCCTGCGCGCGGCGGTGGATCACCCGTGCGTTCGCGAGCCCGAGCTCCTCGATCGCCAGCTCGAGGAACGACACGCGCCGGCGGCGGCTCTCGATGAGGTCCATCCGAAGCGCGGGTGCTGCGATCGCGACCACGACCCCCGGCAGACCAGCCCCCGAGCCCAGGTCGTACGCGGATGCGGCGGCTCTCACCGTTGCCACTGCACGAAGGCAGTCCAGCACGTGCCGGTCGCGAAGGCGCGGCGCATCCGACTCGCTGACCAGACCCATGGGGATCGCGCGGTCCCGCAGCAAGCGCTCGAAGTCGAGGAGCTTGCCCGCCTGGCCCTCCGTGATGGGAACGCCCAGGCGCTCGGAGACGGATCTGAGCTCGCCGATGTCCCTCTGGGGATGTTTCACGTGAAACAGGAAGTTGAGGTCACGACCACCGGTCGAGCATACCCAGTCGATCCAGGGCTCGGCTGCGCTAGGACTTGGGACGGATGACGACGTGCCGTTCCGGCTCGTCGCCCTCGCTCCCGCTCTCCGCGCCCTCAATCTCGGCGACGGCATCGTGCACGACCTTCCGCAGGAACGGGTTCATCGGCTCGAGCGCCTCCTGCCGCCCGGAGCTGGCGACCCGGGTCGCGACCTCCTTCGAGCGGGCTACCAGGCGATCGATCTGCCGCTTCCGGTAGTCCTCGACGTCGACGACCACCCGGGGGCGCATCCCGGTCCGCTGAGCGATGACGACCCGTGTCAGCTCCTGAAGGCTCTCGAGGGTCTGGCCGTGCCTGCCGATCAGGAGTCCCATGTCCTCGTCGTCGGGCTCGGGGCCGAGGATGTCCACGTACATCGTGCCCGAGTCCATGCCGAGCTCCACCGTGGCCGCGATCCCCATCCGCTCCAGCAGGCCCTCGAGGAACTCGGCCGCCACCTCGGCCTGCTCGTCCAGCTCCTCGTCCGTGGGCGCCTCGCCGCCCGGGCGGCGGGCCCGCACCACCACGATCGCCTCCTGGGCGCCGACCCCGAACAGGCCCTGGCGGGGCTCCTGGACCACCTGGATGTCGGCCTCCTGCTCGCTCACGCCTAGCTCGGTGAGGGCGGCCTCGACGGCCTCCTCAACGCTTGGGGCGCTTCTTCGGATCTCCTCCATCGCTGCCTCCGCCCGTTCCGGGCTTGCCGGGCCCAGGCTTCTTCTTGGGCGTGCCCGGCTTCGGGGTTCCCGGCTTGCGCTGGGTTCCCTCGCGTGCGGCACGCTGCTGCTCGGCCCGCTCCATCATCGACGCCATGAAGCCCTTCTTCTCGGACGGGGCGGTCTTCCCCTTGGCATCGGCCACCGCTGCCAACTGCTCGGCCGTCGGGCGGGTCTTGAGCATGAAGTACTGCTGCCCGATCTGCCACGCGTTCGACGTCGTCCAATACAGGACCAGGCCGGCGGGGAAGAAGATCCCGAAGACCCCGAACATGAGGGGCATGATCTTGAGCAGCGCCTGCTGCTGGGAGGATGCGGCGCCCGGAGGGCTGGCCTTCTGCATCTGGCGCTGCTGGTAGAAGGTGGTCCCGAACATCAGCACCGCGAAGATGTAGTACGGGATCCGATCGGGGACGCTGTCGCCGCAGTCCACCGGGTACTGCAGCTGGACGGCCTCCCCGCCGTCGACCGAGACCTTGTCTCCGAGCTGAGCGTCGGGGTTGCCCGCCTGCGAGGCCGAGCAGAGTAGGTTCATGCCGAGGAACGAGGTCCCGGATGTCGACCCAGGGAGCTCCCCCTGCTCGACGAGTTCGTCGATCTGATCCTGGCTGACGATGGGGTCCCCGTTCTGGTCCGTCGTCGGGATCTGCTGGGTGATGACGGCGTAGAGCTCGCTGTCGACGGGGATGTGCATCGGGTGCTGGGGGAACCTCAGCACCGAGTACATCGCGATTAGGATCGGGAACTGGAGCAGGACCGGCCAACACCCCGAGAACGGGTTGACGCCGTACTCGCGGTACAGCTTCATGATCTCTTCCTGCTGCTTCTGCTTGTTCTGCTTGTACTTCTGCTGGATCTGCTTCACCTTCGGCTGGATGATCTGCATGTGCTGCATCGAGCGAACCTGCTTGATGCCGAGGGGGAGCAGCACGAGGCGGATCACGACCGTCAGGACGATGATCGTCACCCCGTAGTTGGGGATCAGCTCGTAGATCTGGGCGACGACCCACCCGAGGCCGTTGAGCAGGGACTGCCACGGTGCGAAGGCGATCACGAGGAGGGCCTCAGCGAAGAGTGTGTGACGGGGTCATACTTATCATGCCTGGTTCTTGGTGACGGGACGTGATCCACGCCGCCCTGGGTGAAGGGGCCGCACCGTGCGATCCTCCATGCGGCCATCAGGGATCCGCGCGCGGCCCCGTGCAGCCGGATCGCATCCTCCGCGTAATGGGAGCAGGTGGGGTAGAAGCGGCACTGGCCCCCCAGCCAGCCGGATAGCGTGAGCCGGTACAGGTGGATCAGTCCGATCAGGGCGAGCCTCACAGGAGCGCCGACCAGCCACAGCCCGCGTCGGAGCCAGCTCATCCCGAGATCATCTCCGCGCGCAAGAGCACCTGCTCGACCTCCGCCACCAGCTCGTCGGACCGGGCACCGGCGATCGACGCCCTGGCCACCAAGACGAAGTCATATCCGTCGACGATCCGTGGTCCGATCTCTCGCCACGCGGCCCGGAGGATGCGCCGGGCTCGGTTGCGGGAGACCGCACCGCCGACCCGCCGACCGGCGACGAACGCCACCGACCCGGTCCCGGGCAGCACGAACACTACCACCCGGTCTCCGTGGATCGCCCGGCCGTCGGCCAGGGCACGTCGGACGTCGTCGCCGTTCGTGGGCAGGCTACGCGGACAGGCGCGTGCGGCCCTTGGCGCGGCGCCGCGCGAGGATCGCGCGGCCTCCGCGTGTCCGCATCCGGACGCGGAAGCCGTGGCGCTTGTGGCGGCGCCGGTTGTTGGGCTGGAAGGTTCTCTTGGCCATGGCTACTCGATGCTCCGAGGGTCCTGCGCTCCGACCGGTCGGCCGGTCGCGGGAGTATAACCGGCGCGCGTCGCCGCTGGCCGCGGGGCGCGTTCGCAGAAAGTGTGACAAGAGGCGGCTCCGAGAGAGCGGTGGGGAAAACCGCGGTGCTATAGTCCGGCCCGCTTCACCCGGCGCCCGTCCCTCCCCACGGCAGCGCCCCGGCTTCCCCCACCGGTTTCCACATATGTGGAAAGGCGTTGTGGATAGTTATGGCCATCGCATCGTTCGAGGAGGCTGCCGAGCGCACGTGGTCGCACGTGGTGGATCGTGCCCGTCGCGAGCTCTCGGACAGCACGTTCTCCATGTGGTTCCAAGACGTCCGGGCGACCAGCCTGCACGACGGCGTCCTGGAGGTGGTCGCGCCCTCGGATTACGTTCGTGACCGGCTCACCCAGCACTACGTGCAGCTGATCCAGGAGGCCGCGGCCGAGTCCGTCGGCCTCCCGGTCACGGTCCACGTTGGGGTTGCGCCCGCCGATATGGTTGCGGCGCAACGTGAAACCCCCGAACCCGAACTCGAGACCACACGGCGCGGCCGGTCCCCAGCCGATCGGCCGTCCCTCGGCGCCCCGGGCCTGCCGTTCCCCAACTACACGTTCGAGACGTTCGTCGCGGGGCCCTCGAACCGCTTCGCGCACGCCGCCGCGATGGCGGTCGCCGACGCCCCGCCGTCCAAGGCCTACAACCCGTTGTTCATCTACGGCGGCGTGGGGCTCGGCAAGACCCACCTGCTCGTCGCGATCGGTCACCACATGCACGCCCTCTTGCCGCGCCTGCGGCTGAAGTACGTGACGAGCGAGAGCTTCATGGCGGAGTTCATCAAGGCGGTGCGTGAGCGGCAGGGCTATCAGTTCGCCGCGCGCTATCGGGATGTGGACGTGCTGCTCGTCGACGACATCCAGTTCCTGGCCAAGCGGGAGGAGACCCAGACCGAGTTCTTCCACACCTTCAACGCCCTCCATCAGAAGGACCGCCAGATCGTGATCGCCTCGGACCGCGCCCCCCAGGAGCTCGGCATCGAGCAGCGCCTCCAGTCGCGCTTCCGGCTCGGGTTGTGCGTGGACGTCCAGGCCCCCGACCTGGAGACGAGGATCGCGATCCTGCAACTCAAGGCCCAGCGCGAGTCGGTCCTGGTCCCGGACGACGTGATCGAGTTCATCGCGAGCCGGTTCGACCAGAACATCCGAGAGCTGGAGGGGGCGCTCGTGCGGGTCGTCGCGTTCAGTGACCTCACGGGCCAACCGATCAACGCCGAGCTCGCGGAGCAGGCTCTCGAGGACCTGCTGCCGCAGACCGAGGCCGAGATCCCGCCGCAGCTGATCCTGGAGGAGAGCGCCAAGTACTTCAGCCTGTCGGTCCAGGACCTGATCTCGCCGAACCGCTCCCGGCCGCTCACGACCGCTCGTCATGTCGCGATGTACCTGATGCGCGAGTGCAGCGGGCAGAGCCTCGTGAAGATCGGCGAGACGTTCGGGGGACGCGACCACACCACGGCCCGGCACGGCATCTTGAAGGTCGAGGGCGACATGCGGGTTCGGGGAACCACGTACCGCCAGGTTCAGGACCTGTCGCGGATCATCCGTGACCGTGCGAGGAGCGGGTGAGGCCACGTGCATGACCCTGTGGGGAACGCGGGGACGCCAGGGGAGACGTCCGCCGGCCTGCTCGACCCGTCCACCGTTGCCCACAGCCCGTCCACATGTCACACGGGGCAGTTACGCTCGTCTGATGGGTCGGTTATCCCCTTTTCCACAGTCCCTACTACTACTGGGTTGAGAAGATCCAACAGAAGAAGCAGTCGGGGGGTGGACACGTGAAGTTCCGATGTGACCGAGACGCCTTGTCCGAGGCGCTCCAGACCGTGCAACGCGGCGTCTCGACGCGGCCGGGGATCCCCGCGCTCACGGGCGTCCTGCTCGAGGCGGACGAGGGGGGGACGCTGACGCTCACGACCACGGATCTGGAGGTCTCGTCGCGGCTGTCGATCGATGTCCAGGTGAGCGAGGCGGGCGCGGCCCTCGTGCCTGCACGGCTGCTCGCCGACACGGTGAAGAGCCTCTCGGACGCACCGGTCGAGTTCGAGACCGATCAGTCGCAGGCCAGGATCCGGTGTGCGGCCTACGAGGGAAGCCTGCGGCTGCTGCCAGCCGAAGACTTCCCGGCGCTGCAGCCGCCATCGGGGACGCGGATCGTGTCCGAGGCCCCTCGGTTCGCCGAGGCGGTGGGGCAGGTTGGACGGGCCGCCTCCCGGGACGAAGCTCGACCGGTGCTCACGGGCGTCCTGCTCGAGGTGTCTCGGGAGGGGGTGACGCTGGTCGCCACCGACTCGTACCGCCTCGCGGTGCGCGATCTCATCGCCACCGCTGCGGGAGAGGCCAAGGCGATCGTGCCCGAGCGTGCGCTCGCCGAGGCCGGCCGGGCGGCCCAGGCGCTCGAGAAGGGTGAGGTCGAGATCTTCGTGGACGAGAGCCAGATCTCGTTCCAGGCGGGAGCGTTGATGCTGACCTCGCGCCTGATCGAAGGCGAGTTCCCCAACTACCGCCAACTCCTGCCCGAGAAGTACGAGAGCAGGCTGACGGTGTCCCGTCAGCAGCTGATCGACGCCGTGCGGCGCGTGGGTCTGCTCGCGCGAGACTCGTCGCCCGTCCGACTGGAGTTCAACGCGCTCGGGGTCAAGCTCTCGTCGTCCTCACCCGATCTCGGCCAGGCCGTGGAGGCCGTGGAGGCCCGCTACGAGGGGGAGGACATCACGGCGGCGTTCAATCCCACCTACTTGGCCGACGGCCTGGCGGCCGCGACCGGTGAGTCGGTGCGGCTCGAGGTCCGCGACGGACTGAAGCCCGGTGTGGTGAAGGGCGAGTCGGACGAGTTCACATACCTCGTGATGCCGGTCCGCCTGCCGACGCCGGTGGGCTAGGCCGCCAGCGCGTTGCGCCTGGCGTGGGTCGAGCTCCTGGACTTCCGCAACCATGCCCGAACGCGCCTGGAGGACCTTCCCGAGTCGGTGATCACCGTGGTCGGGCCCAACGGCGAGGGCAAGACGAACCTCCTCGAGGGGATCGCGTTCCTGTTCCTCCTCAGCTCGCCACGGACCTCGTCGGCCGATCCGATCGTGCGCAGGGGGGCGGCGGGAAGCGCCTACGCGCGCGGCGAGGTGGAGACGGGCGGGGGGCGCGTGCTCGTGGAGGTCGAGATCCCGGGCCGTGGCGCCAACCGGGTGCAGGTGAACCGATCGCCGGTTCGGCGCAAGCGCGACGTTCGCCGACAGGTGCGCGCGGTGTTCTTCGGGCCGGACGACCTCTTCGTCGTGATCGGCGAGCCGGGACGCCGTCGCGACTTCCTCGACGAGGCGATCCGGTGCCTGTGGCCGCTGAAGGAGGGGGTCGTCACCGCGTACGATCGGGTGCTCCGGCAGCGGAACCGCCTGTTGAAGGAGCACGAGGGACGGGGGGCTCCGCCCGGACTCGACACGTGGGACGAGCAGCTCGTCGAGGCCGGGTGCGCGCTGACCCGGCTGCGGGCGGAGGCGGTGACCCGGCTCGGTCCTCCCGCGAGCGAGGAGTACTCGCATCTGGCGGGACACGTGCTGGACGTGGCGTACGGGGCCAACGTGGAGGGGGAGGGGCTCGAGGATGCCTTCGCGGCCCGCCTGGCCGAGCGGCGATCGGACGAGCTCATCCGGCGCACGACACTGGTCGGTCCCCACCGCGACGACCTCGCGATCGCGGTCCGCGATCTGGGGGCCCGCGCGTTCGCGAGCCACGGCGAGGGATGGGCGGCCGCCCTGTGTCTGCGTCTCGGGCTCGCGTCTGCCCTGCGCGAGGAGGTCGGCGAACGTCCCGTGCTGCTGCTCGACGACCCGTTCTCGGCGCTCGACCCTGCGCGGCAGCGGCGCGCCGCCGAGCGGCTGGCCTCGCGCGGGCAGGTGTTCGTGAGCGTCGCCGACGACGCGCACGTGCCCGGAGGATCGGCGCGCGTCCTGGCCGTATCGGCGGGAACGGTGGAGGGACGCTGATGCCGCACAGCAAGGGATGGCGCGGGCGCAAGGACGAGCGGACGCTGCACGAGACGCCGATCGGCGAGATCGTGGACGGGCTGATGCGCGAGAAGACCTTCGCACGCGGTGTGCCGATCGGTCAGCTGGCGGCCGGTTGGAGCTCGGTCGTCGGCCCTCGGCTCGGCGCCGAGTCGGCGCCGGTGAGCCTCGATCGCGGGATCCTGGTGGTCGCCGCGACCTCCGGCCCCTGGGGCGCCCAGGTGCGGTTCCTCGCCGAGCAGATCCGCGAGCGTGCCAACCAGGCTCTCGGACCGGGCTCGGTGGAGACCGTCCGCATCGTCGTTCGAACCGAACCCCGGAAAGGGTTGTAGCGCAGCGCGGTTGAGGGACGGCGGAAGCGCGGATCCGGGGAGCGGAACGGCGCCTCGCGTCACCCCCGATTGGTAGAATCAGGCGCGTCAAGAGCGCGGTTCGCCGGCCCCCGAGACGACGTGACGTCTCGACTGGCGCGTCCGCTTTCCCCCCGGACGGAGGTTCGTTGGCAAGCACAGCGACGAGACAGGCAGGAGCGAAGAAGCCGACCAAGTACGAGTCGGCGGACATCCAGGTCCTCGCGGGCGTCGAGCACGTACGGCTCCGCCCGGGGATGTACATCGGCACCACCTCGAGCCGGGGCCTGCATCACCTCGTGTACGAGGTCGTCGACAACTCGATCGACGAGGCGATGGCCGGATTCTGCGATCGCGTCGTCGTCCGCCTGCTGAAGGACGGCGGCTGCCAGGTCGAGGACAACGGGCGCGGTATCCCCGTGAAGCCGATCCCCAAGGCCAAGGACCGCCGTCCGGCGGTCGAGGTCGTGCTCACCACGCTGAACGCCGGGGGCAAGTTCGGTGGCGAGGGATACCAGATCTCGGGTGGCCTCCACGGCGTCGGGGTCTCCGTGACCAACGCCCTGTCGGAGAAGCTCACCGTGATGGTGATGCGCGACGGCGCCACGTGGACGCAGTCGTACGCGCGCGGCAAGTCGACCACCAAGCTCACCAAGGGCAAGGCCACGACGAAGAGCGGCACGGTCATCACGTTCTGGCCGGACCCGGAGATCTTCACCGAGGGGACCGAGTGGGACCGGCGCATGCTCGTGGAGCGGCTGCAGGAGCAGGCCTTCCTCACCAAGGGCATCGAGATCCAGCTGATCGACGAGCGCGAGGACAAGCCCCTCAAGCAGGTGTTCAAGGCCTCGGGCGGCATCGCGGACTTCGTGAAGCACCTGTCGACAGGCAAGGACGTGATCCACACCAAGGTCATCTCGATGGAGGCCAAGGAGGCTGACGCCGAGGCCGAGATCGCCCTGCAATGGAACAACGGGTACGCGGAGTCGATCCACTCGTTCGCCAACACCATCAACACGCACGAGGGCGGGATGCACGAGGAGGGCCTGAAGAAGGCGCTCACCAACGTGGTCAACCGCTACGCGCGGACCAAGGGCCTGCTGAAGGAGAAGGAGGACAACCTCCTCGGTGAGGACGTCCGCGAGGGCCTGACGGCGATCGTCTCGGTGAAGCTTCGCTCACCGCAGTTCGAGGGCCAGACGAAGACCAAGCTCGGGAACACCACCATGCGCTCGCTCGTCGAGACCACGGTGAACGAGCACCTGATGATCTGGCTCGAGGAGCACCCGGGCGACGCCAAGCGGATCGTCCTGAAGGGCTCCTCCGCGGCCAAGGCTCGGATGGCCGCCAAGCAGGCGCGCGACCTCACCCGCCGCAAGTCGTTCCTGGAGGGTGGAGGGTTGCCCGGCAAGCTCGCCGACTGCCAGCTCACCGACCCGGCGGCATGCGAGGTCTACATCGTCGAGGGTGACAGCGCCGGCGGATCGGCCAAGCAGGCGCGCGATCGTGCCACGCAGGCGATCCTGCCGATCCGGGGCAAGATCCTGAACGTCGAGAAGGCACGCCTGCACAAGATCCTCGAGAACCAGGAGATCCAGGCGCTGATCACCGCGATCGGCACGGGGATCGGCGAGGAGTTCGACCTCGTCAAGGCCCGCTACCACCGGATCGTGATCATGGCGGACGCGGACGTGGACGGGGCGCACATCCGGACCCTGCTGCTGACGTTCTTCTTCCGCAACATGCGCGAGCTGATCGACGCCGGCTTCATCTACCTGGCACAGCCGCCCCTGTACCTGCTGAAGCAGGGCAAGGAGGAGCTGTACTTCTACACGGAGCGCGAGTGGGACGCCTGGCGCAAGAAGCACGGCAACGGCAAGAAGCTCGACCCACAGCGGTTCAAGGGTCTGGGCGAGATGAACGCCGACCAGCTCTGGGAGACGACGATGGACCCCGAGCAGCGGACGCTGCTGCAGGTCACCCTCGAGGACGCGGCGCTCGCCGATCGGCTGTTCACCGTGCTGATGGGCGAGGACGTGGCAGCCCGGAAGGAGTTCATCGAGCAGAACGCCAAGGACGTCCAGAACCTCGATGTCTAGACGGCGCGCGAGCGGGGGAGGGGGCGGCGAGCTGACGCTGCTCGCCGGGCGCATCGAGCCGATCGGGCTCGAGGAGGAGATCCAGCGCTCCTACCTGGACTACGCGATGTCCGTGATCGTCGGGCGCGCCCTGCCCGACGTCCGAGACGGGCTCAAGCCCGTCCACCGCCGGATCCTGTGGTCGATGCTCGAGTCCGGCCTCCGGCCCGACCGGCCGCACCGCAAGTCCGTCTCGGCGGTCGGTGAGGTGCTGAAGAAGTACCACCCGCACGGCGACCAGAGCGTCTACGACGCCTTGGTGCGGATGGCGCAGGACTGGTCGCTGCGCGTCCCGCTGATCGATGGACACGGCAACTTCGGTTCGGTCGACGGCGATCCGCCGGCCGCGTACCGGTACACGGAAGCCCGGCTCGCACCCGCCGCGATGGAGCTCCTGCGCGACATCGAGGCGGAGACGGTCGACTTCGTCCCCAACTTCGACGGGTACGAGCAGGAACCGACGGTCCTGCCCAGCCGGTTCCCGAACCTCCTGGTGAACGGCGCGGGGGGCATCGCGGTCGGGATGGCCACCAACATCCCGCCCCACAACCTCGGCGAGGTCGTGGATGCCGTCGCCCACTACCTCGATCATCCCGAGTCCACGCCCAAGGAGCTCATGAAGTTCGTCAAGGCGCCGGACTTCCCGACCGGCGCCGTGATCATGGGCAAGCAGGGTATCTCGGACATGTACGAGACCGGCCGCGGCTCCATCAAGGTGCGGGCGGTCTCGCACATCGAGGAGGGCACCGCCGGCCGTTCGAAGATCGTCGTGACCGAGCTCCCGTACCAGGTCAACAAGGCGCGCGTGGCCGAGAAGATCGCTGAGCTCGCCAACGCCGGCCGCCTGAAGGAGGTCGCCGACGTCCGAGACGAGTCCAACAAGGAAGGCATGCGCCTCGTCGTCTACACCAAGCGCGGCGCCAACCCGCAGGTCGTCGTGAACCAGCTCTACAAGCACACGCAGCTGCAGGAGAGCTTCGGCGCGATCATGCTCGCGCTCGTCGACGGGGTGCCGAGGACGCTCAACCTCGCCGAGCTGGTCGGCTACTACGTCGACCACCAGGTCGACGTGGTAACGCGCCGGACGCAGTTCGAGCTGAGGCGGGCGGAGGAGCGGGACCACATCGTCCAGGGACTGCTCATCGCGCTGCAGAACCTGGACGCGGTCATCAAGATCATCCGCGGCTCGCGCGATGCCGACGAGGCTCGCACGAAGCTGATGAAGCAGTTCAAGCTCAGCGAGATCCAGGCCAACCACATCCTGGATATGCCGCTCCGGCGCCTCACCCGGCTGGCCCGCGAGGAGCTCGAGCAGGAGCACAAGGACCTGCTCGCGACGATCCGGCGCCTGAAGGCGCTCCTGAAGGACCCCAAGAAGATCCGGGCCCTGATCAAGGAGGAGGTCCTCGCGCTGAAGGCGCGGTTCGCGACCCCGCGCCGAACCAGCCTCATCGCCGACGTGGGCGACCTCGACATCGAGGACCTGATCGCGGAGGAGCCGGTCGTGATCACTGTCAGCCGCGCCGGCTACGTGAAGCGGCAGCCGATCGAGAACTTCCGTCGGCAGGGCCGCGGTGGGAAGGGGGTCCGTGGCCAGAACCTGAAGGAGGAGGATGTCGTCCGCGACGTCTTCACCACGACCACCCACCACTGGCTGCTGTTCTTCACCAGCCGCGGCAAGGTCTACCGCGTGAAGGTGCACGAGGTGCCCGAGTCCGGACGTACGGCACGCGGCACCTATGCCGCCAACCTCCCGGGGGTCGGGATCACCGCCGACGAGAAGGTCCAGGCGGTGATCGACCTGAAGGAGTACGCGGGCGGGCGCTACCTGCTGTTCGCCACCCGCAAGGGGATGGTGAAGAAGACCGCGCTGCCCGAGTACGACTCGCCTCGGACGGGCCTGGCGGCCGTCAACCTCAAGCCGGGGGACGAGCTGATCGACGTACGCCTGACCGACGGCAAGGACGATGTGTTCCTGGTCTCTCGCAAGGGCAAGACGATCCGGTTTAAGGAGGGGCTCGCCCGACCGATGGGACGCCAGACCGCGGGCGTGATCGGGATGCGCCTGGACGCCGACGACGAGGTGATCGCGCTCGGCGTGGCGTCCGAGGGTGAGGAGATGATCAGCGTCACGCACCAGGGATATGGCAAGCGGACGCCGCTGAAGGACTACCCGGCCAAGGGTCGTGGGGGCAAGGGCGTGATCGGCCACACCCTGACCAAGAAGACGGGGCTCCTCGCCGGCGCCTTCGTCGGCTCCAAGGACCAGGACATGTTCGTGATCTCCTCGTCGGGGATCGTTATCCGCGTCGCGGCCGGCGACATCCGTCGCGTGGGGCGCGCCTCCCAGGGCGTGAGGACGATGCGGGTCGAGGAGGGCGCAACCGTCGTCGCCCTCGCGCCGGTCATCGCCCAGGCCGAGGACGAGGAGTAGCCGCCCCCCGGGGCGGGCCGAGGACTCCGATGGCCGTCGGGTTGGGGGTAGCGATGATCGCCGTTTCCGGGGCGATGCTGGCCCTCGTGATGTTCGGGCTGTGGAAGTGGCTCCCGGCGGGCCTCGCGTTCGCGCTCGTGGTCGGGTGCAGCCTGGGGGTGGCCGCCGGAGGCCTGCTCGTGCAGGACGAGGTCGATCGAGCGTCGTGGGTGATCGCCTTGTCCGTGCTCGGCGTGCTCGGGCCGCTGCACGCACGACTCATCCTGGGGCCTCCCGGGCAGACGCGACGAGGCTGATGGTTGCCGCCCAGGCCCTCGCCGCGTAGAAAGGGCAGACGATGAGCGAGCCCCTCGCCCAGTCGGGCGATCCGACGGTCTTCGCCACGCGTTCGGCCTCTGCTCCCCCGGAGGCGGGCACGAAGCCTGCGACCGCGCCCTCGCGTGGGTCTCGAGGGACGAAGAGGCGCCACGCGCGGGTGGTCGTCCGCAAGGTAGGGCCGTGGTCGGTGTTCAAGATCTCCTTCTTCTTCTACCTGTGCGTGCTGGCCGTGGTCCTGGGCGCGTTCGTGATCCTGTACGGGGTGCTCGGGGCGATCGGTGCGCTGGACTCCCTCCAGCGTCTGATCCGAGACCTGTTCGCCGACCAGACCTTCGAGATTCACGGCGATTGGCTGTTCAGCCGGGCGCTCGTGGTCGGGCTCGCGATGGTGGGGCTGTGGACGCTCATCAACGTGTTCGTGGCGTTCCTGTACAACCTGCTCTCCGACATCGTCGGCGGCGTCGAGGTCACGCTTTCGGAGCACCGATAGGCGAAGGCGCAGGTCAGCGCCACGATTGACACGTTTCGAAGGCCACGCGTACGCTTGCCGCGGGCCGGCTGAAAGGCCCCTTGCGGGTTGTCCGGGCCTGTAGCTCAGCACGGTTAGAGCGCATCCCTGATAAGGATGAGGTCGTTGGTTCAAGTCCAACCAGGCCCACGCGACGGACAGGAGGCGGCGATGGCCGAGGGTTCTGAGGAGACGAAGAAGAGCGGGTTCTTCGGCAAGCTCATGAAGATCGCGTTCATCGCGGCGATCGTCGCTGCGGTCGTGGCGATCTTCAAGCGGCGCCGCGGGAAGGACCTGGAAGAGGACGAGTGGCAGGAGCTGCCGCCGCCGGCTGGCGGATAGACCTCCCGCTCCGAACGCGTTCCGAGAGGGCCGGTGCCGTGCACCGGCCCTCGTCGTTCACGTCATCGGTAGACTCCGGCGCCGTGGGCGAGGACATCCGTGCGCTGGCCGAGGGTGCGTGGGAGACGGCGCACCGGGCCGCCGCATCCGCAGGCGTGGAGCTGCGGCCGCTCGACCGGCTCGAGGACGCAGGATCGATCCTGCGGGTCCTGTCGGCGACGTGGGGCGGGCAGGCCCTGCCTCGCGAGCTGCTCCGCGCGCTCGCCGACAGCGGAAACGTCCCCTACGGGGCGTTCGCGCAGGACGAGGCCATCGGGTACGTGCTCGGCTGGGTGGGCGTCGAGCCGCGCGACGGCCTGCACGTGCACTCGCACATGCTCGCGGCGATGCCCGATCGGCGCCACGCGGGCGTGGGCTACGCGCTGAAGCTCGCTCAGCGGGCCCAGGCGCTCGAGCAGGGGATCGCGCTCGCGCGGTGGACGTTCGACCCGCTCGTCGCGCGCAACGCGTACTTCAACCTCCACAAGCTCGGCGTGGTCGCCGACCGGTTCGATCGGGACTTCTACGGGGAGATGACCGACGCCGTGAACGCCGGGGAGCGGACCGATCGCTTCATGGTGAGGTGGGATCTCGTGCGTGAGCCCGGCCCGCGTGCGCTCGTGGCCTCGGAGCTCGTCCTCGCGGACGAGGCGGGGGCGCCGGGCCCCATGGGCGCCCCGACGGCTCGACGGTGCCTGATCGAGATCCCGCGCGAGTACCCGGAGCTCCGGACGCGGGATCCGGACCTCGCCCGCTCGTGGCGGGATGCCTCCGCCGAGGCGATCGAGGCGTGCCTGTCGGCCGGGATGGTCGCGGCGGCGTTCGACGCCACGCGGTCCGCGTACGTGCTCGTGGCCTCCGAGGACCTCCCCGCATGACGCGGATCCGGGCGGTCGAGCTCCGGCTGGTCGGACTCCCGCTCGTCCGGCCGTTCCGCACGAGCTTCGGAGAGATGGGCGAGAAGGTGTGCGTGCTCGCCCGGGTCGAGACCGACGACGCCGCCGGCTGGGGCGAGTGCGTGGCCGGCATCGAGCCCGACTTCTCCGCGGAGTGGAACGAGGGCGCGTGGATCGTGATCAGGGACTTCCTCGCGCCCGCCCTGTTCGCCGCGGGTGAGGTGCGAGCCGAGGAGCTCGAGACCGTGTTCGCGCAGGTCCGCGGACACCCGATGGCGAAGGCCACGCTGGTGAACGCCGTGCTCGACGCCGAGCTGCGTGCCGAAGGGCGATCGCTCGCCGCATACCTCGGTGCGGAGCGCGATCGCGTCGAGTGCGGCGTGTCGATCGGGATCGCGTCGTCCGTGACGGCCCTGCTCGAGCAGGTGGACGGCTACCTCGCGCAGGGCTACCGACGGATCAAGCTCAAGATCGAGCCGGGGACCGACGTCGAACGGGTGCGTGCGGTGCGCGAGACGCACCCGGGCATCCTGCTCTCGGTCGACGCGAACGCCGCCTACACCGCACGCGACGTCGCCGTCTTCAAGGCGCTCGATGCCTTCGGCCTGCTGATGGTGGAGCAGCCGCTGGATCACGAGGACCTCGTGCAGCATGCCGTCCTGCAGTCGCAGATCCAGACCGACATCTGCCTGGACGAGTCGATCCGATCGGCTGCCGACGCCGCGGCCGCTCTCGAGCTCGGGGCGTGCCGCATCGTGAACATCAAGCAGGGGCGCGTCGGGGGTGTCTTCGCGGCGCGTCAGGTCCACGACGTGGCCGCCGAGCGCGGGGCTCCGGTGTGGTGCGGCGGGATGCTCGAGACCGGGATCGGGCGGGCTACGAACCTGGCGCTCGCCGCGATGCCCGGCTTCCGCCTGCCGGGCGACACGAGCGCGAGCCGCCGGTACTTCCCCGAGGACCTGACCGAGCCGTTCGAGCTCGCCCCGGACGGGACCATGGCGGTGCCGTCCGGGCCCGGCATCGGGGTGGAACCCCGCCCTGATCGATTGGAGGCGTGCACGCTCCGGCGGGAGCTCCTGAAGAAAGAGTGACAAGACCGTCGACCTCGGCTTGACCGGGTCGAGCGCGGTCCATAGAGTGCGGGATGAGAAGCCGCTGTGACCTTCGGGTCGCGGCGGTTTCTCACATCCGGGCCCGGAACTCCGCACCCGCGGCCGCCCGCCGTCCTACACTCCCAGCGTTGGCCGAGCGGGAGCGAGGGCGGAGCACATGAGGAAGCGTGTCATCAGGGCCGGCGAGATCGAGATCGAGGATTCGGAAGGCCGCGTGCGCGCCCGGTTCGGCGTCACGGACGACGACCTGCCGTTCATCTCCTTCTACGGAGCCGACGAGAAGCTCCGCGCGCGCTTCGGCGTGCAGTCGGACGGCTCGGCCGGGCTCGCGATCGCGGACGACGGCGGCAAGGTGCGTGCCACCTTCGGTCTGTTCTCGGACGGCTCGGCCAGCATGGCGATGGTCGACCGCAACGGGAAGGTGCGGGCCAAGTTCGGCCTCGGTTCGGAGGGGGCTCCCACGTTCGCCCTCCGGAACAAGGATGGGGAGCTCGGGTTCGTGTACTCCCTCGCGCAGCAGGGCTCGCCAACGGTCTCGCTGCAGGATGAAGACGGGAAGGTGCGCGCCCGACTCGGGCTCGCCGCCGAGGGCTCGCCGATCCTGCGGCTGCTGAACCATGAGGGGGAGCTCCGGGCCGTGCTGGGTCTGACCGATGACGGGACGCCCGTGATGCAGTTCCTCGACGGCGAGGGCACCCCGACGTTCACCGCGCCCGAGTCGATGCAAGGGTCCGCGAAGAAGCAGACCCAGCCCCCGACGGAACCGTCGCCGGGGTCCTGAGACAGAGCCGAGAGGAACCATGGCCAACACGGATGCGTACCGGACCTCCTGGACCGCAACCGTCCAGGAACGGGTCGCCGAACCGGTGCGCGGGATCCTCGGCATCTCGCGAGCGGGCAGCCTGAGCCGCCTCGGCGTGGGGAAGGTCTCGCCGATCGCCTCGATGGCGATGGGCAGCGCGGCCAAGCAGGCGACCGGGGGGTTCCCCGAGAACGTGCTCGTGGCGATCACCGACACGACGCTCCACGTGTTCGCGTACAAGCAGGGGAACCGAGGCATCAAGCTGAAGGACGAGCTCGCCACGTGGCCACGGAACGAAGTGACCGTCACGACCGAGCGCGGCTCGACGCTCACCCAGATCACGGTGGGCTTCGCGGACGGCAGCTCCTACGCGTTCGAGAGCAACAACCTGTCGGACTTCAACGACCCCGGCCTCGCGCTGCTTGGGGCGGGGTAGGGATCTCTGTCACCATGACGGTCGACCCGGGGGCGTAGCTCAGTCGGTAGAGCACCTGCTTTGCAAGCAGGGGGTCGGCGGTTCGAGTCCGCTCGCCTCCACCGTGAAGCCGCAGGCCGCCGCCCGGCGCCGCGGCCGTCCGTGGTCCGCGGGTGGGTCCGCTGCGCGAGGAGGCCGTCGACGGCGCTCGGGCGGACGGCCTAGGGTTCGGTCATGCTGACCTGCCCGAACTGCGGCGCGAGCAACCCGGAGGCGGCGCGCTTCTGCAACGCGTGCGGCGTGCGCCTGCATACCGCCGAGGAACGCGAGGGAGAGCGCCGGGTGGTCACGATGCTCTTCTGCGACGTGCGAGGTTCGACCGCGATGGCCGAGACGCTCGACGCCGAGGAGTGGACCGACATCATGAACCTCGCGTACGAGCGGCTGATCGAGCCGGTGATCCGTCACGAGGGCACGGTCGCGCGGTTGATGGGCGACGCGATCCTGGCGTTCTTCGGTGCGCCGAAGGCGCACGAGGACGATCCGCAGCGAGCCGTGATGGCCGGTCTCGAGATCGTCTCGGCGATCGGGCCGCTCCGAGAACGGCTCGAGCGCGAGCGCGGCCTCGACCTCGACGTGCGGGTCGGCATCAACACCGGACCCGTCGTGGTCGGCCAGGTCGGCTCGACGCTGCGGCAGGAGTACACGGCGCTGGGAGACGCCGTGAACGTCGCCGCGCGCATGGAGCAGACGGCCGAGCCCGGGACCGTTCAGATCACGGAGGACACCTACCGGCTCGTGGCCGATCTCTTCGACGTCGAAGGGCTCGGCGGGATCGAGCTCAAGGGCAAGCGCGAGCCCGTGTCCGCCTACCGCGTCCGCGGGCGTCTGGACGCGCCGTGGCGGGTCCGCGCCTCGCGGTCGCTCGAGGGCTCGCTCGTCGGGCGCGAGGCCGAGATGGACCTCGTCCGGCGGGCGCTGGAGCGGACCGGCGAGGGCGAGGGTTCGGTGATCCTACTCGTGGGCGAGCCGGGCATCGGAAAGAGCCGGCTGGTCGAGGAAGCGAATGCGCTCTGGGCCGAGCTCGAGCCGGCCGATGAGCGCCGGTGGGACTTCTGGTACTGCGTGCCGTTCGACGCGCTCCAGCCGTACGCGCAGTACCGACGGCTGATCCGCGAGCGCGCGGGCATCATCGAGACCGATCCGACCCACGTGATCCGCTCGAAGATCGCCGAGGCGATGGCTCGCGTCGCTGTGGAAGGTTGGCGCGAACGGAGCGAGCGGGTTGCCCGGGCGCTCCTCGGGGTCGAACAGGAGGACGACGAGCACCTCGAAGGGGAGGCCTTCCAGCACGAGGCGACCGAGCTCGTGGTCGGCTCGACGCTCGCGCAGCCGGGTCGGCGACTGGTCGTGTTCGAGGACCTGCACTGGTGCGATCAGGCCTCGCTGGACCTGGTCCGCGCGACGGTCGCCCTCGCCCGTGACCACCCGTACGTGTTCATCGCCACGTTCCGGCCAGATCCGAGCGCGCCGTCGCAGCCCTTCCGCGAGTGGGTCGAGGACGAGCTTACCGACCGCACGATCGCGATCGAGCTGGCGCCGCTGACCGGCTCGGAGAGCGAACGGCTGATCGGGGAGCTCCTGCCCGTCGCGATGCCCAACGACCTGCGCAGACGGATCCTGGACAAGACCGAGGGGAACCCGCTGTTCGTGCAGGAGGTGGTGAGGTCGCTGATCGACGGCGGCGCCGTCGAGCGCGCCGGCGCCGGCCTCCGACTCGCTGCCTCCGCCGGGGAGGTCGCGATCCCCGGCTCGGTGCAGAGCCTGATCACGGCCGGTCTGGACCGGCTGCCGGAGCCCACCCGGCGAACCTTGCAGACCGCGGCGGTGATCGGCAGGACGTTCGAGGCGGATGTGCTCCGGACGGCGATCGGCGACGGCGACCTGACCGAGCACCTGCTCGAGCACCTGCTCGAGCTCGAGCGGCGGGACCTGATCCGGGCGGCCGACGGCTCGACGAGCCCTACGTACACCTTCCGTCACGCGCTCACGCAGGAGGCGGCGTATGGCTCGCTGCTCACGAGGACCCGGCGCTCGATCCACCTCCGGCTCGCCCACGGGCTCGAGACCGCGAGCGCGGACCGGCTCGAAACGGTCGCGCCCGTGCTGGCGCACCACTTCCGCGAGGCCGGCGAGGACGGGGCCGCGCTGCGGTACGCGCTGCTCGCCGGCGACGCCGCGGCCCGCCTCTACGCGAACGCCGATGCGGAGGCGCACTACCGCGCCGCGCTCGATCTGGCACTCCGGACCGACGCCGAGTCCGCCATGCTGCGCTCCACGTTCGAGAAGCGTGGGAGCGCGCTCGAGCTTGCGGGCCGTCACCACGAGGCGGTCGCGAACTACGAGGAGATGCGTTCGGTCGCGCGCGGGCGCGGAAACGAGGCCATGGAGCTCGCCGCGAACGGCGCGATCGCCATCCTGTACGCGACGCCCTCGCCGCTGTTCGACCTCGAGCGGGGCCGGGAGCTCTCCGAGGCGAACGCGGTCACCGCGCGCAGGCTCGGGGACCGCACGGCCGAGGCTCGCGCGCTGTGGAACGTCGTCGTCGCGAACATCTACGGCGGGGGAGACGAGAGGCGGGCGGTCGAGGCGGGCGAGGCCTCGCTCGCGATCGCCCGCGAGCTCGGCGAGCGCGAGCAGATCGCGTTCACGCTGAACGACGTCAGCCGAGCCCACATGGCGATCGGGGACTTCGGGACGGCCGCCGAACGGCTCGCGGAGGCCCGGCTGCTCTGGGAGGCACTCGACAACCGTCCGATGCTCGCCGACAACCTGACGCTACTGAGCCTGCTCCGGCTGATGGCCGGTGACCACGATGGTGCGATGGCCGAGGCCGAGCGGGCCGTCGAGATCTCCCGGGAGATCGGGAACCGCTGGGGCGAGTCGGTCGCGCTGATGTGGGTCTACCGCGTCCAGCTCGTTCGGGGCGAGCTCGGAGCGGCGATGCGGGAGATCGAGCGATGCCGCGAGGTCGGCGAGGAGGGTGGGTTCGCGTTCGCGGGGGTGGGGACGCGCGCGGATCTCGCGCTGCTGCGTGCGACCCTCGGGGATGGTGCGGGCGCGCTCATGCTCGCCAGGGAAGCCGACGCGATCGCGCGGGTCAAGATGCCGTCCGCGATCTCGGTCGCCGCCGTCGGCGAGGCGGCGGCGCTCGTAGAGCTGGGCGACCACGGGGGCGCTCGACGGGCGCTCGACCTGGTGGACGTCTCGCAGCTGCCCGTGTCCTTCCGCACGTTCACGCTCACATCCGCCGGACTCGTGCGATCTCGGGCCGCCATGGCGACCGAAGCCTACGAGGACGCCGCGGCCGCCGTCGACGGGGTCCTCCAACACCTGCGCGGCAACGGTATCGAGATCTTGGTCGCGGATGCGCTCGTCACGCTCGCGAGGATCCGCCTCGCGCAGGGCCGGGTGGACGAGGCGGAGCACGCGTTGGCTCAGGCCGAAGAGCGCGCGGCTCGACTGGGCGAGCTGCTCGCCCTGTGGCAGGCGCTCGCGCTGCGCGCCGTGATCATCGAGGCCCGCGGCGACAAGGTCGGCGCGGCCGAGACGCGGGACCGCGCGCGCGCGATCGTCGAGCGCGTGGCCTCGGGCATCGACGACGAGAACCTGCGTGGGAGTTTCCTCGGCCTGCCCGAGGTTCGGGGCCTCCACGCCTGAGGCTTACCGGCCGGCGGCGACGCGCCCCAACGAAGATGCAGGCGAAGCGGGCGGCCCGGGATGCGGGCCGCCCGTCTCGCGGATCATCGTTCAGGATCTGGGAAACGGCCGAACGAGCAGATGGAGCTACCCGGCGAGCACACGGCCCTCCATGGCTTGCAGCTTGCCCGCGTCCCACAGCGGGGCCGACCCTGCGAACCCGACGGTCCCGGCGAGCACGCGGCCCTGCATGGCATCGAGCTTGCCCGCGTCCCACAGCGGCGACCCGATACTGGCCACCTCGCGGGTACCGCTGCCTTCCACGCTCGTCGCGGATCGATCGCTTCGACCCGCCACATTGAGTGCCACCGCGCTCAGGATCAGCGCCGCGGCCGCGAGAGCGGACACGGCCACGGTCCAGAACGTGAACAGGGCCGGTCGAGCGGAGAACCCCATCGTTCCCGCTTTCGTGCTCATGATCCCTCCCTTCACTCGGGTACCGATCTCTGATCCCGAGGCTAGAGGGGGCACCGACCCGAGGAATCCCCGAAATCCGTACCGATCGAGGCCGTGACCGGTAGGTCTTGCTCAGGACCCGGGAGGTCGTGTTGGGAGGGTCGAGGCCAGTTCCGTGCGTGATCGGATGCCCAGCTTGCGGTAGATCCGCTTGAGATTGGCCTCCACGGTGTGGACGCTGACGAACAGCGCGTCGGCCACCTCCTTGTTGGTGCTCCCGGCTGCGACCAGCTCCGCCACCTTGGCCTCGGTCGGGGTCAGGTCCACCGACGAGGCGGCGCGGCCGCCGATCCGCGCAAGCTCAGCACGTGCCCGTTCCGCCCACGCCGCGGCGCCGAGTCCCTCGAAGACCTCCAGAGCCTGCGTGAGGGTGTCTCGAGCCTCGCGCTTCCTCTTCGCCCGGCGCTGCACCGTTCCCCGCACAAAGAGCGTCCGACCCAGCTCGAAGGGGAGGGGCAGGCGATCGTGCTGCCGCAATGCCTCATCGGCTGCGGCCGATGCGCCCTCGAGATCACCCCGAGCAGCGAACACGAGCGCCCGGCATCTGGCTCCCGTCGCCATGGCCCACGCTCGGTCGAGGCTCCGGCCGGCGTCCTCGAAGGGCGCGAGGAGCGCCTCGGCCTCGTCGAGCCGCCCGAGCGCGACGAGCGCCTCGACCTCGTCCGGGACGATCCGGAAGTAGGCGGGCTCCCGAACGCCCATCGCTTGCTCGAGCTCGACAGCCCTGGACAGATACGCATCGGCCTCGGCGGGTCGGCCTAGGGAGAGCTCGAGGAACCCCAGGACCGCCAGGTTCTGGATCAGGAGGAGGATCTCGCCGGCCGCCTCGGCGACCCGGACCCCTTCGAGGGCTTCCAGCCTTGCCGGGTCGGCCCGCCCCAGATGGGCTTCCACCAGGCCCACCGCGAAGTGGCCCTCCGCCGAGAACCACGCCCCCATGCGGAGCCGCTGGGCGGCCGCCCTGCTCTCCCGGGCGTGCTCCATGGCTGCATCCCAGTTGCCCGCCCGGCACTCCAGCTCGGCGAGGTGGTACCGGAACTGCGAGATCGGGGTCTCGACGCCGTGCGCCGCGGCATCAACCAGGAGCTCGGTGAACATCCGGCGGGCCTCGTCCAGGCGATCGGTGAACTTGAGGAGCTGAGCCACGACGAAGCTTGCACGCAGGACGTGGGACTTGAACTCGCCCTCCATGTGGCCTTCCAGGGCGACCCCGCGATCGAGCAGCTCCTGATCGACCCCACGTCCGAGGAGGAACTCGACGAACGGATACGCCTGGAACGCCTCGGCCATCACCCGTGGTTCCTGCAGCTCCTCGGCCAGCTGCAGCGCCGCGCGAGCATGTCGTTCCGATGCCGCGAGGTCTCCCCTGAACAGCCAGGTGTACCCGAGGTTCTGCTCGACCAGTGCCCGCAGCGCGAGATCGTCCCCCGCCTCGCCCCGAGCAGCCTCGAACGCGGCCCAGGCCCCCCGCCACCCTTCGGCCTCGGCGAGGCCCATCCCCAGGTCCAGCAGCACGCGGGCCCGAGTCGGCCCGGCCATCGAGAGGTCCACCGCTTGCTCCAGGACGCTCCGCGCCAGTGAGGTGTCCCCGCCCTCGTAGTGAGCCACGCCCGCCTGGTGGGTCCGGCGGACCAGGTCCTCGCCTCGGTCCCGCGGCGTGGCGCGACGGGCCATCTCCCAGAGCTCGGCCGCGGACTGCGGCGCTCCCCGAGAGGAGGCCAGCAGGGCGGCGTTCTCGAGCGCATCGGCCACGGCGATGTCGGGACCCTCGACCGACAGGGCCAGGTGGCGGGCTCGTTCCTCCGGATCGTCGAGGATCGATGCGAGCCGCGCATGCAGCTCCCGTCGCCGGGCTGACGGGGCCCTCTGGTAGACGGCTGACGCGAGCAGCGGGTGGGTGAACCCCAACCGATCGCCGACGACCTCCACGACCCCGTTCTCGATGGCCGGACCGAGGCGATCGTCCACCGCGGTGGGGGCGAGCGCCTTGGCGATTACCTCGAACGTCGGAGCCGACAGAGCCGAGACGACCTCGAGGGCTTCGACGGTTCCCTGCGGAAGCCCCTCAAGCCGATCCGCGATGAGCTCTTGGAGGCGGTCCGGGATCGGAGGCCGCTCGCCGGCCGCTACTTCACCTCCGCGGCGAAGGAGGGCCAGTCCGATCTCCTGGGCGAAGAAGGGATTGCCGCCCGACATCTCGTGGAGGCTGAGGAGCGTGGTTCGGGAGAACCCGTCCCCCACCTTGGCTCGAAGCACCCGTTCCAGGGCATCCTGCGACAGCGGTCCGACGTGGACGGCGTGCACGCGATCCTCGGCGAAGGCCGACATGACGCCCAGAGGGTCGTCATCGCCACGGGCGCCTCGAGCGGCCGTCATCAAACCAACCTGCTCGTCCTTCAGGCGTCGCACGACGAACTGGAGCACCCGGACCGACGGGATATCCATCCATTGGATGTCATCGACGGCCACCAGGACCGGAGTGGTGGAGGCCACCGATCGGAGGCATCCGAGCACGGCCAGGGAAACGGCCCGCTGATCGGCTCGGGCACCCGATCTCGGGGAGCGCAAGAGGGCAACCTCGAGCGCCTGGCGTTGTGGCTCCGGCACGGTGGGGAGTGCCTCGTCGAGGATGGGCTCGAGGAGGTCACCGAGCGCGGCGTAGGACAGACGTGTCTCGGCCTCGACCGGACCGCACGAGAGGGTGCGGTAGCGCCGGAGCTGAGCACCCGCCAGCCCCTCCTTCCACACGGTGGTCTTCCCGATGCCGGGATCACCTGACAGGAGCAAGGCGCTCGGCGCAGTCGGGATCGAGTCCAGGAAGCGATGAAGGATCGCGAGCTCGGGCTCGCGCCCGATGACGTCACCGGCCAAAGGCCCTCCCGCGTCGGTGGCCGCCAGGATTCTAAGGATGGCGGCCCGTACCTTACAGACCAGTCGAGGCCCAGAGCTCTACCGTTTGCGCACGCATGATCCGTCGGGAAGGTCGAGGCCCTCTCGCTCCACGAGGTGGAGCAACGTGGTTTGGATACCCGACGACCGGGTAGGAAGGGCTGCGGACGCTGGCGTTCGGCAACGACCATGGGAAGTTCATCACCAGTCACACGGAGGCGAAGAGTATGAAGCGACTGTCCGCATTGATCGCGCTTCTCGCGGTGTTCTCGCTGTTGACGGCGAGCGCCGCGCAAGCAGCGCCGAAGCCGAGGGCGAAGGGCTCGATCGTGATGACGGGTCCGGCCCAGGCCGCAGAGTTCAACGTCCGCGACCGAGACCCGAACCAGCCGGACAAGGGCTGGATGACGTACACGAACTTCGAGGAGGAGGGTCCTGGGTCCGGTGTCTGGGTGCCTGACGGCACGTTCGACGTCGATTTCGAGTTCCAGGGCATGGGTCCGTTCACGCACACCCTGACCATCACGGGGTTCGAGCCTTCGTCGCCGAGCTCCGTGTCGTTCGAGGGCACCGGGCTGTACCCCGCCGAGCCGGGGTGGACGGAGACGTTCACCGGAACGATCGTCGGAGACCAGATCGAGTTGACGCTGGTCCCTGATGATGGTGGGACCCTGTTCGGTTGGACGTTCACCAACCTCGTCGGCACGATCGCGCCGGACGGCTCGGTGAGTGGTACCTGGAACGACAGCCTGCTCAGGACCGGCACGTTCGAGGTCGCAGACATCGGCTACGAGGCCCTGAGCTTCACTGCTGATATCGCGTGCGCGGAGGGGATCTCGCCGGACGAGCAGCTCGTGTTCGGGATGCTGATCCCGGATGTTCCGTCGTCCGGCGTCGCTGGCGGCTTCGAGTTCCTCGTTCGGGTGACCGACGAGGGAACGAGCGACACGTATGAGCACCAGGGCCAACCGGCGCCCGATGCGTCGATCGACCTGGCTGCCTGCACGTCGTCGGGTGCCTATCAGGCATACCCCATCGTCGCTGGGGACCTGGACGTGAAGCACTGAGTGACGTGAAGCACTGAGTAGGAACGCAACAACAAGCGACCGGCGTGCATCCATCGGCGCCGGTCGCTTCGTTGTCGCAGATGGTGAGATGGACCCATCGGTGGGCCACCGAGCCGTCTGCCTCGGCTACGCGGAGGTAGCGGAGAAGGGGTCGGCGGTTCGAGTCCGCTCGCCTCCACCCGCTAGAGATCGCGCAGGATGTCCACCGCGTACGTGGAGAGCAACGCCTGCTCGACGGTCGACGCCTCGAGCAGGCGTGGCATGCGGTAGCCGTACCGGCGCGAGAGCTCCAGGTGCGGCTCACACAGCGGCACCATCCGGCCCCGGCGGTGGCGCACGACGACCGCGCTCTGGCTCGGCGCGCGCGTCCCCCACAGGCAGAAGCAGAGGTAGCAGATCAGGCGGAGCCGTTGCGGGTAGCCGAATTCGGCACGGAACCCATGGACGTGCTCCACGACGTGTCCCCAGAGGGCGACCGTGCCCAGGACGGCGGGACCTCGTGTCCTCCGCAGGGGATCGGGTTCCCGCATCGCGTGGAGGCCGCATGTGCAGTCGAGCTCGGGCACGCGGTGGGAGCGATGGCGGGTGCATGATGCCGACGCGGGTGACATCGCGGGCCATGGCCTGCCGTCTCCGGCGATCGGCAGCAGCCGCACCTGTGCGCCATCGCGGGAGCCCGCCAGCGTCCAGGTCCGCCAGGCGTGGATGGGCTCGATCGAGAGCGCCGGCGCAGCGTCGAGGATGGTGGCGAGCATCCCGTGCTCCCGCTAGGTGGTTGGGCTCGCCGGTCGGACCTCGGCCGGATCACTCACGGGCTCGGGCACGGGTTCGGACACGGGCAGCGGTTCGGCGCCGGGCAGGGGGATCGAGGTGGGCTCCACCTCGATGGTTCTCCGGGCAGGTCCGATGTCCACGAGACCCTCCGTCGCGCCGCCGACGACGTCCGCGACGAGCGTACCCCCGTCCTCGGGGCACGGCTACCCGGATCCTGCCCTCAGCGAGGTTGCGGGTGCCCGTTCGGCTCGGGCCAGAACATCGCGACCGCGATGAGGAACAGCAGCAGCACGCCACCGATCACGGCCAACGTCATGGTGCCACCTCCACCTCCAGTATGGGCTCGGGCGCAGTATGGGCTCGGGCGGCACGTGCAGTGGCCGTCCTTGGGTCCCTCGACGGGGAGGACCCGGTCTCAGCGGCGGACGAGGCGGTAGATGGCGCCGAAGTCGCTGAAGTAGATCCGGCCGCCCGGGCCGACCTCGAACGAGAGCGTGCTCGACCCGTGCTCGTAGACGAGTGTGCGCCGAACGATCCCGGTGCGGTCCTCGTCGAGGACGATCCGCGTGATCCCCCCGTTGTTGACCGCGCCGAAGAACGCCGCGCCCTCGCTCCTGGGCCCGAGGCGGCAGCCGTCGCAGAAGGCGATCCCCGTGATGCCGATCGGCTCCTCGTAGAACGACTCGGGACCCAAGGGGTTGGCCCCGTCTCTGTTGGTGTTGTCGGGCGAGGTGCCTTGGCACGAGGCCGAGGGACCCCAGCCGTAGTTGCGTGCCCGCTCGATGAGGTTGATCTCGTCGTTGCAGGCGGGGCCGTTCTCGGTCTCCCAGAGCCCGCCGCTCTGCGGATCGAACGCGAACCCGAAGGAGTTGCGGATCCCATACGCCCAGACGCGATCCGCGAAGGGGTTGCCGCTCGGCACGCCGCCGTTGGGTGTCAGGCGGATGATCTTGCCGCGGTCCTCGTCGGACAGGTCCTGCGCGGTGGCCGCGTCGTGCCCATCGCCCACGATCGCGTAGAGCTTGCCGTCCGGCCCGAACGCGATCCGCCCGCCGTTGTGGTACTCGCCCGGTCCCGCGGGGCTGGAGAAGAGCACGCGTACGCCTCCGCTCGAGCCGCCGACATCGCGGATCCGGAGGATCTGGTTGCGGATCTCGCCCTCGTGCATCCGCGTCACGTAGACGTAGACGAACGGCTGCTCCGGGTAGTCGGGGTGCAGGGCGATGCCGAGCAACCCGCGCTCGCCCGCGTCGTCCACGCCGCTCACCCGATGGAACCGCTCGTCGGCGTCCGTGTCGAGGTCGAGGACCCGGATCTGTCCCGTCGAGCGCTCGACGTACCACAGCCGCTCGTTGGGTCCGAACGTGAAGGCCACCGGCTGGTCGAGGTCGCCGGCGACCTCGACCGCTTCGATCGACGGAGCGGCCGACGCCGTTGCCACCAGGAGCGTCGGGATCGACCCCGCGATGAGCAGGGCGGCGAGGCGATGGGCGGGCCTTCGGACCAAGACGCGCGCTCCTCTACAGTGCACCCGCATGACCACGTCGATCTTCGGCAGCGTCGTCCATCGTGTGGAGGATCCCCGCTTCCTGATGGGGACCGCCTCCTACGTGGACGATCTGTGCCCCGACGAGGCGCTCCGGGCCGTGTTCGTCCGCTCCATGATGGCGCACGCACGGCTTTCCCGCGTGGACGGCTCGGCGGCGCTCGCGCTGCCGGGGGTGGCCGCGGTCCTGGTGGCGGAAGACCTGGACCTCCGGCCCCAGCCACCGTCGGGTGAGGTCCTCGGCCCGTTCGACCGGCCCGTCCTCGCGGCGGACACCGTCCGATCCGTGGGCGATCCGGTCGCCCTCGTGCTGGCGGAGACCTCCGCCCTCGCCGAGGATGCCGCCGAACTCGTGGCCCTGGATCTCGACCCGCTCGATGCCGTGGTCGATCCCGAGGCGGCCCTCCGGCCGGAGGCCCCGCTGCTGTTCCCCGAGGCCGGGACGAACCTCGCGTCCTCGTTCGAAGAGGACTGGGACGAGGACGTACTCGAGCAGGCCGAGGTCGTCGCGCGTCTCCGGATCCGGCACCGTCGTCTCGCACCCGTCCCGATGGAGACGAACGGGGTCCTCGCGGTCCCCGGCGACGACCCGCTCCTCACGATGTGGGTCTCGACCCAGGTCCCCTTCGACGTTCGGAACGACGTGGCCGAGTGGCTCGGCCTCGAGCGTGGGCAGGTGCGCGTGGTGGCGCCCGACGTCGGCGGCGGCTTCGGCGCCAAGCTGGTCGTCTACCCCGAGTACCTCGCGGTCGCCGCCGCCGCGCTGCGCCTCGGTCGCCCGGTGGCCTGGCAGGAGACACGCTCGGACAGCATGATCGCGCTCTCGCACGGGCGTGCGCAGGTGCACGACGTCGAGATCGGGGCCCGGCGCGACGGGACGATCGTCGGTCTCCGCGTGGACATCCTCGCCGACATGGGGGCGTACCCGATCGGTGCGTTCCTGGCCGCGACCACGCGAACGATGCTGCCCGGCGTGTACCGGATCCCGAGGGTGGCCTCGCGCGGGCGCTGCGTGGTGACGAACACGACGCCGATCACCACCTACAGGGGTGCCGGTCGGCCCGAAGCCACCCTGTCGATCGAGCGCGCCGTCGACGCGCTCGCGCGTGAGCTCGACATGGACCCCGTCGAGGTGCGCAGGCGCAACCTGATCCCGCCCGAGGCGTTCCCGTACGTCACGACCACCGGAGAGACGTACGACGTCGGTGACTACGAGCGCGTGATGGATCAGGCGCTGCGTCTTGCCGACCACGATCGCCTCCGGCGCGAGCAGGCCGCTCGACGCTCACGCGGCGATCGGCTCGCGCTCGGGATCGGGCTGGCCGTCTACGTCGAGGTGACGGGCATGGGTCGGAAGGAGCTCGGCGCGGTCCAGGTCGAGCCCGATGGCTCGGTCACGGTGCGGGTGGGCACCTCGTCGCACGGGCAGGGGCACGAGACCGCCTTCGCCCAGGTGGCCGCGGGTGTCCTCGGCGTCCCGATCGAGGCCGTCCGCGTGCTGCACTCGGACACCGCGGTCGTCGCGAGGGGCGAGGGGACGTGGGCGTCGCGTTCGCTGCAGATCGCGGGCTCGTCCGTGTTCGAGGCGGCGGAGACGGTGGTGGATCGGGCGCGCCTGCTGGCCGCCCACCTCCTGGAGGCGGAACCGGAGGACGTGGCCCTCCTGCCCGGGGGTCGCCTCGGCGTCGCCGGCGCCCCGGAGGTCTCGCTGGGGTGGGCCGAGCTCGCCGCCGCCGCGGCCGACCGGCCCGACGGGTTCGAGCCGCTCGCGGCGGAGACCCGGCGGTACCAGAAGGAGCACAGCTTCCCGTTCGGCGCGCATGTGGCCGTGGTCGAGGTGGATCTCGAGACCGGCGACGTCCGGCTCGTGCGGCACGTCGCCGTGGACGACTGCGGTCGCATCCTGAACCCGATGCTCGTCGAGGGGCAGGTCCACGGTGGGCTCGGGCAGGGGATCGGGCAGGCACTGTTCGAGGAGGTCGTGTTCGATGGATCGGGGACGCCGCTCACGTCCAACCTGTCCACGTACCAGATCCCCGCGGCCGCGGAGCTCCCGAGCTTCGTCACCGGCCGGTCCGAGACGCCGACCCCGCTGAACCCATTGGGGGCCAAGGGGATCGGCGAGTCGGCGACGATCGGCTCGACGCCGGCCGTGCTCAACGCGGCGGTCGACGCGCTCGCGCACCTCGGGGTCCGGCACCTGGATCCGCCGCTCCAACCGGAGCGCGTCTGGCGCGCGATCGCCGAGGCATCCGGCCGATGACGGGTCGCGTGGAGGGTTGGCGGCGGCCGCGTCGGAGCGCCTGCTAGGGTGCCCTCGGCGATGCCCGCAGAGACCTGGGAACGATGGTTCGTCGCGCCCACGCGCACCCTGCCCGCGTGGTCCCCTCATGCTCCCGAGCGTCTCGTCCTCCTCTCGGACGAGGAGGGCTCGTTCCAGGGGTACACGTGGGACCGCGCGAGCGGGGCGATCCGCCGGTTCACCGACGAGCCCGTCGGCGTCATCCTCGCGACGGCCTCCGGGGACGGCTCCGAGGCGGTCTGGTTCTCCGACCCGACCGGCGACGAGTCCGGCCGCTGGCTGGCCGTGTCCTTCGAGGGCGGGGGGGAGCCCCGCGAGCTGCTACCGGGTGCGCCGGTCGGGTGGCCGGACGGGCTCGCGCTGGGCCGCGAGCTCGTGGTCGGCGTGATCGCCGATCGTGGCGGCTTCGCCGTCTACGTCTCGGCGGGCGGCGGGCCGGCCAAGGAGGTCCTCCGGGACGTCGACCAGGTCGGCTTCTCGGGGAGCGATCTGCACCTCGAGGGGTTCGACCGGGTCGGGCTCTCCGCCGATGAGACGCTCGTGTGCCTCGAGGTGGCCCAGGACGGCGACAACATCCACCGGGCGCTGCTGGTCATCGACCCTCGGACCGGTGCCGAGGTCGGGCGGCTCGCCGACGGCTCGGACCGGGCGATCTCCGCATTCGCCTGGTCGCCCCTGCCGGGCGATCAGCGCATGCTCTTCGGTCACGAGCGGGACGACGATCGTCTCCGTCCGGGCATCTGGGACGTGGCGACCGGTGAGCGCACGGACCTGCGGATCGACCTGCCGGGCGAGGTCGTTCCCGTCGACTGGTGGCCCGACGGCCACTCCCTGCTCCTCGTCCACCTGTTCCGGGGGCGCGAACGCGCGTATCGGTACGAACTCGAGCAGGGGACCCTCACCGACCTGCCGCACCCGCCCGGCGAGGTCCACGGGGCGCGCGTTCGGCCCGATGGCCGCGTGTGGCTCCGCGTCTCGAGCGGGCACCGCGCCTCCTCGCTCGTCGACGACGCGGGCACCGAGGTCGTGGCGGAGGCGCGGGGCGGGCTGCGTGAGGGACGGTCCTATCGCGAGTGGCTCTTCCGGAGCGGCGCCGGCGACCTGGTCCACGGATGGCTCTGCACCCCACCCGGGGACGGACCCTTCCCCACCTACCTCAAGGTCCACGGGGGGCCGAACTGGCTGTACCTGGATACGTGGTGGCCGGACGTCCAGTCGCTCGTGGACGAGGGATTCGCCGTGGCGATGGTGAACTACCGAGGCTCGATCGGGTTCGGACGAGCATGGCGAGACCACATCGTCGGCAACATCGGCTTCCCCGAGGTGGAGGACGTAGTTTCGGGCCTCGACGACCTCGTCCGCCGAGGTGTCGCGGATCCCGGCCGGGTGGTGATCGGCGGGCGATCGTGGGGCGGCTACGTCACGTTGCTGGCGCTCGGCCTGCACCCCGACCGGTTCGCGGCCGGCATCGCCGGGGTGCCCGTGGGGGACTACATGGCGTCCTACGACGACTCCGCACCCTCGCTCCAGGCCTACGACCGGTCGCTCGTCGGTGGGGTCGTGCACGAGGTCTCCGAGCTCGTGACCGAGCGCTCGCCGATCACGTACGTCGACCGCGTCCGAGCACCGCTGCTGGTCCTGGTCGGCGAGCACGACACGCGGTGCGTCCCGGGCCAGGTCTACCGCTACGTGGACGCGCTCCGCGGGGCCGGCGGCGAGGTCGAGGTGTACTCCTACGAGGAGGGGCACAGCTCCTACGTCGTCGAGGAAGAGGTGCGTGAGTGGCGGACGGTGCTCGGGTTCCTCCGCCGGCGCGTGCCGTTGCCGTGAGCCGCTAGACGATCCCCTGGTCGAGCATGGCGTCGGCGACCTTGACGAAGCCGGCGATGTTCGCGCCGTTCACGTAGTTGCCGGGCGTCCCGTACTCCTCCGCCGTCTCCAGGCACGTCTTGTGGATCGCCTTCATGATGTCCTTCAGCTTGGCCTCGACCTCTTCGCTCGCCCAGGAGAGCCGCAGGGAGTCCTGGGCCATCTCGAGGCCCGAGACGGCCACGCCGCCGGCGTTGGCGGCCTTGCCGGGGCCGTAGAGGATCCCGGCGTTCACGAACTGCTCCACGCCCTCGGGCACCGTGGGCATGTTCGCGCCCTCGCTCACCACGAAGACGCCGTTCGCGAGCAGGTTGGCGGCGTCCTTGGCGCTGATCTCGTTCTCCGTGGCGCTGGGGAACGCGCAGTCGGCGGGGATGTCCCACAGCGCGTTGTGGTCGTTGGGCTCGGCCGGGGTGAACGTCGCGCGCGGGAACCGCTCGGCGTACTCGGCGATGCGGCCGCGCCGCACCTCCTTGAGATCCATCACCCACTCGAGCTTCTCGCGGTCGATGCCGTCGGGGTCGTGGATGAACCCGCCCGAGTCCGACAGCGTGATCGGCTTGGCCCCCATCTGCAGGAGCTTCGCAACGGTGTGCTGTGCGACGTTGCCGCTCCCGGAGACCAGGCACGTCTTGCCCTCCAGGCTGTCGTCGCGCGTGTTCAGCATCTCGTGCGCGAAGTACACGGCGCCGTAGCCCGTCGCCTCGGGACGGATCAGCGAGCCTCCCCAGCTCAGACCCTTCCCCGTCAGCACGCCGGTGAACTCGTTGCGGATCCGCTTGTACTGACCGAACAGGTAGCCGATCTCCCGACCGCCCACCCCGATGTCGCCCGCGGGCACGTCGGTGTTCGGGCCGATGTGCCGCTGGAGCTCGGTCATGAACGCCTGACAGAACCGCATGACCTCGCCCTCGCTCTTGCCCTTCGGGTCGAAGTCCGCTCCGCCCTTGCCGCCCCCCATCGGGAGCGTCGTGAGTGCGTTCTTGAACACCTGTTCGAAGGCGAGGAACTTGAGGAGCCCCACGTAGACCGAGGGATGGAAGCGCAGGCCGCCCTTGTATGGGCCGATCGCGCTGTTCATCTCGATCCGGTGACCGCGGTTGATCCGCGTCTCGCCGGCGTCGTCGACCCAGGTGACGCGGAACGAGATCACGCGCTCCGGCTCCAGGATCCGCTCGAGGATCTTCTGTTCGCGGTAGATGGGGTGACGTTCGAACACGAGCGCGAGCGAGGTGGCCACCTCCCGGGCTGCCTGGTGGAACTCGGGCTCCCCGGGGTTGCGGGTGACGACCTCCTCCATGAGCGCGTCGACGTAGTCCCTCACGGCGACTCCCTTCCTCGGGTCGTCTGCCACGTACGGGGGAAGCGTACACGGGGCATCGGGGCCGATATGGGCCGAGTGCCCCACGGATGGCGAGGCGACCGACCGTCTCCCGTGCCTGCGTAGACTCGGGCGTTCGCGGAAGGAGCACCGGTGACCTGGTGGGTCGTGCTGACGGCCGTGCTGATGGGCCTCGTGATCCTGTGGCTCGGGATCACGGCGCTCCGGGCTGCCTCCGGCACCGGGGCGGAGCGCTCGCCCGCACACGAGCCCGAGGACGTCGACGAGCTGGATGTGTTCCTCGTCTGTGGTGAGTGTGGCACCGAGTTCCGGGTCACCAGGCTCGGCGAGCTGCAGATCCCACGTCACTGCGGCGAGCCGATGCGGCTCGTCCGTCGACCCCGCGAGGGATAGTCACCCGGATATCCACACCGGATCCCACGCGGCAGGCACGGTTCTCCACAGGTTCTCCACGGTGCCCGGTGCGGAATGGGTCAGCGCCAGCGGGTCGCGGCGACGAACCCCGCCGCGATCACCCCGAGGCCGATCCAGAGCCAGTGCTGCTCGGTGCCGCCGGGGACGGCGCCCATGTAGTTCAGCACGATGATCAGCACCCCCGCCAGCATGAGGCCGAGGACCAGGAAGCCGTACCAGCGAGGGCTGGCCTTCGGCTTCTTCTTCGGCGGCGGTGCCGCGTAGCTCCGTGTGGACCGCTTGTGGCGCTGTCGAGACTTGGGCATGGCGGCCTCGATGTTACCCGGGCCGGAGGGTCATCGAGCGCTCGGCAGCCGCCTCCACGGCCGGCCGCGAGAAGGGGCACGGACGGGTCTGACCGGTGGCCCATCGCTCCGCCTGGTCGCTCCAGTGCGGTGAGACGGGGTTGCCCGACTGACCGGTGGTGAGCACGCCCACCGATCGGTCGAGGTCCGCGAGGTCCACCACCACCCGCCAGGAGGGGATCACCACCGCCTCGAAGCCCAGGCGCGTGTCCACCCCCGCCTGGAGCACGGTCTGCTCGTCGCCTCCGAGCTCGTGCTCCGCGGCGACGAACAGCTCGTCCACGATCGGGAGGCGGGCGAGGGGGTGCGCGAACCGGACGCGGTGCAGCGCGCCCCATCGCCAGGCCCTCGGGTCGTCGCCGAGATCGGCGCGCAGTGAGCCGACGGCTTCCTCGAGCGCTCGCCCGAGCAGGTCGTTCCACGAGCCGCCCCCCGGTGGATCCTGCTCGAGCAGGAGCGGGAGGGCGGCGCACGCGAAGGGCTCGCGCCACGCGAAGTAGGCGGCGAAGGTCTCGGGGTCGCCCTCGGCGTCCAGCACGAGGGCCGCGATCGTCCCGATCCACGTCTGGTACACGGCGGCCTCGGGGGAGTCGGCCCGCAGATCGCCGTCCCAGTCCCGGAGCCGTGCGAGAGCCTCGGCAGCGGCATCGGTCGCCGCGGTGGCTTGGAGCAGCCGGGGAAGCAGGCGCCGGGCGGGCAGGGACACCGTATCGACCTGCATCCGCACGGCGTCCGCGACGCCGATCCCGGCGTGCTCCTCGAGCAGCTCGGCGACCCGCTCGGCGCGGAAGCGCGTGTGGAAGTCCAGGCCGATCAGGTGCGGGTAGTCGGCATCGTGGATCCGGTTGTTGGCGGTGACCAGGAAGCCGAGGCTCGGGTCCTTGGCCCACGGGAGGTCCTCGAAGGGCAGCCAGCCCTCCCACTCGTGATCGGACGTCCACCCGGGCACCGGCGCCGAGCCATCGCCGGCCCGCCGGAGCGGGTACCGGCCGCTGCACTGGTAGCCGATCGTCCCGTCCACGTCCGCGTACACGACGTTCTGGCCCGGACAGTCGAGGCCTCGGAGCGCCTGGCGGAACTCCTCGAACGATCCGGCGCGTACCAGGTCCAGGAGCGCGCTCGGCTCGAGGAGGGCGTCGGCGCCGGTCCAGCGGAGCGCGACCGTCTCCTCGAGGGGCGCGAACGAGTCCCCTGCCACCCCGAGCGGGACCGCGTCCAGCAGCGGTCCGTGTCGGGTCTCCCGCACCTCGATCGCCACGGCGTCGGCGCCGCGCACGTCGATCCGCTCGCGGCGAACCGTCAGCGGCTCCCATGCGCCGTCGAACTCGGCAGACAGCCCGTCCCGGGACAGCCGCTCGACGTAGAGATCCTGGACGTCGCCGGTCACGTTCGTGATGCCCCAGGCGTGGTGGGCGGTCGTCCCGATCACGATCCCCGGCGCGAAGGGGAAGGCGACCCCGCGGGCCTCGTATCCGGGGGCGCGCAGGTGGACCTCGAACCAAGAGGCGGGCTGCCCGACCAGGAGGTGGGGATCGTTCGCGAGCAGCGGCTTGCCGCTCGCGGTCCGCGTGCCGGCCACCACCCAGCTGTTGGAGCCCTGGCCGCGGGAGCGTGGGATCCCGTCCAACAGGCGACCGGCGAGCGATCCGGCGGCGAGCGCGGGAGGATCGGTCGCGAGCGGTGGCAGGAGCATCTCGGCCAGGCGGTCGCCGTAGCGTTCCCGCAACCGGAGGCGGAGCAGCTCCGCGTCCCAGTTGCCCGAGAGGCCCCAGCCGACGTAGGCGAACACCGACGCCCACGGACCGAGGTCCTCGGGCAGGTCGGGGACGGCGGCGAGCAGCGCGTACTCGAGCGGTGGGGCCGGCATCTGGGCGACGAAGGCTCGCGCGCCCGACACGAACGCCCCCACCATCGCGCGCGAATCCTCGTTCCAGCGGCGCGCCTCGCGCTCGCCGATCCGGTTCCAGCCGATCGTGCGGGCGAAGCGGTCGGCGGGCAAGGTCAGCTCGCCGAACAGCTCCGAGAGGCGCCCGGTCCCGGCCCGGAGCGCGAGGTCGATCTGGAACAGCCGCTCGGAGGCCTGAACGAAGCCCTGCGCGAACCACAGGTCGCCCTGGGACGTCGCGGTGAGGTACGGGATCCCCCAGCGATCGCGCAGCACCTCGACGGGCTCGCGGAGGCCGGGGACGGTGAGCTCGCCCTCGACCGGGGGGAGCGCGGCACGCGCCGCCTCGCGGAGCTCGTCGAGCGGATCGGGCATCGGGGCAGCCTACCCGCGTCGGCGCCGGTTGCAGGCAGCCCCGCCACTCTGGAACGATGCGCGCCATGACCAGTCATCAACCGTGGTTCGCGAACTACCCCGAGGGCGCCGCGCACTCGTTGGAGCCGTACCCCGAGATGTCGGCGTTCGGCATGCTCGAGAACGCCGCCCGCACGCACCCGGATGCGACCGCGGTGGCGTGGTTCGGCGCGAAGACCTCCTACCGCAACCTCCTTGGGGAGGTCGAGCGCTGCTCGGCGGCGCTCGAGGGCCTGGGGGTGGGCAAGGGCGATCGGGTCGCGTTGGTGATGCCGAACTGCCCGGCGTACATCATCGCCTACTACGCCGCGCTCCGCCTGGGCGCGATCGCCGTCGGCAACAACCCCTTGTACACGAAGCGTGAGATGGAGCACCAGCTGCGTGACAGCGCACCGAAGGTCGCGATCGTGCTCGATCTCCTCTACTCGGACTTCGCCGACGTGCTCCGCACGGTGGGGATCACCGAGGTCGTGGTCGCCCGCCTGAACGACTACATGCCGTTCCCGAAGAAGCAGCTCGCTCCGATGTTGAAGTTCAAGAAGAACCAGGTCGCACAGGGCAAGCCGTGGCCACCGGTCCCCAAGGGGGCGCCGGTTCGCTGGTGGGAAGCGTGGCTGGGGGGCGCCGGCCCTGCCCCCGTCGCCGCAACGGTCGATCCTGTGCGGGACGCGGCGGCGTTCGTGTACACGGGTGGGACGACCGGCGTGAGCAAGGGCGCCATGCTCTCCCATCGCAACCTCGTCGCGAACGCGATGCAGGCGCGGGAGGCTCTGCGGCTCGAGGAGGGCAAGGAGGCGCTCCTCGAGGCGCTCCCGTTCTTCCACTCGTTCGGGATGGCCGCGATGAACGTGGCGATCCTGGTCGGCGGCAAGATGGTCCCGATCCCGAACCCGCGCGACCTGCACCTGGTTCTGGACGAGATGAACAAGGAGAAGCCCACCTTCATCCCCGGGGTACCGAGGATCTTCGTGGCGATCAACGAGTCGCCCCTCACGGCGAAGTACGACCTGCGCTCGGTGAAGGCATGCATCTCCGGCGCCGCGCCGCTGCCGACCGCGGTCGCGAAACGCTTCGCCGAGATCACGGGCGGCGCGAAGCTCGTCGAGGGGTATGGGCTCACGGAGTGCTCGCCGTTCACGCACGTGAACCCGCTCGACGCTCCGCGGGTGGGCTCGATCGGCCTGCCCGCGCCCGACACCGAGTGCAAGATCGTCGATCTCGACGATCCCGAGAAGGAGCTCGGACCGGGCGAGCGTGGCGAGCTCTGTATCCGCGGGCCCCAGGTGATGCTCGGGTACTGGAACCGGCCCGAGGAGACGGCGCTCGCGATCCGCAACGGATGGTTCCACACGGGCGATGTCGCCGTGATGGACGCCGACGGCTACTTCGCGATCGTGGATCGCCTGAAGGAGATGGTCATCGTCTCCGGGTTCAACGTGTACCCCAACGAGGTGGAGGACGTCCTCTACCACCACCCGAAGATCTCCAAGGTGGCGGTGATCGGCGTGCCTGACCCCGAGACGGGCGAGGCGGTCAAGGCGTTCGTCGTCCTCAAGGAGGGCGAGTCGGCGACCGCGGAGGAGATCGTCGGATGGGCTCGGGACCCGGCGAACGGACTGACCGCCTACCGCGCGCCCAAGCAGGTCGAGTTCCGCGAGTCGCTTCCCGAGACGATGGTGGGCAAGGTGCTCCGCAGGGTGCTGGCCGAAGAGGAGCGTCAGAGGGCCTCTGCCTCGGGGTCGTGAGCCGTCCGCTCCTGGACCTCGGCGAGGGCCTCGAGGTCCGCGTCCTCGAGCCCGACGACGCGGAGCAGATCTTCGACCTCGTGGAGGTGGAGCGCCAGCGCCTCCGTCCGTGGATGCCCTGGGTGGACCCGACGACGAGCCCCGACGACGTGCGCGCGTTCATCGACGAGGCCCGATCGTCCCGCGGACTGGGCGCGCTCGGCATCTTCGTGGACGGTGCGTACGTCGGCGGGGCCGGCCTGCGCGTGGACCGAAGAGGCCTCGACGGAGAGCTCGGGTACTGGATCGACGCGGCTCACGAGGGCCACGGCCTCGTGAGCCGCACCTGCCGCGCCCTGATCCAGCACGCGTTCGTCGAGATGGGGCTGCATCGTGTGACGATCTGCGCCGCACCCGACAACGCGCGGAGCCGGGCGATCCCCGAGCGGTTGGGCTTCACCGAGGAAGGCCGGTTGCGCGAGGCTGAGCGGATGCCCACGGGGTACCACGATCTCGTGGTCTACGGCCTGCTCCGGCAGGAATGGCGGGCGTCGGGATGAGCGGGATCCGCGCGGTCGTGTTCGACCTGTTCGGGACGCTCGTGTACGAGTTCCCGCGCACGGACTGGGACGCCTGGCTCGACACGGCGGCCGCGGTGCTGGAGGCGGACCGCGACGCGTTCCACGCGGCCTGGACCGCCACCGCGGTCGAGCGACAGACGGGACGGCTCGGGGACATCGAGGAGAACCTCCGCACGGTGGCCGCTCGGGCCGGCGCGTGGCCGAACGACGCGCAGATCACCGAGGCTCTCGAGGCGAGGACGCAGATGTACCGCAAGTGGTTCGTGCCGCGCCCAGGTGCGGAGGAGGTGCTCGCCGGCCTGCGCGCGTCGGGGTACCGACTCGGGCTCATCAGCATGTGCGCGCCGGACGCGCCCGGCCTGTGGCGGTCATCACCGCTCGCCGGCAGCGTCGACGTGGAGGTGTTCTCCGCCGAGGTCGGGCTCCGCAAGCCCGACGCCGAGATCTACCTCCGCGCGTGCGCGGGGTTGAGCGTGCCGGGAGCCGAGTGCCTGTACGTGGGGGACGGCTCCTACCGAGAGCTGTCGGGTGCCGCGGCGGTCGGGATGCGAGCCGTCCTGATCCGTGATCCCGACGAGTCGGCGGAGATGCTGCGCCCCGACCCCGAGGACTGGGGCGGCGAGACGATCTCGTCGCTGCTCGAGATCCCCGGGCTGCTGAACACGTAGGGCCGCCCACAGCGGGTATCGACGACGGGGGCTACCATGCTCGCGCCAACCGCTGGAGGAGGCGCGATGCAGCTGACCGTCCGTTCCGGCGCCGACGCCGGCGCATCGGTGACGGTCGACCGACGCCTTACGATCGGACGCGAGGGGGACTTCCGGCTCACCGACCCGACGGTGTCACGCATGCACGCCGCCGTGACGCCGACGAGCGACGGGCGTGTGCTCCTCGAGGACCTCGGCTCGACGGGCGGGACGGTGGTGAACGGGACGAAGCTGTTCGGGCCCGTGACCCTACAAGGGGGCGAGCAGATCCTGATGGGCGGCTCGATCCTGGAGCTCGAGGCCGCGGCTCCCCCGGTCCGGTCCGCGGCTCCCCCCGCCGTCGCCGTCGGCGTCGGCGAGGTTCTCCCCGCGGCGCCGGGCCCCCCGCCCTCGCCTCCGCCGTCTCCCGTTGCCTCGACGCCGGTGCGCGCTGAGAGCGGGAACCGGCGGACCCTCGTGATCGCGGTGGTCGTGGCGCTCGTCGCCGGTGCCGTGGGGTTCGTGATCGTGACCGGTGGGGACGACGACCCGCAGCCGGGCGACGGAGCCGGCGGCGTCGAGGCGCTGGCGCCGCTCGCGAACCTCGGGGCGCAGCCGGGCGACTTCTCAGCCGACCCGTCCACCTGGACCGTGACGCTCACGTGGAGCGACGCGCCCCGTGTCGTCGGCCTCGATCACTACGAGGTATCGAGGAACGGCACGACGCTGGATGACGCGGTGACCCAGACGACGTTCGTCGACGACGGTGCGCTGCCGGGGGAGAGGCTGGACTACGAGGTCGTCGCGGTGGGCTCGGGCGGCGCGACCGAGCCGGCTGCCGTTTCGGTGAGGGCGCCCAAGGTCGCGGTGGCCGATGCGCTCGTCACCGGGCCGTGGCTCGTGGAGATGCGCATCACGAGGTCCAACCTCGACGACGAGGGGGCCACCACGAGCCTGTTCTGGAGCTTCGAGCCCGTCTGCGACTTCGGCGCCTGCGACGGCACCTTCACGATCCGCCGGACCGACGTGGTCGGGGCCTCGACCGCCGAGGCGGGAGGGCGATACACGGGGGTGGGGTTCGGGGCGTTCCTGCTGAAGGACTGTCGCGGCGAGACGATCAGCGAGACGGTGGACGTGGCGTTCGCCGTGAAGCGTGCGAGCGTGCGCAAGGGGGTCTGGGTTGCGGAGTCGTTCAGGGGCACGCTCGACGAGATCGCCGAGTCGCCCGGCTGCATCACCGCCCGCCGGACCTTCGCGATCACGGCGACGCGCGCCTAGCGCTCCAGCGCGCCGACCTCGCGGGCGGCGTCGAGCGCGCGTTCCCGTTCATCGGGCGTGAGTCCGCGGAGCGGTGGACGCACGTCGGGTCCGACCGGGACGCCCCGCGCGGCGAGGATCGCCTTCAGGGACGCGTGGAAGGGGAGGAGGGCGAGCGATCGCCTCAGGGCCGCCACCTGCTCGCCGGCCGTCGCGCTACGCTCGTGCACCAGGGAGGCGACGATCTCGGGGAAGGCGGCAGCGAGCCCGGACACGGCGCCGGCGGCTCCGTGGGCGAAGCCCTCGAGCACGAGAGGCTCCGAGCCGACGAACAGGTCGAGCTCCGAGAGCACGTACGGCTCGACGGCGCTCCACGGCGTGTCCGAGACCTTCATCCCCGCGAGGTTCCCGACCTCGGCTCGTAGTCGCTCGACCACGGCGACCGGGATCGCGTACCCCGATCGCCCGGCGAACTCGTACACGTAGAACGGCAGCGGAGCGGCGGCCGCGGCGGCCGCCCTCAGGTGCTCGAAGATCTCCGACTCGTCCAGCGGGAAGTAGGGCGGGGCGATGACCGCCACCGCGTCGGCGCCGGCCTCGCGCGCGTGGGCCGAGAGCGCCACCGTGTCCGCGGTCGTCTGCGCGCCGGTGTGGACCGCGACCTGGAACGAGGGTGGGCGGACCTCCAGGAACCGCTCGACCGCGCGCCGTCGCTCCTCGGGTGTGAGCAGGATCCCCTCGCCGGTGGTACCGCAGGCGAGGATGCCGTCGATGCCGCCCTCCGCCAGGAACCGCACGAGCGGCCCGATGGCGCCCTCGTCGAGGCCCGCTCCACCGGACGCGAGCGGCGTCACGCTCGCGGCGATGGCGCCCGTCAGCATCGCCGCAGTCTACCGAGCGGCTCTTCGGGGAACGGCTCCCGCGCTGATGGGGGGTTCGGCCGGGCCCGAAGTCGCCGATCGCGCGGGTGGCGCAGCGGGTCAGACCAGAGGGGCCACGGGCCGGCGAACCACGATGGGCTCCTCGGGCACCGTCATCCAGGGGAGTCCGTCGACGGTGGTGACATCCTCGGCCGGCACCAGGACCCGGGCGGGCCCCTGGATCTCGATGATCGTCTCGTCGTTCCTGGCCGCCGATCGGCCGCAGGGACACGCGGTCCGCTCCCGGTCCACCTCGGTCAGCTCACCGCACGCGAAGCACTTCAGCAGTGTCGTCATGACAGGCTCCTTCCGTCGTGGAGACCCGCGCCGGTGGCGACGGGCTGTCGGCTCCTCGAGGGGGGCCGAGCCGACCTCCATCCGGTGACGTACCCGATGGCGCCGCGGACAAACCTCGGGATGAAGGGCTGAACCGTGGTCCCGGTCCTGGCGGCCTTCGTGCGCGTGACCCGCTCCGCAGGCGGGGTCAGCGATCGAGCTCGAACCAGACCGTCGTGCCCTCGTCGGTGGTCACGCCCCACCGGTCGGCGAGGCGATCGACCAGGAACAGCCCGAACCCGGATTCCTGGTAGATGGTCCGCGGCGCTTCAGGGGGCTCGAAGCCCGGTCCGGCGTCGTGCACCTCGACGCGCACGCGTGTCCGGTCCACCGAGACCCGGAGCTCGATCGCGTCACTGGGCGAAAGGCCGGCATGTCGTATCGCGTTGGTGACGACCTCGCTCACCAGCAGGCGAAGGTCCTGGAGGAGGCGGTCCTCGACACCGCCGGCCAGGCGCTCGACGGCCCGACGGGCCTCGGATACCGACGTGGACGCAGGGCGGAGCGTGAGCTCGACGTCAGACATCGGGACCCCCCTCTCCCGGGGGGTCGGCGAACTCGAGCCGCTGATCGAGCAGGGCGATCCGGAAGACGCGGTGCACGGACTCGGGTCCGCGCACCAGGAGCAGGCGCCGCCCGTCGCGACGCGCTCGCGAATCGGCGGCCAGGATCGTCCGCAGGCCGGTGGAGTCCATGAACTCCAGCATGCGCAGGTCCAGCACGATCTCGCTCACCTCTGCATCCTCGACCTTCCGCAGATGTGAGTCGGCATCGGCCGACGTCTCCAGGTCCAGCTCGCCCTCGCATCGCACGATCGCGCGCTGCTCCTCGATCGTGGACGTGATCGCGAAGGCGCTCACGGGGACATCCTCAGCGTGAGGACGGCGATGTCGTCTCGTGGTCGATCCGAGCGGAACCGCGAGACGGCGATGAGCGCCTCGTCCGCGATCTCCTGGGCGGTGTGGCCGGCGACGGAGACGAGCAGCTCGGCCAGGCGCTGCTCGCCGAACTCCTCGTCGCCGCGGCGCTCGTCGGTCACCCCATCTGTATACATGACCACCGCGTCGCCCCGACGGAGGTCGATCGCCTCGTCGATCAGCGTCGGATCCTCGAAGACCCCGAGCAGGGTCCCGGGCTTGCCGACCGTCTCGAGCGAGCCATCCGCACGGAGGATCATCGGCAAGGGGTGGCCGCCGCTGGCGATCGTCACGCGTGTCGTCTCGCCGCGCCGCATGATCCGTACGAAACAGGCGGTGCAGAACCGCTGCTCGGCCGTCTGCCGAAGGATCGCCTCGTTCAGGACCTCGAGGATCCTGCTCGGGCGGCTCTCGCTCATCGCGGCGGTCCGGATCGTGTACCGCGCCAGCGCCATCATGGCCGCCGCCTGTGCTCCCTTGCCGACGACGTCGCCGATCACGGCGGCCCAGTGGTCCAGGTCGATCTCGAAGACGTCGTAGAAGTCGCCGCCGACGCTGGTGCCCTCGGACGCCGGGAGGTAGCGGGCTCCGATCTCGAGGCCCGGGATCGTCGGCAGGTCCGGAGGCAGCAGGCTGCGCTGGAGCGTCTCGGCCACGTACTCGCGCTCCGCGTACAGGCGGGCGTTCTCGAGCGCGAGCGCGGTGCGGCGCCCGACCTCGACGGCGAGATCGGCGTCGTCGTCGTCGAACGGTGGGGACGACGGGGCTCGGATGGCTGCGAGCGCTCCCACGGGGCGACCGCGCTCGGTCAGTGGAACGACGATGGCCGAGGAGAACCCCAGCTGCTGCGCGATCTCGAGCTGGCGTCCCGGCGCCATGATCCGTCGCAGCTGCGCCGGCGAGATCTCCGGCACCACGGCCGGGACGCCGGTCCGCAGGACCCGTCCGACCAGACTGTCGGGGTCCTCGATCTGCGGGAGTCGAGCCCCGACCACTCGACGGACGAGCTCCTCGAGCCGCGGCTCGCGATGGGCGCCGATGGCGTCCACGACCCGCTCGTTGCGGCCCACGAGGAAGGCGACCGACCAGTCGCAGAAGCCGTTCACGAGCACCCGGGTCATGGCCGACAGGATGACGCGATGATCGAGCGAGGTCGCGAGGGCGGCTCCGGCCTCCGCGAGGATCCGGAGTCGTCCCTGCGCCTCGGCCTCCTCGGTCCGGGCGGCCTGCTCGGCCTCGTACAGGCGCGCGTTCTCGACGGCCACCGACGCGCGTTGCGCGAGGTCCTCGGCGAGGGCGAGGTCCTCCTCCGTGTACGTGCCGCCCGACTCCGCCCAGACGAACGTGATCGCTCCGAAGGTGCGAGCGCCGATCCGGAGCGGTACGACGATGGACGATCGGAGCTGGAGGTCGCGGATGAGCGGCTCCAGCTCCGGGCGCGTGCGGATCGCGTCCTCGAGCAGCTCGGGCGGGATCTCGGGGACGAGCTCGGACCGGCCCGTGCGCACGACGTTAGCCACGCCGTCGAGGGCGCCGGGATCGGTCGGGTAGAGCCGACGGAGTTCCCAGGCGAGCTCCACCTTCGCCGGATCCACGTGGGCGACGGCCACGGGGTCGATCGTGCCCTCGGGGCCGACGAGGTCGATCGCGCACCAGTCCGCGAGCCGCGGCACCACGAGGTCGGCCACGCGCTGCAGCGTCTCGTCCACGACCAGCGACGAGGCGAGCACCCCGCTCGCCTCCGCGAGGAACGCGAGGCGCTCGCTGGCGACCTGCAGGCGTGCGAGGTTCGCGCGCTCGCGTTCGATCGACGCCTGTTCCGCGAGGCGCTGCTCGTGGACGTCGGTCACGCTCCCGACCCACTCCACGATCCGTCCGTCGTCGTCGCGGACGGGCGCAGCGCGTGCGACGAACCGTCGATAGGCCTGCGTAGGCGCGTGCCAGAGGCGCCCCTCCGACTCGAAGACGTCTCCGGAAGCACGCGCGGCGAACCACAGGGACCGCACGCTTCCCTGGTCGTCCGGGTGGATCGCGTTGATCCAGCCGAGCCCCCGATGCTCTGCCCATGGCTGGCCCGTGTACGCCTCCCACGCGAGCTGGGGCTCGATGAACGCGCCGGCGGGATCCACGGTCCACTCGACGGTGGAGATCGCCTCCACGAGGGACCGGTAGCGTCGTTCGCTCCTCCGGAGATCGCGGCGCGATGCGGCCTCCGCCTCATGCAGGAGGGCCCGGGACCACGCCTGCGCACACTGCCGGGCGATCGCGCGGATGAATCCGCGATCGTCCTCGTCCCATACGCGCGGTCCGGCGAACTGCAGGCCGAGCACACCGAGCAGGCGATCGCCCACCGTCAGTGGCAGCGCGGCGAACGCCCCGGTGTGTCCCTCCGGCCGGAGCGCGTCCACCTCGGGCGGCAGGGCCGGAGCAGCCTCCTCGGCGGACGAGGTCCATACGCCCAGGCGCGTTCGCGCGGCCTGAGCGAGCGCGCCCCCGTCCTCGAGCCCGAACCGCCGCAGGGGCGCGGTAACCTCCGCGGGATACCCGCGCGCGGCGGCGAGCTCGAGGCCCCGGTCCCCCGTGGCCCGGACGACCAACGCTCCCACCGCGCCGAGGGCGACCAGGCTCTGATCCACGAGGACGTCGAGGACGGCGGCCGGGCTCTCCAGGTCGATGAGGGCCTCGGTCACCGCCTGCAGGTGCTCGGTGCGCGAACGCTCCTGCTCGGCTTCGCGACGTGCCACGAGCTCGGTCTCGAAGAGCCGAGCCCTCTCCAGAGCCTGGCCCGCGTGGCTGCCGAGCGCGGACAGTAGCCCGTGGTCGGACGGTCCGAGCACGTGGTGCGGCGGGAAGCTGAAGGAGACGACCCCGAGCGCCCGCTCACCCACCAGGATCGGGACCACCGCAGTCGGGCCCATGGGTCTCCCCGTGACCGACGACGCCATCAACGGGTAGCGCTCCACCATCTCCTCGGGGGACGAGATCACCACGAGTCGGCCCTCGCTGACCGCATCCCCGGCGGGCGTGGCGAGGTTGACGGGGAACCGCTCCCAGCCCGCCAGGGCCTCATCCGGGTACCCGAACGCGCTGCGGATCTCGAGGGACGCACCATCCTCGTCGAGGAGGAGCAGGACCCCCGAGTCCGCGCCGATCGCGGCGGTCGCCTTCGTGACGACGATCCGGGCGATCCGATCGCCGGTGAGCGCCTCCGAGAACGCCGCCGTCAGCGACTGCAGCAGCGAGAGCCGGCGGCCGGTCGCCTCCACGTCGGCCCGCATCTGGCGCTCGCGCTCGTAGATCGTCGAGCGGTCCAGGGCCTGCGAGCACTGATGGGCCAGCATGGTCATCAGCCGCCGATCGGGATCATCGAAGCTCCGGGAGCCGGGGAAGCTCAGGGTCAGCGCGCCGCGCGCCGCGCCGTCGACCATCAGGGGCAGCGCGACCCACGATCCGCCCACCGAGGCCAGACCGGCGAGCGCGGGATACGCCGCATCCCGTTCGGGGAGGGAGGAGATGAACGAGGGCGATGCGTCTCGGATCGCTTCCGCGATCAGCACCGCGACCTCCGGCGGTGGATCGTCGTCCGGTTGCTGCTGCGTCTGTTGCGGATAACCCGTCGAGGCGAGGATGCGGATCTCCTCCGGCCCCTCGCCGGCGATCGCGACGCTGCCGGCGAGGGCGCCGAGCTCGGGGACGATGTGATCGAGGATCCGTCGCGCCACCTCCTCGAGCGACAGGATGCCGCTCAGTGCCTCGACGAGCGACTGGCTCAAGCGCAGTCGCGCGGCGTCCGCCTCGGCGGCCAGCCGCGCCTCGCGCTCGGCCTCGTGCAGGCGGGCGTTCTCGATAGCCGGCGCCAGGCGAGAAGCGACGATCTCGAGCAGCGACAGGTCCTCCTCGTCGAACCGGCGGGGGCTCACCGTTCCCACGTGCAGGACGCCCGTCACCCGGTCCTCGTGGACGATCGGCACGCCGGCCAGGGAGCGCAGTCGCTGCCGGAGGAACGAGCCGACCGCCGGCACCCGCCGCAGATCGCCGATCACCAGCGGCCTGGCTTGCGCCGCGATCGTGCCGGCGACGCCCATGCCGAACGGCACGTCCTCCCACTCGTCGAGGGTGCGCTCGAGGCCATGCGTGGCCCGGACCCGGAGGGAGTTCGATCCCCGGTCCATCAGCAGGACCGTGGCGGCGTCCGTGCCGAGCAGCTCGCTCAGCCGGCCGAGCAACTCGGCGAACAGGTCGTCCAGCGAGAGGTGGGTCAGGGCCGAGTCGGTGATCGTCCGCAGACGGCGGGCCCGCTCCTCGACGCGGCTCGCTTCGGCGCGGGTCAACCGCTCTTGTGCGACGAGGCGGTCGCGTTCCCGGTCGGTGCGACGGGACCCGGTCACGTCCCGCACGATCGCGGTGAGGACCGGCCCGTCCCTTCCCTGCACGGTCGAGATCGTGGCCTCGATGGGGAACTCCTCACCGTCGGCTCGGCGGGCCGTCAGCCTGCCGAGGGTCGCGCCCATCTGGCGCCGCGTGTCGCCGATGGTCGCGAACGCGTCCACGTGGCGACGATGCGTCTCACGGACGCGTTCGGGGATGAAGCGCTCGAGCGGCTGGCCGATCGCTTCGGCCGCCGAGCAGCCGAACAGCCGCTCCGCAGCCGCGTTGAACACCACGATCCGCTGGGCCGCATCGATCGAGACGATGGCGTCCATCGCGGAGTCGACGATCGCGGACAGCCGATCCTCGGCCCCGGTCAGCGTGCCCGCGAGCGGGCCGCGGGGTGGTTCGTTCAGCACGAGCAGGTGCATCGGCTCGTCGGGTCCCGCCAGCACCATCGAGCGCGCGTGCACGCTCGCCCGGGTGCCGTCCGATCGGAGGATCGCCGCCGGTCCCTGCCACATCCCCGCCCGGGTCAGCCGGGAGGGCCTGTCCTCACGACCGGGTTCCTCGATCACGGACTCGGAGATCGGACGCCCGAGGACGGCCTCCGCGGGCCGGCCGAGCAGGCTGAGGGCCGCCCGGTTGGCATCGCGGACGATCCCCTCCGCATCGGTGAGCAGGACGGCATCGGGGAACGACTCGAAGACCCGCTCCCGCGCGTCGCGTTCGGTGAGCAGGTGGACGAGGTCGTCGACCTCGCGCCCCTCCAGTCGGGGGCTCTCCGGGAGTGGTCGCTCGTCGGTCATTGGGGGGTCTCGACCCTCCGATCTCCGATCGCGCGGGGGCGTCCGCCGTCCGCCCAGGATAGAGGACCTACGCCGATGCCGGGCCCTCGCCCGGGACGCGGACCCGCAGGACCGTCGACCCGTCCACCTCGGCCCGTTCGAGGTCCGGGAACAGCGCCGTGAGCAGCGCCCAACGACGTTCGCCGGAGGATGCGTCGAGCGGATCGCCGATCGCCGTGTCGGCGAACCGGGCCGCCGGCTCGATCTCGACCACCAGGGCAGCGCTCTCCAACCCGGCTCGCAGGTCGATGCCGGCTGGGGCGATCCCCTCGTCGAATGCCTGCGCGCAGGCCTCGCTGGCCAGCAGGCGGAGGTCTTCGACGGTCTCGTCCGGACACCGCACGTGACGCGCGACGGCGCCGATGAACGCGCGAGCATCGCGCAGGTGTGCGGGTGAGGCGGGGATGTGGATCCGCAGCACTTCTACGGGTGGGGTGGCCATCTCGGCTAGCTCGTCGGCAGCTCGTCGATCGACCCGACGACCTCGAAGACGCGATCCAAGCCGGTGAGGGTGAGCACCTTCATCGGCGAGGCCGGGACGGAGACGAGGACCAGCGCGCCGTCACGTTCGCGCAGGCGCTTGAGGCAGGTGACGAGGACGCCGAGCGTGCTCGAGTCCATGAAGCCGACCCCGCTCATGTCGAGGGCCACGCGATCCACCCCGTCGTTGACGAGCCCGAGGACGCGATCGCGGAGCTGCGGGGACGAGTGGAGGTCGAGCTCTCCCGCGATCGTGACCACCGACCACGACCCTCGCCTGCTGGTGTCGAGCGACAGCTCCAACCTGATCCTCCGAGGACACGGTCCGGTGTCCGTAGGCTCGTCCGGGACCGCGACCTAGTATAGGTGGACCTCGTGTCCAGCCAGACCGAACGCGACGTGGTGATCGTCTCGGGCCCCGCCCGGGCGGAGTACCTGCATGTGCTCCGGGCCGTCGGCTCGTCGGTCGCTGCGAGGGCCCCGCTGCCGTACGACGCCGTGGACGACCTTCGGCTCGCGGTGGACGAGGCGAGCGCGATGCTGCTGGCGATCCGCGCCCCGGCGACGACGATCACCCTGGAGGTCGAGACGCTGCCCGACCGGCTGGAGATCGTGGTGCGGTCGGACGTCGATGTCGTGGGATGGCCCGCGCCCGGGATGGAACGGACCGTCGGGTGGACGGTGCTCTCCGCGCTCGTCGACGACGTGCGGACGGAAGCGCAGCCGGGCGGAGCTGCGCTCCGGCTCGTCAAGCGGATCCACGGTCCGGCGCCGACGGGATGAGCGATGCGTCGACCCCGTCCCGGTCGGCCGATCGCGAGGCCGAGCGTGAGCTGTTCGAACGCCTGCCGGACGATCCCGCGGCACGCGACCGGCTCGTCGAGATGTTCCTTCCGCTCGCCGAGTACCTCGCGAGGCGCTTCGCCGGACGAGGGGAGTCGATCGACGACCTCACCCAGGTGGCGAGCCTGGGTCTGCTGAACGCGATCGATCGGTTCGATGCCGATCGCGACGTCCAGTTCTCGACCTTCGCCACGGTCACGATCGTGGGCGAGCTCAAGCGTCACTTCCGAGACAAGGGATGGGCGATCAGGGTGCCGCGTAGGCTCCAGGAGGTGGCGCTGCGGATGAACGCGGTCCTCCCGGAGCTCTCGCAGGAGCTCGGGCGGTCGCCGACGATCGAAGAGATCGCCGCTCGGTGTGAAGCCTCGACGGAAGAGATCCTCGACGCGATGGAGGCGTCGCAGGCCTACTCCACCGCCTCCCTGGACACACCGGTCGGAGAGGGCGACGCCGCGCCGATCGACGTGCTCGGGTCCGAGGACCCGTCGCTGGAGCTCCTGGAATCGTGGGCCTCCGTTGCCCCGGCGCTCGGCGAGCTTCCGCCACGCGAACGGAGGGTCCTGTACCTGCGGTTCTTCCGCGGTCTGACGCAGTCCGAGATCGCGCGGGAGGTCGGCGTCTCGCAGATGCACGTCAGCCGGATCTTGTCGCAGACCTTGCAGCGGCTGCGGGATGCCTTGGGCGAGGAGGCGGGGGACGACGAAGGGCCGCCCGCGGGGAACGAACCCCGATGAGCGGCCCTCCGTCCATGCTGCGTGTCGCGTCAGGCGAACAGGCTGACCCCGCCGGGCCCAACCAACAGGCCCACGATGATCAGGACCACGCCCGCGAGAACGCCGCCTCGAAGCAGGGTCACGATCCCGGCGATCACCAGGATCGCGGCCAAGATCCATAGCAGCGTCGCGGCGCCGCCGGTCGCGGCAAGCATCGACATCGTGGCAAGCATCGTCATCTCATCTCCTCCTCGTCGTCCCGTCCTAGAAGCGCGGGATCACGTACCAGGCCAGGAAGGCCAGGATCGCGAGCACGATCACGACGATCGCGGTGTACTTGATCGCCGCGAACCCCGCGAGCCCCGAGTCCGGCTCGGCCGGCGCCGGGTGCGAGTGGTAGTCGTTCTCCACGTTGTGCGTCATGGTGAACCTCCCTGCCGCCTTCGGTGCGGCTCCGGAAGGGCCTTACCCCGGAGGGCGGCGGCCAAACGGGTGGCCCCGCGAACGTCGCCTGGTCGATCCGCTCCAGCATCCGCCGGCAGGCGTCCGCGCACCTGCGGCACGCCTCTGCGCACAGGGCGCAGTGCCGCATCCGATACGCGTGACGGTCGCACGCTCGCTCGCACTCGACGCAGGCCTGCAAGGACGCCTGGAGCAGCGCTCGCTGCGCCTCGGGATCGGCCGACCCGGCGAGGGCACGCGCCGCCGCGAAGCACAGGTCGGCGCAGGACCGATCCGTCTCGATGCTCGTTCGAAGCGCGCCGACGTGTTCTTCCGCGAGGCACGCCTCCGCACAGATCGCGCAGGTCGCGGCGCACTCCAACAACGTCTCGAGCGTGCGAGCTCGGAGCCCGTGATCCGTGCCGCCGACCACGGGCGAGGCCGCGAGCATGGGTGCGAGGTTCATCGCCCACCTTCCCGTCGAGCGTTCACGGGTCAGGAGGCATCGCGAACGCGATCAGGCGTGCCGACGTCGGGCCCGTCGTTGCGCTGCATCGTGCTCGGCGAGCGAGAGACCTCCTCGAGAGCCTCGCCCACCTCTCGCTTCGAGGCCTCGGCCAAGGCGACGTCGCCGATCGAGAGCATCCCGACCAGTCGCCCGTCCTTGACGACCGGCAGGCGCCGCACCCGCTCCTTCGCCATCAAGGATCGCGCCTCCGAGAGCTTGGCGTCCGGTCCGATCGTCGCCGGAGCCCGGGTGAGGATCTCGTCGAGGATGACGGTGTCCGGATCGCGTCGTTTGGCGAGGACCCGTACGGCGAGGTCCCGGTCGGTCACGATCCCGGCGAGCTCGCCATCCTCGACCACGGGCACCGAACCGATGTCGTGCTGGGCCATCATCCCGGCCGCATCGCAGGCGCTGCGCTCCGGTCCCAGGCTCTTCGGCGCTTCGGCCATGACGTGGCGCACCAGGGTCGACATCTCGTCCTCCTCGATCTCGAAGTCATCGCGTCCCCAGATGGGATACCCGTGGTCGCGAGGGCGAAACGGTTTGCCCCCGGTCCGGAACGGGAAGGTGGATGCGCATGGAAGGGCGCGGATCCATGCGGAGCGACGGAAACCTTGCTCGTCCTCGAACCTCGGGGACGGCTCCGGGCATCAGCCAGGACGAAGAGGGGGCCGAGCAGAGCGGCGAGGAGGACGATCGGCAGCGCCGGAACCGGGAGCTCATCGAGCTCCTGAACGAGCTGCGGGTCGCGCTCCCCGGTGTCCAGGTCCTGTTCGCCTTCCTGCTCACGGTGCCGTTCAGCGGACGTTTCGGCGACCTGACCCAGATGCAGGAGGCGGCGTACTTCGGCACGTTCATCGGGACCGCGGTGGCGACCGCGCTGCTGATGGCGCCGACCTCCTACCACCGCATCCGCTTCCGCCAGGGCGACAAGGAGCGGATGCTCCGGACCGCGAACCGCTTCACCATCGCGGGGATCGCGTTCCTGGCGCTGTCCATCGGTGGTGCGGTGTTCCTGATCGCCGACCTGGTCTTCGGCCTCGCCGACGCGCTGGCGATCGCCGGCGCCATGGTCGGGCTCCTCGCCTGGACGTGGTTCGCGTTGCCGCTATCCCGGCGGGTCCGAGACGGGAACGGGAAGTAGCCCCTCGATCCGGGGTCGGACCGGGCGTTTGCGTCCGCTCACGCTCGGGTACCTCCGAGCCTGACGCGATCGGCGACGGGCCTCGACCGGCCCGCCGAGACCGATCCGACCGAGGCCGAGGAGGAGGACGAGATGGGGAACGGAACGGAGGACCGCAACGAGGGCCGTTGGGACGAGACCAAGGGCCGGGTCAAGGAAGCCGTCGGCGACCTGACCGACGACGAGCAGATGGAGGCCGAGGGCCGTAAGGACCAGGCCAAGGGCGATGCGAAGCAGGCCCTGGGGAACGTGAAGGACGCCGTCGAGCGCGGCAAGGAGAGCGTGAAGAAGGCCGTCGACGACGACTGACGACCGAAGAGGCACCTCCTGCACGGACGGAACGGCGCTCCCGATCGGGGGCGCCGTTCCGACGTTCCGGTCCCAGGGGGTCAGGCGGCGTGCTCGATCATGGCGAGCCGAACGTCGCGAAGGTCCGTGACCAGAGGGATCCCTTGGGAGACCGCGAGGAGGTCCAGGGCGGGGGCGTACGCATCGTCGGCCAGGAGCGCGGCGACGCTCGCGAACTCCGCGCGCCATCCGACCGTGCCCAGCACGTAGCGACCCCACCCGAGGACGACGCCCCGGACCTTCGGCTCCCGGACGCCGTTGAAGGACGCGAAGTCGGGACGCAGGTAGGCGTGGATCCCGCACTCGCAGGATGCATCAGGTACCCCGGCGTGTCGGCGATCCGACCGAGGCCAGAGCAGCCACGTGGCGGGCCGGAGACAGGCGGCGGCGGTGGGGCGGCCGTCGCTCGGCCAGCCCGTCGCGTGGAACAGGGAGTGAAGCTCGGGGACGGGGTCCTCGAGCCCCCGCAAGCACCACTCCCGGTATCCGACCAGTGGGGTTGCCGCGTCGGGAGCCGGCCACCCCTGCCTGGTCATCCGACACCTACGCGTTCGGGCGCCTCGGTCGGGACATCCGCCGGCGATGCCGGCTCATCGCCATCGCCATCGGACACGACACGAGGTATGACGAGGGGCTCGATCGTCCCGACCTCCGTGATCTCACCGATGTGCATCCGACCCTCCTCTCCACCATGGCCCCGACCTCGGCTGACGATCTCCAGCCGGGTCGGGCGGCGGTGCGACGGGCTGCGGAGTCAGGCAGACTTCTTGCTGGGCAGGACGCCCATCTCCGCCAACGCCTTCTCCTTACGCACCTGCATCCGCGCCCCGAGCTCGGTCAGCTCCTGCTTGCCGAACAGCTCGCGGGCCTGGTCGAACATCTCGCCCTCTTCCTCGTCGATGTGGTGCTCGAGGTTCTCCTTCATCACCGTGAACTTCGCCTTCCAGGTCTCGTCCTGGACGGGCGTTCGCTCCAGCTCGCCGAGGATCGCGTCCACGACGTCGTGCTCCTCGTAGGCCTCGAGCACGATCTCCTTGGCCTCGGCGGAGTCCTTCATCGCCGGGTAGAAGATCTCCTCCTCGATCAGCTCGTGCACCGTGAGCTCCTGCTTCAGCGTCGCGAGCCCGTCCGTGCGCGTCTTCACGGCGCGCTCGGTGGTTGTCTCGAGGTCGGCAAGCATCTCCTTCACCTTGGCGTGGTCCCTCTTCAGCATCTGCAGGGCGTCCATCGGGCCTCCTCATGACCGGGTGCGGTCTCGGGAGGCAGGTACCCAGCGGGGCGACGTCCAAACGGGGCTCGGGCCCCTCGCGCGGGCCGTTTGCGCACGACGACGGGCGGGTAGAGCCAACCCCCATCGAGAGGAGCCGGAGATGCTCGTTCCCGAGACGGTTTCGGAGCCGACCGAGATCACGGAGGCGGACGACGGCGATCTGTTCCTGACCGTGCTGGACGACGCGATGGCCGCGATGCGTGCCGCCGACATCCCCTTCCTGCTGATCGGGGGGATCGGGTCGGCGGTGTATGGGCGCGACCGCTCCACGCGCGACATCGACCTGTTCGTGCGGCCGGAGTCGGCACCTCGAGCCGTCCAGGCCCTGGACGCCCACGGCTTCGATACGAGGACGGTGGACGTGCACTGGCTCAGCAAGGCCTTCAAGGACGGCGTGCTGGTGGACGTGATCTTCCGATCGTCGCGCGACATCTACCTCGACGAGCAGATGCTCGTGAGAGCGGAGGACATGCCGTTCCGCGGACGCTGGGTGCCGGTGGCGCCGCCGGAGGATCTGGTGGTGATGAAGGCGATCGCCGCCGCCGAGGACACGCCTCGGTACTGGTACGACGCGCTCGCGATCGTCGGTCACGCGGATCTGGACTGGGACTACCTCGTGTTCCGGGCGCGGCAACATGGCGCGCGGCGGATCCTCAGCCTGCTCCTCTACGCGTCGTCGGTGGATCTGCTCGTCCCGCTCGAACCGATCGAGGCGTTGCAGGAGGCCGTGGGATCGGGGCGTCGCGCGTGAGCGCCGATCAGAGCGAGTACGTCGTGGCGCGCGTCCAGGAGGCGCTCGCGCAGGATCAGCGCGTGAACGAGCCCGAGCTCCAGGTCAGCATCGTCGCTGGCCGCGTCCACGTGACCGGCGTGGTGCCCACCGAGGAGCGCCGTTCCGCCGTCGAGGACGTCGTGCGCGAGGTCTGCGACCTCCCGGTGGAGAACCGCACGACGGTCGCCCGGTATCCGGAGACGGACCACGAGGAGCGCCTCACGTGATCCGGATCGCCGCGGTCGGCGACGTGCATGTTGGGTCGGATTCCGCCGGAGCGCTCCGTGAGCACCTGGCGAGCGTGCCGGATCGAGCGGACCTGCTCCTGCTGGCGGGGGACCTCACGAAGTCCGGGGAGCCCTCGGAGGCCGAGGTCCTGTGTGCCGAGCTCCAGGGCCTCCGGGTCCAGGTGGTCGCGGTGCTCGGCAACCACGACCATCACGGTGACCAGCCCGAACGGATCGCGGACATGCTGCGTGAGGTCGGCGTCGCCGTTCTGGAGGGGGACGCCGTGGAGGTGGGTACGCCGAGCGGCACGGTCGGCATCGCAGGGGTCAAGGGCTTCGGGGGCGGCTTCGCCGGGGCCAACGGAACCGAGTTCGGCGAGCCAGAGATGAAGGCGTTCGTCCGCCACGCGAAGGAGCGCGCCGACGCGCTCGAGGGCGCTCTCGCATCGCTGCGGACGCCGGTCCGAGTGGGCCTGATGCACTACTCGCCGGTGCGGGAGACCCTCCAGGGTGAGCCGCCCGAGATCTTCCCGTTCCTCGGCAGCTTCCTGCTCGCCGAGGCGATCGATCGGGCCGGCGCAGATCTGGCGATCCACGGCCACGCACACCGCGGGGTGGAGCACGGCGTTACGCCGGGTGGGGTGCACGTCCGCAACGTCGCGCAGAGCGTGATCCGGCAGGGGTACGCCGTCTACACGTTCGCCGGCGATGGGGCACAGATGTCGCAGCCCGGACGGGCCGGCGAGGTGCCGGCCCGTCCGGGTCCGAACTAGATCCAGCGACGTCTGCGGCCGGGATCGCGGCGGACGATGACCGTCCGTCGATGACCGCTCGTGCGGGATCGGAACAAGAGCAGGAGGAGCAGGACCGCTCCCACCCCGATGATGACCCAGACCCACGGTTCCATCTTCATCTCCTTCCGTCGCTGCCTCGTCGTTGCACGTGCCGTGCGCATACCCACCGATCCCCGTCGTCACACGCGCAGCGTCCGCGGCATCTCGCGTCGGCACCGCGAGCGCGTATGCATGGAGAGGGGCCTGGGCGGGTAGGTGCCTCTTCGACGACCGAAAGGAGGTCACAGATGTCGTACGCAACGACCCGCCCGGTCCACGACGGATGGCCGGTCGCGCCAGCGGCCAGCCCCCAGAAGATCCGTTGGGGAGCCGTCTTCGCGGGGACCGTGCTCGGGATGGGGCTGCTCGCTCTGCTGTCCACCCTGTGGTTCGCCCTCGCCTACGGCTCCGAGCTCGCGGAGGTCCGGGCCAACCTGGAGTGGTTCGTCGGCGTCTCGGCGGTCGCGTGCCTGTTCGTAGGGGGCCTGCTTGCCGGCTGGCTCTCGGGTGTCCGTGGAGCCGGCGCCGGTTCCTTCAACGGGATGGCGATCTGGGCCATGATCCTGGTCCTCACGCTCGTCGTGGGCGTCCCCGCGATCATGCGGGTGCTCGACGTCGGCGGCGTCGAGCAGCTCGCGGACACCGCCGTTCCCATCGGTGGCGTCGGTAGCGAGCTGTGGGCCACGTTCTGGGCGATGCTCGGAAGCCTGATCGCGTGCACCCTCGGCGGGGCGATCGGCGGAGCCGTCACGAAGCCGGCGAACGCCCATCTCGCCGAGGCCTCTCCCGCCCACCAAGGCGACTCCGAGCTCGAGCGCAGGCCCGTCGTCGTCGAGAATGTTCAGGACCTCGACGACACGGAGGCGCTTGACGGCCCGAGGACGGTCCAACGCTACCGGGTCTTCTGACGCGGACGCGGCGCAGATGGCCGAAGGCCCGGCTCGGATGACCGAGCCGGGCCTTCGGTTGTCGTCCCGCTCCGCAGGGAAGGGCTGTGGGGGGGACGGGCGGAACGCTCAGGTGCCGAGCGCCGCGAGGTCGCGCAGGACCTCGACCTCGGAGGGTCGGCGCCCTCCCCGCAGGAGGTAGGGACGCACGACCTGGTGCTGCCAACACCTGCTCTGTCCGTTGTAGCGAGACAGGATCGTGCGGCAGTCCCGCGCTTCACAGACACGTCCGTCCGAGTAGGTCTTGGGATCGTTCCGGCGGCTGTCGATCCGGGTGCCGCTCAGATGCAGCCGCTGGTCACGCTCGGAGCTGAGCATCGAGAGGGGGGAGTCCATCCACATCCTCCTTCGTCAGGGGTCCCGCGAGCGCGTCCTACCCCCTGGCGGCGGCTCGAAACCAGGCTGCCGAGATCCGTCGCCGCCGGCCGAGGCCGATCGGTCCGGGGAGGGTTGAGCGGTCTCCTCCGAGCTCCGTCGCTCCACGTCCAGCGTGTCGTCCGCCCGATCGAGCGAGGATCGGACGACCTCGTGCCCACAGCGGTAGACGTCGATCTCGCTCGAGTCGGCGAGCTGTCTGGGAGGGCTCCCCGCCTCGCCGGTCCCCGCGTCGAACGCGACGTCCACGAGCTCGCCGCGTCCGCAGATCGGACACCGGGTCGGGTTCGTGTGCTCGACCATGACGCCTACATCCCCCGAACCACGCCGATCCACACGCCGCGTTCAGACGGGCTGGGGCGTTTCGGACCCGGGCCGGAGGGGAACCCGAAGCGCAGACGGACGAAGGAGGGTCGCGATGTGCCTGTCATGTGGATGCGGCGAGCCGCACCATCACGGCGAACCGGACAACATCACGTACGAGGATCTCCAGCGAGGGGCCGTGGCCGCTGGCGGCCAGTCGGTCGAGCAGGCCGCGAGCAACATCATGGCGGGCCTGGCCGATGCCTAGGGCGGCGACGCCGTCGATGAGCGCGGGTGGGTCGGCGCCCGAGGATGCGGAACGACCGCCGTCCCCCCAGCCTGCGCCTGAACCCCAGCCCGAGCCGGAACCTCAACCGGATCCGGGACCTCGGCCAGACCCCGAGCCTCACCCGGCCCCCGAGCCGCGACCGATCCCGGATCCCGGGCCGACGCCCGCCCCCCCGATCCCGATGCCGGAGCCAGATCACCCGGACGCGCCACCCCCGATCCGCGCGGGCGCAGGCGCGAGCCGGTCAGGGTTCGGAGCGGTTGGACCTGAGGCCGCGGCCGGGTCGGGGTCGGACGTGGCCGGTGTCGTCGAGCCCAAGGAAGGAGCGTGATCCAGGTGCCGCAGGAGGCATGGAGCGCCAAGCGTGAGCGTCAGTACGAGCACATCAAGGCCGGCCTGAAGCGCAGCGGCCGGAGCGAGGAGACCGCCGAGGAGATCGCGGCTCGCACCGTGAACAAGGAGCGAGCGCGGGCCGGTGAGACCGAGACCGCCAGTCGCACGTCGACCGAGGACATCTCGTCGGGGCGCCGCGGCGGCCTACGCTCGCACCGAGGCCCCGGCGGCAGGACGAAGGAGCAGCTCTACGAGGAAGCGCGCAGGAAGGGCATCAGGGGCCGGTCGCGTATGACGAAGGCGCAGCTGAAGCGGGCCGTCGACCGCGACTAGTCAGCCGCCCTCCGCGCTCGACGAGGATTCAGGGGACGATCTTCGAGATCGGCAGCTCGAGGATGTCGGAGGCGCCCCGGGCCTTGAGCTCGGGGATCAGCCGGTTCACCTGCGATTTGTCCACGACGGTCTCGATCGCGAACCCACCCTCCTGCAGCGGTGAGACGGTGGGCGACTTCATCGACGGGACCACCTCGAGCACCTTCGCGAGGTCGGCCTCGGCGACGTTCAGCTTGATCAGGACCCGGCCTTCGGCGGCGAGCGCGCCGAGCAGGAGCGTGGTGACGTCGTCCATCGCGCGGCGCCTCGAGGGGTCGGCCGCGGCCTCGCGGTTGGCCACGAGCACCGGCTCCGATGTCATCAGGGTCTCGATGATCTTCATGCCGTGAGCGCGGAGGGTGCTGCCGGTCTCGGTGATATCGACGATCGCGTCGACGATCTCGGGGACCTTGGCCTCGGTCGCGCCGAAGGACCACACCACGTGGACGTCGATGCCGAGATCCTCGAAGTAGCTCCTCGTCAGCCGCTCGAACTCGGTCGAGATCCGCGATCCCGCCGGCATCTGCTTCGCGCTGCCGGCCGGGTGGTCGCTGGGCACGGCGAGCACGACCTTCGTGCCGTGGCCCGTGCCGCTCTTCGCGTACGAGAGCGTCGTGAGCACCTCGACGTCCGCGCCGGTCTCGGCGATCCAGTCCTGGCCGGTGATGCCGAGGTCGAACAGTCCGTCCTGCACGTACGAGGGGATCTCCTGCGGGCGCAGCAGCGAGACGCGTTCGATCCGCTCGTCGTCGATCGTGCCGTGGTAGTCGCGGTCCGAGCCGCGGCGAACGCGCAGGTCGGCATCCTCGAACAGCCGCAGCGTCTGCTGCTCGAGGGAGCCCTTCGGGATCACGAGTCTCAGCATCTAGAGCCTCCGATGGAAGCAGGTCCGCTCGCCCGTGTGGCACGCGGGACCCTCCTGGTGCACCCGCGCGAGGAGCACGTCGCCGTCGCAGTCCACCCGCAGCTCCTCCCAGTGCTGCGTGTGACCGCTGGTGTCGCCCTTGCGCCACAGCTCCTGACGCGAGCGGCTCCAGTAGACCATGCGCCCCTCCGCCAGGGTGCGCTCGAGCGCCTCGCGGTTGGCCCAGGCGACCATGAGCACCTCGCCATCCGCGACGTCCTGCACGACCACGGGTACGAGCCCGCGATCGTCGAAGGTCAGGCCGTCGAGCCCGACGGTCTCCATCACGCCGCCCGCACCGCGATGTCGCGCGACGCGAGGTGCGCCTTCACATCGGCGATCGTGATCTGCTCGAAGTGGAAGCGTGAGGCGGCGAGGACGGCATCGGCGCCACCCTCGACGAGGGCCTCGGCGAAGTGCTCGAGCCTCCCGGCACCGCCGCTCGCGACGACCGGAACCCGCACTGCGTCCCCGACCGCCCGGAGGAGCTCCAGGTCGTAGCCAGCGCCGGTGCCGTCGCGGTCCATCGAGGTGAGGAGCACCTCCCCGGCACCCCGGCGCTGGGTCGCCTCGACCGCCCACTCGACCGCGTCGCGGCCCGTCGGGGTCCGACCGGCGTCGACGAAGACCTCCCAGCCGATGTCCCCGCGCCGCTTGGCATCGATCGCGATCACCATGCACTGCGTGCCGAACCGCTCGGCGCATCGCTCGAGGAGCCCGGGCTCGCGCACCGCGGCGCTGTTGACCGCCACCTTGTCGGCGCCGGCTCGCAGCAGCGCCCTGACGTCATCCTCGCGCCGGACGCCTCCTCCGACGGTGAGCGGGATGAAGACCTGGTCGGCGGTGCGGCCGATCACGTCGAGCGTGGCCTCCCGGCCCTCGAGCGTGGCGGTGATGTCGAGGAACACGAGCTCATCCGCACCCTCCGTGTCGTACCGCGCGGCGAGCTCGACCGGATCCCCGGCGTCGACGAGGTCCACGAACCGGGTCCCCTTCACCACCCGGCCGGCGGCGACGTCCAGGCACGGCATGACACGCTTGGCGAGGCTCACCCCCGCACCACCTCGCGCAGGCGGAGCGTCCCGCTGTACATGGCCTTGCCGACCACGCATGCCTCGAGGCCCAGATCTCTCAGGGCCCACACGTCCTCGGCGACGCGGACGCCGCCACTCGCGATCACCGGGACGTCGGTGAGCTGCACGACGCGCTCGTACAGAGGGAGGTCGGGCCCGTCCATCGTGCCGTCGCGCGCGATCGAGGTCACGATGAAGCGGGTCGCGCCCGCGCCGGTGAGCGCGGCGATCGCGTCCTCCAGGCGCGGACCTTCCTCGCGCCAGGCATGGGTCATGACGTGGCCGTCGCGGACGTCGACGCCGACCACCGCACGGTCGCCGGCGCGCTCGACGGCCTCGGCCACGAACCCCGCATCCAGCGCCGCGGCGGTCCCGAGGATCGCCCGGGCCGCGCCGTCCTCGAGCGCGCGCTCGAGCGCGTCGAGCGTTCGGATCCCCCCCCCGAGCTGGACGGGGATCGCGACGGTCCGGCAGATCTCGCGCACGACGTCGCGGTTGGACCCCTCGTCGGCGGCCGCGTCCAGGTCGACGACGTGGAGCCGGCGTGCGCCCTCCGCCTCGAAGCGCCGCGCGACCTCGACCGGATCGTCCTCGTAGGACGTCTGGTGCCTGAAGTCCCCGCGGAACAGCCGCACGACGCGGCCGCCCCGGAGGTCGATCGCGGGGATCACGATCACGGCGTCACCTCTCCCACGAACGCTCGATACAGCGCGAGCCCGGGTCCGCCGGACTTCTCGGGGTGGAACTGCGTGGCGAAGACGTTGTCTCGGGCGATCGCCGCCGCGAACGGACGCCCGTGCTCGGCGATGCCGATCGTCGATGCCACCACGTCCGGCGCGTACGAGTGAACGAAGTAGAAGCGCGTACCGCTCGGCGTCGCCCGCACGTACGCGTGCTCGGCGAGCCACTCCACCTCGTTCCACCCCATGTGCGGGACCTTCACGTCCTCGGGGAGCCGGCGCGAGACGCCCTCGAGGAGGCCGAGCCCCGGGACGTCGGTCGCCTCCTCGCTGCCTCCGAGGAGGATCTGCATCCCGACGCACACGCCGAAGACGGGGCGGCCGCTCGACGCGAACTCCTTCACGACGGCGTCGAGCCCACGCTCGCGAAGGTTGGCCATGCACGCGCCGAAGTGCCCGACGCCGGGGACGACGAGCCCAATGGCGCCGAGCGCCGTGTCGGCGTCCGCGGTCACCGTCGCGGAGCCGCCCACGTGCTCGATCGCCCGCGCGACGCTCCGCAGGTTGCCCATGCCGTAGTCGAGGACCGCGATCGTCACAGCGTCCCCTTGGTCGAAGGCACGTCGCTGCCGATCACGCGTACGGCGTCCTGCAGGCACTTGGCGAGCCCCTTGAACTCGGCCTCGACGATGTGATGCGGGGATCGACCGGCCTTCAGGCGAACGTGCAGCGTGATCTCGGCCGCGGTGGCGAACGCGCGCACGAAGTCCTCGGTCAGGCCCGTGTCGTACGTGCCGATCGTCTCGGCGGGCACGTCGACCTCATGCACGACGAAAGGGCGTCCCGAGAGGTCGAGGGCGACCTCGACCGCCGCCTCGTCCAGCGGCACCGTGATCGAGGCGAACCGTCGGATCCCCCGCTTGTCTCCGAGTGCCTCGCGCAGCGCCTGCCCGAGCGCGAGCCCCACGTCCTCGACGGTGTGGTGGGCGTCGACCTCCAGGTCGCCCTCCGCGATCAGGGCGAGGTCGAACCCCGCATGCGTCCCCAGCTGCTGCAGCATGTGGTCGAAGAACGGCAGGCCGGTGTCGGCGCTCGCCGTCCCGGCGCCGTCGAGGGACAGCTCGACGCGGATGCGCGTCTCCTTGGTGGTGCGCTCGACCGTGGACGTGCGCGTCATGCCAGGACCTCCTCGAGGGCGGACAGGAACCGGTCGACCTCCTCCGGCGTGCCGGCGGTGACGCGCAGGCAGCCGGGGACGAGCTTCGAGAAGTCGCGGATCAGGACCCCGCGATCGAGGAGCCCCCGCCAGACCTCGTCCGCGGGCCGCGGTGGGCGGAACAGGACGAAGTTCGCCTGGGACGGGAACGCCTCGGCTCCGAGCTCCGGCAAGGCGGCGGCGATCCGATCGCGTTGCTCGCGCACCGCGTCCAGGATCGCCAGGGCGTCGTCGCGGTGGTCCAGCGCGACGAGCCCCGCCGCCTGCGTGAGCGCGGAGACGTGGTAGGGCAGGCGGACGCGGCGGAGGTCCTCGACGACCTCGGGTGCCGCGAAGCAGTACCCGATCCGCGCGCCCGCGAGCGCGAAGGCCTTCGAGAACGTCCGCACGATCGCCAGGTTCGGATGGCGATCGAGGAGCCCGATCGCGGTGGTCCCGCCGAACTCCCCGTACGCCTCGTCCACGATCACGAGAGCGTCGGTGCGCTCGGCGAGCCGCTCGATGACCTCGACGGGCTGGACGTTGCCGGTCGGGTTGTTGGGCGAGCAGACGAACACGATGTCCGCGCCGGCGGTCCCCGCACCCTCGAGGTCCCAGGCCTCGAGCACCCACGGCTGGTCGATCTGCCGGCGGACGACCTCCGTGCTGGTCACCCAGGCGATGCGCGAGTGCAGCGCGTAGGTGGGCTCGAACGTCACCGCTCGCCGGCCGGGGCCGCCGTAGGCGAGGAGCAGGTGCTGCAGAACCTCGTTCGAGCCGTTCGCCACCCAGGTGCCCTCGAAGGGCCGGCCGTGCAGCTCGGCGAGGCGCTCTCGGAGCACGTCGGCCTCTCGCTCGGGGTAGCGGTTCAGCGCGAGGCCGCCGATCGCTCGGGCGAGCTCCTGGCGGAACGCGTCCGGCAAGGGGTACGGGCACTCGTTCGTGTTGAGGCGCGCCGCGACGTCGAGCTGCGGGGCCGCGTAGGGCTCCACGGCGCGAAGGCCCGGTCGCGGGACGGCGGTGCTCACGACCTGTGCTCCTCGCGCTCGGCGCGGATCTCGACGGCGCGGGCGTGGCCGACGAGCCCCTCGCTGCGAGCGATCTGGGCCACCTCGCGCGCGAGCGATCGAGCGGACCCGGGCTCGATCTCCACGACGGAGGAGACCTTCAGGAAGTCGGTCGTCCGAAGGCCGCTCGCGAACCGGGCGGTGCCGCCGGTGGGCAGGACGTGGTTGGAGGCCACGCCGTAGTCCCCGAACGGCACGGGCGTCGCGTTGTCCAGGAACACGGCTCCGGCGTTGCGGACGCGGAGAGCGAACGATCGCGAGTCTTCGAGCACGACCTGCAGGTGCTCGGGGGCGAGGCCGTCGACGACCTCGAGCGCGTGCTCGAGGTCTGCGACCAGGACCGCGCGGGCGTTGGCGAGCGCCGCGTCGACGACCTCTCGTCGGCCGGCCCGCAGGACCTCGGCATCGAGGCCCGAGCGGACCGCCTCGATGACCGCGGGGTCGGTCGACACGAGCGTCGTCTCGGCCTCCGGATCGTGCTCGGCCTGCGCCACGAGGTCCGCCGCGAGGAACGCCGGCTCGGCGGTGGCGTCGGCGACGATCACGAGCTCGGTCGGTCCGGCCAACCCGTCGATGCCGATCACGCCGTTCAGCTGTCGCTTGGCCTCGGTCACGTAGGCGTTGCCCGGACCCACGACGGTGTCGACCGCCGGCACGGACGCCGTGCCGAAGGCGAGCGCGGCGATCGCCTGGGCGCCCCCGGTCTTCACGACGCGGGTGGCGCCCGACTGCGTGGCCGCGTACAGCACCTCGGGATGGATCGAGCCGTCGGAGCGTGGGGGCGTCGTCACGACGATCTCCTCGACGCCGGCGACGAAGGCGGGCGTCACCGTCATCGCGACCGACGACGGGTACACCGCGCGCCCTCCCGGCACGTAGCAACCGGCCGCGCGGACCGGCCGGATGCGTTCGCCGAACCGGACGCCGTCCCGCTCGTCCCACCACTCGAGCGGGACCTGTCGGCGGTGCAGGTCGGCGACGCGATCGATCAGCCCGTCGAGCGCGCGTCGCAGCTCACGCGGGATCTCCTCGATCGCCGCGGCGAACTCATCGGGGGAGACCACGAGTCCGCTGTCCCGCAGGTCCGCGCCGTCGAAACGGAGCGCGAGGTCCAGCAGGGCGTCGTCGCCCTCGTCGCGGACGCGCCGAACGATGTCGCGAACGGTTTCGGAGACGTGAGGGTCGATCTCGAGGCGCCGGGGCTCGAGCCGCTCCCTCCGCTCCCGGAGGTCGAGGAGCTCGAGCACTAGTGCTCCTCGGCGGCCTCGTGATGGGGGGACAGAGCGGCGCGGCTGGCGCGCCGGTCGCGGACGAACAGGATCCAGCCGCTCGCGGACACCACGGCTGCGGCGGCGATCAGCAGGCCCAGGGCCAGCAGGAACGTGGTCTCACGGTCCATGGGCTCGTCAGGGTACCGGAAGCGGCGGAGGCCGGGAAGGGTTGGGCACGAGGGGCTTCGGGGAGGATGCTACGGCGATGGCTCCCACGAAGGCCGAGGTCGTCGAGGTCGCGGGTCGCGAGATCCGGGTGACGAACCCCGACAAGGTGCTGTTCCCAGCGCTCGGGGTGACGAAGCTGGACGTCGTGGGGTTCTTCGTCGAGATGGGTCCGGCGGCGCTGCACGGATGCCGGGACCGTCCGTCGATCCTGCACCGGTTCCCCGACGGGATCGAGGCCGAGGACTTCTACCAGAAGCGCCTCCCCAAGGGAGCCCCCGAGTGGGTGCAGACCGCGCTCATCACGTTCCCGAGCGGCCGCACGGCCACGATGCCGGTGATCGCGGACGAGGCGCACCTCGCGTGGCACGCGACGCTCGGGTGCGTGGACATCAACCCGTGGCCGGTCCGTGCGTCGGACGTCGACCATCCCGACGAGCTCCGGATCGACCTCGACCCGATCCCCGGCGTCCCATGGGACGACGTGCGCCGGGTCGCGCTCGTCGCACGCGAGGTGCTCGAGGATCACGGCTACCGCGGCTTCCCCAAGACGAGCGGCAAGCGCGGGATCCACGTCAACGTGCGGATCGAGCCGCGATGGACCTTCCCCGAGGTCCGCCGGGCGGGCCTCGCGCTCGCACGCGAGATCGAGCGTCGGATCCCGGACAAGGCGACGAGCGCGTGGTGGAAGGAGGAGCGCCACGGCGTGTTCGTCGACTACAACCAGAACGCGCGCGATCGCACCGTCGCGAGCGCGTACTCGATCCGTCCGGTGCCCGATGCCCGCGTCTCGACGCCGCTCGAGTGGGACGAGGTCGCCGACGTCGAGCCCGCGGATCTCACGTTCGCGACCGTCCCCCCTCGGCTCCGGGATCTCGGCGATCCGGGCGCGGCGATCGACGACGCGGCGTTCGGCCTCGAGCCGCTCCTGGAACTGGCCGATCGGGACGAGCGGGAGGGGATCGGCGACGCGCCCTGGCCCCCGCACTTCCCGAAGGCCGAGGGCGAGCCGCCGCGCGTGCAGCCCTCGAAACGGCGCAAGGACGCCGGCGGGCCAACGCCAACGGGACGGCGCAGGAGCACGAAGCCGCTGGTCGAGATCGCCCGGGCCGAGACCGAGGACGAGGCGCGCGAGGGGCTCGAGCGCTGGAAGGCCCGTCACCGCGACGTCGTGCCCTACCTGGAGCCGCACGATGTCCTCGTCGACTCGATGCGCGGCCGGCACCGAACGTGGACGCGGATCCGCGTGAACCTCCAGCACGTCCCGACGGAGCTCCGGCCACCCCAGGAACCGCTCGAGGTCGACTACGACCCCTGGGCCGGCATGACGTGGGAGGAAGGCACCGACTAGGTCAGCGCTGCGTGGCGCGCCGCTTGACCTCGGCCCGGCGCTCGGCCTCCAGGCGCTCGAGGTCCACGTCGCTGTAGTCGACGTACCGCATCGTCTGGGCGATCGCGCGATGGCCCGCGGTCTTGTCGATCAGGTCGTGCATCGCCTGGGCCACGCGCCGGTACGTGGGATGGCCCTGCGGCGAGGAGCGGAGCTCGATCAGGTGCATGGCCTCGCGAGCGCTCATCTGCATGACGAACCGGATCCGGTACGCCATCGCGACCGCCGCCTGTGCGACCTCGCGGCCCGCGTGCGCGTCGAGGACTCCCCACGTCGTGGCCGAGTCCGCCATCACGCGGTCCCACCGGTCGGTCATCCCGGCGTCGGCGATGACCTCCGGCGTCTCGTAGCCGTGGGTGGGCGTGAGCGTCTGCCACTCGAGCGTGAGTGGCCGGTGCCGCTGCAGGTCCCGGAACGCGCCGTAGTCGCACAGGACGTCGAAGCGGTAGCCCGTGCGCTCGAACGCGCGGCCGGGCTTGTGGCGCCGGTTGTCGCGCTCGCCGACGTAGGCCTTCAGGACGGCCTCGCGCTCGGCGGCGCTCATCGTGTGCGCGAGGGACTGCAGGCGGTCGTCGGGCAGGACCGAGCCGGCGTACAGGGCCGCCGCGATCACCTTCTCCTCGCCGAGCGGGTCGAAGTCGGTCAGCGTCACGATGTCACGCGCACCCGGCTCCACGCCCTCGGTGTACCTCGCGGTGACCTCGGCCGTTGCCGCGCGCGTGTCGGATAGGTACCGGGACCACACGATCCCTCGATCCGCCAGATCGACGCGCTTGAGGAACGCGGGGATCACCTTCCGGAGCTCGACCAGCATCAGGTCGGCGTACTCGCGGACCTCGGCCAACGGGTGAGCACGCATCCGCAGCAGCATCTGCTCGTAGGACTGACCGGTCGCGTACACACCGAGGTTGGAGCGGGTGCCGGCGGGCAGGAGCACCCGGAGCGTGTCGCAGGTCTTCGCGGTGATCGTCGAGCGGTACAGGAAGTCGGAGTCGGCGGGGTCCTTCGGGAACATGGACGCGAAACGCTCGTACAGGGGTTGGAACATCCGCCCGTACGTCTCGAACGTCCGGTCGGCGAACGCGAGGTACGCCTGCTCGGCGGGGCTGCCCTCGATCTCGGGCGGCACCGTGAGGCGCCACCGTCCGCCGGGCTTGTCGTCGTACCGCATGTAGCGCGTGGACTGCTCGAGGTAGGCGGCCAGGCGCCCCCACTCGATCGCCTTGGCGAGCAACTGGGACGCCTGCTCGCACGCGAGGTGGACGCCGCCGAGCTGCGCGACCGAGTCGTCCCCGTACTCGAAGAACACGCGCTCGTACAGCTGCTCGGCCTTCTCGACCTTGACCCCTTCCAGTCCCGGCACCGCGCCCACCTCGATCTGCTCGGCGAACTCGTCCAGGAACAGCCGGCGGAGGGACTTCGCGGTGCGCGAGTACCGGGCGAAGAGCGCGCCCTTCACCACCTCGGGCAGGTTCGTGAGGGCGAAGACCGGGCCCTCGAGGTTGGTGAAGTGCGGCGCGAGCCGGGCGCGTTCCTCGTCGGTGAAGTCCTCGCGAACGAACCAGAGGCTCACGTGACGCCCGTCGGTCCCGTCGGTGCGGTCGGCCCCGTCGGTGGCGGAGGTTCCTCGCCGGCGAACAGCGTCACGGTCGACCCGGGCTCGACCTCGGTGCCGGCCGCGGGATCTTGGGCGGCGACCTTGTTGCCGATCGGGCATGAGGGGTTGATATCGACGGTGTCGGAGGAGATCACGCCGTTCAGCCCGGCCTGGTCGAGCCGGTTCAACGCCGAGTTGAAGGCCAGGCATCGGACCTCGGGCACGGCGACGGTTCCGACGCCGGTCGAGACGAACACCGTCACGGTCGAGCCCGGCTCGACCTCGCTCCCGGAGGGCGGGTCGGTCCGCGTGACGAACCCCTCGGGGATCGTGTCGCTCGGCTCCTCCTCGAAGGCGGCCACGAGCCCGATGCCGTCGAGCGCCAGCTGCACCTGGTCGGGCGACAGACCTTCGAGCGGCGGGACCACCACGACGTCGGGGGCCGCGACGATGGTCAGGTCGACCGGCGCCCCCTCCTCGACCTCGGTTCCGGCGGCCGGGTCCTGGTCGATCACGGTCCCGGGCTCCTGGGTCTCGTCGGCCGCGGGGACCTGCGTGACCTCGCCGACCTCGAGCCCGGCCTCGCGCAGCAGGTCCTCCGCCGCGCGGCGGCGCTCGCCGATCACGCTGGGCACCTCGATCAGGACGGAGGTGTTCTGGTCGTCGTCGCCCAGCAGGTTGGCGGCAAGGAACCACAGGAGCACGCCGAGCAGCGCGATGAGCACGAGGGTCACCGTCACCGGGACCCAGGTCGATCGGCGGCGCTCGGGTCCGGGCGGGGGCAGGATCGCCGTCGGCTGCTGGGGCCGATCGAGGACCTGCGTGGCGCTCGCGGCGAGGATCGGCGTGGCCTCCACCGGCATTCCCTCGGCGGCGCGCTCGAGGTCGCGCCGCAGCTCCTCGGCGGACTGGTACCGGTTGGCCGGATTCTTCGCGAGGGCGCGCAGGACCACCGCATCCAGGTCGGGAGCCACGTCGCCGTTCATCCGCGACGGCGGGACCGGCTGCTCGAGCACCTGCTTGGATGCGACGGCGACCGGCGTGTCGCCGAGGAACGGCGGCCGGCCGGTGAGCATCTCGTACAGCACGCACCCGACCGAGTACAGGTCCGAGCGGCCGTCGACCGGCTGCCCCTGTGCCTGCTCGGGCGAGAGGTACGACACGGTGCCGAGGATCGCCGCGGTCTGCTCGACCGTCTCGGCCGTCGTGGTGATCCGCGCGATGCCGAAGTCGGTCACCTTCACCCGCCCGCGGGGGTCGAGCATGATGTTCCCGGGCTTGATGTCCCGGTGGATCACGCCCTGCGCGTGCGCGGCGTCGAGCGCGCGGCACACGTCCTGCGCGATCGCGGTCGCGCGATCCGGCATGATCCTGCCCCCGCCGGCGAGGAACTCGGCCAGGGTCCGACCCTCGACGTACTCCATGACGATGTAGTGCACGCCCCCGTCCGATCCCGTGTCGAAGACCGAGACGATGTTGGGATGCGAGATGCTCGCGGCGGCCTGCGCCTCGCGGCGGAACCGCTGCACGAACCCCTCGTCGTCCGCGAACCGTGGCGCGAGCACCTTGATCGCCACCGCCCGGCCGAGCACGGTGTCCGTGCCCTGGAACACCTTCGCCATCCCGCCTCGGCCGAGCTCGCGCTCGACCCGATAGCGGCCCCCGAGGGTCACCTGCTCGTCGATCTCGTCCTCCTCATCGCGCGCTCGGCGGTGCCGAACGCATCATCAGGTACCGAGGGCCGCCTCCATGACGGCCTTGGCGATCGGGGCGGCCACCTGCCCGCCCGTCGCCTCGCTGCCAAGGCTACCGCCGTCGAGGACGATCACCGCGACGGCGACCTCCGGGATCTCGGCGGGCGCGAACGAGACGAACCACGCGTGGGGGTCGGCGCCCTCGCCGTGCTGGGCGGTCCCCGTCTTGCCGGCGACGGCGATCCCGGGGATCTGCGCGGCCGTCCCGGTTCCGTTCGCGACGACCGCAACCATCATCTGGGTCAGGATCGCGGCGTTGGCGGGCGAGAGCGGCGTCGAGAAGGCGTCGGGGTCGAAGGTCGCGATCACGCGTCCGCTCGGATCCCGGGCCTCGGTCACGAGGCGCGGCTGCATCAGGACGCCGTCGTTGGCGATCGCGGCCGCGACCAGGGCCATCTGCAACGGGTTCGCGGCGACGTCCTGCTGACCGATCGCCGAGAGCGCGACGGCGGGCTCGCGCTGCGCGAACGTCTCGGGGGCGGGGAACACCCCGGAGACCCACGGGATGTCGAACGGGACGAGGTCCTCGCCCGCCTCCGCCGTGAACCCGTACAGGCGGGCCTGCTCGGCGAGCGCCTCGGCGCCGAGGGCCAACCCGATCTGGCCGAACGTGACGTTGCACGAGATGCGGAGCGCCTCGGCCAACGTGATGGTCGCCGCGCCCCCCGCGCAGTGCGAGCCGCCGAAGTTCTCGAGCGTTTCGTCGGTCAGCGGCAGGTCGAGCTCGCGGGGGTTCGGCCACGTGCTCTCCGGGCCGAAGCCGTTCTGCAGGGCCGCCGATGCGGTGACGAGCTTGAACGTCGATCCGGGCGGGAACAGCTCGTCGCTCGCCCGGGAGACGAGGGGCTTCTCCGGATCGGCGTTGAGCTGGGCCCACGTGTCGCGCACGACCTTCGGGTCCTGGGACGCCAGCGGGTTCGGGTCGTAGCTCGGCTCGGCCACGAGGGCGAGCACGTCTCCCGTGGCCGGATCGATCGCGGCGATCGCGACGTCGCCCGGCTCGGCGGCGGCGGCCGCCTCCGCCGCCTCCTGCACCTCGGGGACGAGCGTCGTGACGATCGTCGCGCCTTGCTTGGGACGGCCGAGGATCAGGTCGGTCAGGGTCTGGGGGAGGAGCTCGGCGGCATCGCCCGCGAGGTACTCGTTGAAGGTCTGCTCGAGCTCGGCGCGCCCGAACACGAACGAGTAGAAGCCCGTGACGTGCGCGTAGCGTTCGCCCTGCGGGTACCGCCGCTGGAACCGGAGGTCCCCGGCGCTCGGGCGGCTGGAGGCGAGGACCGTCGTGCCGTCGGCCGCGAGGATGCTGCCGCGCTCCACCTTGTACTCGGCGATCAGCTGGCGCTTCGCGTTGGCCGGGTCGTTCGCGATGCGGTCGGCCGCGAACACCTGGATGTAGTTGACCGTGCCGAACAGGATGAAGAAGAGCACGAGGAGCGCCACGCCCAGCTGCCGGATCTGCCGCTCCACCTCAGCCCCCGCGTCCGGACGCCAGCGGCCCGCTCGAGACGCGGACGAGCAGCGCCAGCAGGATGAAGTTCGACACGAGGCTGGAGCCGCCGTACGAGACGAACGGCAGGGTCACGCCGGTGAGGGGGATCGTCCTCGTCACGCCGGCCACGATCACGAAGGCCTGGAGCGCGATCAGGGTGGAGAGCCCGACCGCGAGGAGCGCGGAGAACCCGTCCCGGGATCGCATCGCCACCCGCAGGCCCTTCCCGACGAGCACGACGAACAGGAGGAGGACCCCCGTCGTTCCGAGCAGCCCGAGCTCCTCGCCGATCGCCGCGAAGATGAAGTCGGTCGCCGCGAACGGGATCAGCCCGGGCGATCCCAGGCCGAGACCGGTGCCGACCAGCCCGCCGGTCGCCATCGCGAACTGCGCCTGCGCGAGCTGTCCGTACCCCAGATCGAAGACCTTGTCGGCGTCGAGCGCGTGGAGCCACACGTCCACCCGCAGCTGGACGTGGTCGAACATCGTCCATCCCAGGTAGGCGCCGGCCGCGAAGAGCAGGAACCCGATCACCAGATAGGCGACGCGGCCGGTCGCCACCCACAGCATCACGACGAAGATCCCGAAGTACAGGAGCGAGGCGCCGAGGTCCCGCTGCACGAACAGGATGGCGAGCGAGGCGCCCCACGCGAGGAGCACCGGCCCGAGGTGTCGTGCCGGCGGGAGGCGCAGCGGGCCGATCCGGGAGGTCGCGACCCGCAGGAGCTCGCGCTTCTGGTTCAGGTACGACGCGAGGAAGATCACGATGAGGACCTTGCCGATCTCGGCCGGCTGGAACCCGATCGGCCCGATCTGCACCCACAGGCGCGCGCCGTTGATCGTCCGGCCGATGCCGGGGACCGTGGGCAGCAGGAGCAACACGAGGCCGAGCAGGCCGATCGTGTAGGTGTACGTATCGAGCATCCGGGCGTCCCGGACCACGATGAGCGTCGCCGAGAAGGCGAGCAGCCCGACGAGGATCCACGTGGCCTGCTCGGCCGCGAGCCCCCCCGACAGGCGGAAGATCATCGCGAACCCGAGGCCGACCAGGACCCCCGCGGTGGGGAAGAGGGCCGGGTCGGCGCGCGGCGCGAACCGACGGACCACGACGAGCGCCCCGATGTAGCCACCGATGAAGATGGCCGCGTACGCGCCGAAGGTCGCCGGGAGCTGGCCGCGCCTGCCGTAGCCGGCCAGCACGTACGCGCCGAGCGAGAGCACGAGCGCGAGGACCGTGAACCCGATCTGGGCCCCGATGGGCGTTCGCCCCGGGGCGGTCGCCGCGCGGCTCACGGCCCGGCCGGCTCGGCGCTGGCGACGTCGTCGCGGATCTGCTCGACGATCGCCTCCGCCGCGTCGCGGTCCGCGGCGGTGATGCCGTCGCCGAGGTCGCGGTACAGGGGTAGCGCCTGGGCGTCCTCGGCGAGGACGCCGCTCTCGACGACCACCGAGTGGAGGCCCACCCCGGCGACCTCGGCCGGAACCCCGCGGTAGATGGCCACCCGTCCGTTGGACACGCCCACGAACCACTGCGAGTCCAGGTAGAGGCGGAGGCCGACGATCGCCAGCACCGCGACCGTCAGGGTGAGTCCGGCTCCGACCCCCCATCGCCTGGCCGCCCCGCCCCTCCTCGGCGAGGGGCGGGCCGGTTCGGGTCGCGGTGTCGGTCGCGCCGGCGCGCGCCGGGAGGTGGCCTCGGCCGACGAGGTGCTCGGGGTCCTCGCCGGCGAACGACCCGCGGCCCTGGGTGGTGGCTCCGGGATCGGCGCGCCGACCACCGTGATGTCGGATCGGCGCGGGGGCTCGGCCTGTGGCATCGGCCGTTCCACGGTCGGCTGGTGTGGCACGGACGCGTTGCCCGTGTCCGATCGCTCGGGCTCTCCGGCGAAGTCGAGGAGCACCGCGGTGATGTTGTCGACGCCGCCCGCGCGATTGGCAACGCGCACCAGCGCGTCGACCGCCTCCTGCGGGTCGGGCGCGGAGGCCAGGATCTCGCGGATCCGGTCGTCGGAGACCATGCCGGTCAGCCCGTCCGAGCACAGGAGGAGCCGGTCGCCGTCGGCGACCTGGACATCGTGCTCATCGACCTGGACGTTCATGTCGACGCCGAGCGCGCGGGTCAGGATGCTCCGGTGGGGATGGGTCTCGGCCTCGGCCTCGGTGATCTCGCCCTCCATGACCATCCGGTGCACGAGGGTGTGGTCTTCGGTGAGCATGGTCAGCTCGCCGTCGCGGAACAGGTAGGCGCGCGAGTCCCCGACGTGCGCGAGATGGACGCGATCGCCCTCGACGAGGGCCGCCGTGAGGGTGGTCCCCATCCCGGCCACCGAGCGATCCTGCTGCGACCGCTCGAACACGGCCCGGTTCGCCTCGGTGACCTGCTGTGCGAGGGTGCCCTCCTGCCGTTCGAACAACCGTTGGACGGTCTCGAGCGCGAGGCTCGACGCGACCTCGCCGCCGCGATGCCCGCCCATGCCGTCGGCCACCGCGTACAGGGGAGCGAGCAGGAGGAAGGAATCCTCGTTGCCCTCGCGGACCTGGCCGATGTCCGTGGCGGAGCCAACGCGGACGTTCATCGGCCGAGCTCCAGGACGGTCTTGCCGACACGGACCGTGTCGCCGACACGGACGACCGCCGCGCCTGCGAGGGTCCCCTCGTTCAGGAAGGTGCCGTTCGTCGACCCGAGATCCTCGACGTGCCAGACCCCGTCGCGCTGGTACAGGCGCGCGTGCACCTGGGAAACGTAGTGGTCTTCGAGGCGAATCGCACATCCGTCCGCCCGACCGATGTCGAGCTGGCCCGACAGACGGACCGTGCGGGGCTTCCCCCCGCCCGCGTCGTGGACCACGACCTGCGTGGGGGGCTTCCCGCCCCGAGATGGCTTGGCGGGCGCGGTGGGTGTGCGCATCTGGGACGTGGAGCCCCGTCGCCGGCCGGAGACGTCGACGACCACCGAGCGGATCGCTCGGAACACGAAGAGGTAGAGCAGGAACAGCAGCGAGTACTTCAGGACGGAGAGCGCGAAGGGCGACACGTCACGCGCTCCTGAACCCGAGGTCCGTCTCGCCGATCGTGATCGTGTCGCCGTCCTCGAGGAGCTCCTGCTCCTCGATCGTCCGACCGTTGACCAGGGTGCCGTTCGTGGAGCCGAGGTCGGTGATCGCGTACCCGGAGTCCACGCGACGGAGCTGTGCATGCCGCCGCGAGGCGCCGGCGTCGTCCACGACCACGTCGCACTCGGGGAGTCGTCCGATCGTGAGCGCGGGCTTGGTGAGCCGGATCACCTGCCCGTCCGACAGCACGAGCATCGGCTGGTCGCCCGCCGGTTGCGGGGCGAGCTCCTCCTCCCCTTCGACGAAGGACGCCACGCAGCCGAACCGGCCCTTCCCGAGCTCCTCGTCCACCTCGAACTCGATCTCCGGTGGCCCGACCAGCCCCCACCCGCGCTCGGCCGCCGCGTCGCGCACCACCTGCCGGAGCTCGGTGACCAGCGCGTGCTCGGCCTGCTCGAAGCGTTGGGCGTCGTGCTCGGAGAGTGAGAAGACGAAGCGGTTGGGGGCCCAGACCTCGCGGACGCCCACCGTGCGCTTGGCGTCCATCTCGCGGATCAGTCGCTTCGCGAGCTCGACCGGCTGCAGGCCGGAGCGGAACGTCGTCGCGAAGAAGCCTTCGACGAGGCTCCCCAGGCGGCGCTCGAAGTCGCGGAGGATCGGCACGGTGTCGGGCTGTTCTCGCAGGTCAGCTGCGGTCAGCGCGTTATCGTACCCCGCCGCCGCGGACCGGCGGCTGGCGCCGCCGGTCCGCTCTCGAGGCGTCGGTCTAGACGCCGAGGTGGGTCATCGCCTGGTCCATCACGGCGAAGCGATCCGTCTCCTCGGTGATCCCCTCGAACCCGAACCCGAAGTACAGGGTCACGAAGTCGGCGTCCGAGGGCGTCATCGTGACGGCCGCTCCCTCCTGGAAGCCCACGTCGCCCGTCTGGAACCAGTTGTTCGGGTTGGGATCGCTCGGCAGCGGGAGCGTGGTGCCGTCCATCACCGTCCACCCGTCGAGGCTCGCATCGAAGGTGGCGTCACCGGTCGTGCCGGGCGCATCGATGTCGTCCACGAATGCGCCGACGCCCTGCACGGCCCAATCGCTCGCGTAGCTGATCGAGACCTCGACGTCCTGCCCCGCCCATGGCGAGAGATCCACCGACCATTGCTCCCAGCCGGCGGAGCGGCCCGAGGCCGCGTGCCAGCCCTCGGCGAGGAAGTCGCTCCCGCCGCAGTCGGCGCCCTGGTAGAGCTCGAGGTGGGGATGGAGCTCGAACCAGCCCGCGGGGCAGCTCCCGTTGGCGGCATCCAGCGCCGTGCTGTTGCTCGTGTGTCCGTTCCCGTCAAGAAGCGTGACGTAGTCGTCCCCACCCGGCGTACGGGCCTCGACGAACACGAAGTCCCAGTTGGGCTCGGTGTCGTAGGAGATCCAGAACTCGAGGGTGGTGTCGCCGGGGAGGGCGGGGACGTCGATCTCCTGCACGAGGCGCTTATAGGAGATATCGCCGCGGTCCGAGTAGACGTAGCCTGCCGAGCCGCCGTGCGGTGCGTAGGCCCCGCCCAGGCCGGTACTCCACTCGGCCACCGCCGAGCTCATGAACTGCGACTGGGCGGGCAACAGGCTGCTGGTCGTCAGGAACGACTGCGTGGTCCCGCGAACCGGGTTGGCGTAGTGGTTATCGGCGCTGTCCCCGCCGTTCAACGTCCAGCTCGACCCGGTGAACGGCCCGAGCCCCTGGATCGGCGCTGGGGTTTCGCCGACGGTGCCGCCGTCCTCGATGAACAGATACGCGCCGAGGTAGTACTGGAGGAAGTCGTCCGAAAGCAGCAGGCAGTCGATCGCCTGCTTCTGCGGGAGCGTCTCGTCGCAGTACGGAGGTGTGGTCACCGGGTTGTACGGGTACGCGAACGCGTACTGCCAACCCGCGTGTCGACCCGTATACAGGAGCTTGCCGCCCTCGTTGAGGTACGAGCGCACCTCGAGGATCTCGGAGTTGGCGAGGGTCGCGGCCCCGGTTCCCGGCGCCTGTCCCGGCTCGCGGGTGAGGTAGTCGTTACCCGTGTACCAGAGCACCGCGTCGTAGTGGGACAGCACGCCGAGGTGATCGGGCGCGACCCGTCCCATCGCGTCGACGTCGTAGATGTCGTAAGGCGTCCCCCGGGCGTCGAGCGCCGCCGTGTAGTACGAGAGGAAGTGCGGCGCGCCGGACAGGGGGTACGCCGGCCAGTTGGCCGCGCCCGAGTAGTCCTCGGCCGCGAGGATCAGCACCGGGTGTCCGGTGTTGGAGACGGCTTCGAACGTGAACGATTCGCTGGTGTGCCCGCCGCCCTCGAACCAGACCTCGACCGGATCCCCGGCGTCGAAGCCGCTCACGTCGGCCCCGACGACTCGGTAGTACTCGTCGCCGACCTCACCGAACCGATCGCCGCCCAACCATTCGGACGCGGGAGCCGTCTGCGGTGCCCCGCCGTCGACGGACCAGTGGACGGTGACGTCGTCGTCCGCGTCGAGGTCGCCGTCGTCATTCAGGTCGCGCTTGGCGAGGATCTGGACCGGCTGTGGATGGCCGTAGGAGTACGCGAACGAGAAGTCGCTCAGCGGGTTGTGAGCCTTCTGCGGGTCGAGGTCGGCCACGTCAAGGTAGAACGGCTCGGTCTCGAACCCCTGGTGCGAGACCGGGTCGTCGGGGTCCTCCGCCGAGAGCGCGACGTCCAGCGAGAACGGCAGCAGCTTCTTGAACTCGTTCTCGACCGCGCCGTTGCTGTCGGGGAAGATGAAGCCGTCCCCGTTCGGCCCCTCGCTCAGCTCGGGCGTCCATGCGAGCGTCCCTTGGGTCGCGTGCGCCCAGTCGGTCGTCTCGCCGTTGGTGATGTACAGGTCCGCGCCGACCCCCGGGTTGAATCCCTGGATCGCCGGCTTCTTGTCGGTGCCCGAAAGCACCGTGAAGATCGGGTCGTCAGCTGAAGGTGTCTGCACCTGCCACCCGAACGAGTACAGGAGCAGCTCGCCGAACGAGTGGTAGTTGACATGGAAAGCGAAGTCCACAGCGAGGCCCGGCTCCTCGTACAGGCTCACGATGGCCTGGGTCTCCGGCTCGGACTCCGCGGATGGCCCCCGGTACGTCTGGTCGGACGGGATCGACGCGGAGCCCTCCTCGTCATAGCCCCAGTGCGCATCGAAGTTCCGGTTGGGGTCGACTCCATCGAGGGAGTTGACCTCACCGTTCGAATCGTTATCGCGCAGGTTCTTCCGCCACAAGCGGTCGCCCTGAGGCTCGTGCGTGTACTGGTACCCGTCCGGGTTGGCGACCAGGACGAACCAGAGCTCCGTGGACCCGAGCAGGTCCACGATCTGCGGCACGTCCTCCTCGTACTTCTTCAGGTACCACTCGAGGAGCCGACGGTTGACCTCGCCGCTGATCCATTCGCGCGCGTGCTGGAGCGCCGAGTACAGCACCGCGGGGTCGTCCCCATCGGCATCCGAATCCGCGTCCTCCTCGACCTTGAGGGCGTAGATCGGGCGCGGCGTCGGATCGCCGCCGTCCGCGTTGTACCCGTACGTGAACCCCAGGGTGTGGAGCTCGACGAGGCTGCTGGATGCGGCGAGGTCCTCCATGTATGCCTGGAGCCCGTTGGGCCCGTCGTACGGCATCCAGACCTTGTAGCCGTTGGCCTGCTGCTGCGAGGCGAGCGCCGCCGCGGTCCGACCGGATCCGCTCCGCCACAGGG